>NZ_AKJF01000001.1 GCF_000282475.1 Pseudomonas sp. GM78
AAGCGGCTGCTGCCGTAGCACTACCTGCCGACGCAGTTGCAGAAGCACCGGCGTTTGTTGCTTGGGTTGTAGCCGTGTTTTTAGACGCCAGCGCGTTGGCTTCACTGGTGGCTGCGTTTGTCGCTGAGGTTGCCGCTGCGTTCTTCGACGCAAGCGCGTTGGTTTCGCTGGTAGCAGCGTTTGTCCTTGAGGTTGCGGCAGCTGTAGCACTGCCGCTAGCTCCTGTTGCCGAGGTCGCCGCTGCATTCTTCGAGGTCAGGGCATTGTCTTCGCTCGTTGCCGCATTGGTCTCACTGGTGGCTGCGGCGTTCTTGGAAGAAAGTGCAGCAGCCGCGCTTGCTGCCGCCGCGTTTTTAGACGCTAGCGCCGAGGCGACGGCGCTCGTTAAATCCGTCGCGACCTGATTCACCTCAACCGAGAACTGTGGCAATTTCGATCCGAAGAAGGTGTCCGTGTCGGTCTTGAATGTCGCCGCGGTTCGATCAAGAAACGGTAGTGGTGTGACTGGCATTAGATAAGGCCCTCGATATCAAGCGAGCAGAGGTGGTAATCCGGGTAAGTGATGTCGATATTGAAACTGGTGAAGAAGCCGTAAATCAGCAACGGCTCATAGCCAGCATCCTCCGTGCCGATGTACACGCACGGCGTGGCCCTCAGCGCCGCGAGTGTTCGGTAGACGCGATTGAAGGTGCCGAGCGTGGTCATCATCGTGAAGCTGCCGCGCTTGCTGTAGGCGCGCTTGGTAATGACCGTGTTGCCGAAGGCGTCCCGCTCCTTGCGGCTGTAGTCGTCGATGCCGACCTTGGCCCCGTACTGCGTTTCACCCAGATCGCTGATCAGCCCGGGCTTGATCACACCAACTGAGGCGGTACCGCTGGTGGTAATGACCGAAATCGACAGTTCTGCACTCGCGTATTGCCCCGGCAGATCGGTGATGACAATGTCGCTTCGCAAGTCCAGCTCAGTGAAAAACCAGTCAAAGATCGTCTCAATGTCGCCTGCCTCGAGATCGATCCTTTTCTGATAAACCACCACACCACCGGCACCGTCCTTCATCACCACGTCCACATACCGGCCAGTCAGCTCAAAGAGCGCCAGGCTGTCGGTGAATCCGGTGCGCAGGGTGTAATTCAGCGGGGAAGTGCCCGTCGCGAGCGTGCCCACTACGTTGTCGAACGGCGCCCACTTCTTCGTCGGCCCTACATCCAGCCAGACGGCCGGGCTGGTCGTGTCGAGCTCTGGAGCGACTGTTCCCGCCCCCGCCACCAGCCTTTCAAACACCTTGTGCACACTGGTGCGAATTACTCTCGCGCCGAGCGCATAGGTCGTTCCAGACACCCAGGCCGGGTAGTCATTTTCCGCCACCGACGAACTCACCAACATCGAATCCGTGATGAAGTGCGGCTTGATAATCTTCATGCAAGCTCCTTGGTGAGCATGGCGTTGCCGCCGTCAGTTACCCGGTCAAGCAACTTCACGATTTTTCCGCCGTTGAGCGCGCCGGCCTTGGTCTCAGCCTGGATCAGGTCGAGTCGCGCGCCGAGGGCGCGAATCTCAACTACGAGCCCAGCGTTGGAGTTGCCGGCGCTCATCGATCCCGCCTGATTGGCGTTATAGATCCGGCTCGGCGACGTCACCTGCAGCTGTGGTCCGGTTTCCCCGATAGCCCCGCCGTTGGCAAACGCCGGCAACAGCCCGGCGTTCATCTGATCGAGCAATCCGGTGCCGAACATGCGCACCGCGTCAGCGCTCATCACGTACTCACCGTTGGAGAGTCGCGCAAAAATGCTGTCACTGGTTCCGGTGCCAGGACCGCTAATCAATCCGCCAGTGGCGTACCCAGGCATGATCGTTTCCCCGTTCAGGCGGCCACCGGTGGCGATCGTCTGAGCAAGGTTTTCGTAGGTGACGGTGCCGTTAGCCAAGGCCGCCGTCCAGGTGGCCAGTCCGTTACCATCGAGCCCGCGCCCGAGTACCGCCCGGTAAACCGATTCCAACAGCGCGACGTTATTATCAGTGGTGTTTTGCATGGCTGCGCCGGCAGCTTGCCCGGCAAGCGCCGCGACCACAGCCGCATTCATTTGCTGCATGGCCGCCGCCACCGATTGCACCGAGTTATCGATGCCGTTGAGCGCATCCATTTGTGCCTGGGCGAACTCCAGCTGCTGGTCGTACTGCGCCATTTGCAGGTCATAGCCGGCCTTGGCTTGCTCGATTTGCTCCTCAAGCCCTTTCAGCGACTGCTCGGCCGTGGTGAGCTGCTTCCCGTTAATGCCATTCAGCTCCGCCACCACGTTGGCCGTGCGACCTTGGTCCCGGTTGAAATCCTCCAGGGAGCCGTACAGGTCAGTGTTGTTATTGCTGACGGTGTCGAGCGCGTCCTCCAGCCCGGTGAAGCCCGACAGCGATCCGCCGGAGCGCGCCGTGGCCAGCGCGCTTTGCAGCGTGGCTTGTGCCTGGACCCGCATGGCAATAACGGATGCCGCCGAAGCGGCCA
>NZ_AKJF01000002.1 GCF_000282475.1 Pseudomonas sp. GM78
TCGGGGAGCCGCAACTGCATTCGGCGAAGCTGTCGCCGGCGCCGTTGCCGTAGATGTTTTCCCAGTCGATCCAGGTGCTGAAATCCGCCGAACGCCAGCGTACGTTGGCGATGACATCCGGGTCATGGTTGGGGTCTTGCAGGTTGTTCCAGCCCTGCACCACCCCCAGTTCGAAGCCCAGCATGCTTTCGCCGGGGGCCGATGGCAGTTTTAACGAGTACAGCGCGCCGGCATGCTTGGCCGGGCCGTGCATGAAGGAATAGGTGTGCGAGTAGAAGTCCGTCGGCGCCGGTGAGGGCAAGGCGAAGCCGATTTCATTTTCCAGCGGTGTGTGGAAAATCCCGATCATCAGGTCCGAACCGCCGAGCACCGGGAAATAGAAATCGACGTAGGCCTGGGCAATGGTGAACGCTGGATCTTCAGCCTTGTTCTCGCGATTGACGCCCAGGTCTTCGTCCCAACCGTAGGTTTTGAAGTAGCGCGCATCCTTGCCGTACAGGGCCGTGACGTTAAAACCCCAGTCCGCTTCCTGTGGCATGGGACCAGGAAACGGTCCGACACGACCGACCACATTGCTCTGGGGTTTCTTTTCCACGGCCAGGGCGAACTGGTTGAGGTTCACGCCTTCATCGGTATTGAAGAAGCCTTGTTTGCTGACGTCATCCGTGCCGTTGTTGTTGTAGATCACACCTGCCTGGCCCCAGCCGTAGATCTTGATGCCGTGTTCACGCTCAAGGGTGTCACCAAACACCCCGCGCACCAGCGAACCCATCGGGTCGTCCGCGGCGCGAGCCATTGAGGGAAACAACATGCTGGCACCCAGAACCGGGGCGAACAGGGTTGCAGCGCAAGCCCATGCACGAATACTCATACCTGCCTTCCTTATTTTTATTAGGCGCCAACCCCCCGAAGGGGCGTAAGGCCGAAAGCAAGGCAGGACGTCTTGATGAGCCCTGGC
>NZ_AKJF01000003.1 GCF_000282475.1 Pseudomonas sp. GM78
CTGGCGGCCGCCGGCCTGGTCAGCAGTGAAGCGCGCAAAAAGCAGGTACGGTTTTCCCACCCCTACCTGGAAGTCACGCCGCAAATCATCTACCGCAGCGGCAAGTCGCGCCCTACCGACGCGAAGGACCTGGTCGGCAAGAAGATCATGGTGCTCAAGGGCAGCACCCATGCCGAGCAGCTCGCACAGCTGAAACAGAAATTTCCCGGCATCGAATACGAAGAATCCGACGCGGTCGAGGTCGTTGATCTCCTGCGCATGGTCGACGAAGGTCAGATCGACCTGACCCTGGTCGACTCCAACGAAGTCGCGATGAACCAGGTGTACTTCACCAACATCCGGGTCGCCTTCGACCTGGGTGACGCCAGCAATCAGAGCTGGGCGGTGGCGGCCGGTGACGACAACAGCCTGCTCAACGAGATCAACGAGTACCTCGACAAGGTCAAGAAAAACGGCACCCTGCAACGCTTGAAGGACCGCTACTACGGGCACGTCGACGTACTCGGCTACATGGGCGCCACCACGTTCGCCCAGCACCTGCAGCAACGCCTGCCCAAGTACGAGCAGCACTTCAAGGCGTACGCCAAGAAAGAGAAAGTCGACTGGCGCCTGCTGGCGGCAGTCGGTTATCAGGAATCGTTATGGCAGCCCGCAGTGACGTCCAAGACCGGCGTGCGCGGCTTGATGATGCTGACCCAGAACACCGCACAAGCCATGGGCGTATCCAACCGCCTCGATCCCAAGCAGAGCATCATGGGAGGCGCCAAGTACCTGGCCTACATGAAGGATCAGCTGGACGAGTCGATCCAGGAACCGGATCGCACCTGGTTCGCCCTGGCCGCCTACAATGTCGGCAGCGGTCACCTTGACGACGCCCGCAAGCTGGCGGCCAAGGAAGGCTTGAATCCGGACAAATGGCTGGATGTGAAAAAAATCCTGCCGCGCCTGTCCGAGAAGAAGTGGTACAGCAAAACCCGTTACGGCTACGCCCGTGGCGGCGAG
>NZ_AKJF01000004.1 GCF_000282475.1 Pseudomonas sp. GM78
CAGGTAGGGGTTTTGTTTTTGTGCCCGTTTTTCCTGTGTAGGAGCATGCGCGCTCCTACAAATGAAGCCAATCGCCTTCAATGTTAAAGTCCTCCCTCGATTTGCGCTTTCCAAGGAAGCCTTTATGCCGGACGCAACGTCCCTCAGTGCTGGTTTTATGGTGGTTCACGGCAATCGCCTGGACGAGTTACGCAGCCTGGTGGTGAGCTGGATGCGGCGCTACCCGCTGGCTCCCCTGGAAAATGAAATCGCCCTGGTACAGAGCAACGGCATCGCGCAATGGCTGAAGCTGGCACTGGCTGAAGACGCTGAAGATGACGACATGGGTGGCTGCGGAATCGCCGCCGCCATCGACGTGCAGCTCCCCGGCAGTTTCATGTGGCAGCTCTACCGGAAGGTCTTGGGCCGCGACGAAATTCCCGCCAAATCGCTGCTGGATAAAGCCCCCTTGACCTGGCGCCTGATGCGTCTGCTGCCGCAGTTGATCAATCAGCCACACTTCGAACCGCTACAGCGTTTTCTCACCCATGACCCCGATTTGCGCAAACGCTATCAACTGGCTGAGCGACTGGCGGATCTGTTCGACCAATACCAGGTGTACCGCGCCGATTGGCTCGAGGACTGGGCGCAAGGTCGTCACCAGCTACGTAACGGCAGGGGCGAAGCCAAG
>NZ_AKJF01000005.1 GCF_000282475.1 Pseudomonas sp. GM78
GGCTGGCGGATCGAACCGCCGGTGTCGGTGCCGGTGGCGGCAGGCAGCAGGCGAGCGGCCACCGCAGCAGCGGAACCACCGGACGAACCGCCCGGCACGTGTTCCAGGTTCCACGGGTTTTTCACCGCGCCGTAGTAACTCGACTCGTTGGCCGAGCCCATGGCGAATTCGTCCATGTTGGTCTTGCCCAGGGTCACGGCCCCGGCAGCGGACAGCTTGGCGACGACGGTGGCGTCGTACGGCGCCTTGAAGTTGTCGAGCATCTTCGAGCCGCAGCTGGTGCGTATGCCCTGGGTGCAGAACAGGTCCTTGTGGGCGATCGGCGCACCCAGTAGCGCGCCGTTCTCACCATTGGCGCGGCGTGCGTCAGCGGCTTTCGCCTGCGTGAGCGCCAGCTCTTCGGTGAGGCTGATGAAGCTGTTGAGCTGCGGGTCGAGCTGGGCGATGCGCGCCAGCAGGGCTTTGGTCAGCTCTTCGGAGGAAAACTTTTTATCGGCGAGTCCGCGGGCGATCTCGGCCAGAGTCAATTGATGCATTGCAGGCTCTTTCCCTTTAGTCGATGACTTTCGGAACCAGGTACAGGCCGTTTTCGACCGCTGGTGCGATGGACTGGTAGGCCTCGCGATTGTTGCTCTCGGTCACGACGTCTGCACGCAGGCGCTGGCTGGCTTCCAGTGGGTGGGCGAGCGGCTCGATACCATCGGTATTGACCGCCTGCATTTCGTCGACCAGCCCGAGAATGCTGTTGAGGGCCGAAGTAATGTGTGGAAGATCGGCATCATTTAGGCCAAGGCAGGCCAGATGAGCGATTTTTTCCACGTCGGAGCGTTCAAGCGCCATTGGGATTCTCCAGTGGAAAACAAGACGGACGGCGTCCGTGTGTTAGATTGTCGGAACACTACCGCACTTCTACGGTCATATGGCCGCGATTGTGGGGCTTGGTGCACAGAAAAGCGGCCAATTTAACATATTGGCGCCTTGCCCAAAATCCCTGTCGTTGTTAGAGTTTGCCGCACTTTTTTACCCACGCGTTGCCTAGGGTCCCTTTCCCATGTTCAAGAAACTGCGTGGCATGTTTTCCAGCGATCTTTCCATCGACCTGGGCACTGCCAACACCCTTATTTACGTGCGTGAGCGCGGTATCGTCCTGAATGAGCCATCGGTTGTGGCCATTCGGACGCACGGTAACCAGAAAAGTGTCGTTGCTGTCGGCACCGAAGCGAAGCGCATGTTGGGCCGTACGCCGGGCAACATTGCTGCCATTCGTCCGATGAAAGACGGCGTGATCGCCGACTTCAGTGTCTGCGAAAAGATGCTGCAGTATTTTATCAACAAGGTTCATGAAAACAGCTTCCTGCAGCCTAGCCCTCGCGTGTTGATCTGCGTTCCGTGCAAATCCACCCAGGTTGAGCGTCGCGCCATCCGTGAATCGGCCCTCGGTGCCGGTGCCCGTGAAGTGTTCCTGATCGAAGAGCCGATGGCTGCTGCGATCGGTGCCGGCCTGCCGGTTGAAGAAGCCCGCGGTTCGATGGTGGTGGATATCGGTGGCGGTACCACCGAAATTGCGCTGATCTCCCTGAACGGTGTGGTCTACGCCGAATCCGTACGGGTGGGTGGCGACCGTTTCGACGAAGCGATCATCACTTATGTGCGTCGCAACTACGGCAGCCTGATCGGTGAGTCCACTGCCGAGCGCATCAAGCAGGAAATCGGTACCGCCTATCCGGGCGGCGAAGTTCGCGAAGTCGACGTTCGTGGCCGCAACCTGGCCGAAGGCGTTCCACGCGCGTTCACCCTGAACTCCAACGAAGTGCTCGAAGCGCTGCAAGAGTCGCTGGCGACCATCGTTCAGGCCGTGAAGAGCGCACTGGAGCAATCGCCGCCGGAGCTGGCTTCCGACATCGCCGAGCGTGGCCTGGTGTTGACCGGTGGTGGCGCCTTGCTGCGTGACCTCGACAAGTTGCTGGCCCAGGAAACCGGCTTGCCGGTGATCGTCGCCGAAGACCCGTTGACCTGCGTTGCTCGCGGCGGTGGCCGTGCATTGGAAATGATGGATAAACACACCATGGACCTGCTTTCCAGCGAATAAGTCGCCGGATCGCCTCCATGCTGTGAGCGCGCAGGCGGCACTTTGCAGTGCTGCCTGTTCGCGTTTATCTTCTGTCGTCTGCATCCAGGCCGGTTTGATGCCGTATGAATAAAGAGAACATTTGCCTGGGAGGAGCGGCTTATTAAACCGCTTTTCACCAAGGGTCCCTCACTGGGCGTGCGCTTGTTGGTGCTGGTCGTGCTATCGGTCGCGCTGATGGTGGTCGATGCCCGCTTCACACTGCTCAAGCCAGTGCGTAGCCAGATGTCGCTGGCGCTGATGCAGTCTTACTGGATCACCGACCTGCCGCAGCGGCTATGGCAGGGTGTGGCCAGCCAGTTTGGCAGCCGCACCGAACTGGTCGCCGAAAACGAAAAACTCAAGAGCGAGAACCTGCTGTTGCAGGGGCGCATGCAAAAACTTGCCTCCCTCACCGAGCAGAACGTTCGGCTGCGCGAGTTGCTCAACTCTTCGGCGCTGGTCAACGAAAAGGTCGAAGTGGCCGAACTGATCGGCATGGACCCCAACCCGTTCACCCATCGCATCATCATCAACAAGGGTGAGCGCGACGGCGTGGTGCTCGGTCAGCCGGTACTCGATGCCCGTGGCCTGATGGGCCAGGTGGTCGAGTTGATGCCCTACACCTCCCGGGTCCTGTTGCTGACCGACTCCACCCACAGCATTCCGGTACAGGTCAACCGCAACGGCCTGCGCGCCATTGCCAGCGGCACCGGCAACCCGGAGCGCCTTGAGCTGCGCCACGTGGCCGATACCGCCGATATCAAGGAAGGCGACCTGTTGGTCAGTTCCGGCCTCGGCCAGCGCTTCCCGGCGGGCTACCCGGTGGCGACGGTCAAGGAAGTGATCCACGATTCCGGTCAGCCTTTCGCCATTGTTCGCGCCGTTCCGACCGCCGCCTTGAACCGCAGCCGATACCTGCTGCTGGTGTTCAGCGACACCCGCACGGCCGAAGAACGCGCCAACGATGCGGCCCAGGCCCAGGAAAGCCTGGATGCGCAGGGCGGTGGGCCGATCATTCCGGCAACCGTGCCGAGGCCGGCAGTTGTACCGGCGGCTGTTGCGGCTCCCGCTGCTCCGGCGACTCCAGCAGCGGCCGCGCCGGCTGCCACGACCCCGGCCAAACCTGCCGCCAAACCTACCGCGACGGCACCCGCCAAGCTACCGGCGGCGCAGCCCGCTGTCGTCAAGCCTGCTGCCAAACCGCCAGTCTCCGCGCCGGCTACCACTGGGGGACGAGAATAATGGTCGGTGTTACTGCTTCCCGAAACGGCTGGATCGTCTGGCTGACTTTCGCCGTCGGCATGTTGCTCAGCGTATCGCCGCTGCCGCAATTCATGGAAATCCTGCGCCCGCTGTGGCTGGCCTTGCTGCTGGCGTTCTGGGCGTTGGCCCTGCCGCAGAAAGTCGGGATGGTCACCGCGTGGTGCCTGGGCCTGGCCGAGGACGTGCTGTACGGCACGCTGCTGGGCCAGAATGCATTGATCCTGACGCTCATCACCTACCTGGTGCTGGCGCTGCAACAACGCCTGCGAATGTTCCCGATGTGGCAGCAGAGCCTGGTGATCCTGGTGATCTTCGGCCTCGCCCAGCTGGTACAGCTATGGCTCAGTGCCCTGACCGGCAACCGTCAGCCAACCCTGGCGCTGGTATTGCCGGCACTGGTCAGTGCGTTGCTCTGGCCTTGGGTCAGCTTCGGTTTGCGCGGATTGCGTCGACGCTACAAAATCAATTAATTCGCTCAGGCATTAGACAGGGAGAGGTCTTGATGAAACGGTTGTACCTCGCCTCTGGCTCACCGCGTCGGCGTGAACTGCTCACGCAGATCGGCGTGCCGTTCACCGCCATCAGTGCGGATATCGACGAAACCCCTTTGACTCATGAATCCCCGTCGGCCTATGTCGAGCGCCTGGCGCGCGGCAAGGCCGAGGCCGGGCGCGGCGCCGTCTCGTCTGAAGCATCCTGCTGCGTGCTCGGTGCAGATACTGCCGTGGTGCTCGACGGAAAAATTCTTGGCAAACCAGTTGATGAAGACGACGCGTGCGCCATGCTGAAGATGTTATCCGGGCGCGAGCATCAGGTCCTGACCGCGATTGCGCTGCTCGACGGTGAGCGTTGCGAGTCTTTGGTGGTCACCAGTCACGTACGTTTTCGTGAGATCAGCCCTGATGAAGCGGCGGCCTATTGGGCCAGCGGCGAACCCCGGGACAAGGCCGGTGGCTATGGCATTCAAGGATTGGGCGCGGTGTTTGTCGCCGGGCTCACTGGAAGTTACTCGGCGGTGGTTGGACTGCCGCTGTGCGAAACCGCGCAACTGCTCGGCCATTTCGGCATACCCTGTTGGCAACCCAATAACGCGCACTAAGCGTCGTAGCTGGCCATTATCGTGAACATGCCTGAACGAGACCCTGCCATGAGTGAAGAGATCCTGATCAACATCACGCCGATGGAATCGCGCGTGGCGGTGGTCGAAAACGGTGTCCTGCAAGAAGTTCATGTCGAGCGCACGCAAAAGCGCGGGATCGTCGGCAACATCTACAAAGGCAAGGTCGTGCGGGTATTGCCCGGCATGCAGGCGGCGTTCGTCGATATCGGCCTGGACCGCGCCGCGTTCATTCATGCGTCGGAAATCTCCATGCGTGAAGGTCCCGCAGTCGAGAGCATCAGTGCGCTGGTGCACGAAGGCCAGAGCCTGGTGGTGCAAGTCACCAAGGACCCCATCGGCTCCAAAGGTGCGCGCTTGACGACGCAGCTGTCGATCCCTTCGCGTTATCTGGTGTACATGCCGCGCACCGCTCACGTCGGTATTTCGCTGAAAATCGAAGACGAAGCCGAGCGCGAACGCCTCAAGCAGGTGGTCACCGATTGCGTGGCCAAGGAAGGCATCAAGGAAGCGGGCGGGTTCATCCTGCGCACGGCGGCCGAAGGCGCCGGGGCCGATGAAATCCTCATGGACATCCGCTATCTGCGCAGGCTGTGGGACCAGATCAGCGAGCAGATCAAAACCATCAGCGCGCCGAGTGTGATCTATGAAGATCTCGGCCTGGCGCTGCGCACGTTACGTGACCTGGTGAGCCCGAAAATCGAGAAAATCCGCATCGACTCCCGGGAAACCTTCCAGAAAACCACGCAGTTCGTCGCCGAATTGATGCCGGAGATCGCCGATCGTCTGGAGCATTATCCGGGCGAGCGGCCGATTTTCGACCTGTACGGTGTCGAAGATGAAATCCAGAAGGCCCTCGAGCGCAAAGTCCCGTTGAAGTCTGGCGGTTACCTGGTGGTCGACCCGGCGGAAGCCATGAGCACCATCGACGTCAATACCGGGGCGTTTGTCGGGCATCGCAACCTTGAAGAAACCATCTTCAAGACCAACCTCGAAGCCGCCACCGCCATTGCTCGTCAGCTGAGGCTGCGCAACCTGGGCGGGATCATCATCATCGACTTCATCGACATGGAAGACGAAGAACACCAGCGCCAGGTGCTGCGCACGCTCGAGAAGCAATTGGAGCGCGACCACGCCAAGACCAACATCATCGGTATCACCGAGTTGGGCCTGGTGCAGATGACCCGCAAGCGCACCCGCGAAAGCCTCGAACAGGTCCTGTGCGAGCCATGCACCAGTTGCCAGGGGCGCGGCAAGCTGAAGACTCCCGAAACCATTTGCTACGAAATCTTCCGCGAAATCCTGCGTGAGGCTCGCGCCTATCAAGCGGAAGGCTATCGTGTATTGGCGAACCAGCGAGTCGTCGACCGCCTGCTCGATGAAGAGTCGGGTAACGTCGCCGAACTTGAAGGGTTTATCGGGCGCACCATCCGGTTCCAGGTCGAAACCATGTATTCCCAGGAACAATACGACGTCGTGCTGCTCTGAACTGCTACGCCCTGAATTTTCCTGAACGGCTGGCCTCAGCTTTCTGCAGAACTTTTGCCATGGGAGCCAACTGACATGGAGCGTCTGACACGCATATTGGCCGCACTGACCCGCTGGGGTCTGGGCCTGTGCGCGTTGGTTTTGGTGGTGATGGCGTTGTACGTCAGCCTTGGCCGGGAACTGGCGCCGTTGGTGGCCGAGTACCGTGCAGAAGTCGAAACCAAGGCCAGCGAGGCCTTGGGCATGCCCCTGCAAATCGGCGAGTTGAAAGGCAGCTGGAGTGACTTCGCGCCCATCTTGTCGGCTCACGATGTGACAGTCGGCGAGGGTGCCAACGCCCTGCACCTGGAAAACGTACGGGCTGTCCCGGACGTGTGGGCCAGTCTGCTGGCACGCGACGTGCGTATCGCCAATCTTGAACTCAATGGCCTGAAGATCAGCCTCAAGCAAGGCGATGACGGCGCGTGGGGGCTGGAAGGTTTGCCGGTCAAGGACGATCAGCCCCTCGATCCGGAGCAGTTGCTCAACCGCATGCAGATGATCCAGCAGCTGTCGGTACTCGACAGCCAGGTCACCTTGCAGCCGTGGGGAGAATCGCCGCTGACCCTGACATACGTCGGTGCGACGCTGAAAGCCGGCGCATCCCGCCAGCGATTCGATGCCCGCTTGACCCTGCCCGATGGCCAGCCTTTGGCCTTGAGTGTGCGTACCCGTATTCGTGCCAGCCAGTGGAAGGATGGCGAAGCGCAAGTCTATGTGAGCTTGCCGCAGAGCGACTGGTCGAAATGGTTGCCCGAAACCCTGACCCAGCAATGGAATTTCTCCGAGATCAAGGCCGGTGGCGAGCTGTGGGCAACCTGGGGCAAGGGCGCCTTGCAAAGCGGCGCCGTGCGTTTGAATGCGCCGCAATTCAAAGGTGCCTATGCCGAGCGCAAGCCGATCCAGGTCAACAACCTGGCGCTTAACGCTTATTTCCAGCGCAGCGTCGAGGGCATGCTGGTAACGGTTGACTCCCTGGCCATGAACCTTGGCGAGACCCGTTGGGAATCGCGTCTGCAATTCAAGCAGACCGAAGCCGTAGACCGGACGCAAAATCTCTGGCACCTGCAAGCCGACCGTCTCGACCTGACGCCACTCACACCTTTGCTCAATGCCCTGGCGCCATTGCCGGACGGTGTCGCCAAGGTGGTCGAGCGGCTCAAGGTTACCGGTGGGTTGCGCAACGTACTGATCGACGTGAAGCCCAATGCTACCGACGACAGCCGGTTCAGCTTCGCGGCCAACCTCGACCGCGTCGGCTTTGACGCGTATCACGGCGCCCCCGCGGCACGCAATGTCACGGGCAGCATCAGCGGCGACCTTGGCCATGGCGAGTTGCGCATGGACAGCAAGGATTTCATGCTGCACCTGGACCCGATTTTCGCCAAGCCATGGCAATACATCCAGGCCAACGCGACCTTGACCTGGAAGCTCGACAAGGAAAGTTTCACCTTGATCGCGCCGTACCTGAAGGTACTGGGCGAGGAAGGCAAGATTGCCGGCGACTTCCTGATCCGCCTGTTTTTCGACGAGACGCAGGAAGACTACATGGACTTGCGGGTCGGTCTGGTGGACGGCGACGGTCGTTACACCGCCAAATACCTGCCGACCGTCCTCAGCCCGGCCCTGGACGAATGGCTGCGCACGGCGATTCTCAAAGGTGCCGTGGATCAGGGGTTCTTCCAGTACCAAGGCTCCTTGAACCATGGCGCGGAGGAAACAGCCCGCAGCATCAGCCTGTTTTTCAAGGTCCACGATGCCGAGCTGGCGTTTCAGCCTGGCTGGCCGCATGTCAGCAAGGTCACGGGTGACGTGTTCGTCGAAGACAGTGGCGTGCGGATCCTGGCCAGCAAGGGGCAATTGCTCGACACCCAGGTTCGCGACATCTACGTCAATATTCCCCACGTGCCTGCCGGGCACAACAGTCACCTTTTTCTCGATGGCGCGTTCGCCGGCGGATTGGGCGACGGTCTGAAAATTCTCAAGGAAGCGCCGATCGGCACAGCCGAGACGTTCGCTGGCTGGGAAGGCGAGGGCGATCTGCAAGGCAAGCTGAAGCTTGATATCCCGCTGGCCAAGGGCGAACAGCCGAAGATCCTGGTTGATTTCAAGACGGCAAAGGCCCGCCTGAAACTGCCCGAGCCCCCCCTCGAGCTGACTCAGCTCAAGGGTGACTTCCGTTTCGACAGCAGCAAAGGGTTGAGCGGGCAGAACATCAGTGCACGCGCCTTCGATAAACCGGTGACTGCGCAGATTTTCGCCGATGGTCGCGAGGGCAAGCTCAATACCCGGGTCACCGCTTCCGGGCAGGTCGAAGTCAAGAAACTCACGGACTGGTTGAGCGTGACCCAGCCGTTGCCGGTGAGCGGCGTGATCCCGTATCAACTGCAACTGACCCTGGATGGCGCCGATAGTCAGTTGATGGTCAATTCCAATCTCAAGGGCGTAACGGTTGATTTGCCGGCGCCCTTCGGGATGGCTGCCGACGTGGGGCGCGATACGACGTTCCGCATGACCTTGCAGGGCCCCGAACGGCGCTACTGGGTGAACTACGGTGAATTGGCGAACTTCACGTTTGCCGCGCCGACCGGCAATTTTGCCAACGGTCGCGGCGAATTGTTCCTCGGCAATGGCAATGCCGTGCTGCCCGGGGCCAAGGGCCTGCGCATTCGTGGCGTGCTGTCGGAACTGGATGTCGGCCCGTGGCAGGATCTGGTGAGCAAATATGCCGGCCAAGACCCCGGCGGCAATGCCAAGCAGTTGCTCAGTGGTGCGGACATCAAGGTCGGCAAGCTCAGCGCCTTCGGCACCACGCTGGACCAGGCAGCGGTGCAGTTGACGCGCAAACCGTCTGCATGGGCCTTGCAACTCGACAGCCAGCAGGTCAAGGGCACCGCCAGCATCCCCGATGCCAAGGCCGCACCGATGGTGATCAACCTGCAAACCGTGCGGCTGCCGGCACCTGACCCAAAGGTCCTGGCCGACGAAAACTCGCCGGATCCACTGGCCTCGGTAGACCCGAAAAATATCCCTGCGCTGGATATCACCATCAACCAGTTGTACCAGGGCAACGACCTGGTGGGCGCCTGGTCGTTGAAGGTGCGTCCGACCGCCAAGGGCATTGCACTCAACTCGCTGGATCTGGGCCTCAAGGGCATCCTGTTGCAAGGCAGCGGCGGTTGGGAAGGCGCGCCCGGCGCCAGCACCAGCTGGTACAAGGGGCGGATCAGTGGCAAGAACCTGGCGGATGTACTCAAGGGCTGGGGCTTTGCGCCGAGCGTCACCAGCCAGGAATTTCGCATGGATGTCGACGGCCGCTGGCCCGGCTCGCCGGCATGGCTGGCGACCAAGCGTTTCTCCGGCACCCTCGATGCGTCGCTCAAGGAAGGCCAGTTTGTCGAGGTTGAAGGCAGTGCCCAGGCGTTGCGGGTGTTCGGCCTGCTCAACTTCAACTCCATTGGCCGCCGCTTGCGGCTGGACTTCTCCGACCTGTTCGGCAAAGGCATGAGCTATGACCGGGTCAAGGGCCTGCTGGTGGCGACCAACGGCGTGTACGTGACCCGCGAGCCAATCCGGCTGACGGGCCCGTCGAGCACCATCGAGCTCGATGGTACCCTGAACATGGTGGCCGATCAGATCGATGCGAAACTGCTGGTGACCTTGCCGGTGACCAACAACCTGCCCATTGCGGCGCTGATTGTCGGTGCACCGGCGATCGGCGGGGCGCTGTTCCTGATCGACAAGTTGATCGGTGATCGTGTGTCGCGTTTTGCCAGCGTGAAGTACAACGTCAAGGGGCCGTGGAAAGAGCCGAAAATAACCTTCGACAAGGCTTTTTGACGCCATCCTCCAAACCTATGGAGTAGCATGGCCGTAGGTTCCAATGCTCCGACGCTAATCTCTGTAGGAGCGAGGCTTGCCCGCGAACCAGGCGCCGCGGTTTATCAGTACTACCGCGTTACCGTTCTTCGCCGGCAAGCCTGGCTCCTACAGGTGTGTGCTGAATTCCAGACTAAGGAAAGGCCATGTCTGTAGCGGTGATTCAAATGGTCAGCCAGAGCGATGTGCTCTGGAATCTGGCCCGGGCGCGTCAGTTGCTGGAACAAGCAGCCGCGGGCGGTGCGAAATTGGCCGTGCTGCCGGAAAACTTCGCCGCCATGGGCCGGCGCGACATCGCCGATATCGGCCGCGCCGAGGCGCTGGGCGAAGGTCCGATCCTGCCCTGGTTGAAACAGACGGCCCGCGACCTCAAGTTATGGATAGTGGCCGGCACCTTGCCGTTGCCGCCGGTGGATCAACCGACGGCCAAGGTGCATGCCTGTTCGTTGATGGTCGATGATCAGGGCGAAACGGTCGCTCGCTACGACAAGCTGCACTTGTTTGACGTGGACGTGGCGGACAATCGCGGCCGTTATCGCGAATCCGATGACTATGCTTATGGCAGTGGCGTC
This sequence comes from Pseudomonas sp. GM78, assembly GCF_000282475.1. Taxonomy (GTDB): domain Bacteria; phylum Pseudomonadota; class Gammaproteobacteria; order Pseudomonadales; family Pseudomonadaceae; genus Aquipseudomonas. The sequence continues at coordinate 10,469 of NZ_AKJF01000005.1, forward strand.
GTGGTCGCGGATACACCGGTCGGGCGAGTCGGCCTGACGGTCTGTTACGACTTGCGCTTCCCGGAGCTCTACAGTGAATTACGGGCTGCCGGCGCGGAACTGATTACCGCACCGTCGGCTTTTACCGCCGTGACCGGTGCCGCGCACTGGGACGTGCTGATTCGTGCGCGAGCCATCGAAACCCAGTGTTATGTGCTCGCGGCCGCCCAGGGTGGTACGCATCCAGGGCCACGGGAAACCTGGGGCCATGCGGCGATTGTCGACCCATGGGGACGGGTGCTGGCGCAACAGGATCAAGGCGAGGCCGTGCTGCTGGCCGAACGCGATAGCAGCGAACAGGCGTCCATCCGGGCGCGGATGCCGGTGTCCAGTCACCGGCGCTTTTTCTCGCAGGGCGCCCAGCGGCCTGCCTCAGAACGATGAATTTAAGGCGTAAAGCATATGAGCGAGTTGTTGTCCTCAGTCAGTGAACACCTCCTGGCACCCGGTGGCGTAACGATCGAAAGCCTGCAAGGTGTGCTCGGCGACCTGGCCGGCCCCGGCATCGATGCCGCCGACCTGTATTTCCAAGGGCAGATTTCCGAGTCCTGGGCGCTGGAAGACGGCATCGTCAAGGAAGGCAGCTTCAACCTCGACCAAGGGGTTGGCGTTCGCGCGCAATCCGGTGAGAAGACCGGGTTTGCCTACAGCAATGCCATTACCCTGGAAGCCTTGGGCGCGGCGGCCCGTGCCGCCCGTTCGATCTCCCGGGCCGGGCAGAATGGCACCGTGCAAGCATTCACCACCCAGGATGTGGCGCAGTTGTACGGGCCGGATAACCCTCTGGAAGTGCTGACCCGCGCCGAGAAAGTCGATCTGCTCAAGCGCATCGATGCCGCCACGCGCGCCCTCGACCCGCGTATCCAGCAAGTCACCGTGAGCATGGCCGGTGTCTGGGAGCGGATTCTGGTGGCGTCCACCGATGGTGGCCTGGCGGCGGATGTACGGCCACTGGTGCGCTTCAACGTCAGCGTGATCGTCGAACAGAACGGCCGTCGCGAGCGCGGTGGCCACGGCGGTGGCGGGCGTACCGATTACCGTTATTTCCTCGCCGAAGACCGCGCCATGGGCTATGCCCGTGAAGCATTGCGCCAGGCGTTGGTCAATCTGGAAGCCATTCCGGCGCCGGCCGGTACCTTGCCGGTGGTGCTGGGTTCCGGCTGGTCGGGCGTGCTGCTGCACGAAGCGGTCGGCCACGGCCTGGAAGGTGACTTCAACCGCAAGGGCAGCTCGGCGTACAGCGGGCGCATGGGTGAGATGGTCGCGTCCAAGCTGTGCACCATCGTCGATGATGGCACCCTGGCCGGTCGCCGTGGCTCCTTGAGCGTCGATGACGAAGGTACGCCGACCGAGTGCACCACGCTGATCGAAAACGGCGTGCTCAAGGGCTACATGCAGGACAAGCTCAACGCCCGCCTGATGGGTGTGGCCCGCACCGGTAACGGCCGTCGCGAATCCTACGCGCACCTGCCGATGCCGCGCATGACCAACACCTACATGCTGGCCGGCGAAAGCGACCCGGCGGAAATCATCGCCTCGGTGAAGCGCGGCATCTACTGCGCCAACCTCGGCGGCGGTCAGGTGGACATCACCAGCGGCAAGTTCGTGTTCTCCACCAGCGAGGCCTACCTGATCGAAGACGGCAAGATCACCGCCCCGGTCAAAGGCGCGACGTTGATCGGCAACGGTCCGGAGGCCATGAGCAAGGTGTCGATGGTCGGCAACGACCTGGCACTGGATAGTGGTGTGGGGACGTGTGGCAAGGATGGGCAGTCGGTGCCGGTGGGTGTCGGCCAGCCAACGCTGAAGATTGATGCGATCACCGTGGGTGGCACGGGCTCGTAAGGATGGAGCTGTGGGTGAGTCGCGTGGCGACTCACCCGGTCCGGGATTCAACGCAGACCGCGTTGAGTCTCGTCCAGCTCACGGATGTACTTGAAGATTTTACGGCTCGAAGCAGGAGGCTTGTTTTGCGCAACCTCGTGCTGGGCCTGACGGATCAGGGAGCGCAATTGCTGGCGGTCCGCGTCCGGGTAGTCGACGACGAATTTTTCCAGTACGGCATCGTCGCCGGCGATCAGGCGATCGCGCCAACGCTCCAGGTTATGGAAGCGTTCGTTGTACTGGCGAGTGGAGGCATCGAGTTGATCGAGCAAAACCAGAATGGCGTCAGTGTCCTGATCGCGCATCAGTTTGCCGATGAACTGAAGGTGCCGTTTACGCGCGATGTTCGCGGTGTGCTTGGGCGCATCGGCCAGAGCCCGGCGCAAGGCGTCGGTCAAGGGCAGTTTTGCCAGCAAGTCAGGCTTGAGCGTTGTAAGGCGCTCGCCGAGGTCAACCAGAGCATGCAGCTCGCGTTTGACCTGGGATTTGCTTTTTTCTCCCGTATCGAGGGAGTCGTCGTAAGAATCAACCATGGTGGCCGTCCGCAAAGAAACGCCGCCATGATAACCAGTCGGGGGCCGCTTGTCCGGCCCGGTCGCTCGATGACCGTTACCGAAAGCAGAATTTGAGTGGAGAACAGCATGAGTGCAGTTGAAAGCGTCGGCCCACAAGCGTTGCCGGCACTGCAAGAACAAGTCGAGCAGATCATCGCTGAAGCCAAGCGACAGGGCGCCAGTGCCTGTGAAGTGGCGGTGTCCCTGGAGCAAGGCCTGTCGACCACGGTACGCCAGCGTGAAGTCGAAACCGTCGAATTCAATCGCGACCAGGGTTTTGGCATCACCTTGTACGTCGGTCAGCGCAAGGGCTCGGCCAGCACCTCCGCCAGTGGGCCGGAGGCGATTCGCGAAACCGTTGCCGCTGCGCTGGCCATTGCCAAACACACCTCGGAAGACGAAGCCTCGGGCCTGGCAGATGCCGCGCTGATGGCCAGGGATGTTCAGGATTTCGACCTGTTCCACCAATGGGACATCTCCCCGGAACAAGCGATCGAGCAGGCGCTGGCCTGTGAGGCCGCGGCGTTTGCCGCCGACAGCCGGATCAAGAATACCGATGGCACCACCCTGAGCACGCACCAGGGCTGCCGTGTCTACGGCAACAGCCACGGGTTTATCGGCGGTTATGCGTCGACCCGGCACAGCTTGAGTTGCGTGATGATCGCCGAGGCGGATGGCCAGATGCAGCGCGATTACTGGTACGACGTGAACCGCCAGGGCAACCTGCTGGCTGACCCGGTGAGTATCGGCCAACGTGCTGCGCAACGCGCGGCAAGCCGCCTGGGCGCGCGTCCGGTGCCGACCTGCGAAGTGCCGGTGCTGTTTTCCGCGGAGCTGGCCGGCGGCCTGTTCGGCAGCTTTCTCTCGGCGATTTCCGGTGGCAGCCTGTACCGCAAATCCTCGTTCCTCGAAGGCACGCTGGGTCAGAAACTGTTTCCGGAATGGCTGACCATCGACGAACGTCCGCACCTGATGCGAGCCCTGGGCAGTGCGGCGTTCGATGGCGATGGCCTGGCCACCTACGCCAAACCGTTCGTCGAAAAAGGCGAGCTGGTGTCCTACATTCTCGGCACCTACTCAGGCCGCAAGCTTGGCATGCCTAGCACCGCCAATGCCGGTGGCGTGCACAACCTGTTCGTCACCCATGGCGATGAGGACCAGGCTGCCTTGCTGCGTCGCATGGGCCGCGGCCTGCTGGTCACCGAATTGATGGGCCAGGGCCTGAACATGGTCACCGGTGATTACTCCCGCGGCGCGGCGGGTTACTGGGTCGAAAACGGCGAAATCCAGTTCGCGGTCCAGGAAGTGACCATCGCCGGCAACATGCGTGACATGTTCAAGCAGATCGTCGCCGTGGGTAATGACCTGGAACTGCGCAGCAACATTCGCACCGGCTCGGTGCTGATCGAGCGGATGACGGTGGCGGGCAGCTAAGCCTCACCGTTACACCAAAAGGCGCGCCACCCATCGGGTGGCGCGCTTTTTTTTATGCGCCTTACACCGAGCCCACATCGAGTGTGCGCCAGAGTCTCGCACTTGTTTTGGTTCTCATTATCATCTAATAATAAATCTCATTACCGAATGAGCCCCGGATCATGAGTTCTGCCTTGCACGAGCAGCCTTACCTCGAAAGCTGGCGCTGGATGAGTCGCCAGATCCGTTGCGCGATGGCTCCCGACGAGCCGCGCCTGATCGACCATTACCTGGCCGAAGGCCGGTACCTGGCCTGTTGCACGGCGACCTCACCCTGGACCGTCGCTGAAACTTCCTTCCGTCTGTTGCTCGACACCGCCGCCGATGTCGCGCTGCCTTGGCACTGGCGCACTTACTGCCTCGACCAGGCCTGGCGCCCGCTGCGCGAACTCGAGCGCCTCTCTCTGTGCAAATGCCGCCTCAAACGCTGGCAGAGCTACACCTGGCAACTGGCGACCTGCGAGTTGCAGCCTTCGATTCCCTTAACTGAACTGGTGCAAGGATATTCAGATGACCAAGACACGTATTGAGCGCGACAGCATGGGCGAGCTTCAGGTCCCGCAAGACGCCCTCTACGGCGCACAGACCCAACGTGCGGTGGATAATTTCCCGATCAGCGGCAAGCCGATGCCGGTGCAGTTCATTCGCGCGCTGATCCTGGCCAAGGCTGCCGCTGCCCGGGCCAACATCGAGCTCAAGCAGATCAGCGAGTCCCAGGGCAACGCTATCGCCCTGGCGGCGCAAGGCCTGCTCGAAGGCGATTTCATGCAGCATTTCCCGGTGGATGTTTTCCAGACCGGTTCCGGCACCAGTTCCAACATGAATGCCAATGAAGTGATCGCCACCCTGGCCAGCCGCCTGCTCGGCGAGCCCGTGAATCCCAACGATCACGTCAACTGCGGCCAAAGCAGCAACGACATCATCCCGACCACTATCCATGTCAGTGCCGCGCTGGCCTTGCACGAGCAGTTGTTGCCGGCCCTGACCGAGCTGGTACAGGTGATCGAGAGCAAGGCGCAAGAGGTGCATCACCACGTCAAGACCGGTCGCACCCACCTGATGGATGCCATGCCGGTGCGCATGAGCCAGGTACTCAATGGTTGGGCGCAACAGCTCAAGGCCAACATCGGCCATTTACAGAATCTGCTGCCAAGCCTGCAATCCCTGGCCCAGGGCGGCACGGCAGTGGGCACTGGCGTCAATGCGCATCCCGAATTCGCTGAGCGCTTCAGCCAACAGCTGAGCAAGCTGACCCAGGTGCAATTCACCCCTGGGGTGGACCTGTTTGCCTTGATCGGGTCGCAGGACACTGCCGTTGCCGTATCCGGCCAGCTCAAGGCCATCGCGGTTTCGCTGATGAAAATTGCCAACGACCTGCGCTGGATGAACTCCGGCCCCTTGGCCGGCCTGGGTGAGATAGAGCTCGAAGCCTTGCAGCCGGGGTCTTCGATCATGCCCGGCAAGGTCAACCCGGTGATCCCGGAGGCCACCGCCATGGTCGCCGCCCAGGTGATCGGCAACGACACGGTGATCACTATCGCCGGTCAGTCGGGCAATTTCGAGCTCAACGTGATGCTGCCAATCGTCGCCCAGAACCTGCTGAGCAGTATCGAATTGCTGGCCAACTCCAGCCGGCTGCTGGGTGAAAAGGCAATTGCCAGTTTCAGGGTCAATGAAGACCGGATCAAACAAGCGCTGTCGCGCAACCCGATCCTGGTGACCGCACTCAACCCGATCATTGGCTACCAGAAAGCCGCTGAAATCGCCAAGAAGGCGTATCAGCAGGGCCGCCCGGTGATCGATGTCGCGCTGGAGCACACGGACCTGTCGCGTAGTCAGCTGGAAGAGTTGCTCAACCCGGAAAAACTCACCGCTGGCGGCGTGTAAACACTACCACCGCTTTGGAGGCTCACCATGGAGCACTGGAAACGCACGATCGAAAGGGCAAATCGCTGTTTCATCTTGGGCGAGCTGGTCGATGCCCGCGAGGCTTACTTGCAGGCATTGGCCCTGGCCCAGGTGCTGTTCGAGCGCTGGGGAAATGCCGATGAAGCGGTGGCGGCCTGCGTGATTTCCCATCACAACCTGGCGGACCTGCATCTGCGCCTGAATCAGCCGGAGGAGAGCGCCGAGTATCTGTGCGCCATCCACCAGCGCCTGTTGCAAGCCATGCAGGACCCGCGACTGACCCCAGCCCTGCGCGAAGCCGCACTGCGCCAGAGCAACAAGACCTACGTCGAGCTACTGAATTTCATCAGCGAACACGGTGAATATCCACGCACCCATCGTTTGCTGCACATCGATGCTGCCTCACCCTCGCAACGACCTGCGCCTCACCCTCATGGAGTCCACTGAACATGGCTTTTACCCTGCCTGCCTTGCCGTATGCCTACGACGCCCTGGAACCGCACATCGATGCGCAGACCATGGAGATTCACTACACCAAGCACCATCAGACCTATATCAACAACCTGAACGCTGCTGTCGAGGGCACCGAGTTCGCCGAGTGGCCCGTGGAAAGGCTGGTGGCCGCCGTACAGCAACTGCCTGAGAAGCTCCGTGCGGCAGTGATCAATCAGGGTGGCGGCCACGCCAACCATTCACTGTTCTGGGAGGTCATGGCGCCCCGCGGCGGCGGTAAGCCCGAAGGCACGCTGGCCCGGGCCATCGACGAGCAACTGGGTGGCTTTGACAGTTTCAAGGAGGCTTTCACAAAGGCTGCGCTGAGCCGTTTCGGCAGTGGCTGGGCCTGGCTGAGCGTCACACCGCAAAAGACCCTGGTCGTGGAAAGCAGTGGCAACCAGGACAGTCCGTTGATGAACGGCAATACGCCGATCCTCGGCCTGGATGTGTGGGAGCACGCCTACTACCTGCAGTATCAGAACCGCCGTCCGGAATACATCGGCGCGTTCTACAACGTGATCAATTGGCCAGAAGTTGCTGCGCGCTATCAAGCTGCACTGGCCTGAGTGTTCAATAAAAACAACCCAAGGCTGATTATGGGCACTGAAACACTGGCGATCGGAAGTGGACGAATGTTTCGTTACGCATTTGGATCGCTGCTACTGCTAGCGGGCACGAGCTTGCTGGTTGCACACGGGCTGGCGTGGCTGGATCTGGAGCCGCGGCTATCGCGGGCGTTGCAGGGCGGTGCGATCTGCGCCTTGGGTACCGCGCTCGGGGCCGTACCGGTGCTGGTGATCCGGCGTATGCCCCAGGCACTCAGCGATACCCTGCTGGGCTTTGGTGCTGGCGTGATGCTCGCGGCGACAGCGTTTTCGCTGATCGTGCCGGGCATTGCCGCGGCAGAAAACCTCGGCATGACGCCGTGGGCAGCCAGCAGCCTGATCTGTTTCGGCATCATGCTCGGCGCGCTCGCTTTGTTCCTGGTGGATCGCAAGGTCTCGGGAGCTTCACCAGAAATGCTCATCGGTTCCGTGGAGCATCCGGTGATCCCGCCACGGATCTGGCTGTTCGTGTTTGCAATCATTGCCCATAACATCCCTGAAGGCATGGCGGTCGGCGTGTCGGCCGGTGGTGGTATGCCTGATGCCGACAGCCTGGCAATGGGCATTGCCTTGCAGGATGTGCCGGAAGGGTTGGTGATCGCGTTGGTCCTGGCCGGGGCAGGGATGTCGCGTTTCAAGGCTTTTTTGATTGGTGCAGCGTCAGGTTTGGTTGAGCCGGTGTTCGCGCTGTTGTGCGCGTGGCTGGTGAGCCTGGCTGAACTGTTGTTGCCTTTGGGTTTGGCGCTGGCGGCGGGGGCGATGCTGTTGGTGGTCACCCACGAAGTCATTCCCGAGTCGCGACGGCATGGTCACGACAAGCTGGCCAGCCTTGGGTTGCTGATCGGGTTTTGTTTGATGATGGTGATGGATACGGCGTTGGGCTGAGAAAAAGATCGTCCGAATGCGGCCCGAGCCTGCGGACGATCTTTTGACCTTTACTCGCCTTCGTCGAAGTAGTTGTTGATCAACGCCACCAGCGCATCCAGCGCTTCCTGTTCCTGCTCGCCTTCGGTACTCAGATGAATCCTGGTGCCCTTGCCGGCGGCCAGCATCATCATCGCCATGATGCTTTTACCATCGACGGTGGTTTCTGGCGTGCGTCCTACCCTGATCGTGCATTCCTTGAATTGACCAGCGACCCCAACGAATTTTGCCGAAGCGCGGGCATGCAGGCCCAGCTTGTTGATGATTTCGATTTCCAGAGCAGGCATCGCGATGTGAATCCTTTAGCTGAGGTCGCGGTGGCGAACCTGGACATTCTTCAGGGATTGCTGCAGGACCTGGCCAAGACGTTCAGTCAGGTAGACGGAGCGGTGATGGCCGCCGGTGCAGCCAATGGCAATGGTGACATAGGCACGGTTGCTGGCGGCAAAGCGTGGCAGCCATTTGAGCAAGTAAGTAGAAATGTCCTGGAACATCTCCTCGACATCGGGTTGCGCCGCCAGGTATTCGGCCACCGGTTGGTCGAGTCCGGACTGCTCGCGCAGTTCCGGCTTCCAGTAAGGATTGGGCAGGCAGCGCACATCGAATACCAGGTCGGCGTCGACCGGCATGCCGCGCTTGAACCCGAACGATTCCACGAGGAATGCCGTACCGGGTTCCGGCTGGTTCAGCAGGCGCAGCTTGAGGGTATCGCGCAGTTGATACAAATTCAGGCTGGTGGTGTTGATCTTGAGATCGGCAAGGTCGGCAATCGGTCCGAGCAGGGTGGTCTCGTCGTTGATCGCTTCAGCCAGTGAGCGGTTGGCATTGCTCAGCGGGTGCCGCCGACGGGTTTCCGAGAAACGTTTGAGCAGGGTTTCCTCGTCGGCGTCCAGATACAGGACATCGCACTGGATGTGGCGACTGCGAACTTCGGCCAGCAACTCGGGGAACCGCGACAGGTGACTTGGCAGGTTGCGAGCATCGATGGATACGGCAACCAACGGTTGTGCCAGCTCGGTGTGGATCAGAGCTCGCTCGGCCAGTTCGGGCAGCAACCCGGCAGGCAGGTTGTCAATGCAGTAGTAGCCGTTGTCCTCGAGGACGTCGAGGGCAGTACTTTTACCTGAGCCGGAACGACCGCTGACGATGATCAAGCGCATGATTAGTGACCGTTTTGCTCGTCCAGGACAACCTGATACAAGGCTTGATTGCTGGCAGCGTTGCGCAGTTTGTCACGCACGTCCTTGCGGTCGAGCATGCTGGCAATCTGGCGCAACAACTCCAGGTGCGCATCGGTAGCGGCTTCCGGGACCAGCAGCACAAACAGCAGGTCAACCGGGGCGCCGTCGATGGCGTCGAAATCGATGGGGGCATCCAGGTGCATCAAGGCGCTGATGGGTGCGTTGCAGCCCTTCAGGCGACAGTGGGGAATGGCGATGCCGTTGCCAAAACCGGTCGAGCCTAGTTTTTCGCGGGCAATCAAAGCCTCGAAGACATCTTGCATCTCCAGATCCGGCACTTCGCGATGGATAAGGTTGGCAATTTGCTCGAGGGCTTTCTTTTTACTGCCACCCGGCACGTTCACCAGGGAACGGCCGGGGGTCAGGATGCTTTCAAGTCGGATCATGGGTTGGGAGTGTTAACGACCCGTAGCGCCCTGGAGGAGGCTCTGGGTCTTTTCCTTATGCTTTTTGAGTTGTTTATCCAGCTTGTCGGTCAATGCGTCGATCGCCGCGTACATGTCGGTATGTTCCGCGTTGGCGACCACTTCATTGCCGGGAATATGCAGCGTGGCTTCGATTTTCTGCTTCAGCTTTTCGACCGTCATCGTGACCTGCACGTTAGTGATCTTGTCGAAATGTCGCTCCAATCGTTCGAGTTTTTCGCCGATGTAGGAGCGAAGAGGTTCGGTCACTTCCAGTTGGTGTCCACTGATGTTGACTTGCATACAGCTTCTCCTTCGTTGCCAGTGCATAAAGCGGCAGATCCAGATGATCTGCCACTGGAACGCTGTGGCGTGGCCCTACATCAACCGCTTGCGTTCGCTCGAAGGCGCGATCCCCAGGGATTCGCGGTACTTGGCGACGGTGCGGCGGGCCACCTGAATGCCTTGTGCCTCCAGTAAACCAGCGATCTTGCTGTCACTCAACGGCTTTTTCTGATTTTCCGCAGCTACCAGTTTTTTGATGATCGCGCGAATCGCCGTGGACGAGCATTCTCCGCCTTCGGAGGTGCTGACGTGGCTGGAGAAAAAGTATTTCAGTTCATAGATTCCCCGAGGGGTATGCATGAATTTCTGCGTGGTGACCCGTGAAATCGTCGACTCGTGCATGCCGACTGCTTCGGCGATGTCATGCAGGACCAATGGTTTCATGGCCTCGTCGCCGTACTCCAGGAAGCCGCGCTGATGCTCGACGATCTGCGTGGCCACTTTCATCAGGGTTTCGTTGCGGCTTTGCAGGCTCTTGATGAACCAGCGGGCTTCCTGCAGCTGATTGCGCATGAAGGTGTTGTCGGCGCTGGTGTCGGCACGGCGAACGAACCCTGCATACTGGGCGTTGACCCGCAGGCGAGGCACCGACTCCTGGTTGAGCTCCACCAGCCAGCGTTCGTTGTCCTTGCGCACGATCACGTCGGGAACCACGTATTCGGCTTCGGTCGACTCGATTTGCGAGCCCGGGCGCGGATTGAGGCTCTGGACCAGTTCGATGACCTGGCGCAGTTCATCTTCCTTGAGCTTCATGCGGCGCATCAGCTGGCTGTAGTCGCGGCTACCGAGCAAGTCGATGTAGTCGGTGACCAGGCGCTTGGCTTCGGCCAGCCACGGTGTCTTGGCGGGTAGCTGGCGCAATTGCAGCAGCAGGCATTCGCCCAGGTTGCGCGCACCGATACCGGCGGGTTCGAATTGCTGGATGCGGTGCAGGACGGCTTCGATTTCGTCCAGTTCGATGTCCAGTTCCGGATCGAAGGCTTCGAGGATTTCCTCCAGCGTCTCGTCCAGATAACCCTGGTTGTTGATGCAGTCGATCAGGGTCACGGCGATCAGGCGATCGGTGTCGGACATCGGTGCCAGGTTCAATTGCCACAACAGGTGGCTTTGCAGGCTCTCGCCGGCCGATGTGCGGGTGGTGAAATCCCACTCGTCGTCATCGTTGCTCGGCAGGCTGCTGGCGCTGGTCTGGTAGACGTCTTCCCAGGCGGTGTCGACAGGCAGTTCGTTGGGGATGCGCTCGTTCCAGTCGCCTTCCTCGATGTTATCGACGGTCGGGGCGCTTTCCTGGTAAGAGGGTTCCTGGATGTCGGTACTGGGCTTGTGTTCGGCGTTGTCGGCCAGTGGGTCGGAATTGTCGAAGTCGTCGCCTTCTTCCTGGCGCTCGAGCATCGGATTGGACTCCAGGGCCTCCTGGATTTCCTGTTGCAGGTCCAGGGTCGACAATTGGAGCAGGCGGATGGCCTGTTGCAGCTGCGGTGTCATCGTCAGCTGCTGGCCCATTCTCAAGACTAGCGATGGTTTCATGGCAGGGGCTTAACACCTTATTCGCCGGCGCACATGCGCCATCCACTACAGGGCGCCGGAGCGCCAAACTTAAGCAAATTATATGCCCGAAACTGCGGCGTTTGCCTAGAGCGCTGTAACAATAAAAAAAGATTGATTTTTTATTGCGGCAAGCGCTCGGTCGACCCGCCGGACACCGCGATGCTTACAGGCGGAATTCATGCCCCAGGTACACTTCCTTCACCAGGTCGTTGGCCAGGATGGTTTCAGCGTCGCCTTCGGCGATCAGTTGGCCATCGTTGACAATATAGGCGGTTTCGCAGATATCCAGGGTTTCACGGACGTTGTGGTCGGTGATCAGCACGCCGATCCCCTTCGCCTTGAGGTGGTGGATGATCTGCTTGATGTCGCCTACCGAGATCGGGTCCACGCCGGCGAACGGTTCGTCGAGCAGGATGAATTTCGGGTTGGTGGCCAGTGCCCGGGCGATTTCCACACGGCGGCGCTCGCCACCGGACAGGCTCATGCCGAGGTTGTCGCGGATGTGGCTGATGTGGAACTCCTGCAGCAGGCTTTCCAGTTCCTTGCGACGACCGGCCTTGTCGAGCTCCTTGCGGGTCTCGAGGATGGCCATGATGTTGTCGGCCACCGAGAGTTTGCGGAAGATCGATGCTTCTTGCGGCAGATAGCCGATACCCGCCTTGGCGCGACCGTGCATCGGCTGGTGGCTGACATCGAGGTCATCGATCAGTACGCGGCCCTGATCGGCCTGTACCAGGCCGACGATCATGTAGAAGCAGGTGGTCTTGCCGGCGCCGTTGGGGCCGAGCAGGCCGACGATCTGGCCGCTGTCGATGGACAGGCTGACGTCACGCACGACCTGGCGGCTCTTGTAGCTCTTGGCCAGGTGCTGGGCTTTCAGAGTTGCCATTACGGGGCCTTTTGCTCGTCGGTTTTCTTTTTCGGCTGGATCACCATATCGATGCGCGGACGCGATTCGGTCACCTTGCTGCCCGTGGCGCGACCGGCGCTGGCCAGCTTCTTCTCGGTGTCATAGACGATTTTCTCGCCTTGAGTGACGTTGTTGTCCTTGTCGATGACCTTGGCGCGATCAATCAGCACGACACGATTTTGCTTGGCGAGGTACTGGATGGTCACACCCCATCCCTGCACTGGCTTGGTGTCGCCAGCGGTCTGCAGTTGCTCGAAGTAGGCCAGGTTGCCAACCGAGGTCACCACATCGATGTCGCCATCGGGGGCGCGGGTCATGGTCACCTTGTTGCCGGTAACCTTCATCGAGCCCTGGGTGATGATCACATCGCCCGTATAGGTGGCTACACCATTCTTGTCGTCCAGTTGGGCGTCGTCGGCCTGAATGCGAATTGGCTGCTGCTGATCGTTCGGCAGAGCCCAGGCGCTCACGCTTCCCAGTGCTGCGCCCAGACTGAGCAAAATAGGGAGGGTTTTAACGAGCCTCATACTGTCCTCTTACGTTCGATAGCAGGTGTATCCTGCTTTCTTTCAAATACGCCTTCATTCCCTTGCCAGTCGATACACCGCCAGCGCCGTCGATTCTAACGTCTTGCTCGGTCTGCGCATATTGCTGCTGCGGGAACACGGTCATGCGAGTGGTGGTAATCAGCGTCCTGCGGTTTTTTTCGTCGAAACGGGTAATGCGCACCGAATCGATCAATTCGACCTGCGTGCCGTCGGGATTGACTTCGCCTTTTTCGCTCTGGACGTGCCACGGGAACTCGGTGCCCCGGAACATGTTCAGGTCAGGGTTGGTCAACAGCGTCACTTCGGTGGCTTTCAGGTGCTCGACCTTGTCCGACGTCATCTCGTATTGCAGTCTGCCGTCCGGCAGGAACTGCACGCTGTGGGCGTTGGTGGCGTAATAGTCGATAGCGCTCTCATCGACGTGCACTACCGGCTTGTCGAGAAAGCGTTCCGGGCTGATGTTCCAGTAGCCGACCGCAGCGAAAATCGCCGTGATGCTACCGAACAGCAGAGTGTTGCGAATCTTTTTACTCAGCATGATCTGGCTCACAGGTACGCGGCATTGGCCTCGTCGAGGCGGCCTTGGGCGCGCAGGATCAATTCGCAGAATTCACGTGCGGCACCTTCACCCCCGCGGGCTTGGGTTATGCCGTGAGCGTGCTCGCGCACGAAGCTGGCGGCGTTGGCCACTGCCATGCCCAGGCCAACGCGGCGGATCACTGGCAGGTCCGGTAAATCGTCACCGAGGTAGGCGACCTGCTCATAGCTTAGGCCGAGTTGGGCAAGAAGCTCGTCGAGCACCACCAGTTTGTCTTCGCGACCCTGATACAGGTGGGGAATGCCGAGGTTCTTCGCGCGTCGTTCGACCACCGGGGTTTTGCGGCCGCTGATGATCGCGGTCTGCACGCCGGCCGCCATCAGCATCTTGATGCCCTGGCCGTCGAGGGTGTTGAACGTCTTGAATTCGCTGCCGTCTTCGAGGAAGTACAGGCGCCCGTCTGTCAGGACGCCATCGACATCGAACACCGCCAGTTTGATTTGTTGGCCGCGTTCCAGCAGGTCCATGCTCATTACATTACTCCCGCACGCAGCAAGTCGTGCATGTTCAGGGCGCCGACCGGGCGATCTTCGCTGTCGACCACGACCAGCGCGTTTATTTTGTGATCTTCCATTATCTTCAGGGCCTCGGCGGCGAGCATTTCGGCACGGGCGGTCTTGCCATGGGTGGTCATGACCTGGTCGATAGTGGCGCTGTGGATATCGATGCTGCGGTCCAGCGTGCGACGCAAGTCACCGTCGGTGAAGATCCCGGCCAGCTTGCCGTCAGCCTCGAGTACCACGGTCATGCCCAGGCCCTTGCGGGTCATTTCCATCAGCGCATCCTTGAGCAGGGTGCCGCGCTGTACTTGCGGCAGCTCTTGCCCGGCGTGCATGACGTTTTCCACTTTCAGCAGCAGGCGTCGGCCCAGTGCACCGCCCGGGTGGGAAAAGGCGAAATCCTCGGCGGTAAAACCGCGAGCTTCCAGCAACGCGACGGCCAAGGCATCGCCCATGACCAGCGCGGCGGTCGTTGACGAGGTGGGCGCCAGGTTCAGCGGGCAGGCCTCATGCTCGACCTGCACATTCAGGTTGACCTCGGCCGCCTTGGCGAGTGGCGAGTCGGGCTTGCCGGTCATGCTGATCAGCTGGATGCCCAGGCGCTTGATGAGCGGCAGCAGGGTGACGATTTCATTGGTTGAGCCGGAGTTCGACAGCGCCAGGATGATGTCGTCGCGGGTGATCATGCCCATGTCGCCATGGCTGGCTTCGGCAGGATGCACAAAAAAGGCCGTGGTGCCGGTACTGGCCAGGGTAGCGGCAATCTTGTTGCCGATGTGCCCCGATTTGCCCATGCCTACCACGACGACACGCCCTTTGCTGGTCAGAATCATTTCGCAGGCGCGCACGAAATCCCCGTCGATACGGGGCAGCAAGCCTTGAACGGCTTCCAGTTCGAGGCGGATGGTGCGTTGTGCTGACTTGATCAGGTCGTTGGATTGGCTCATTTCGAAAATATTTAGCCTGGTGAAAAGGCGGCGATTATAGCCGGTATGGTTGAAACCCTCACGCAAGTTCGTTGCCCATTGTCATTCCTTGTAACCGAATCCCCTCTAGATGGAGCTTCCTGGCTGTCATGCTGCTGAACATGGCCCGGCATTGGCCTTGGGCGCGTGACGCTTGCAGTGATATAGTTCGCCGCCAGTTCGGCCCGCCCGGGAAGTATGTGCTTTTGTCAGGAAGCCAGGCGTCCGAGTGTGAGGCTGCATCGCAAGGAGTTTAGATGAGTGCCGATAACGCCTACGCGGTCGAGCTGAAGGGACTGACCTTCAAGCGCGGTGCGCGCAGCATTTTCAATAACATTGATATCCGTATTCCGCGCGGCAAGGTCACCGGCATCATGGGACCTTCCGGGTGTGGCAAGACCACGCTCTTGCGCTTGATGGGCGCGCAGTTGCGGCCTGCCAGTGGCGAAGTCTGGGTCAATGGTCAGAACCTGCCGGCGCTGTCGCGCAGTGATCTGTTCGATGCACGCAAGCACATGGGTGTGCTGTTTCAGAGTGGCGCACTGTTTACCGACCTCGATGTCTTCGAGAACGTCGCGTTTCCGTTGCGCGTTCATACCGGGCTGCCCGAAGAAATGATCCGCGACATCGTCCTGCTCAAATTGCAGGCCGTTGGGTTGCGCGGCGCCATCGACCTGATGCCCGACGAATTGTCCGGCGGCATGAAGCGTCGCGTCGCGCTAGCGCGGGCGATTGCGCTCGATCCGCAGATTCTCATGTATGACGAGCCCTTTGTCGGCCAGGATCCCATCGCCATGGGCGTACTGGTGCGCCTGATCCGCTTGCTCAACGATGCGCTGGGCATTACCAGTATCGTGGTTTCCCATGACCTGGCTGAAACCGCCAGCATCGCCGACTACATCTATGTGGTGGGCGACGGGCAGGTGTTGGGCCAGGGCACACCCGACGAGTTGATGAACTCGGACGAGCCGCGTATCCGTCAATTCATGACAGGCGAGCCCGACGGTCCGGTCGCCTATCACTTTCCAGCGACGGATTACCGCGCAGATCTTCTGGGGAAGCGTTGATGCGCAAGATTTCGCTTTTGGAAAGGGTGCGCCGGTTCGGCCACGCCGGCATCGACGTACTGGCGGTGTTCGGGCGCTCTTCGCTTTTTCTGTTTCACGCACTGCTGGGGCGTGGAGGCATCGGTGGCGGGTTTGGCCTCCTGGTCAAGCAACTGCATTCGGTGGGGGTGATGTCCCTGGTGATCATCGTGGTCTCCGGGATATTCATCGGCATGGTGCTGGCGCTGCAAGGCTTCAATATCCTGTCCAGCTACGGTTCGGAGCAGGCGGTGGGGCAGATGGTGGCGCTGACGCTGCTGCGTGAACTGGGGCCGGTGGTGACTGCATTGCTGTTCGCCGGGCGTGCCGGTTCGGCGCTGACGGCGGAAATCGGCAACATGAAGTCCACCGAACAGCTCTCCAGCCTGGAAATGATCGGGGTGGATCCGCTCAAGTACATCATTGCCCCGCGCTTGTGGGCCGGCTTCATTTCCTTGCCGGTGCTGGCGATGATTTTCAGCGTGGTGGGTATCTGGGGTGGTTCCTGGGTGGCCGTCGACTGGCTGGGTGTGTATGAAGGCTCCTACTGGTCGAACATGCAGAACAGCGTGACCTTTGCCGACGATGTGCTCAACGGCATCATCAAAAGCATGGTCTTCGCCTTCGTCGTGACCTGGATCGCCGTATTCCAAGGCTATGACTGCGAGCCCACTTCAGAGGGGATCAGTCGTGCCACTACCAAGACCGTGGTGTATGCCTCTTTGGCTGTGCTCGGCCTGGACTTTATTCTGACCGCCTTGATGTTTGGAGATTTCTGATGCAAAACCGCACCCTGGAAATCGGTGTCGGCCTTTTCTTGCTGGCTGGCATCCTGGCTTTGCTGTTGCTGGCGTTGCGGGTCAGTGGACTGTCCCCGAGCCCGAGCACCGAAACCTATAAACTTTATGCGTATTTCGACAATATCGCCGGTTTGACTGTCAGAGCTAAAGTGACCATGGCCGGTGTGACCATCGGCAAGGTCACGGCAATCGATCTGGACCGCGACAGTTTCACCGGTCGGGTGACCATGCAGCTGGAGAAGCGTGTAGATAATCTACCGGCAGACTCCACTGCATCTATCCTGACCGCTGGCCTGTTGGGCGAGAAGTACATCGGTATCAGTGTGGGTGGGGAAGAAGCCCTGCTCAAGGATGGTGGGACCATCCACGACACCCAGTCGTCGCTGGTGCTCGAGGACCTGATCGGTAAATTCCTGCTCAATACCGTTAGCAAAGACGCCAAATGAGGAGCTTTTGAATGATCTCTACCTTGCGACGTGGCCTGTTGGTTCTGCTCGCGGCCTTGCCGTTGGTGGCCAACGCCGTGGCGGCGCCTACCGCGCACGAGCTGGTTCAGGACACCACCAACCGCTTGCTGGCCGACCTGGCCGCCAACAAAGAGAAGTACAAACAGGATCCGCAGGACTTCTATGCGGCGCTCAACAGCATTGTCGGGCCTGTGGTGGATGCCGAAGGTATTTCCAAAAGCATCATGACGGTCAAGTACTCGCGCAAAGCTACGCCTGCGCAAATGAAGACCTTTGAAGAAAACTTCAAGAAGGGCCTGTTCCAGTTCTATGGCAATGCCTTGCTCGAATACAACAACCAGGGCATCACCGTTGATCCTGCCAAGGACGAGTCGGGCGAGCGTACGAGCGTCGGCATGACGGTCAAGGGCAGCAATGGCGCGATCTATCCTGTGTCCTACACACTGGAAAAGGTCGGTGGCGAGTGGAAACTGCGTAACGTCATCATCAACGGCATCAACATTGGCAAGTTGTTCCGTGATCAGTTCGCTGATGCGATGCAGCGCAATGGCAACGACCTGGACAAAACCATCAATGGTTGGGCCGGGGAAGTCGCCAAGGCCAAGGAATCCACCGAGAAACAGACCCAATGAGTGAGGCGGCGGTCCGCATGGACGAAGCCGGCGAGCTGCGGCTAAGCGGTGTGCTGGATTATCGCACCGGCCCTGAGCTGCGCCAGCAGGGTCAGGCACTGATCAGCGCCAGCAAGGCCGCGGCCGTGGTGGTCGATTGTTCGGCGGTGGAGAAATCCAGCAGCGTCGGTCTGTCGTTGCTGTTGTGTTTCATGCGTGATGCCCAGGCGGCCGGCAAGGCGCTGAGCATCCGCGGGATGCCAGAAGACATGCGCGAAATCGCTCAGGTCAGTGAACTGACCGAGCTGTTGGCGCATCCCTAACCCGCATCTATGAACAAGCCCCCCGTCAGAGTCCTGCTTAGCGGGGTTCGCAGGCGCGGGGCTTTTTTGTATGATGTCCGACCCGCGCGCACAGGGCGCCGATTGAGGTTGAGCATGCAGGCCGTAGAAGTGAAGAGCTTCCTTGAAGGAAAGCTGCCCGGAACGAAGGTGGAAGTCGAGGGCGAAGGCTGCAATTTCCAGCTGAACGTGATTAGCGATGAACTGGCGGCGTTGAGCCCGGTGAAGCGTCAGCAGCAGATCTATGCCCATTTGAACCCATGGATCACCGATGGCAGCATCCATGCTGTCACTATGAAATTTTTCAGCAGCGCGGCCTGGGCCGAGCGCACCTGAGCCCAAGGGCGTCGAGATTCTTATGGATAAATTGATTATTACTGGCGGTGCTCGTCTTGACGGCGAGATCCGCATCTCCGGGGCTAAGAACTCCGCCCTGCCGATCCTGGCGGCCACCCTGCTGTGCGATGGTCCGGTGACCGTTGCCAACCTGCCACACCTGCACGACATCACCACCATGATCGAGCTGTTCGGTCGCATGGGGATCGAGCCGGTGATCGACGAGAAGCTGGCCGTCGAAATTGATCCGCGCACCATCAAGACCCTGATCGCTCCGTACGAACTGGTTAAAACCATGCGTGCGTCGATCCTGGTGCTGGGCCCGATGGTTGCCCGTTTCGGTGAAGCCGAAGTCGCGCTGCCTGGCGGTTGCGCCATCGGTTCGCGTCCGGTTGACCTGCACATCCGTGGCCTGGAAGCCATGGGCGCGGTCATTGACGTCGAAGGCGGCTACATCAAGGCCAAGGCGCCTGAAGGCGGCCTGCGCGGTGCGCACTTCTTCTTCGATACCGTCAGCGTGACCGGTACCGAAAACATCATGATGGCCGCTGCCCTGGCCAAGGGCCGCAGCGTCCTGGCAAACGCCGCGCGCGAGCCTGAAGTCGTCGACCTGGCGAACTTCCTGAACGCCATGGGTGCCAAGGTTTTGGGCGCTGGCACCGATACCATCACCATCGATGGCGTCGAGCGCCTGCACACCACCACCTACAAGGTGATGCCGGACCGTATCGAAACCGGCACCTACCTGGTAGCCGCGGCCGTGACCGGCGGTCGTGTGAAGGTCAAGGACACCGATCCGACCATCCTCGAAGCCGTGCTGGAGAAACTCCGCGAAGCAGGCGCCGAAATCAATACCGGTGAAGACTGGATTGAGCTGAACATGCACGGCAAGCGGCCTAAAGCCGTGAACGTGCGAACCGCTCCGTACCCGGCGTTCCCGACCGACATGCAGGCGCAGTTCATCTCCCTCAACGCCATTGCCGAAGGCACTGGTGCCGTGATCGAGACGATCTTCGAAAACCGTTTCATGCACGTTTACGAACTGCACCGCATGGGCGCGCACATCCAGGTCGAAGGCAACACCGCCATCGTCACCGGCATCGAAAAGCTCAAGGGCGCGCCAGTGATGGCCACCGACCTGCGTGCTTCGGCCAGCCTGGTAATTTCGGCGTTGATCGCTGAAGGCGATACCCTGATCGACCGCATCTACCACATCGACCGTGGTTATGAGTGCATCGAAGAGAAACTGCAGATGCTGGGCGCCAAGATCCGCCGCGTTCCGGGCTAGTTGTTGCAGATGGGGCACAGGGATGTGCCCAATGTTTTTCAAGTCGAGCCGGTTTCCGGCTCGATGCGTGTCCGGCGCCGATTGCGACCGGGCATAAGATTCCTGATTAAGGGCTGACGTTTCCCATGCTGACCATCGCACTGTCCAAGGGCCGCATCCTTGACGACACCCTGCCGCTTCTGGCTGAAGCGGGCATCGTGCCGACCGAGAATCCGGACAAGAGCCGCAAGCTGATCATCCCCACGACCCAGGAAGACGTACGCCTGTTGATCGTGCGTGCCACCGACGTGCCGACGTATGTCGAGCATGGTGCCGCCGACCTCGGTGTCGCGGGTAAAGACGTGCTGATGGAATACGGCGGCCAGGGCCTGTACGAGCCACTGGACCTGCAGATTGCCCAGTGCAAGTTGATGACCGCCGGCAAGGTCGGCGCGGTCGAGCCCAAGGGCCGCCTGCGTATCGCCACCAAGTTCGTCAACGTTGCCAAGCGTTACTACGCCGAGCAGGGCCGCCAGGTCGACATCATCAAGCTCTACGGCTCGATGGAGCTGGCGCCGCTGATCGGCCTGGCCGACAAGATCATCGACGTGGTGGACACCGGTAACACGCTGCGGGCCAACGGCCTGGAGCCACAGGATTTCATCGCGGCCATCAGCTCCCGGCTGATCGTCAACAAAGCGTCGATGAAAATGCAGCACGCCCGTATCCAGGCGTTGATCGACACCCTGCGCAAGGCAGTGGAGTCTCGACACCGCGGCTGATTCACTTGCGCGACTTTGAGTCGCGCCGTCTATCCGCCTCATAGCCAGAATTCTCAGGTGCCCAAGCGGATCGAATGTTAGTTTCGGGCGCCTGAGTTTTTTGCCAATCCTATGAGGCTCTCGCTATGACCGCACCGACTGCAATTCGCCGACTCAACGCTGCTGACCCGGATTTCGCGCATCATCTGGATCATCTGCTGAGCTGGGAAAGTGTGTCTGACGACTCGGTCAATCAGCGGGTGCTGGACATCATCAAGGCCGTGCGCGAGCGTGGCGATGCTGCGTTGGTGGAATTCACCCGCCAGTTCGACGGGCTGGACGTCGCGTCCATGGCGGACCTGATCCTGCCACGCGAACGCCTGGAGCTGGCACTTACCCGCATTACCGTGCCGCAGCGCGAAGCCCTGGAAAAAGCCGCAGCCCGCGTACGCAGCTACCACGAAAAGCAGAAACAGGACTCCTGGAGCTACACCGAAGCCGACGGCACCGTACTGGGCCAGAAGGTCACGCCGCTCGATCGCGCCGGTCTGTACGTACCGGGCGGCAAGGCGTCGTACCCCTCTTCAGTGTTGATGAACGCGATTCCGGCCAAGGTTGCCGGTGTGACCGAAGTGGTCATGGTGGTGCCGACCCCGCGCGGTGAAATCAACGAGCTTGTGCTGGCGGCTGCCTGCATCGCCGGCGTTGACCGTGTGTTCACCATCGGTGGCGCACAAGCGGTTGCCGCGCTGGCTTATGGCACCGAAAGCGTGCCGCAGGTCGACAAAGTGGTTGGCCCGGGCAACATCTATGTCGCCACCGCCAAGCGTCACGTGTTTGGCCAGGTCGGTATCGACATGATCGCAGGTCCCTCCGAGATCCTCGTGGTATGTGACGGCCAGACCGATCCTGACTGGATCGCCATGGACCTGTTCTCCCAAGCCGAGCATGACGAAGATGCCCAGGCGATTCTGGTCAGCCCGGATGCGGCCTTCCTCGATCAGGTCGCCGCGAGCATCGCCAAACTGATGCCGACCATGGAGCGCGCCGAGATCATCGAAACCTCGATCAATGGCCGTGGTGCGCTGATCCAGGTGCGTGACATGGCGCAAGCCATCGAAGTGGCCAACCGCATCGCGCCGGAGCACCTGGAACTGTCGGTCGCCGATCCGCACGCCTGGCTCCCGCAGATCCGCCATGCCGGTGCCATCTTCATGGGCCGTCACACCAGCGAAGCGCTGGGCGATTACTGCGCAGGCCCGAACCACGTATTGCCGACTTCCGGCACGGCGCGGTTCTCGTCGCCGCTGGGCGTATACGACTTCCAGAAACGTTCGTCGATCATTTTTTGCTCGGAGCAGGGCGCGTCCGACCTGGGCAAAACCGCTTCCGTGCTGGCCCGCGGCGAGTCGCTGACCGCCCACGCCCGCAGTGCCGAATACCGCATCATCGACGACAAGCAGGGGAACTGAGATGAGTAAATTCTGGAGCCCGTTCGTCAAGAACCTGGTGCCCTACGTACCGGGCGAGCAGCCAAAGCTGGCAAAACTGGTAAAGCTCAACACCAACGAAAATCCGTACGGTCCATCGCCCAAGGCCCTGGCCGCGATGCAGACCGAACTGAACGACAACCTGCGCCTGTACCCGGACCCGAACAGCGATCTGCTGAAAAATGCCGTGGCCAAGTACTACGGCGTGCAGAGCAACCAGGTGTTCCTCGGCAACGGTTCCGACGAAGTCCTGGCGCACATCTTCCACGGCTTGCTGCAGCACGATCAGCCGCTGCTGTTCCCGGACATCAGCTACAGCTTCTATCCGGTCTACTGCGGTTTGTATGGCATCAAGTTCGACGCGGTGCCGCTGGACGAGCAGTTCCAGATCAATCCTGCGGACTACGCGAAACCGAACGGCGGGATCATCTTCCCCAACCCGAACGCACCGACCGGTTGCCTGCTGGCGCTGGAGGCGGTCGAGCAAATCCTCAAGGCCAACCCGGATTCGGTGGTCGTGGTGGATGAGGCCTACATCGACTTCGGTGGCGAGACGGCTATCACCTTGGTGGACCGTTATCCGAACCTGCTGGTGACCCAGACCCTGTCCAAATCCCGTTCCCTGGCGGGCCTGCGAGTTGGCCTGGCGGTGGGGCATCCGGACCTGATCGAGGCGCTGGAGCGGATCAAGAACAGCTTCAACTCCTATCCAATCGATCGCATCGCCAATGTCGGTGCGGCGGCGGCGTTCGAAGATCGCGAGTATTTCGACAAGACCTGTAGCCTGGTGATCGAACACCGTGAGTGGGTGATCGCGCAGTTGCAGGCCTTGGGCTTTGAAGTGCTGCCGTCGGCGGCGAACTTCATCTTTGCCCGTCACCCCAAGCATGATGCGGCAGGCCTGGCAGCCAAACTGCGTGAGCAGGGCGTGATCGTGCGGCACTTCAAACAGGAGCGGATTGCGCAGTTCTTGCGGATATCAATTGGTACGCCGGAGCAGAATCAGGCATTGATTGAATGTTTAGGTAACTTGTAAGTACTATAAAAACAACCTGCTCCGATCTTCGCGAGTCGTGAGCAGGTTGATTGCTTGTGTTTCATCTATGAGGTTTTGGCTTGAGTTTGCGATAAATATGCGTTTTTTGTTAATGGCTCTTAAATGGTTTTATTCTGATGGTGAACGCTCTTCCAAGTTGAATAGAATGTTTACGATGTCACCGTTTTCAAGTTCCATGTCGATATTTGCTAAAGCTTTTTTATAGTGGTTTTTGAATGTGCCAGTAATTTTTCCTTTTTGAACGCTATGTGAGATGCCATTAAAGATCAGGGCCCATCGAACGTGATGCGGCGTTACGTCACGTTCGTAATCTTGGATGTACTTACCGTCAGCCTCTATGCCGGTTAGGAGTGACACATAAAAACTGTTGTCTTTGATAGTGCCAAACGTATTTGCGTATAAGTAACCTTGTTTTTTGTTGTCGTAAGCGTGATCTACATTGCGCGAGTGAGATTTATCACCGTTCCATGTGATTTCAGCAGTCCCTGCATACATTTTAGGTTCGGGGTTGAAATTGTGATCTTTTTGATTAGACATGATTTTGCCTTGTTAAGATATGGGGTTGATTTAATCCAGTGAATATCCGATGGCCTAGATGGGTTGCTCTGGATGATGTGCCGAGTGCAGCCTAAACCTTTTATAAATTAAAAAGCACTGTCATAAGTGACAGTGCTTTAGAGCTAATCGGAATGGTTTCAGGTGGTTTGTATCAAAAGCCTGATATGCGTTTTATAGTTTTAAGCGATCTTGTATAGCAATGGTTTTGTAGAAGCAGCGTTGAGTTACTCGTGATGCGGCTCGCCCAAAAACGTCAGCGAGCTGAACAATCCCCGACTGCTCACGTCAGTGCTGTCCTTCACGGGCACTTCAACCTGCGCCGCAATTACATTCAACCCTTCATTACGCACTAGCACCTGCGCCCGACCGTCCGCATCAGTCTCGGTAGTCAGGGTATTCGGCGCGTTGCGGTAGTCGCCAACCAACTTCACTCCCGCCGCCGGCTTGCCGTCCAGTAGCACCCGGACTGGCAACGACTGGCCCGGTCCAACGGCCCACGGATCGGCCTCCGGCAGGATCAGCAATTTGATCTGATCGAGTTTCGGCAGCTTCACTCCCGGCTGATAAATCGCCAGGCTGTATTTGAATGTCTCTGTGGCTTCGATGGCGCCGGGCACTTTGCTGCGTCCCTCGTTGATCCATTTTTTGTCGGCTGTTTGCGACCACATGCCGTTGTTTAGTGCCACCGCGATAACGGCGGGCGGCTTCAGCGGTTGCAGGCGTGCGTGATCGGTCAGGCGCTGCACCGTCACCGGAATCATTTTTCCGTTGCTGTCGTAGGCCCAGGCGCCACTGATTTTCTGCGCCTTGAACGCATTGTCCTCGGCGCCATGGCCGTAGATCACTTCAATGTTGCCACGGCGTTGTTCGGTCCATAGACCGTGGGCCGAGACCTGGGTGGCGAACAGCAAACCGAGCAGCGCCAGGGGTTTGAGAGGGTGCATGGGGACGTCCTATTACAGGGTGAGTGTCAGGCTGACAGTGAAATTGCGCGGCTCGCCGGGATTGACCCAGTAGTTGCTGTACGAGCGCTCGAAGTATTTCTCGTCGAAAACATTGTTCAGGTTCAGTCCCACCGTGACGTTTTCGCTGGCCTTGTAATGGGCCAGCAGGTCGACGGTGTGGTAGGCCGGCAATTCAAAGTCGCTGCCGGCTTCACCCGAGCGATCGCCGACATAGGTGAAGGCCGCGCCGACGTCCGAACCGCGCCAGTGACCGTCCTGAAACTCATAAACCCCCAACAGGCTGCCGCTGCGTTTGGCCACGCCGAGAATTCGGCTGCCGGTGGGAATGACCTTGTCGCCTTGGGTGACTTCTGCATCGATGTAGGCGAAGGCGCCGATTACGCGTACTGCGTCGGTCACTTGCCCGGCGAATTGCAGATCGAAACCCTGGCTGCGCGCCTTGCCCATGGCGCGGCTGGTGTCGGTGCCCGGATCGAGGGCGAGGACGTTTTCCTTCTCGATATGGAAAGCGGCGAGGGTGGTGCTCACGCGCTCGTCGAACAGCTCGCTCTTGATGCCCACTTCATAGCCGACGCCTTCTTCCGGGTCGAAGGATTTGCCGGCGGCGTCCAGGCCGTTATTGGGTTTGAACGAGGTGGAGACATTGGCGAACAAGCCGACTTCAGGCGTCAGCTGATAGAGCAGGCCGGCCCGTTGGGTCAGGGCGTCGTGACGCTGGCGGCTGGTGGTGTCGCGGGTGTGGTTGTCTATGCGCTGCTCGAAGTTTTCCAAGCGTACACCGAGCATGCCCCGCAGCTTGTCAGTGAAAATGATCTGATCCTGCAGGTTCAGTGCATGGCTTTCGACGTGCTCGAAGAAGTCCGTCCCTGAGCGTGCACCGTCGGGTTTCGGCTGGCCGTAAATCGGGTTGTAGATGTCGATGGCGTAGGGGCTGCCGGCGATCGTCGTGACCCGCTCGTCCTTGCGATAGTTCTCGTACTCGCTACCGATCAGCAATTCGTGCTGCCAGCTGCCGAGCTCGAACAAGCCGCGCAGTTCGAGCTGGGTGATGCTGTCGTGCCAGTTGTTGTCACGCTCGCGGTAACGGCGGTTGACCGAGTGGCCATCGGCGTTCAGCGGCCGTGACTCGGAGGCGAAACCCCAGAGTTTGCCCTCCTTGTAGTGGCTGGCCAGGCGCAGCTTCCAGGTGTCGTTGAGCTGATGTTCGAGTGCGGCCTGCAGCAGATTGTTGTGGTTGTCGATGTCGCCGTCGTTGGGTTCGCCGAGGAATGTCGAACGGGAAACGCCGCTCCACGTATTGTTCGGCGCGACGATGCCACGGTCGAAGGTGGAGCTGTGCCGGACGAATTCGCTTTCCACCAACAGGCTGGTGTCGGGATTGAGTTGCCAGCTGAAGGAGGGCGCGACGAACACGCGTTGACTGTCGACATGATCACGGAAGCTGTGGTTGTCCTCGACGGCCAGGTTCACTCGCGACAGGACTTCACCTTGTTCATCCAGTGGCGTGTTGAGGTCCAGCGCGGTGCGATAGCGATCCCAGCTGCCGGCGCTGGTTTGCAGTGTGGCAAAGGCTCCAGGTTGTGGCTTCTTGGTGACGATGTTGACCGTGCCGCCGGGATCACCCCGGCCATACAGGCTGGCAGCCGGGCCTTTGAGCACTTCGATGCGTTCGATGTTGGCCGCATCCGGTGTGCTGGGGTAGCCCCGGTTGGCGCTGAATCCGTCCTTGTAGAACTCCGACGTGGTGAAGCCGCGCACGCTGTATTCGTAAAGCGTCAGGCCGCCGAAGTTATTCTGCTTCGACACCCCACCGGCAAAATCCAGCGCGCGTTCGACGCTGGTACTGCCCAGGTCCTTGAGCACGCTGGCGGGAATCACGCTGATCGATTGCGGAATGTCGCGGATGGCCGTGTCGGTCTTGGTCGCGCTGGATGAGCGGGTGGCGCGATAGCCCTCGACCGGGCCTGTGGGGGATTCGTAATCGGAAGTGACGCTGATGGCGTCCAGTTCAAACGTGGGTGATTCTTCGGCGAAGGCCGGGTTTCCCAGCAGGCCGAAGGCGAATCCGACGAAGGAGGCCTTTGTTCGAGACGACATGTTATGTTGTTCCAATTGCAGTAATTGAAACAATATAACATGTCTAATGAGAATATCTTCCAATAGCCCGAATTTCTCGGGCCAGGTTTATTTCTCTTCTTTTTCCTTGACCGGCGCAGGCGGCGGACGCAGGCCGATTTCCGCGGTGAGCTTGAGTTCCTTGCCGTTGCGCATCACTTGGATCGCAACTTTGTCGGTCGGCTTGATCCGCGCGACCTGGTTCATCGAGCGGCGGCCATCGCCCGCCGGCTCGCCATCGATGCTGAGAATCACGTCACCCAATTGCAGGCCGGCCTTTTGCGCCGGACCGTCGCGGAAAATCCCCGCTACCACGATGCCCGGACGCCCCGACAGGCCAAACGATTCCGCCAGTTCCTGGGACAATGGCTGCACTTCGATACCGAGCCAGCCGCGAATCACCTGGCCGTGTTCGATGATCGACTTCATCACTTCCATGGCCAGCTTCACCGGAATCGCGAAACCGATGCCTTGCGAGCCGCCGGACTTGGAGAAGATCGCGGTGTTGATGCCGGTCAGGTTGCCATTGGCGTCCACCAGCGCACCGCCGGAGTTGCCGGGGTTGATTGCGGCGTCTGTCTGGATGAAGTCTTCGTAGTTGTTCAGGCCCAGCTGATTGCGCCCGGTGGCACTGATGATGCCCATGGTCACTGTCTGGCCAACGCCGAACGGGTTGCCGATGGCGAGTGCCACGTCGCCGATGCGGATGTTGTCGGAGCGGCCGACGGTGATCGAAGGCAGTTTCTTCAGGTCGATCTTGAGGACCGCGAGGTCGGTTTCCGGGTCGCTGCCGATCACCCGTGCCAGGGTTTCACGGCCGTCCTTGAGCGCCACCACGATCTGGTCGGCACCGCTGGTCACGTGGTTGTTGGTCAGGATGTAACCTTCCGGGCTCATGATCACGCCGGAGCCGAGGCTTGACTCCATGCGTTTCTGCTTGGGCGAGTTGTCGCCGAAGAAGCGACGAAACTGCGGATCCTCGAACAGCGGATGATTGGGTTTGTTGATGACTTTGGTGGTGTACAGGTTCACCACCGACGGCGCGGCGGTGGTCACCGCGTCGGAATAGGACACCGGGCCTTGCTGCATGCTGGTAGTTTGCGGGGCTTGTTGCAGGTTTACGTCGAGGCTTGGAAGCCCGACCCACTGCGGGTACCGCTGGATGATTAACAGAGCGACAAGCACGCCGGCCAACAGCGGCCAGCCGGAAAAACGCAGCGCCTTGAGCATTAAGCACGTCCTGAGAGAGTTGCAGGCGGTATGAGACCGCTCATAATGACGCGCATTATACGAGGCCGCGCGTGCCTCTGAACGGGATATTTAGGAGTCTTTTATGGCCGTCGCCCTGAGCACCCTGGTCGAAGAAGCCGACCGTTACCTCGGCAGTTCGAAAATTGCCGATTACTGCCCCAACGGCCTGCAGGTCGAGGGCCGGCCGCAGGTGATGCGCATTGTCAGTGGCGTCACCGCCAGCCAGGCCTTGCTCGATGCCGCGGTGCAGGCCAACGCCGACCTGGTGCTGGTGCATCACGGCTACTTCTGGAAAGGCGAGAACCCGTGCATCACCGGCATGAAGCAGCGCCGCCTGAAAACGCTGCTCAAGCACGACATCAGCCTGCTGTCCTATCACCTGCCGCTGGACCTGCACCCTGAGGTTGGCAACAACGTGCAGTTGGCGCGGCAGCTGGACATCACCATCGAAGGTCCGCTCGATCCCGACAATCTGAAGATCGTCGGTCTGGTCGGCTCGTTGAACGAGCCCGTGACGCCCCGGGATTTTGCTCGCCGGGTGCAGGAAGTCATGGGCCGCGAGCCGTTGCTGATCGAAGGCAGCGCAATGATTCGCCGCGTTGGCTGGTGCACCGGTGGCGGTCAGGGCTACATTGATCAGGCGGTGTTGGCGGGTGTCGATCTGTACCTCAGCGGCGAAGCCTCGGAGCAAACCTTCCACAGTGCGCGGGAAAACGACATCAGCTTCATTGCTGCCGGGCACCACGCCACCGAGCGTTATGGCGTGCAGGCGCTGGGTGATTACCTGGCGAAGCGGTTTGCACTTGAGCACATCTTTATCGATTGCCCCAACCCAATCTGACGGGTAAACGCGATCCCCTGTAGGAGCGAGCCTGCTTGCGATGGACCTGAGACCACCACGGGGTGTCAGGCTCCCAGCGTTATCGTTGACGACCATCGCGACGGTGCGACGATTCGACAGGCTCGCTCCTATAGGGGACGCGCGTTTCGCCCAAACAGGCGGGCATATTCATATGCTCTTTCGATCTAGTTGGCGTCCTGATTAGAAGGGGGCGCTGTGCTAGGATTCCCCGCTCGAACACGGCCCGCTGGCCGTTCATAAGAATGTTTTCGTGAGTAGCCATGGTCGACAAACTGACGCATCTGAAACAGCTGGAGGCGGAAAGCATCCACATCATCCGCGAGGTGGCCGCCGAGTTCGACAACCCGGTGATGCTGTACTCCATCGGTAAAGACTCCGCCGTGATGCTGCACCTGGCACGCAAGGCGTTCTTCCCCGGCAAGCTGCCGTTCCCGGTAATGCACGTCGACACCCAGTGGAAGTTCCAGGAGATGTACAGCTTCCGCGACAAGATGGTTGCCGAGCTGGGCCTGGACCTGATCACCCATGTGAACCCTGAAGGTGTGGCGCAAGGCATCAACCCGTTCACCCACGGCAGTGCCAAGCACACCGACATCATGAAGACCGAGGGCCTGAAGCAGGCACTGGACAAGCATGGTTTCGATGCCGCCTTCGGTGGCGCGCGCCGCGATGAAGAGAAATCCCGCGCCAAGGAGCGCGTGTACTCGTTCCGTGACAGCAAGCACCGCTGGGACCCGAAAAACCAGCGCCCGGAGCTGTGGAACGTCTACAACGGCAAGGTCAACAAGGGCGAATCCATCCGCGTATTCCCGTTGTCGAACTGGACCGAGCTGGACATCTGGCAGTACATCTATCTGGAAGGCATCCCTATCGTCCCGCTGTACTTCGCCGCCGAGCGTGAAGTCATCGAGAAGAACGGCACCCTGATCATGATCGACGACGAGCGCATCCTCGAACACCTGAGCGATGAAGACAAAGCCCGCATCGTCAAAAAGAAAGTGCGTTTCCGTACCCTTGGCTGCTACCCGTTGACGGGCGCGGTGGAGTCCGAGGCCGAAAGCCTCACGGACATCATTCAGGAAATGCTCCTGACGCGAACTTCCGAGCGCCAGGGCCGTGTCATCGACCACGATGGCGCAGGCTCGATGGAAGACAAAAAACGTCAGGGTTATTTCTAAGGGGTTGTTATGTCGCACGCATCTGATTTGATCAGCGAGGACATCCTCGCCTACCTGGGCCAGCACGAACGTAAAGAGCTGCTGCGCTTTCTGACCTGCGGTAATGTCGACGACGGCAAGAGCACCCTGATCGGGCGCCTGCTGCACGACTCCAAGATGATCTACGAAGATCACCTGGAAGCGATTACCCGCGACTCGAAAAAAGTCGGCACCACCGGCGAAGACATCGACCTGGCACTGCTGGTCGATGGCCTGCAGGCCGAGCGCGAACAAGGCATCACCATCGATGTCGCGTACCGCTACTTCTCCACCGCCAAGCGCAAATTCATCATCGCCGACACCCCCGGCCATGAACAGTACACCCGCAACATGGCCACCGGTGCGTCCACCTGTGACCTGGCGATCATCCTGGTCGACGCCCGCTACGGCGTGCAGACCCAGACCCGTCGCCACAGCTTCATCGCCTCGTTGCTGGGCATCAAGCACATCGTCGTCGCCATCAACAAGATGGATCTCAAGGACTTCGACCAGGGCGTGTTCGAGTCGATCAAGGCCGACTACCTGCAGTTTGCCGAGGGCCTGAAGCTCAAGCCGACCAGCATGCATTTCGTGCCGATGTCGGCGCTGAAGGGCGACAACGTAGTGAACAAGTCCGAGCGCTCGCCGTGGTACACCGGCCAGTCGCTGATGGAAATCCTCGAGACCGTGGAAGTGGCGGGCGACCGCAACTTCACCGACCTGCGTTTCCCGGTGCAGTACGTCAACCGTCCGAACCTGAACTTCCGCGGTTTCGCCGGCACCCTGGCCAGCGGCATCGTCAAGAAGGGCGACGAAGTCGTGGTGTTGCCGTCGGGCAAGAGCAGCCGCGTGAAATCCATCGTCACCTTCGAAGGTGAACTGGAGCACGCAGGTCCAGGTCAGGCGGTAACACTGACTATGGAAGACGAGATCGACATCTCCCGTGGCGACCTGTTGGTTCACGCCGACAACGTGCCGCCAGTCACCGACAGCTTCGAAGCGATGCTGGTGTGGATGGCTGAAGAGCCGATGCTGCCGGGCAAGAAATACGACATCAAGCGCGCCACCAGCTACGTGCCGGGCTCCATCGCCAGCATCGTCAACAAGGTCGACGTGAACACCCTGGAAGAAGGTCCGGCCAGCGCGTTGCAGCTGAACGAAATCGGCAAGGTCAAGATCGCGCTCGACGCGCCGATTGCCCTCGACGGTTACGACAGCAACCGCACCACCGGCGCGTTCATCATCATCGACCGCCTGACCAACGGCACCGTTGGCGCCGGCATGATCGTTGCGCAGCCGGTGGCGCATGGCACCAGCACGCACCACGGCAAACTGGCCCACGTCGCTACCGAAGAGCGCGCACAGCGCTTCGGTCAGCAACCGGCCACCGTGTTGTTCAGCGGTTTGTCGGGCGCGGGCAAAAGCACCCTGGCCTACGCCGTTGAGCGCAAGCTGTTCGACCTGGGTCGTGCGGTGTACGTGCTAGATGGTCAGAACCTGCGTCACGACCTGAACAAAGGTCTGCCACAGGATCGCGCCGGACGTACCGAGAACTGGCGTCGTGCCGCACACGTGGCGCGTCAGTTCAACGAAGCCGGTCTGCTGACACTGGCAGCGTTCGTTGCGCCGAGTGCCGAAGGTCGTGAACAGGCTCGGGAGCTGATCGGCAAAGAGCGCCTGGTGACGGTCTACGTCCAGGCCTCGCCGACAGTCTGTGCCGAGCGTGACCCGCAAGGCCTGTACGCGGCGGCCGGGGATAACATCCCGGGCGAGTCTTTCCCGTACGACGTGCCGCTGGATGCCGACCTGGTGATCGACACCCAGTCCGTGTCGCTGGAAGAAGGCGTCAAGCAGGTCTTGGAACTGTTGCGTAAACGCGGCGCGATCTAAGCGTTAGCCGCACATAAAAAACCCGCCGATGAGTGATCATCGGCGGGTTTTTTTGTGTCCTTGAGATCGCCATCGCTGGCAAGCCAGCTCCCACAGGTTTCGTGAACACCGCATATCACTGTGGGAGCTGGCTTGCCAGCGATGAGGCCGGTACAGGTACCTCAAGACTTCGCGGGATACTCGCGATGCATCTGCCCCAGCAACGCATCCTTGTCCTGCCACAACTGGTTGATCCAGCCCTGGAACTGCAAGCGGTACTCACCGTCCTGGTCGTAGTTCTTGCCAATGAACTGCGGCGGAATCTTCAGCTCCTGAAAATGCACCACCACGTCTTTGACGTTGCCGCATAGCAAGTCCCAGAAGCCGGGGCGACCGGCTGGATAATGGATCGTCACGTTGACGATGGACTCAAGCTGCTCGCCCATGGCATCCAGCACAAACGCAATACCACCGGCCTTGGGCTTGAGCAGGTACTTGAACGGTGATTTCTGCTGGGCATGTTTGCCTTCGGTAAAACGCGTGCCCTCGACAAAATTGAAAATGCCCACCGGGTTATCACGAAACTTCGCACAGGTCTTGCGCGTGGTTTCCAGGTCCTTGCCTTTCTTCTCCGGGTGCTTTTCCAGATAGGCCTTGGAGTAGCGTTTCATGAATGGAAAACCCAGCGCCCACCACGCCAGTCCAATCACCGGCACCCAGATCAACTCCTGCTTGAGAAAGAACTTCAGCGGCTGGATACGCCGATTGAGCACGTATTGCAGCACCAGGATATCGACCCAGCTCTGGTGGTTGCTGGTGATCAGGTACGAGTGCTGGTAGTCGAGGCCTTGCAGGCCGCTGACGTGCCAGCGGGTGCGGCGAACCAGGTTCATCCAGCCTTTGTTGATGCTGATCCAGGCTTCGTGTGTATGGCCCATCAACCAGTGTGCGATGCGTTGGGTGAGCGCGAACGGCAGTACCTTGAACAGCGCCACACAGAACAGGAACGAGCACAGCAAAATCGTGTTCAGCGCCAGCAGCAGCGCGGCAATCACTCCGCGCAAAAACGCGGGTAGGAAATCCAGCATTTACACATCCATAGGTCGGTTGGCAGCTTGAATCGCGGTCAGGGCGATGGTGTAGACGATGTCGTCGACCTGCGCGCCGCGCGGCAAATCGTTCACCGGCTTGCGCAGGCCCTGCAGCATCGGCCCGAGGCTGACGCAGTCGGCACTGCGCTGCACGGCTTTGTGCGTGGTGTTGCCGGTGTTGAGGTCGGGGAACACGAACACCGTGGCGCGACCGGCCACCTGGCTGTTGGGTGCCAGTTGCCGGGCCACGGTTTCGTTGGCGGCGGCGTCATACTGCAACGGACCGTCGATCAGCAGCGAGTTTTGCTGTTCATGGGCGAGCAATGTCGCTTCGCGGACCTTCTCGACTTCCTCGCCGCTCGCCGACTCGCCACTGGAATAGCTGATCATCGCCACACGCGGAGTGATGCCGAATGCCGCCGCCGAGTCGGCGCTCTGCAGGGCGATCTCGGCCAGTTCCGTGGCGCTCGGGTGCGGGTTCATCACGCAGTCGCCGTAGACCAGCACTTCTTCGGGAAACAGCATGAAGAATACCGACGACACCAGGGTGCAGCCCGGCGCGGTCTTGATCAGCTGCAGCGCCGGGCGGATGGTATTGGCGGTGGAGTGAATGACGCCCGATACGAGGCCGTCGACCTCATCCAGCGCCAGCATCATGGTGCCGATCACCACGGTGTCTTCCAGTTGCTGCTCGGCCATCGGTGCGTTGAGGCTTTTGCTTTTACGCAGGGCCACCATTGGCTCGACGTAGCGCTCGCGAATCAGGTCAGGGTCGAGGATTTCCAGCCCCGGCGGCAGTTCGATGCCTTGCGCACGGGCCACGGCTTCGACGTCGGCAGGCTTGGCCAGCAACACGCAACGGGCAATGCCACGGGCCTGGCAGATCGCCGCGGCCTGTACGGTCAATGGTTCGCTGCCTTCCGGCAGGACGATGCGCTTGTTGGCGGCCTGTGCGCGCTGGATCAATTGATAACGGAACACCGCTGGCGACAGGCGCATTTCCCGCGGGGTACCGCAGCGCTGGTGCAGCCAGTTGGCGTCCAGGTGGCTGGCGACGAAATCGGTGATGATCTCCGCACGCTCGCGGTCGTCGATCGGGATTTCCTTGTTCAGGCCGTTCAGCTGGTTGGCGGTGTCGTAGGAGCCAGTGCTCACCGACAGTACCGGCAGTCCAGCCTGCAGGGCGCCTCGGCAGAGGTCCATGATGCGCGGGTCGGGCAGGGTGTCGCTGGTCAGCAACAGGCCGGCCAGCGGCACGCCATTGATGGCCGCGAGGCTGACGGCGAGGATGATGTCATCGCGATCGCCGGGAGTCACCACCAGCACGCCGGGCTTGAGCAGCTCCACGGTGTTGCGCATGGTGCGCGCGCAAATGATGATGTTGGTCATGCGCCGTGTTTCATAGTCGCCGGCGTTGAGCACTTGCGCGCCCATCAGGTCGGCCACGTCGCGCGTGCGAGGGGCGTTCAGTTCCGGGCGGAACGGAATGCAGCCCAGCAGGCGGAAATCGCCACTGCGCAATAGCGGCGAATGTTCCTTCAGGCGCGCGGCAAAGGCCTCCATGCTTTCGTCTGTCTTGACCTTGTTAAGGATCACGCCGAGGACTTTCGGGTCTTTCGGGCCGCCAAACAACTGCGCCTGCAATTCCACGCGACCGGACAATTCGGTCAGCACTTCGTTTTCCGGCGCCGACACCAGGATCACCTCGGCATCGAGACTCTTGGCCAGGTGCAGATTGACCCGCGCGGCATAGCTGGCGCTGCGGGTCGGCACCATGCCCTCCACGACCAGCACGTCCTTGCCGATGGCGGCTTGCTGGTAGAGGGTGATGATTTCTTCGAGCAGTTCATCAAGCTGACCGTCACCGAGCATGCGCTCGACATGGGCCAGGCCCAGCGGCTGCGGCGGTTTCAAGCCGTGGGTGCGGGCTACCAGTTCGGTAGAGCGCTCAGGGCCCGTGTCACCCGGATGTGGCTGGGCAATCGGCTTGAAAAAGCCGACTTTCAGACCGGCGCGCTCGAGGGTACGTACCAGCCCGAGGCTGATGGAGGTCAGGCCCACGCCAAAATCGGTGGGCGCGA
Organism: Pseudomonas sp. GM78; assembly: GCF_000282475.1. Taxonomy (GTDB): domain Bacteria; phylum Pseudomonadota; class Gammaproteobacteria; order Pseudomonadales; family Pseudomonadaceae; genus Aquipseudomonas. The sequence continues at coordinate 45,613 of NZ_AKJF01000005.1, forward strand.
TAAAAAAAGTTTGCATGCGGATTCTCTGGAGGTGCATGGCAATGGTGACGGCCTATGACTGGCCAACTACCGAAATTCAGTCGCCAAGGTTATCGCTAACCGAGCCTTGTGCGCACCAACCGCAATCAAAGGGTTGGCCTATTTTTTCACGGCGCTGCACGGGATCCACGACCCAGGCGCGGGATTGCCACGGCGGCTGGTGGCGCAAGTGCTGGGTGTGGCCGCAGGAAAGCTCGGCCACCCAGTGGCCGTCTTCGTCCTGGTGGAAGCCTGTGATCGTCACGTCCCGTCTGTCCGGGTTGTGTTCGCTTTCGGGCGATTGCTTCGCTAAACTGCGTCTTTCATCATTCTTATGCAAAAGGTCTCGCCCCATGCTGATCGCCGCCAATAAGGCTGTCTCCATCGACTATACCCTGACCAACGACGCTGGTGAGGTCATCGACAGCTCCGCCGGCGGCGCGCCGCTGGTCTACCTGCAAGGTGCAGGCAACATCATCCCGGGCCTGGAAAAGGCGCTGGAAGGCAAAGCAGTCGGCGACGAGCTGACCGTGGCCGTTGAACCAGAAGATGCCTACGGCGAGTACGCTGCCGAACTGGTCAGCACCCTGAGCCGCAGCATGTTCGAAGGTGTCGACGAGCTGGAAGTGGGCATGCAGTTCCACGCATCCGCTCCGGACGGCCAAATGCAGATCGTGACCATCCGCGATCTGGACGGCGACGACGTCACCGTAGACGGCAACCACCCGTTGGCTGGTCAACGCCTGAACTTCCAGGTCAAGATCATCAACATCCGTGATGCCAGCCAGGAAGAAATCGCTCATGGCCACGTCCATGGCGAAGGTGGCCATCACCACTGATTTCTGCGCTAAGCTCAGATAGCTGGAGAGGCGCCCCGAGGGCGCCTTTTTAGTCTGCGGCTGTTCCAGGCGACACCACCAAGTGGCTGTTTCGAGAAGAACACGGGAATCTGGAGTACGTCATGAGTGCTTTTCACGAACTTAATTTGACAGCCCTGGATGGTCAGGCGCTACCTCTGGCGCCTTTCAAAGGGCAGGTCGTGCTGGTGGTCAACGTGGCCTCCAAATGTGGCTTGACGCCACAGTACGCGGCGCTGGAAAACCTCTACCAGCAGTTCAAGGGTAAAGGCTTCAGCGTGCTGGGCCTGCCATGCAACCAGTTTGCCGGTCAGGAACCAGGTACCGAGCAAGAAATAAAGGACTTCTGCAGCCTCAACTATGGCGTGACCTTTCCGTTGTCCAGCAAGCTGGAAGTCAACGGTCACGAGCGTCATCAGCTGTACAAGTTGCTGGCGGGCGAGGGCGCTGAGTTTCCCGGTGACATCACCTGGAATTTCGAGAAGTTCCTGTTGGGTAAAGATGGGCGTGTACTGGCGCGGTTTTCGCCCCGTACCGCGCCGGATGATCCGAGCGTGGTTCAGGCGATCGAGAAAGCGCTGGCCTGACATCTCCCTCTGTAGGAGCGAGCCCGCTCGCGATGGTCGTGAACGATAACGCTGGTAGCCTGACTCCCAGCAGCGTTCTCAGGTTCATCGCGAGCAAGCTTGTTCCTACAGTATTCGTGTCTTTTGATTCTTAATCACCCAAATCAATAGTGCTGTTCAGCGCGTGCGAACCTCCATATTATAGTCGTCATAAAGTCTATCCCCGTGGAGCGTCCCCATGCCCGTCAAAGCCCTGTTCAAACCGTTCCACCTCGGCACTCTCGAACTGCCGACCCGCGTCGTCATGGCGCCGATGACTCGCTCGTTTTCGCCGGGCGGCGTACCCAATTCCAAAGTGATCGAATATTACCGTCGTCGCGCAGCGGCCGGCGTGGGCTTGATCATCACTGAAGGCACCACCGTCGGGCACAAGGCTTCCAACGGCTACCCGAACGTACCGCATTTCTATGGTGAAGCCGCGCTGGCTGGCTGGAAGAAAGTCGTCGACGCGGTTCACGCTGAGGGTGGCAAGATCGTTCCGCAACTGTGGCATGTCGGCAGTGTGCGTCGCATCGGCACCGAGCCGGACGCCAGCGTGCCGGGTTATGGCCCGTCGGAAAAAGTGAAAGAGGGCAATGTCGTGGTTCACGGCATGAGCAAACAGGACATACAGGACGTGATCGCTGCGTTTGCCCAGGCGGCGAAGGATGCCCAGAGCATCGGCATGGACGGCGTGGAAATCCACGGTGCCCACGGCTACCTGATCGACCAGTTCTTCTGGGAAGGCAGCAACCAGCGCACCGACGAGTACGGCGGCAGCCTGGCCAACCGTTCGCGTTTCGCCATCGAATTGATTCAGGCGGTACGTGCGACAGTCGGTGAAGGTTTCCCGATCATCTTCCGTTTCTCCCAGTGGAAGCAGCAGGACTACACCGCGCGCCTGGTGCAAACCCCGGAGGCGTTGGGCGAGTTCCTCAAACCGTTGGCTGACGCTGGCGTGGACATTTTCCACTGCTCGACACGTCGCTTCTGGGAGCCGGAGTTCGACGGTTCCGAGCTGAACCTGGCGGGCTGGACCCGCAAGCTCACTGGCAAGCCGACCATCACCGTGGGCAGCGTGGGTCTGGACGGCGAGTTCCTTCAGTTCATGGTCAACACCGACAAGGTGGCGCAGCCGGCTAGCCTGGAAAAACTGTTGGAGCGCTTGAACAACGACGAGTTCGACCTGGTGGCGGTGGGTCGTGCATTGCTGGTGGATCCGGACTGGGCGCAGAAAGTACGTGACGGCCGTGAGGAAGACATCCTGCCGTTCAGACGTGAGGCGTTGATGACGCTGGTTTAAGCAGCGACTGGCAAGGCCCCATCGCCAGCAGGCTGGCTCCCACAGGTCCTGTGTACACCGCAGATCCCATGTGGGAGCCAGCCTGCTGGCGATGACTGATCCAATGTCACCATGGGCTAGGGCAAGGTCGGTGCATTCGGCACCACCACCTCTCCAACACAAGCGCCCCGCAACTGCCCCTCGAACTGCTCGATGATCGCCGCCCAACCCTGCCGACTGGCATGCTGACGCGCATTGAGCCGCACACAGCGCAAGGTTTCGCGCTTCTCCAGCAACCACACGGCGGCATCGCAGAACGCCTCTTCATCCCCCGGCATCGCCAGCACGCCGTTGTAGCCATGACGAATATGCTGCGCCGCTGCCGCCTGGTCGTAAGCCACCACCCCCAGTCCCGAGGCCAATGCCTCAAGCACCACATTGCCGAAGGTCTCGGTCAGGCTCGGAAATAGAAACACATCCCCGGACGCATAGTGGCTCGCCAGGGCTTCACCCCGTTGCGCCCCGCAGAAAATCGCCTCGGGCAATTCGCTTTCCATCAGCGGCCGTTGCGGGCCATCGCCCACCACGATCAGTTTCATAATGCGCTGTGGATAAGTGGACTTGAGCGTATCGAAACAACGTTTGAGCAAGCCGAGGTTTTTCTCCGTTGCCAAACGGCCGACGTGGATAACGGCAATGTCCTTCTCGCCCAGCCCCCATTGCTCGCGAAGCGCGTTCAAGCGTTTGCTCGGGTGAAACAACTGGCTGTCGACGCCGCGGGACAGCAACGCCAGGCGCTCGAAATGCCGGCGTTCCAGCTCCATGCGCTGGCTGACACTGGGCACCAGGGTCAGGTTCGAGCGATTGTGGAACCAGCGCAAATAGTGGGTCAGCAGCCGAGTCAGCAAGCCGAACCCGTACTGGCTGGAGTACTGCTGGAAGTTGGTGTGGAAGCCGCTCACCACGGAAATACCCAGGCGCCGTGCAGCGCGCAATGCCGACAACCCCAAAGGCCCCTCGGTGGCGATATACAGCACATCCGGGCGATGGCGCTGCCAGCGCCGCAGCAGCTTGTGCATCGACGACTGTCCCCACTGCAACCCGGGATAGCCCGGCAGCGGCCAGCCCCGGCACAGCAACAATCCATCATCACTACTCGCCGATTGATCGCAGCCCTGGCGAGGTCGCACCAATTCCACCTGGTGCCCGCGCGCGCGCAATCCGTCGCACAGTCGCCCAAGGGTATTGGCAACGCCGTTGATTTCCGGAGGAAAGGTTTCGGTGATCAGGGTGATATGCAGGGCTGTCGTCATAGCCTCAGTGTCGGCTGAGGCCATGTCGGCGTTATGACGGTGAGATGATGGATTTGTGACCGACTAGCGTTGAGTCACCAGATTTTCCGCCCCACGCTCACGCACCCAGAACAAGGTCGCCCCGGCCACGGCCGCCGGCATCATCAGGATGTTCACCACCGGAATCAGCAGCACCAGGTAGACGCTGCCGCCGAAGCTCATGCTCTGCCAGCGCTTCTGCCGCAGCCAGGCGAGCATCTCGTTCCAGCCCAGCTTGTGGTTGTCCGCCGGGTAGTCGATGTACTGGATCGCCATCATCCACACCCCGAACAGCAGCCACAGCGGCGCCGCGATGATGTTCACCACCGGGATGAACGAAAGGATGAACAGCCCCAGCGCCCGAGGCAGGAAATAACCGAGCTTGCGCATTTCCCGGGCGAATGTCCGCGGGACCATGGCGATCAGCTCGCCCCAGCTGAAGGCCGGGAAGTCGTCGGTGCCGCGCACCACCACTTCGACTTTTTCCGCGAGGAAGCCATTGAAGGGTGCCGCGATGATATTGGCGAGCATGGTGAAGGTGAAGAACACCATCAACACCACCAGCACCACGAACAACGGCCACAGCACATAGTTGAGAAAACCCAGCCAGTCGGGCAGGGACGGCATCAGCGTATCGACCCACAGGCTGAACTGATGGCCGGCCAGAAAGATCAATCCGACGAACAGCACCAGGTTGATGGCCAGCGGTAACAATACGAACAAACGTAAACCGGGGCTCAGGACCAGCTTGAGGCCTTCGCGCAGGTATTGCGGGCCGGACAGAACGGGGGCGGGCATAACGGGCTCCGGACAATGGGAAACGCGCCGACCTTACCGGCTTTGCCTGACAGGCGAAAGCGCGACAGCGACATCGACATTAACTGTAACAAAGGCGTCCTGATTATCGCTCAGTAGGGATAGAGACCACCTATGAGCTGGATTGTTAAACCGTATTTCCTTAATCTTCGCCCCCTCGATACGCTGCACCCAATCTTTTTACAGGACGGTCGAGTTCAAGCCTTCCCCAAGCGCTTTCAATCGTTCTTTTTTATTCCCGCCGGTCAGCCGGCGTTCCGCGCCAGGTATTCCGGGCCGGTCAACAGGAGCAGGTCATGTCTGAAGTCCGTCATTCGCGAGTGATTATTCTCGGTTCCGGCCCTGCCGGTTACAGCGCCGCGGTCTATGCCGCCCGTGCCAACCTCAAGCCACTTTTGATCACCGGCATGCAGGCCGGCGGTCAACTGACCACCACCACCGAAGTCGACAACTGGCCGGGCGATGTCCACGGCCTGACCGGCCCGGCGTTGATGGAGCGCATGCGCGAGCACGCCGAGCGCTTTGAAACCGAGATCGTTTTCGATCACATCAATGCCGTGGACTTCGCTGCCAAGCCTTACACCCTGACCGGCGACAGCGCGACCTACACCTGCGACGCCCTGATCATCGCCACCGGTGCCAGCGCTCGTTACCTGGGCCTGCCGTCGGAAGAAGCGTTCATGGGCAAGGGCGTTTCGGCCTGCGCGACCTGCGACGGTTTCTTCTACCGCAACAAGCCTGTGGCCGTGGTCGGCGGCGGTAACACCGCTGTTGAAGAAGCCCTGTACCTGGCCAACATCGCCAGCACCGTGACCCTGATCCACCGTCGCGAGACCTTCCGCGCCGAGAAGATCCTGATCGACAAGCTCAATGCCCGCGTGGCCGAAGGCAAGATCATCCTGAAGCTGAACGCGACCCTGGACGAAGTGCTGGGCGACAACATGGGCGTGACCGGTGCCCGCCTGAAAAACAACGACGGCAGCTTCGACGAAGTGAAAGTCGACGGCGTGTTCATCGCCATCGGCCACACCCCGAATACTTCGTTGTTCGAAGGCCAGTTGACCTTGAAAGACGGCTACCTGGTCGTGCACGGCGGCCGTGACGGCAACGCCACTGCGACCAGCCTCGAAGGCATCTTCGCCGCCGGTGACGTGGCTGACCACGTCTACCGCCAGGCGATCACCTCCGCTGGCGCCGGTTGCATGGCGGCACTGGATGCCGAGCGTTACCTGGACAATCTGCAGAACGCTTGATTCTGCGTCCGTAAAAAAACCGGCTTCGGCCGGTTTTTTTGTGCCCACCGAAAATGCACATACCCCTGTAGGAGCTGCCGAAGGCTGCGATCTTTTGATTTTGATCTTATAAAAGCAAGATCAAAAGATCGCAGCCTTCGGCAGCTCCTACAGGGACCGTGTATTCAGGTTAATTTCTGCAGGCATGCTTCAAGGATGTCGAGGCCTTCCTCCAGCACAGCCGCCTCGGTCGTCAACGGCGCGAGTAGCCGAATGATGTGCCGCGATTTGCCGCTGGGCATCAGCAACAACCCGGCGTCCCGCGCCAGGGTCAGCAGTTGCGTCAATTGCGCCGAAGCCGGCGTACCGTCGGCCTTGATCAACTCGATGCCACGCATCGCCCCTACACCGGTCAAACGACCCATGTACGGCGACAGGTTGTTCGCGCGCCAGCTTTCGTAGCGACTGACAATCGCTTCTTCCTGTTGCGAACCCCAGGCTTGCAGATTGGCGTCGCTCATTTCGTCCAGGGTCGCTAGCGCGGCGGCGCAGGCGATCGGGTTGCCGGAGTAAGTGCCGCCGAGCCCACCCTTGGGCAAGTTATCCAACAACGACTTGCGCCCGACCACCGCGCCCAGCGGAACGCCGCCGGCGATGCTTTTGCCCAGCAGGATCAGATCCGGTTCGATGCCCAATCGCGAGAACGCAAAGCGCTGACCCGTGCGGCCGAAGCCAGACTGGATTTCATCGGCGATCAGCACAATGCCCTTTTCGTCGCAAAACCTACGCAGCGCCTGGGCGAACTCGACATCCATCGCCAGGAAACCCGCTTCACCCTGCACCGGTTCGACGATAAAGCAGGCCACGTCCTCGATGTCGATTTCGACGCTGAACAGACGCTCCATGGCTTTGAGGGCCTCGACACAGGTCACGCCATTGTCCGGGCTGGGGAACGGCAGGTGATACACCGGCCCAGGCAGCACGCCGATTTTCTGTTTGTATGGCGAAACCTTGCCATTGAGGTTGAGGGTGGCCAGCGTGCGGCCGTGGAAGGCGCCGTCGAAGGCGATGACGGCTGTGCGGCCAGTGGCGCCACGGACGATTTTCAGCGCATTCTCCGCCGCTTCTGCGCCGCTGTTGGTGAGCATGCCGCTGACCGGGTAATCCACCGGAATGAACGCCGCCAGGCGATCCATGAGTTCGAGGTAGGGGGTATGGGGTGCGGCGTTGAAGGCGTAGTGGGTCAGCCGTGTGGCCTGTTCGCGAATGGCCTCGACGATGCGTGGATGGCAATGGCCGAGGTTCAATACACCGATGCCGCCGACAAAGTCGATGTAGCGTTTGCCATCGGTGTCCCAGACTTCGGCGTTCTTGCCGTGGCTGAGGGTGACAGGGTGAACGATATTGATCGACTGGCTGATGGTTTCGCTGCGCATGGCTGACCGGCTCGGAAGAAGGAGGGCTTCTTTTTATCTAAGCCGGGAGCAGCGGTGCCCGGCAAACGAAATAAAGTCGCCGGGTTAATCTTTAAAGTCGGGATGTGCTTTGCGCTGTGAACGCTGACCCTGTAGGAGCGAGCATGCTCGCGATGGTCGTCAACGATAACGCTGGGAGCCTGACACCCCGTGGCGTTCTTCAGTCCATCGTCGGAACGCCGCCCGGAGCCGGCTCGCTCCCACAAGGTTCAGGTTCAGAGCCGGGTTTGGTTCAGCGACGGGTCAGCGGCTGTTGAGCAAACTTCACCCCGGCCAGGCCATGGGCGATCAACGCACGGATATTGCCGTGATCGCTGCCTTCAGGTGTCGCCAGCACCGAACGGTAATGCTCGCCGAATGCCAGCAGCGCTTCTTCATCGCTCAGGCCTTCCAACAGGGCCAGGCCCAGGGTCTTGCACGAACCTTCGTTCTGCCCGGCGGCGTTTTCCACGCCGCCATTGTTGAAGGCCTGGGGCTGGTAATCGTAGCCGGCGGCAATGAACGCCAGGGTATCGGCGAAGGCGTGTTCGCCGCTCTTGAGGCTGGCGCGCAGGGTGTTCAAATCACTCATTGGGTTTTCCTTTGGCGAACGCCGCTTGTTGGTCGGCGCTGGCTTCTTGCTGATATTGGGCTTTCCACTCGGCGTACGGCATGCCGTAGACCATTTCGCGGGCTTCATCGAGGCTGACCTCGATCTGGCGTTCATCGGCCGCTGCCTTGTACCACTTGGACAGGCAATTGCGACAGAAGCCCGAGAGGTTCATAAGGTCGATGTTCTGCACATCCTTGCGGCTGTCCAGGTGGGCCACCAGCCGGCGGAAGGCGGCGGCTTCGAGCTCAAGGCGTTCTTGATCGGTCATAGGGGGTCTCTGCGAGACAGCTTCAAGCGGCAAGCTTCAAGCTGCAAGATGGATTGCGGTGGCTTGTAGCTTACCGCTTGAAGCTTGAAGCTTGAAGCTTAGCGGCTTGCCGCGAGTGTAATCGACACCGACTCGGCGAATCGCAGGGCGTGGGGCTTGTCGACTTCGACTTCGGCGTACAGCACCGACTCGTTGGCCATGACCAGGTCCAGCAGCTCCTGGGTCAGGCGTTCGAGCAGGGCGAAGCGGTTGCCTTCCACGTGGGCGATGATCGCCTTGGTGATGGTGCGGTAGTTCAGCGCGTGATCGATATCGTTGTCGCGCACCGCTTCCTGGGCGGCATAGAGGATGGTCAGGTTGATCAACACATCCTGCTTGTTGAGTATCTCGTCTTCGTTGATGCCAATGTAGGTGCGCAGGCACAGGTCCTTGACCCGGATGCGCGCCATGCCTGGTTGAAGTTGTGGCATTGCTACTTGCTCCGTCCAATCAATTGCAGGAACTCCTGGCGGGTGTTGCTCGACTCGCGGAAGGCGCCGAGCATCACCGAGGTGTTCATGGTCGAATTCTGTTTCTCGACGCCGCGCATCATCATGCACATGTGCTGCGCCTCTATGACCACGGCAACGCCAGCCGCGCCGGTTACCTGTTGCACGGCGTCGGCGATTTGCCGGGTGAGGTTTTCCTGGATCTGCAGGCGACGGGCGAACATATCCACCAGCCGCGCAATCTTCGACAGGCCCAGCACCTTGCCCGTTGGAATATAAGCCACATGCGCCTTGCCGATGAAGGGCAGCAGGTGATGTTCGCAGAGGGAATAGAGTTCGATGTTGTCGACGATCACCATTTCATCGTTGTCGGACGCGAACAACGCGCCGTTGATGATTTGCTCGACACTCTGCTCGTAACCGTGACACAGGTACTGCATGGCCTTGGCCGCGCGCAGCGGCGTGTCGCGCAGGCCTTCGCGGTCGGGGTTTTCACCGAGACCGATGAGGATCTCGCGATAGCTCTGTGACAGGCGGTTCTGGGGTAGGGAAAGCGTCATGGAAGATCCTCAGGGACACTTATTTGATGTGCCTTCCGCCGTTGACGGTCAGGGTCGTGCCGGTGACATAAGGGTTATCAAGCAAATAACGCAGGCTCTGGTAGATCACTTCGCTGCCGGGTTCGATGCCCAGCGCGGATTTGGCCAGTACCTTGGCGCGATAGGCGGCATCGTCGTCGGCATTGAACAGTAGCAGGGCGGGCGCGATTCCGTTGACCTTGATGCCGGGCGCGTATCGGGCGGCGAAGGACAGGGTCAGGCTGTCGAGCCCGGCTTTGCTGGCACAGTAGCCGATGTGCTTGCTGCTGCCCTTGCGGGTCACGTCATCGCCGATGTGCACGATGTCGGCGGGGCTCGAGAGTTCGAGCAGGTCGGCGCAATGCAGGTTGATCAGGTAGGGTGCCAGCATGTGCACGCTGAACATGCGGGTGAATGCCGTGGCATCGGTGCCTGGGGTCTCGGCCAGCCATTCGGAGGCGTTATGGATAATCGCCCGCAGGCTGTCGGTGTGTGTTTTCAGTTCACTGATGAAGGTGAGGATCCCGGCTTCGCTGGAGAAGTCCGCGAACAGCCCGATGGCCCCCAGGTCGCGCAGGGTTTGCACGCCGGGACGTTCGCTGCGGTAACTGAAAATCACGCGATGGCCGTCTTCGAGCAATCGCTGCGCGCAATGCAGGCCGACACGCTGGCCGGCACCGGTGATCAGAATGGGGGCTGCAGAAGAGGTCATGAACGGCTCGCGTCGCGGTAAGAGCAAAACTATACCAGCGACGAGCCGTGAGCCTACAGGTTTTGGGTAGTCGGTTGCGCGGGCAATGGCCGTGTGGGCGCGCTGTTCAGCCAGTTGGCCAACAGACGGGTCGACAGCGGAATGAAGAAGTAGACCATCAACGGTGTCAGGCACAGAGTGCTGATCAGCACCCGAGGCAATAGCGTCATCTCGCCCAGCAACGGCCCAAGCATAAAATTGAACAGCAGTGACACCGGAAAGAACGCCAGCCAGATCGCAACGGCCTGTTTCCAGCGTGGCGGGCGTTGTCCCGCTGCGCCGAACCAGCCTTCGATGCCGCTGACCCGATGCTCCGTCGGGTGGGCGAACAAATCGCTGCCACGGGCCAGCCAGGCGGTGCGCGAGGCGGAGTGCTCCCAGGCGTGCAGCGTCGGCTCGTCGGCGAAGCGGAAAATAATCTGGAATTCGTTATCGCCGGGCGGCGGAGCGAGCACGCCGGAGCCCAGGTAACCGGGGAAGTCGGTGGCCAGTTGTTCGCCTTCGCGCAGCCAGGCCATCAAGTCCTGATAGCGTCCATCGGCGACGCGACGCGCAACCATCAGCGTGACGGGGGAGGTAGACATCATGTATCTCCGTAAACAAATGCGTCGCTCCGGGTAGGAGTTTCGCCAGGTGCAGCGCCGGGGTGGTGGGCTGCATCTTGGAACAAGCAAATAGTATTCCCGATTCTACCTGCGACGTCGGTGCCCCCGGTAACAATCTATTTCTTGAATGATTGAGGTGCAGCGGAGGTAGAATGGGACCTGATTAATACATGGACGTAGGCCTCTAAATGCCTGTCTTGACCGACGTTGCCCCGGATGTGTCGCCAGCGCTCTCCCTGGAACGGGTAGAGCTTTTTCCGATACGCGAAGTGGCGCGCCTGACCGGTGTGAACCCGGTCACGCTTCGCGCGTGGGAGCGACGTTATGGCCTGATCGTGCCCACCCGCACCGAAAGCGGGCATCGCCTGTATTCGTTGACCGACATCGAGCGGGTCCGCAGCATCCTCAACTGGATCGAGCGCGGTGTAGCGGTCAGCAAGATCGCCAGGATCCTGGCCAAGGCGGCGCCGTTACAGGCACTGGCGCACATCATCCCCAGCGATCTGGTGCAGGCGGATTACGCACAGTGGCAGCAACAGCTTGCGGCCGCGGTCAGTGCGTTTGACGACGCCCGACTGGAGCAGGTCTACGGACAGATTTTTTCCAGTTACTCCCAACCGGTGGTTTTCCAGGACATCCTGCTTCCGCTGTGGAGGCAATTGCTGCAGCGCCAGGATACGTTTGGCCGGGCCAGCGAATGGTTGTTCCTCGATGGGTTCCTGCGCTCGCGGGTGGTGCAGCGCTTGCTGCTGATCCGTGACCGACACCCCAGGCGAGTCATCGTCAGCGCCTTGGCAGGCCAGTGTCGCGAACTCGAGTTACTGATCGCCGCGCTGTTCCTGGCCAATGATCAAATGGGGGTGCGGGTGCTGACCACCGGGCAACCGTTCGACGAACTGACCCTGGTCTGCGAGCGGATCAAGCCCCGGGCGCTGGTGCTGTTTTCCAATCACGTCCCCACCCCTGACTTGCCCCGACGCCTGAATCGCTTGGCAATGAGCCTGGATTGCCCCTTGTTGCTGGCCGGTGAGGCTTGTGACCTGGCGCAGGAAAGCCTCGCCGGGTCCTCGATCGGTTGCCTGGGCAACGAGGGCACGGTGATGCGCCAGCGCCTGAACCAGTTTCTGGCCGGCAGCCTGGATACCTGATGTTCAGGGGTTCAGAGGTGCAGGGTGGGATGGGTCAAACGATGCTGTTGCAGGATGAACTGACGCAGGCGCTCGGTTTCGTCCAGGTCGTTCTGGCTCAGATGGTAGGCATAGAAACCCTTTTCGGTTTCCTTTTCGAGGGTCCCGCGCAGGGCGATTCGTTCATAGCCTGAGGGGCTGAACCACAGGGCGAAGTGCTTGGGTGCCTTGGTCTTATTGCGAATCTCCAGCAAAACCCCTTTGAACGAAACCTCGTGCACCCACAGGGTGCCGGGTTGGCCCTTGGCGTTTTCCAGCGCCACCGGCTCGTCGAGCACCAACCGCCATGGCCGCACTGATGGCCCGCCTTCATAGATGCTGGGCACACCCAGGCGCAGGTGCATGGCATGAAACTCGTCTTCCACCAGGTGCAGGGGGAAGGTCATTTGCTGGTTTTCGAAATTGGCTTGAAGGGTGACTTGCTCATGCGCGGCCAGGCGCGTGAGCAGGTCACGGATCTGCGACCCACCGTTGACCAGCAGGCTCGACGTCGCATCCCGCACATTCAGCTGCGGGTTGTGTTGCATGGTCTGGATAAAATCCAGCTCATCCTGGGTCAGGAGCGCGTCGCGTTGCATGGTGGGCTCGAAAGATTTAGTTACAGAGGCACTGGTGATTGTAGTTAATGACAATTGATTCGCTGTTTAGTTTTGGCCGTTCGTCGCTTTGAGCGCAGCAAGTTCAGCCTGGACTTCTGCCAGTTGCGCTTCCAGCTGCACCACCCGCTGCTGTGCCTTGACCTGTATGGTCACGTCTTTCTGCACGCCGATAAAATAAACCTGGCCGTCATTCGGATTTTTCACCGTTGAAAGCGACAGTTCGTTCCAGAACGGCGTGCCATCCTTGCGATAATTACGCAGGATTTCCCGGCAGGCGCCTTCACTGTTCAGCGCGTCACGAATCTTCGACAGCGCTTCCTGGTCGCGGTCGCCTGACTGCAGGAAGCGGCAGTCCTGGTAGAGGATTTCTTCACTGGTGTAACCGGTCAGGCGTTCGAAGGCCGGGTTGACGTAGATCAGGATCTTGTCTTGATCGCCTTCCTTTTCGGCAATCACGATACCGTCGTTGGAGGCATTGATCGCCAGCTGCAGCAGTTTCGCGTTGATCATCGGTGAAACCCTTCCTTGTTGGTTGTCTGTGGGATTCTAAAAGAACAATGCAGACCGTGCTGTTAATATCCCGGTCTTTTATTCAGCTTCAGGATCAGATTGATGAAAGTCGCCATCATTTCCGGCTCGGTGTACGGCACGGCTGAAGAAGTTGCCCGCCACGCCGCCAGTATTTTGAAAACCGCCGGTTTCGAAACCTTCCACAACCCCCGGGCAAGCCTTGCCGATCTTCAGGCCTTCGGTCCCGAGGCCTTGCTGGCGGTCACCTCCACCACCGGCATGGGCGAGCTACCGGACAACCTGCAACCCCTGTACTCGACGATTCGCGACCTGTTGCCCGCCGCCTGGCGAGGCTTGCCGGGGGCCGTGATCGGCCTGGGCGACGCGAGCTATGGCGATACCTTTTGCGGCGGTGGCGAGCTGATGCGGGAGCTGTTCGGTGAGCTGGGTGTTCGCGAAGTCCTGCCGATGCTGCGCCTGGATGCCAGTGAAAGCGTGACCCCGGAAACGGATGCCGAGCCCTGGCTGGCGGAACTGGTCGACGCGCTGCGAGGCTGATCGACAACGCTGGTGCAACCGGCAGCCAGGCCATGGACCCCGACTCTTTGAGTCACTGACTCGCTCGGCCATCAAGCTGGCTGCCAATGCAACTACGCGAACCCCGGAGGGTGACTAGACTCGGTAGTCATTGGAAACACTCCATAATAAAAACCGAGGTTCCTTGCCGTGAGCGTAGCCCCCGTCCAGTCCTCCTCCAGTGTCAAAGATCAGGTCAGCGCTGCCGAGTGGCAGACCCGCGTCGACCTGGCTGCCTGCTACCGCCTGGTCGCCCAGCATGGCTGGGATGATCTGATATTCACCCACATCTCCGCCAAGGTGCCGGGCACCGAAGACTTTCTGATCAACCCCTACGGCCTGATGTTCCACGAAATTACCGCGTCGAGCCTGGTCAAGGTCGATCAGGCCGGTAACAAGCTGATGGACAGCCCCTACGAGATCAACCCGGCGGGGTACACCATCCATAGTGCGGTGCACGAGGTTCGCCACGATGTAGAGTGCGTGCTGCACACCCATACGGCTTCGGGCGTGGCGGTGTCGGCGCAGCGACAAGGCATTTTACCGATCAGCCAGCAGTCGCTCTTTGTCCTGTCGAGCCTGGCGTATCACGCCTACGAAGGTGTTGCGGTCAACCATGAGGAAAAGGCGCGACTGCAAGCCGACCTCGGCGCCAGCAATTTCCTGATGCTGCACAACCACGGTCTGCTGACCTGCGGTGGCAGCATCGCCGACACCTTCCTGATGATGTTTATCTTTCAACGCGCCTGCGACATTCAAGTCATGGCGCAAAACGGTGGGGCCGAACTGATTGCCATCGAAGCGCAGATTCTGGCGGGTGCCAAGGCGATGATCGCCGGTGTCACCAAAAGTGCTCAAGGAATGGGCGGAGCGCTGGCCTGGCCAGCGCTGCTGCGCAAGCTCGATAAACTGGACCCGGGGTATAAACTCTAATGCAGCTCGCCGAGATTCCCCTGAGTGTGTGGCGCAAGCGCAGCCAGACTTTCATGTTTCGTGGCCAAGCCATCCGTTACTGGACGGCGGGGCAGGGTGAGCCGTTGTTGCTCATCCATGGCTTCCCGAGCGCAAGTTGGGACTGGCATTACCTTTGGCAACCGTTGGCCCAGCGCTATCGGGTGATTGCCTGTGACATGCTCGGTTTCGGCGACTCGGCCAAACCGGTGGATCACGAATACAGCCTGCTGGAGCAGGCCGATCTGCAACTGGAGTTGTTGGCGCACCTGAAGGTCGAGCAGCCATTGCACCTGCTGGCCCATGATTACGGCGACAGCGTGGCCCAGGAACTGCTGGCCCGGCATTACGAAGCGCGCATCCACCTCGCCAGTTGCGTGTTCCTCAATGGCGGGCTGTTCCCCGAAACCCATCGCGCGGTGCTGATGCAAAAACTCCTGCTCAGCCCGCTGGGCTGGATGATTGGTCGCGCTTTCAGTCGCGATGGGCTGGTGAAGAGTTTCCGCCAGATCTTCGGCCCGCAGACCCGTCCCAGTGAAAGCCAGATGGATGATTTCTGGAGCTTGGTCGAAAGCAATCACGGGCCACGGGTCATGCATAAATTGATTGCCTACATCCCCGAGCGGCGAACCCATCGCGAGCGTTGGGTTGGCGCGATGCAGCGCGGCGAAGTGCCGCTGCGGGTGATCGATGGTGAGGTCGACCCGGTTTCCGGTGCCCACATGGTCGCGCGCTACCGTGAGCTGATACCCAACCCGGACGTGGTCTTGCTCAGCGACATCGGTCATTACCCGCAGATCGAAGCGCCGTGCCAGGTGCTCAAGCACTACCTGGCCTTCCGCGATCGGACGGCCTCACCGCCACTCAAGGTGGCTTGTTCGTAGGAACCGGCTTGCCGGCGAAGGCGTCCTTGAACATTGCGCCGCTCTTGCGGGCATTCTCGCCCCTGTAGGAGCCCGGCTTGCCGCACCGCTGGCTTCTACGACGTTTGTGCTCATCATCCCCCTACCTTATCGCACACCATTCAGCCTTCCCCCTGTTCATTGTGGCCCGTAGCGCCGTGCCTGAAACTCCAAGCCAATGTCCCTGGCCTGCTGGAGTTCCCCATGAATGAGTCTGTGCGTTTCGAAGATAAAGTCGTGATCATCACCGGTGCGGGTGGCGGCCTGGGACGGGCGCACGCACTGCTGTTCGCCAAACAGGGTGCCAAGGTACTGGTCAACGACCTCGGCGGCTCGACCCAGGGCGAAGGCGCCAATGCCTCGGCGGCAGACCGCGTGGTCAACGAAATTCGCGACGCGGGCGGCACCGCCGTGGCCAACCACGACTCGGTCACCGACGGCGACAAGATCGTCCAGCACGCCCTCGACGCCTTCGGCCGCGTCGACGTGGTGGTCAACAACGCCGGCATCCTGCGCGACAAGACCTTCCACAAGATGGAAGACGCCGACTGGGACCTGGTTTACCGCGTCCACGTCGAAGGCGCCTACAAAGTCACCCGCGCCGCCTGGCCGCACCTGCGCGAGCAAAACTACGGCCGGGTGATCTTCACCGCGTCCACCTCAGGCATCTACGGCAACTTCGGCCAGTCCAACTACGGCATGGCCAAGCTCGGCCTCTACGGCCTGACCCGCACCCTGGCCATCGAAGGCCGCAAGAACAACATCCTGGTCAACGCCATCGCCCCCACCGGCGGCACCCGCATGACCGAAGGCCTGATCCCGCCGCAAGTGTTCGAACAACTCAAACCGGAACTGGTCAGCCCGTTGGTGGTGTACCTGGCCAGCGAAAACTGCCAGGAAACCTCCGGGCTGTTCGAAGTCGGCGGCGGCTGGATGGGCAAAGTGCGCTGGGAACGCAGCCTCGGCGCCGGGTTCGATCCGCGGGTGGGTTTCTCGCCGGAAGATGTGGCGGCGCATTGGCAGCAGATTTGTGATTTCGAGGGGGCGGCGCATCCGAAGGACAACATTGAGGCGCTGAAGGAGATGATGGGGAATTTGCAGAAGTATTCGTTGTAAGAAATTGAAAAAGGGTGGCAAGTGTGAGTGCTTGCTCCCTTTTTTACGTGTGTTATCCGGCTTTGAATCCGGTTTTTCCGTTATCTAGTCGCCACTGCTTTATTGCATCTATCACACCTTTCGGGCTGTCCTCAATGCCCTCTCTAGGGTCATACAAAATTCCTGTGCCATCGGGATGCTCTGAGGTGATAACAATGTTCTCAACAATTGCATCGTGTTCTTCTTCAGAAGCGTAATTACCTTCGAACAAACGTTCGACCAGAGCCATGTATTCGGCTTCTGTGTATTCTTCCAGTTTGCTCTTGAGAGTCATTCTTTCACTCCTTTTGCCTTTGTGTGAGTTTGGATGTGCGATTTGGGTGTCATTATTTGAAGGTTGTCCATGTCGTAGACTTCGCCGCCTTCCGCGATTGGGATGATATGGTGGATTTCGTACTTGATTCTCTTACCCACTTGATCTTGAGGAGAGGCGGCTGGGGCGAGACCTTGTTTCATGTCCATTTGCCTCAGTTTTGTAAACTGGCCGTTCAATAGCTCATCGTTACTCACAGCTTTCCAAAATTCGCTGCGGAAATTGTTAAATGTCGAAAATCTCCGTCCTCGGAGCTTATCTGCAATCTGCGCGGGAATCGGCGCACCTTCGGGCATTGAGGCAGTTCCCATCCAATTTCCAGATACTAACTGTCCTGAACCGTTAGATACACCAGGCTCGTTCCGCCGATCCCTGAACATCACAAACTGAGGCGGAATACCCGAGTCAATCGGAAATACATAGACGAAGCCACCGAAGCTATAGAGATCCAGCTCCGGGTTTTCGTCGATCCTTCCTTCGAGGGCGGTTGCGGTAGCTCCGGTGTAGGGCGCGACGTCCGGTTGTGCCGCAGGAAGAGCTGTTGATGCATCGCCCGGGCTGACAATTGGCGTCCATGTCATGCCGGGGGACTGGGCGGTCGAGCTCTCGGTCCTGTAAACATTCAGACCCGGATCGTAGGTCGCGAGACGCACCGGTACTTTGCGCGACACCGAGGTGACATTTGTGGCTGCGACGGAAAACTCTGTGGTGTTATCCACAGTCCGGGTTCCGACGGCGACCGGCAGTTCGATGTCTCCGTTGGCTTGGGCAACGGCACGCAGTTGATTGTCGTCATACGTCGTGAGATCCGAGAGTGGGACGCTCAAGCCGTAGGGTTCTTTGTTGTCCCGTAGCGCGTAGTAAACCAGTGCAGCAACGCCAACAACGATAACCACGCCTGAGGCTGCTCCGACAGCGGCTGCCAATGCGGTGATTGCGGTGGCTGCAGCTGACCGCAGGGCGGTCCTGATCGCAAGCGCGGTTGCTGTTTCAATGGCCAGCGTGCCAGCACCTACAGCGAACACCGGACCATTTGCAGCCGCCGCGCCCGATACGGGAAACGGGCGAATGCCTTTGCCGGCGTTCAGTGTTTCCATCGCGTCACGGAGCGCTTGTTCCTCCGCTTGCCGTTGCATCTCAAGGCGCAACTGCTCGGCTTGCCGTTGAACCTCGGCCTCGGCTTCCAGGCGAGCCTGTTCGGCAGCGATGTAGCGTGCGGCAGCTTCAGCGGCAATCCGCGCTTGCTCGGCGGCTACTCGCTCGGCTTCTGCCAGTGCCGCTAATCGGGCCTGCTCTTGCGCATGGGCGAGTGCCTCAGCTTCTGCCCTGATGCGTGCCTGTTCAGCCGCGACACGTTGTGCTTCCTGTTCCGCGGCAACCCGTCGTTCTTCAGATTGCGCACCGGCAAGTAGATTCTGTACGTGTGCCTGCTGACTATTCAAAAGTTGAATGTGCTCTGTCAGCAGCTTTGCGGAGTAGCCAGCTTTAAAAGACGCAACCCATTTTGAATAGGCAGGACCATAGGGCGTTACTGCCCCATCCAAAGCTTGAGCTCTGGCAAGGTAATCACCAATGGTTGAATTGAGAGGGCTGCGCCCGTAAAAGGAATCGGCGAGTGACGTCTGCGTGTGCAGTTCAGTCGTCTTCTGCTGGGTTAAAATGTTTCTGATGTTCAGTTCGTGCTGGTATGCCTGTGCGGTTGTCGATACTGCGGCCGGGAACTGGGCTCTCAGGTTCGCCAGGTCAGCCTCGATTGCTACTCCTGAATTTGCGGAATTAACCGTCTAGGCAGCTTTAACGGCGTTTTCCGTAGCTTTAATATTGTCTCGGGTTTCGCGCCTTAGTCCTTCTGTATTTGTAATCCCAGAGCCCATTCCTCCAGCTCGTGTTGGTGGAATGCGAAAACCACCACTTTGAGGATTTTTCCCTGGCATTGGTCGTGCTTCTATATAAGTTGTTGCTTCTATAATTCTGCCATCTTCATCTGCTCGGATGTCAATTGGCGGCAGGGGCAACGGTGGTCCTTGTTTCTCTGACATTGGTTAATCTTCCTTGTGCGTGATTAATCGATGCTGCCGAATAATGCTACGTCAGGAATGTTTGGGACGGGTCTGAGGTGGTTGTGAGCTGTTACATATAATGTTGAAAGGAGTTTCGCGGTATTAGATGCGAAGGCAGGAAGTTCGCGCGCCTTAAAAGATATTTCTTATGCAGTTGCAGGAAGTGTCTTGTAGGATCCATGTTAAACACTGAGTTTAAATTGACTGCCACCACAAACCCTTCGCCCATAAAAAAGGCCGCTGCAAACGCAGCGGCCAAAAAAGACGTTGGATCCAGGAGCTACAAATCAACGTCGATGTACACGTGGTGATGACTCGATGCGTTCAAATCATCTGAAATCTGTAGCGAACGGCGAAGGCGCAAGGCCTTTCGTTGCGTCGCGCTGTGCGGCTGTTTTCCCCAAAGCGCATGGCAAGAATAAGTCTTTGCCGGCAAAGGAAAAATAGCGATCGGGGAGATGCACCGTTACCACTGGCGTAACAGTCCTGCCTGGCAGCAGCGTAGACCATGTTTCCAATTGATGCCGCTACATCCAGTGTGTCTATGCCCCGTGCAATCTCCCCGCTCCATGCAGGTATTCATCCTTTGGAGCGACACCACGAATACCTCCTTGGTGCGCTTATCGCTCCCGGCGTGCGGCAGTAGGGTGTGGCCTTCTGTCACTCACCGGGGAAGACGCATGACAAAAACAACAATGCGCGCCATCTTCACACCGCAGGCGTTGGCCGTTTCGGTGGCCTTGGGGTGCTGTGCCCAGGCGCAGGCGCTTTCATTCAACATTGGGGAAATCGAGGGCACGTTCGACTCTTCGCTGTCGGTCGGTGCGAGCTGGGGCATGCGAGATGCCGATGATGCCCTGGTCGGCATCGTCAACGGCGGCAGCGGGCAGGCGTCGACCGGTGACGACGGGCGCCAGAACTTCGGCAAGGGTGAAACCTTCTCGAAGATTTTCAAGGGCATTCACGACCTCGAGTTGAAGTACGGCGACACCGGTGTGTTCGTCCGTGGCAAGTACTGGTACGACTTCGAATTGAAGGACGAAGACCGGCCTTTCAAGCCGATCAGCGATCACAATCGCAAAGAGGGTTCCAAGTCGTCCGGTGGGCAAATCCTCGACGCCTTCGTCTATCACAACTATTCCATCGCCGACCTGCCGGGCACGGTGCGCGCCGGCAAGCAGGTGGTCAGTTGGGGCGAAAGTACCTTCATCAGCAACTCGATCAACAGCATCAACCCGGTCGACGTGTCCGCCTTTCGCCGTCCCGGTGCCGAGATCAAGGAGGGCCTGATTCCGGTCAACATGCTGTTCGCCTCCCAGGGGCTGACCGACAAATTAACGGTCGAAGGCTTCTATCAACTGGAGTGGGACCAGACCGTCGTCGATAACTGCGGCACCTTCTTCGGTGTCGACGTGGTGGCCGATGGTTGTAACAAGGGCTACACCGTGGCGAGCCCGGCCATTGCGCCATTGCAGCCGATTGCCGCCGCCTTCGGCCAGGGTTTCGAGGTCACTAGCGAAGGCGTGGTGGTTCCCCGTGGCGGCGACCGCGATGCCCGCGATTCGGGGCAGTGGGGCACGGCGTTGCGCTGGTTGGGGGACGACACCGAGTACGGTCTGTACTTCATGAACTATCACAGCCGCACGCCCAATGTCGGTACGACAACGGCCGGTCTTGCGACGCTGGCGAGCCTTCCGCGCATCGTCGCCACCGCCAATGCCATCGCCCCCGGCACGGGTTCGGCACTGGCGCAAAGCGTGATGCTCGGTCGCGGCCAGTATTACCTTGAATACCCGGAAGACATTCGCCTGTATGGCGCCAGTTTCTCCACCACCTTGCCCACCGGCACGGCGTGGACCGGCGAGGTCAGCTATCGCCCCAACCTGCCTGTGCAGGTCAACACCAACGACCTGACCCTGGCGATGCTCAACCCGATCGCCGGTGGCGCGGCATCGCCGATAGCGACTTCGCCGGGTGCCGACAACACAGGCTACCGCCGCAAGGAAGTGACCCAGGTCCAGAGCACCCTGACGCACTTCGTCGATCAGATAGCTGGCGCGGATCGCCTGACCCTGGTGGGTGAAGCCGCGGTGGTTCACGTCGGTGGCCTGGAGTCGCGCAGCCAGTTGCGCTACGGCCGGGACTCGGTGTACGGGCAATACGGTTTCGGTGGTGATACCGATGGTTTCGTGACCTCGACCTCCTGGGGTTATCGCGCCCGCGCCATCCTCGATTACAACAACGTCATCGCCGGGATCAATTTCCGGCCCAACCTGTCGTGGTCCCACGACGTCGCCGGCTACGGCCCCAACGGGCTGTTCAATGAAGGTGCCAAGGCCGTCAGCCTCGGCGTCGATGCCGACTACCGCAACACCTATACCGCAAGCCTCAGTTACACCGATTTCTTCGGGGGTGACTACAACGTGCTCGAAGACCGCGATTTCGTGGCGTTGAGCTTTGGCGTGAACTTCTGACCTGGCTGAAAGAGGATGAATTCGATGCGCAAGATGATTCTGCAATTGGGCAGCGCCCTGGCCTTGAGTCTGCTGGCCGTCAACGTGATGGCGGCGGTATCGGCGGAGGAAGCGAACAAGCTCGGTACCAGCCTCACACCGCTGGGCGCCGAGAAGGCCGGTAACGCCGCTGGGTCGATTCCGCCGTGGACCGGCGGCATTGCAAAAAATGCGGGTGCCGTGGACAGCAAGGGCTTCCTGGCCGATCCGTTCGCCAATGAAAAACCCTTGTTCATCATCACCGCGGCGACGGTCGACCAGTACAAGGACAAACTGTCCGATGGCCAGATCGCGATGTTCAAACGCTACCCCGAGACCTACAGGATCCCGGTCTATCCAAGCCATCGCACAGCGGCGCTGCCACCAGAGATTTATGAAGCGGCCAAGCGCAGCGCGCTGAACGTGACACCGACCAATGAGGGCAACGGCCTGGCCAATTTCACCGGCAATCGTTACTACGCCTTTCCGATTCCGAAGAACGGGGTCGAGGTGATCTGGAACCACATCACCCGTTACCACGGCGGCAACCTGCGTCGCACCATTACCCAGGCAACGCCCCAGTCCAATGGCGATTTCACGGTGATCCGCTTCAAGGACGAAGTGGCGGTGCCGTCGCTGCTGGGTGACCTCAAGGCAGGCAGCGATGAAAACGTGCTCAACTATTTCAAGCAGGAAGTGACCGCACCAGCCCGTCTGGCGGGCAACGTGCTGCTGGTGCACGAAACTCTCGACCAGGTCCAGGAACCCCGCAAGGCCTGGATCTACAACGCAGGTCAGCGCCGGGTTCGACGGGCGCCACAAGTGGCCTATGACGGCGTCGGCACCTCCTCTGACGGGTTGCGGACCACGGACAACTTCGACATGTTTTCCGGAGCGCCGGATCGCTATGACTGGAAACTGATCGGCAAAAAAGAAATGTACATCCCCTACAACAGCTACAAACTGGACTCGCCCGATCTCAAGTACACGGATGTGATCAAGGCCGGGCACATCAATCAGGACCTGACCCGTTATGAGCTGCATCGGGTCTGGGAAGTCGTCGCCACGGTCAAGCCCAATGAGCGGCATGTGTATGCCAAGCGTCACATGTACATCGATGAAGACACCTGGCAGGTGGCCCTGGCCGATCACTACGACGGGCGTGGCCAGCTTTGGCGAGTGGCGGAAGGACACGCGCAGTTCTACTACGACCATCAGGTCCCGGCCTACACGGTCGAAGCGCTGTATGACCTGATCGCCGGTCGCTACATCGCCTTGGGGATGAAGAATGAGGAGAAGCGCAGCTTCGAATTCAACATCGCCGCCAAAGCAGGGGACTACACACCGGCGGCGCTACGGAGCACAGGTGTGAGGTAGATTTCCTACAGCGGATACACAAAAAGGTGACCTCGTGGTCACCTTTTTTATAGGGCTTGATCAGTGTGTTGAATACTTCTTCAACAAGCGCTCAACAGAGGACTAGGGTGGCGCCACAAAAATAAAAAAGGCGCACCACTATGACCGCCATGACGACGTGTCTGGACCGTCCTGGACTCCTGCCTCGATTGTCTCCCCATCACTTGTATCGTGCGCGTCTGGTCGAGCCGTTGCTGGCCTCGACGGCGCGGGTGAAATTGCTCTGTGCACCGCCCGGCAGCGGCAAGAGTGCGCTGCTCGCAGAATGCATGTTGAATGCACCGGCAAAATGTGAGGTTCGCTGGCTGCCCTTGGCGGGTGAGGCGATCAGTGTGGGTGGCTTTTGCCAGCGCCTGGCGCAAACGCTGGGGCTGACAACGTCGGATGAGTCCGGACTATTGGAGTCTCTGGCTCGATTACCGACAGCCACCTGGCTGTTTATCGATGACTATTGCAGAGTCCCTGACCCGGAGCTGGACCTGTTGCTCGACCGGTTGCTGGCCGGCAGCAGCCCGATGCTCACCTGGTGGCTGAGTGGGCGGCGGCGTCCGCAATGCAACTGGCCACGGTTGTTGCTCGATGATGAACTGTACGAGGGCGAGTGCGCTGCGCTGGCGTTCAATCAAGGTGAAATCGAAAAGCTGTTGCATCACCTGGAACCGGCCCAGGCCGCGAAAGGTGCCGAGAGGATCTTGCGCCACAGTGGTGGCTGGTGCGCCGGGGTGCGGATTGCGCTGCTGCAAAAATGCGACTGGACGCGCCACGACGCCCTCTACGGTCGAGCGGATACCCTGCACGACTACCTCGAACATGAACTCTTCGCCAACCTGACACCGGAACTTGCCGAAGCCTGGCGGGTGCTGGCGCTGTTGCCGCGATTCAACGCCCGGCTCAGCGATCACCTGTTCGGCGCGGGCGAGGGCGCGCAATACTTGAGTGCGTTGCAGGCGCTGGGCTGTTTCATCGAACCCTGGCAAGGCTCGCCGGACTGGTTGCAGATTTTCGCTCCACTGGCCCTGTTGATGCGCGATGAACAATGGCCGGCCGCACGCTTCTGGCATCGTCGTGCCTGCCAGTGGTTCGTCGCCGAACAGGACTGGAAGGCCGCGTTCGAACAGGCGTTGCTGGCGCAAGAGTTCGAGGTCGCGGTCAGCCTGTTGCAGCATTTCAGTTTCGAGCAGTTGTTCGAAGAGCAGACCGTGGTACTGCTGCTTCGTTTACACGAACAACGGGGCGAGGAACTGCTGTTCGGTTCGCCGCAACTGGTCGGGCTGATTACCGCGGCGCTGTTGTTTGCCGGGCGTTTCGAGCAGGCGGGCGAATGCATCGAACAGTTGTCACGCTTCACGCCCCAGCCGTCGGCAACCCTCCAACGGCAATTGATCGCACGTTGGCAGGCTCAACAAGGGTGGCTGCTGCATTTGCAGGGGCGCATGGACGCATCGCGGGCGCACTTTCTCGAGGCACTGGGCGAACTCGACCCCGAGTGCTGGACTGCCCGGCTGATGTGCCTGTCCGGCTTGACGCAACAGGCTTTGCTGCGGGGCGAGCTTGATGTCGCTCAGGCGCTTAACCGCGAAGCGCTGTGCCTCGCCCGAGCCCAAGGATCGCTGGTTTTCGAGGGGTTGCTGGAACTCGATCACGCCCAGTTGCTCGAGCAGCGCGGAGCATCCTGCAGGGCCGATGACCTGCTCGCCAACATGCACAGCCTGCTCTGCCGGCAGCATTCGAATGCCGAACCCCTGTTGGGACGGATCGCCCTGCGTCGTGGCCGATTGAACTTGAGTCTGGGTCGGGAGCAGCAGGCGGCACTGTACTTCGAGAGCGGGCTGCAGATCTGCTTGCGCAGCCAGGACAAGCGAGCGCTGTATGGTTTTCTGGGGCTGGCACAACTGGCGGCCAATCGCCTGGATTACGCTCAGGCTTTCGACCGGCTGCGTGACGCCGAACGGTTGATGCAACAACGGCGGATTCCCGAGACGGTCTATCGCGGTGTTTTGCTGCACACCAGTATCCATTTCTGGTTGCAACAAAGGCGACCGGAACTGGCTCACCAGGCCCTGACACGGGTGCTGCGTCACTATCACGGCGCCGCTGCACGACAGGCCCCACCGGCAACGCTGGAGATGATCGACGGCCTGGAGTATCTGCTGGTCCTGACCGAGGTTTACCTGGGGCAGGCGCAAACACCTCAGGAGCGGCTTGAAGTCCAACTGCAACGGGCCAGCCGGCGGGGGATGACGGCATTGCAAGCGCAATTGCATCTTGCCTTGGCTGAAGTGGCCTGGCTTAAGGGTGACCCGGACGTTGCCCGGCAATCACTGGCGCAAGGTTTGGCTCTGGTTGAGCGGTGCAATCTGCAACAGGCCTTGCGCGATCTGCAGTTGCGCCAGCCGCAGCTGCCGCAAGCCATTGGCCTGACCGAATCGCGCGATGATCACCAGGCGCCGGGTGCAGCCCAGAACCACTTGAGCCAGCGTGAGATACAGGTGCTGCAGTTAGTGGCGCAGGGCAACTCCAATCAACAAATTGCCGATCTTTTGTTCATTTCCTTGCATACGGTCAAGACTCACGCGCGACGTATCAACGGGAAGCTGGGGGTGGAGCGCAGAACGCAAGCCGTGGCCAAGGCGAAAGTCTTGGGTATTGTTACTTGATGTGCGAATTGTAAGGCGTTTTGTTTGTTCATGAATGCACACAAGTTTCGGGGTGTACTTCTATGGCCGTAGTGCTTATATGTTTGGAGTCGCCCCGGAAGTTTCAATCATTCAGTTTGATTTTTTCTACACGCTGATATGGGGGTTCACAGTAACGACCAGCATAATAATGTATGCAAAAAGGACAGTGCATGGAAATTAATGGATTAACCAATGAGCCCGCGTACAAACTTCAAGAAGAAGTTTTGCGCCCCTCCAGGCAAGCACCCCAGCTGCCGGATTGGCTGCAACGTGCAAGTGAGGAAGATCGCCAGTACTACTTTGATGCCGAGCAGTCCCTGACAGAAAGCGAACAGGCGCTGGATACACTGCTTGGAGAAGTAAAATCCCTCAAGGCGTTCGCCAGATTTCAAGCGCGGGAAGTTGTTCGAATCCTCTGCGGTGAGGTTGTTGACCCGGACCATATTTTCGTCAGCGCTCACTACACATTCTTCGTCGGCAAGCAAAAGGTTGTGCAAAGCAATCGCTTGACGCTTCCCGAATTCATGCTCAACGATTTGTACGGCTCCACCACCCTTCCGTTGGAGATCAAACTGGAAGGGGAGGCGTTACCGTCCGGCGTGACCGCAGAGGATCTTCTGGAGGTGATGGTTGACGCGAGCATGCGCGCATTCTATGCGGAACAATTCGAAAAGAAATACACGGACGAAGCGGTGCTTCAAGCGCAACAGATTCTGTTGAGCAGTCGTATACGACTGAGTTCATTCAGCGCGAAGCTACAAAGGCATATCAGCGACGAGAGCCTGCAGATCGTCGCTATCTCCTCGCAAGGTGATGAGCGTTGTTCCATGGGAGCGATCTCGTTCGGTGATGCGAAGGGCGCTTTCGAGGGGATGATTGTCTGTTGCGGGTCGCAGGGCGAAGAAGGCCTTTGTGTGCTTTATGCACCGCAGGCTCCAGGTGGCAGGAGCTGGTATGAGTTCGCGAGCTTCAGGCAGTTGAATTTCCATTTGTTCGATTGGACCGCTCAACCCGAAGGGCGCAGTTACCTGAGCCGCCAGGCGCTGGCCAGTGAACGCGCCAGCTTCGACGCGTACATGAGACGTCTGCAGGACCTGCCAAGTCAGTGGTGTGGTATCCAGCGCAGCCCTTGGCCAAACAGCGCAGAGGGTGCATTGCGCCAGGGGGTTATGCTGCATGTCGATTGGTTGCGGGGGGAAATGCAAGCGGTTGTTCCTGCCGGCTATCGTTCGGCCACAGCCACCCAGCGACAATGTTTTGCCCGGCTGAACATCGAGCTCAAAGGTTTGACCCGACTTGCAAGCCGCGAGGCAGCGCTGATCAGTTACGAGGATTTCGCCACCAAGCTGATCAAGGAGCGCGCAGAGGAGGTCCTGGCGCAACACGGCGAAACAGTCGACATAGATCCTGACCTGATTGTGGTGAGGCTTGATGATTCCAACGAGATGACCTTGTCCCGGATGATCATCGATGAACATCACATTACCGAAGAGAGTGGCCCAACCCATAACCCCGGAATTTACCCGTCCATACGTCTCTCACCCGGTCATCCACCCGTATCCAGCCTGCTGATCAAGTATTTGCCTGGCTGGTCTAAAACTTTGCGCCCAGGTGAGCGGTACCTCGCCATGTTGAAAGCTGATTACCTGGATCAGAACGCGCCGGGTTATGCCTTGAAGCGCGACGTCTATGCGGATCTGCGGCGCAATGAAATGCATCGTTCAGCGCTGGAAGCGCTGTTCATTGGTCATCTTGAACGCAAGCAATTTGAGCAGATCGAAGGGCTGATTGAACAGTCGCACGAAGTAGAACCTGACCCAATCGAGCATGTTGAAGATCCCGAGTCCCCTCAACGGGAGGGTCTCTACAGGTTTTATCTGCAAGATTGCCAGGTCGACGGTCTTTATGTTTTCCGCCTCATGCACAATGGTGTCGCGGATGATCTGCTGTATACCCCCTCTGCACCGGATTGCAGATCGTTCAGGCCCTTGGCCGAGTTTGCCAGATCGGTGAAAACGGCAGGGCTTGGCAGTTATTACAGCAAGCGAGCCAAGTTGACGCAGCAGAAAGTCGTCAGTGCATACCTCGAGAAAGTGAAGCTGCGCAGCATCGAGGACATCCCTCATCTGCAACTCGATAGTCGAGTCCGGGATTTCTCCCGTTGCTACACCGATGCAATGGCTCAGATCATTGACGACGTTGATGCCAAGACGACCAGTCTTGCGGAGATTGTCGGCAAGCTGATCTACGACACCGCAATCGCGGCGGTCACCATTGTCAGTATCCCTTTTGCACCCATCGGGCTCGCGTTAAGTGCTGTCGTGATGACGAAGGCAGTGTTTGAGGGGGCGAAGGCGTTTCAGGAAGGGAACTACGAGAAGCTGTTCTCAAGTTACCTCGATTGCATGATGGAGCTGGCCACGATGCGCATCGGCAAGTTAGGTTTTTCGATGATGCAGAAGGCCATTGCCAAACAGCTCGGCAATGCTAATACCTGCATGGGTGTCATCTCTGCGTGCACCGGCAAAACGGTGGACCTGGCCATTGTCAGCCAACTGATGAAGGAGTCGCTCGCCGAGCCTGATTCCAGCGAGCAAACGATTTTGATGTAATCCGGCTAGCCGATGACGGTGGGCGGTTCATACCCCATCCGCCAACTCACGGCCCGTGTCGCCGCCAGCAAACGCTGCGCCGCCGGGCCGTTTTCGTCGGCATGAAACAACGAGGCCGGGCCGACAATGGTGACGACTGCCACCACGTGCCCGACGGCGTTGAACACCGGTGCCGACAATGCATCGACACCCGGCATCAACAAACCATGAACATGATGCAAGCCGCGGCTGCGGATCTGCCCACATAGCGTTTCATAGACCTGGTCATCGCCGAGGGGATGAGCGCTGGCCGACAGCAGTTCCTGTTCACGCAACTCTACGGTTTCACGCTTGGGCAGGTACGCGCCGAATACCAGGCCCGTGGAGGAACTGAGCAATGGCAGCACCGACCCCAACTGCGTCACCACCGTCACTGCCCGCACCGCCGGTTCGATATGCACCACGGTGGCGCCCTGATTGCCCCATACCGCCACAAAACAGGTTTCGTTCAGGTCGTCGCGCAACTCGGCCAACGGCAGGGCGGAGACTTTCAGCACGTCCATACTGTTGAGTGCCGCCAATCCGACGCGCAAGGCTTCGCGGCCCAGGCCGTAATGGTTGGTTGCCGCATTCTGTTCGGCAAAGCCACTGGCGATCAGCGCCTGCAAGTATCGGTGAACCTTGCTCGCCGGCATTTGCACGTGCTCGGCCAGGCGCGAGAGCGAAGTCGAGGGCGACAACTCGGCCAAGGCCTTGAGGATGTCGGTACCCACCTCGGCCGAGCGGACTTTCTGTTTACCGTTGCTGTCAGGCTTTTCCATGGAGGCGTTGTGATCCCGGGACGAATGGGCGTCTTTATAGCTTGACGGTCAACGCCAATCAAATTACGTTATGCGTAATTGGATTACGATAAAAATAACCTCGGCGTGCCACGAACTCTGCAGCAGAGCGACCGGCCACTGTCGACTCTCTGTTCAGGAGGCTCCATGAACTCCGATTCAACGACGCCAGCACTGGCTTATCAGTCAGGCTTCGGCAACGAATTCAGCAGTGAAGCATTGCCTGGCGCACTGCCCGTCGGCCAGAACTCCCCGCAAAAAGCCCCTTACGGTCTCTACACCGAACTGTTCTCCGGCACCGCGTTCACCATGGCTCGCAGTGAAGCGCGGCGGACGTGGATGTACCGGATTCAGCCTTCGGCCAATCACCCGGCATTCGTCAAGCTCGATCGGCAATTGGCCGGCGGCCCATTGGGCGAAGTAACCCCCAATCGTCTGCGCTGGAACGCGCTGGACATTCCCGCCGAGCCAACCGATTTCATCGATGGCCTGGTGAGCATGGCGGCCAACGCCGGCGCGGATAAACCGGCGGGGATCAGCATCTACCAGTACTGCGCCAACCGTTCCATGGAGCGCGTATTCTTCAATGCCGACGGCGAAATGCTGCTGGTGCCGCAACAGGGCGGCCTGCGCATCGCCACCGAACTGGGCGTGCTGGAAGTGCAGCCGCTGGAAATTGCGGTATTGCCTCGCGGGCTGAAATGGCGCATCGAACTGCTTGACCCGCAAGCGCGCGGTTACATTGCCGAGAACCACGGAGCGCCAATGCGCCTGCCGGATCTGGGGCCGATCGGCAGCAACGGCCTGGCTAATCCGCGTGATTTCCTGACGCCGGTGGCTGCCTACGAACATCTTCAACAGCCCACGACCCTGGTGCAGAAATTCCTTGGCCAGTTGTGGGGTTGCGAGCTCGATCACTCACCGTTGAACGTGGTCGCCTGGCACGGTAACAACGTGCCGTACAAATATGACCTGCGCCGTTTCAACACCATCGGCTCGGTCAGCTTCGACCATCCGGACCCGTCGATCTTCACGGTGCTGACCTCGCCGACCAGCGTCCACGGCCTGGCCAACCTCGACTTCGTGATCTTTCCACCCCGCTGGATGGTGGCCGAGAAAACCTTCCGTCCACCGTGGTTCCACCGCAACCTGATGAACGAATTCATGGGCTTGATCCAGGGCGAGTACGATGCCAAGGCCGAAGGTTTCGTGCCCGGCGGCGCGTCGCTGCACAGCTGCATGAGCGCTCACGGGCCAGACGGCGAGACCTGCACCAAGGCGATCAACGCCGACCTGAAACCTGCGAAAATCGACAACACCATGGCCTTCATGTTCGAGACCAGCCAGGTGTTGCGCCCGAGCCGATTTGCCCTCGATTGCCCGCAACTGCAAGACAACTACGATGCTTGCTGGGCCACTTTTCCCGCCACTTTCGACCCGACCCGGAGATAACCCATGACGCAAACTTCCATTACTCGCAGCTGGGTTGCTTCGGCCAACGGTCATGCGGATTTCCCGCTGCAAAACCTGCCACTGGGCGTGTTCAGCGTGAAGGGGGCGGCGCCGCGCAGTGGCGTGGCCATCGGCGACCATATCTTCGATCTGGAAGCGGCACTCGATGCCGGCCTGTTCGACGGCGCTGCAAAAGCTGCGGTCGAAGCCAGCCGTGGCGGTCAGTTGAACGCGTTCTTCGAGCTGGGCCGCGAAGCTCGTGTAGCCTTGCGTGAGCGTCTGATCGAGTTGCTCAAGGACGGCAGCACCCTGCACGGCAAGATCGAGGCCCAGGGCGCAAAACTGCTGCCTCTGGCTGCTGATTGCCAGATGCATGTGCCAGCGAAGATCAACGATTACACCGACTTTTACGTAGGCATCGAGCACGCACAGAACGTCGGAAAACTGTTCCGCCCGGACAACCCGTTGCTGCCCAACTACAAGTACGTGCCGATCGGCTATCACGGTCGCGCCTCGACCATACGCCCGTCGGGCACCGACGTGCGCCGTCCGAAAGGCCAGACGCTGCCGGCCGGTCAGACCGAGCCGACGTTCGGGCCCTGTGCACGCCTGGACTACGAATTGGAATTGGGCATCTGGATCGGCCAGGGCAACGACATGGGCGACTCCATCGCCATTGGTGACGCCGCTGACCACATCGCCGGTTTCTGCTTGCTCAATGACTGGTCGGCGCGTGATATCCAGGCTTGGGAATACCAGCCGTTGGGTCCATTCCTGTCGAAGAGTTTCATCACCAGTATTTCCCCGTGGGTCGTGACCGCTGAAGCGCTGGAACCGTTCCGCCTCGCCCAGCCGGCACGTCCGGAAGGCGATCCGCAGCCGCTGCCGTACCTGTTCGATAAACGCGATCAAGCTGCTGGTGCGTTCGACATCGAGCTGGAAGTGCTGCTGCTCACCGAAGCCATGCGCGAGCAGAACCTGCCGGCCCATCGCCTGGCCCTGAGCAACTCGAAACACATGTATTGGACCGTGGCGCAGCTGGTTGCGCATCACAGCGTCAATGGCTGCCAGTTGCAGGCCGGCGACCTGTTCGGTTCGGGCACCTTGTCGGGGCCGCAAAACGACCAGTTCGGCAGCCTCCTGGAAATCACCGAGGGCGGTAAAAAGCCGATCGAACTGGCCTCGGGCGAAGTGCGTAAATTCCTTGAGGACGGCGATGAAATCATCCTGCGTGGCCGTTGCAGCCGCGAAGGGTTTGCGTCCATCGGTTTTGGTGAATGCCGCGGCAAAGTGTTGCCGGCTCGCTAAGGGGATCGGTTCATGGAACTCTATACCTACTACCGCTCGACATCGTCGTATCGGGTACGGATTGCGCTGGCGTTGAAGGGCCTGGATTACCAGGCGCTGCCAGTCAATCTGATCGCGCCATCCGGTGGCGAGCATCGCCAGCCAGCGTACCTGGGTATCAATCCGCAAGGCCGCGTGCCGGCGTTGCGCACCGATGAAGGCGAGCTGCTGATTCAGTCACCGGCGATCATCGAGTACCTGGAGGAACGTTATCCACAGGTGCCGCTGCTGTCGAAGGATCTGGTTGCCCGCGCCCGTGAGCGTGGCGTGGCGGCGCTGATCGGCTGCGATGTGCATCCGCTGCACAATGTCAGCGTGCTCAATCGGCTGCGTCAGTCGGGCTTTGATGAACCGCAGGTGGTCGAGTGGATCGCGCACTGGATCAACCAGGGGCTGGCGACCGTGGAGCAGTTGATTGGCGATGAGGGTTACTGCTTTGGCTCGCAGCCCGGGTTGGCGGATGTGTACCTGATTCCACAGCTATACGCCGCCGAGCGCTTTAACATTTCCCTTGAGGCTTATCCGCGAATCCGCCGGGTAGCCGCGCTGGTGGCCAGTCATCCGGCGTTCATCAAGGCGCATCCGGCTAACCAGCCTGACACGCCTTAACACCTCACGCGTAACCCTGTAGGAGCGAGCCTGCTCGCGATGGACGTGAACGATCACGCGTTAAACCAGATGCCCCGCAGCGCACTCAGGTTTTTCGCGAGCATGCTCGCTCCTACAAAGGGTGTGGTTAGTGAACGATCGAATTAGGCGGCAAATGCCCCAATCGCTCGGTCAGGCGAATCCGCTGGATCGGATCGTCGCTGAGCAGCAGTGCATGTTCCAGGTCGAAGCGCTCGGCATTCGGGCAGTCCAGGCGTTGGTAGAGACTGGCCCGGGCCAGGTAGTCGGAGGCGCTGGCGTCGCCCAGTTCCAGCACGCGTTCGGCGTCGATCAATGCGCCAATGTAATCGTCGTGGGAAAGATGCAGCTGGCGCAGGTTGCGTGACAGGCGTTGGAGCATTTGTGCGGGTGTGGCGGTGACCAGGTGCTCAGCGTTGAGTTGCATGTTCGGGCCGTACTGACGGTGCAGCAGTTCCCGGCAATCGTTGGGATACAGGCGCCGGCCGCCGCAGGGGTCGAGCAGGTGATCGGCGCCTGGCACCCGCAGCAGGAAATGCCCCGGGAAGTTGACGCCGACCAGCGGAATTTCGAGGCCTCTGGCCAGTTCCAGGGCGATCAGCCCCAAGGCCAACGGTTGCCCACGGCGACGCTCCAGGACTTTATTGAGCAACGCCACTTGCGGTCGCAAGGGGGCGAAATCATCCTGAGCAAACCCCAACTCGACCATGCGCCTGAGCAACGGTTGCGCCAACTCGCTCACGGGCAGCATCGGCAAGCCTCCACTGATCCGCAGTTGCAGCTCCTTGAAGTGCGCCAACACTGACTCGGGGTTCACCTGATTGTCATGTTCGACGGCAATCCATAGCGCTGCCTCGAACAGCGCAGGCGGTGATCGTTGCAGGCAGGCGAAAAACGATTGGCGCGGCGTCATGAAAATCTCCGGGCTATGCCTCGTTTTAGACCGGTCTTTGCCATTCGTCCAGTACCGTACAGGGGCCAGTTTCGGTTATTTCCTAAAGCGTGCATGGCGTCTTCGCTTATTCCGGTGCGCTTCTGCAATTTTTGTGCGCAAGCCTATACTGGCGACTACAAGAAGTGATTCGGGAGCCTTACGATGTTCGCTCTCATGCAAAGCACTCGCCTTGAATCGCTACATCTTAGCGTCGACCCGGCCACCGGGTTGAAGGCGGTGATTGCCATTCATAACAGCCGTTTGGGGCCTGCTCTGGGCGGTTGCCGTTATCTTGCCTATCCCAGCGACGAGTCTGCAGTCGAGGATGCGGTGCGCCTTGCCCAAGGCATGAGTTACAAGGCTGCCCTGGCCGGCCTGGCCCAGGGCGGCGGCGTGGCAGTAATCATTCGCCCCGTTCACGTGGCCAATCGCGCTGCGCTGTTCGAAGCGTTCGGGCGCTGCATCAATCAACTCGACGGGCGCTACATCACCGCCATCGACAGTGGCACCTCGGTGGCGGACATGGATTGCATCGCCCAGCAGACCCAGCACGTCACCAGCACCACGTCGGCGGGCGACCCCGCGCCTCATGCGGCGATGGGCGTGTTTACCGGTATCCGCGCCACGGCCATGGCCCGGTTGGGCAGCGATAACCTGGAAGGCCTGCGCGTTGCCATCCAGGGCCTGGGCAACGTCGGATTTGCCCTGGCAGAGCAGTTGCACGCCGCCGGGGCCGAGCTGCTAGTGAGCGACATCGACCATGGCAAGGTCCAACTGGCGATGGAGCAACTGGGCGCGCACCCGATTGCCAACGACGCATTGCTCAGTACGCCTTGCGACATTCTTGCGCCCTGCGGTCTGGGCGGGGTGCTGAACAGCCACAGCGTGACGCAGCTACGCTGCTCGGCAGTGGCCGGTTCGGCGAACAACCAACTGACCCATCTGGACGTTGCCGATCAGCTGGAGCGGCGGGGCATCCTGTATGCGCCGGATTATGTGATCAACGCCGGTGGATTGATCTATGTCTCGCTCAAGCATCGCGGCGAAGAGCTGGGCACCATCACCGCGCACCTGTCGAAAATCAGCTCGCGACTCACCGAAGTCTTCGCCCACGCCCAGGCGGAAAAACGCTCACCGGCCCGAGTGGCGGACGAGTTGGCGGAGAAAGTGCTGTATCGATAGAAAGATCAAAAGATCAAGATCAAAAGATCGCAGCCTGCGGCAGCTCCTACAAGGGCTGCGATCTTTTGATTTTTACGACGTTGACTTCGCTGTTTTCGCAGTCTTGGCAGGCTTGGCCGGGGCAACCGATTCTGCGCTTTTCTCTTCAACAGCCGCAGGCGCTTCAACAGCAGCAGGTGCTTTAACCGGCTCTGCGACTTCTACTGGCGCCGTGAGCAGTTCGGACAAGGCGTCCGGCTGGCTCTTGAACGCCTTGGCGAACACGTCGCGGTTCTTCGCCATGTAGATCCCGACTTCTTCAACTTGCTGTTCGGTCAGGGACGGAACGGCTTTTTGCAATACGTCAGCCAGCAACTCGGCCAGCTCGAGCATTTTGTCATGACGGTCAGCTTCGGCTTTATCCATGAACAAGCGCTCCAGATCTCGGCTGCTGCGGTATACCACTTCGACGGCCATTCACCACCTCACATGCCTTCAAATTTGTTTGTCTGATTCGACTACTGTATCTATATACAGCAAAGGATAAGCGAATCCTCAAGGTTTGGGTAGTGGCTTTTCAATGTAGGCCGGTTTCGGGATTTGTCAGGCCTCTGCTAAAGGTAGCTTGGTAAAGGTAGCTGCGACCAAACGCCACGGAGCAGAATCCGGGGCGGCTCGCCATCATGGTAGTGGCCTTGTTTCTGCATGCAGAACAACCGTCACGTCCAACCTGCATTATCCGGTCGAGCCGACCTAAGGAAGCATCATCGTGAAAATCAACTGGGCCGAAAAGCTGCGGCAGAACGTGCATGAACTGGCCGAGTCACTGGGCAACCTGTTCGTCGAAACCTTCCACTACCTGGCGCTGTTCGCCATTGGAGCGGTGACCGCGTGGGCAGCGGTGATGGAGTTTCTCGGGATGCTCGAGCAGGGGCATATCAAGATCGACGACATCCTGCTGCTGTTCATCTACCTGGAATTGGGTGCGATGGTCGGGATTTACTTCAAGACCAATCACATGCCGGTGCGTTTCCTGATCTATGTGGCGATTACGGCGCTCACGCGGCTGCTGATTTCCAACGTGTCCCATCACAATCCACCGGACCTGGGAATTATTTACCTGTGCGGCGGGATCCTGCTGCTGGCGTTTGCGATCCTGGTGGTGCGCTACGCCTCCTCGCAATTTCCCTCGGTGAAGATCGAGCATCCGCACCGCAAGACCGGTGCGGGCTCGGGTGAACATCCGGAAGTGGAGAAGGGTGAGCTTTAAAGCCTGACGGCCGGGCGCGGCCGGTTTTTCACAGGCGGTGGCGGCAGGCTGTGCGTGCCGCCATCGATCATGGCTTCGAGGATGGCCACCGCGCTGTGGCCCTGTTCGATGGCAATGCCGAACTGAATGCTCTGCACCAGGCGTTTGAGGCGTTGAGGGTCGTTGCGTTGTTCGGCGCTGATCATACGCTTTGCGACTACTCGACCATTGTTGGACAGGGTCAGCATGATGCTGCCATCAAGACCCTGAATGCTCAGGTTGATCTGATAGTCCGCTGCAAAAGCATCGGTAATGAGCTGAAAAGGGTTGTCCATGATGCGTCACCGCTTGATTGAACGTGCAGTTGTTGACCGGCCGTGATCGGGTTGGTTCGCAACGCCGGACCACTGGCCATGTTCTCGTCAATATCGCCATCATTGTTCCAAGGGGGATGTAGCAAGGGACATGCCGGAAAAATTGTCAGACAAGAAATGCAGACGGTACGAGCGAGCTTGCTCGCTATGCAGGTCAACGATGACGCGGGATATCTGGTGCCACTCGGCGCTCTCAGGTTTTTCGCGAACAGGCTCGCTCCTACAGGGGAGCTGCCCGATTCAGGGCACGAACCGCCCGCGTGCCACCAAACCGGTCAGCATTCCACCCAGCTCACTGCCAGGCCACCCCGTGATGTCTCTTTGTACTTGTCGTGCATGTCGGCACCGGTATCGCGCATGGTGCGGATCACCCGATCGAGTGAGATGAAGTGTTTGCCGTCGCCGCGCAGGGCCATTTGCGTGGCGTTGATCGCCTTGACGGCAGCAATCGCATTGCGCTCGATACACGGCACTTGCACCAGCCCGCCGACCGGGTCGCAGGTCAGGCCGAGGTTGTGTTCAAGGCCGATCTCGGCGGCGTTTTCCAATTGCTCCGGCGTGGCGCCGAGCACCTCTGCCAGGCCGGCGGCGGCCATGGCGCAGGCAGAGCCGACCTCGCCCTGGCAGCCGACTTCGGCGCCGGAGATCGAGGCGTTTTTCTTGCACAGGATGCCTACGGCGGCCGCGCCCAGGAAGAACGCCACGACGTCGTCGTCCGACGCGTCGGGGTTGAATTTCATGTAGTAGTGCAGCACCGCCGGAATGATCCCCGCTGCGCCGTTGGTCGGCGCCGTCACCATGCGACCGCCGGCGGCGTTTTCTTCGTTCACGGCGAGGGCGTACAGGTTCACCCACTCCATGGCCGAAAGGGTCGAAGTGATGACGTTCGGCTTGCCGATTTCCAACAGGCTGCGGTGCAATTTCGCCGCACGTCGCGGCACATTCAGACCGCCAGGGAGGATGCCTTCGTGCTCCAGCCCCTGCTCGACGCACTCGCGCATCACCGACCAGATATGCAGCAAGCCCTGGCGTATTTCCTCGTCACTGCGCCAGGCCCGCTCGTTGGCCATCATCAACTCGCTAACACGCAGGCCGTGCTGGTTGCAGAGCTTGAGCAGTTCGGCGGCGCTGGAAAAGTCGTAGGGCAACTCCACGTCGCGGGTCGGCGAAATACCGGACTCGGCTTCTGCCGCCTCGATGATGAAACCTCCACCGACCGAGTAGTAGGTCTGTTCGAACAGTTCGCCGGTTTCGCCGAAGGCTGTCAGGGACATGGCGTTGGGGTGGTAGGGCAAACTCTCGTCAAGCAGCAGGAGATCGCGCGACCAGTTGAAGGCAATGCTCGCTTGGCCAGCCAGCAACAACTCGCCGGTTTCACGCAAGGCATGGATCCGGCTGTCGATGGTGGAGGGATCGATACGGTCCGGCCATTCGCCCATCAGCCCCATCACGCAGGCACGGTCGGTGGCGTGACCGACACCGGTGGCCGACAGGGAGCCGTACAAGCGGATTTCCACTCGCCGTACGTCAGTCACTGAACCCTGGTCCACCAGCGCCTGGGCGAAAGTCGCCGCAGCACGCATGGGACCGACGGTATGGGAGCTGGACGGGCCGATGCCGACTTTGAAGAGATCGAAAACACTGATAGCCATGCTAAAGCCTATTCCTGCAATGGAAGATGAATCGCTGCCATTTTTGTAGGACAAGCGCAATTTCAGCGATACTGCCTCTCTCAGTCCTACGTGACCAACGAAACTTCCTAAGACAGCCTTTAGCAGGACTAAACGATGAGCCGTCAATTACACGCCCAGACTTACGTCTGGCTGCAGGTGTTTTCCTGTGCCGCACGGCACTTGTCGTTCACCCGTTGCGCCGAAGAACTGCACATCACGCCGGGGGCGGTTAGCCAGCAGATTCGGCAACTGGAAGAGCGCCTGGGGTTTCGCCTGTTTCACCGGCGTGCCCGGGGTGTGGAGCTGAGCGCCGAGGGCCAGCGACTGGCCATCACGGTCAACGAGGCCTACGGCAGCATCGACGCGGAATTGCGCCGGTTGGACGCAGGCATGATCAGCGGCACGCTGCGCGTGCGCTCGATTCCGTCGTTTCTGAGCAAGTGGCTGACGCCGCGCCTGCCGCGCTTGCAGCAGCGCTTCCCGGACATCCAGCTACGCCTGGTCGCCGAAGACAGCAGCGTGCCGTTGCACGAAGGCGATTTCGACCTGGCCATCGATCTGAATGACGGCAGCTACCCAGGCTTGTTATCCACAGCCTTGCTCGACGAGCAGATTTTCCCGGTGTGTGCCCCAGGCCTGTTGCGCGGTCGTCCGCCGTTGCATGGCCCGGCGGACCTGCTGCATTTTCCGTTGCTGCATGACATCACTGCCTGGCGCGGCAGTTACGAATACGCGGAATGGGAGTTCTATCTCGATGCCATCGGCTTCGAAGGTGCTGACGTGCGGCGCGGGCATACCTTCAATCGCAATCACTTGACCATCGAGGCGGCCATCGCCGGGATGGGCGTGGCGATCGCACGACGTACGCTGCTCAATGACGAGCTGGAGCGGGGCGCATTGATCGTACCGTTCGGCCTGGCGGTGCCCAATCACAAGCGCTACATGGTGCTCTACGCGCCGGGGGCGTTGAGCCATCCAGGCGTGCGTGCGGTGCATGACTGGCTGGTGGAGGAAGCGGGGATCTTTCGCGGTCTGCACCCGCTGGGGGAGGGGCAAATGTGAGCAATTATTACGTAAGAGCCAGGCTACCCAACTCCCGACCTTAACAGCGCTTTTGCCGGTTGTCCGGCTTTTTTTGCGATTAGATATTTATCTTTTTTTAGGGGTTGAATTGTTCATCGTACAGACCGATTGTGTAAGCAAGAGGTCACGGTGATGACGCCCAAGGGCTTAGCTGACCGGCCTCTCGCGAGCTAGCTGAAATAAGGGATGAACTATGCAAATCCAAGTCAATAGCGATAACCATATTCAAAGCAGCATCCGACTGGAGGAGTGGGTACGAACCACCATTGAGAGCACGCTCGAACGCTACGAAGAGGATCTGACCCGCGTCGAGGTTCACCTGCGGGACGAGAACGGCGACAAGCCTGGTCCCCATGATTTGCGCTGCCAGCTGGAAGCGCGGCCAAAAGGCCACCAACCGATTTCTGTCACCCATAAAGCCGCCAGCCTGGAACTGGCGATCGACGGAGCTGCCGAGAAACTCGAACACGCCCTTGAACACCTGTTCGGCAAACTGCGCGGAAAACCACGCGCTGCCGTGGTGCCTTTCGAGCGCCGGCCTCACGCCGACAAGCTGCTGGAAGAAGAGTTTCTTGAAAACGAACAGGCTGCGCAAAACGCTTGATGCCTGATTGACCTTCCCAATGAAAACGGGCCTGCCATGCAGGCCCGTTTTGTTTTGGGGAGGGGGTAAACGGTCGTTCCCACGCTTTGCGTGGGAATGCATCCCGGGACGCTCCGCGTCCCTGCATTGAAAGCGGACGCGGAGCGTCCATGGCGGCATTCCCACGCAGAGCGTGGGAACGATCATCCCTTGCTCGGTTTAGAACGCCACCGACGTCTGCAAGTAAACCGTCCGCGGTTCCCCCACGT
The DNA here is from genome assembly GCF_000282475.1 of Pseudomonas sp. GM78. Classification (GTDB taxonomy): domain Bacteria; phylum Pseudomonadota; class Gammaproteobacteria; order Pseudomonadales; family Pseudomonadaceae; genus Aquipseudomonas. Next base: position 85,532 of record NZ_AKJF01000005.1, read on the forward strand.
ACTTGCCCTTGTTGTTGTCGTCGAACGAACGGGTGAAGTACTGATGGTTGAGGATATTCTTCACGCCCACCGCCACCGTCAGGTCCGATAACTGCGGCCCGAAGTCATAGGCGGCGCGGCTGCTGAACAGCATGTAGCCGGGGATTTTGCCGGTACTGCCATCGGCGCTTTCGGCGGAGGTGTTGGCGTTGTCGGCGAACTGGTCGCTCTGATAGCTGCTGTCCAGGTTCAGCTGCCACGGCCCCTCGGTGTAACCAACGCCCAGGGTGCCTTTGTGTTTTGACGAGAACGGTACACGATTACCCTTGTTCGGACCGTCTTCGCGGATGGTCGCGTCAACATAGGCGTAGGTGGCGTACACATCGAAGCCCGCCAGTGCCGGGCTCAAGTCATCGAGGGCGTAGTTCACACTGGTCTCGATGCCTTGGTGGCGCGTCTCGCCACGGGCGATCACCGAATCGTTGGTCTGGTTACTTTCATACTGGTTATCGAAGTTGATCAGGAACGCGCCGATTTCCGCGCGCAGTGGGCCATTGTCGTAACGGGTGCCCAATTCCCAGGTGCGTGCCTTTTCCGGTTTGACTTCGCCGCTGGTCACGCGATTGGGCATCTGGCTGTACTGCACGCTACCGAACGAACCTTCGGTATTGGCGTACAGGTTCCAGGTGTCGGTCAGGTGATAGAGCACGTTCAATGCCGGCAACGCCGTGTTGTAGTCGCCCTGGTACTTTTCATTGGTCAGGTTGTTGGTTTGCTGCGAGTCGATCATTTCGTAGCGGATGCCGGGTGTGATGGTCCATTTGCCGATGTCGATCCGGTCATCGAGGAAGAATGCATTGGCTTCGGTGCCACCGCGCGTGTCGCGGTCATTGCGGCTGCTGGTGGTCGGGTATTCGTTGCTGGCAATCGATGTGCGGTAGCGCAGTTCGTGGCCGGCCTCGTTGATGTAGCGGTAGCCGATGCCGACTTCGTGGCTGGTGGCGCCGAGGTCAAAGCCTTGGGCAAAACGGGTTTCCAGGCCGCGCACCCAGTACTCGCGTGGCGACAGCGACAGGAAGGTGCCCTGGTCCAGATAGCCACTGCGCAGGGTCTTGGTGAAGAAGGTGTTGGCGGTGAACTCGCGACGATCCTGCTGGTAGCGATAGCCGAAGTTGAACATCGTGCGGCGACCCCAGAACTGGTCTTTCGGGCGGGTCGACTGGTACGGATCGGCATCGTAGTCGGCGACGTTCAGGCCCCCGGGCATGTCGGCCTTGCCTTCGTAGTACTGCGCCATGGCGTTGAAGCTGTTGGCGTCGTCGAGCTGGTATTTGCCCTTGAGAATAAGGTCGTCGATTTCGGTGTCGCTGTGTTCGCGCCAGTCGCCACCGCGCGTGCCGGAATACAGCAGTGCGCCACCCAGGCCATTGTCTGCGGTGCCACCGGCCAGCAGGTTACCTGTGGTCTTGAAGCCGTCGTGGCTGGAGGACGGGCTGGTCTCGGTCTGGAAACCCCCTTTGACCGTCGGCTCATCGGGAATCGCCCGGGTCACGAAGTTGACCACGCCGCCGACGTTCTGCGGACCGTACCGCACGGCACCGCCGCCACGCACCACATCGACCGCGTCCATGTTGCCGAGGCTCACCGGGGCAAACGACAACTGCGGCTGACCGTAGGGCGCGAATGGCACGGGGATGCCGTCCATCAGCACGGTCGAGCGCGAGGCCAGGCGCGGGTTGAGACCGCGAATGCCGAAGTTCAGCGCCATATCGTGGCTGCCGGTACCGTTGTTGTCTGGCGCGTTGACGCCGGGGATGCGGTTGAGCACGTCCCGGGCTTGAGTGGCGCCCTGGCGTTCGAATGCTTCGCGGCGGATCACATCCCGGGCACCGGGGTGTTCGAAGACATTGATTTGCGAAGCATCGCCGAGCCAGTCGCCGACGACGGTTGAACTGTCCAGTTCCAGCGCTGCGCCGCCCACCGGTTGCAGGCTGAAGGCGTTGTCGCCCTCGCTGCGGGCTTGCAGGCCAGTGCCTTCGAGCAGCGCGTTGAGTCCTTGCTCGGGGCTGTAATTGCCTTCAAGGCCACGACTTTGCACACCGCTGGTGACTTGCGAGCCAAAGGTGATGAGCACGCCCGCTTCACGGCCAAATTGGTTGAGGGCGTTTTCCAGGGAAGACGGCGCGATGTGGTAAGCCCTGGTGTCGGCGGCGTACCCCTGCGGCAGGACAGCGAAACTCAGGCTGGCGCCGAGCAGCAGATGACGCAGGGTGCGGGCCAGCGGGGTGAGGCGGGTGGGTTGCATGAAGGACAATCCTGAGAAGGGGAATCAAGGTGGCTTTCCTTCTCTGTCACGCCAGATCTGAAAAACGGCTCATTGATCGTTCCCACGCTCTGCGTGGGAATGCAGCCCGGGACGCTCCGCGTCCCATCAAGCCAGCTAGGCCCGTGCTTCGACGGACACCCAGTACCGCGTAAAGCGCCTCACCTTCACCGGCAGGCTGATCTCCAGCAATTGCAGGATTCGTTCGCTGTCATCCAGCGGATAAGTCCCGGAGATCAGCAGGTCGGCGACCTTCGCATCGCAATGAAGTTGTCCACGTCGATAGCGGCCGAGCTCCTCAAGAAAATCACCGAGTCGCATGTGCGCCGCCACCAGCATGCCGTCGGTCCAGGCACCGCTGTTGGCATCCAGGGGCAGGGCCTTTCCCACGCCTTTTGCTCCAAAACCCAGTTGTCGGGCGCTGGGCAGCATCAGCGGTGAACCGCCATCGGGGGTCAATTCGACGCGGCCTTCGAACACCGCCACTTGGGTGTGGTCGGCAAACTGCCGCACGTTCAGGCGAGCCCCTTGGGTATTCAACAGGCCGTGGGCGGTCCGCACCTGGAATGGCTGGTGGGCGGTGAGCAGCATCTCGCCTTCGAGCAAGCGGATCAGCCGCTGTGGGCCTTCGAGGCGCACGTCCGCCGAGCTGGCAGTGTTGAGTTGCAACTGGTCGCCATTGCCCAATGGCACTGTGTGCCGTTGGCCGACAGGGCTGCGGTAGTCGGCCAGCAAGGGGGGCAACACGTTGTGTTCACGCATGCCCCAGGTGAGCGCCGAGCCGGCGCCGAGAATCAGCAGCAGCTTCAGCGCCTGGCGCCGGCTGGCGGATGTCGGCGCGTTCAATGCGGCGTGCGCCAGCGGAGACGATAAACCGCGCAGCCGCTGGTTGACCCGCTGGATATGCGCCCACGCCCGTTGATGCTCACTGTGCGCGTCATGCCATTGTTGCCACGTCTGTTGCTGGCGCGGGTTCAACGGCCCTTGCTGCATTTCCATCAGCCAGTGCACGGCCTGCTCGGCAACCTGGCTGGAAAAGTCTGCTGGAGTGTTCATAGGGCGAAGTAGCAGCGCATGGCCGCTTTGCTCAGGTGCCGCTTGACCGTGGCGATGGAAATGCCCAGTTCGGCGGCGATCTGTGGATAAGTCAGGCCATCGACCTGGGCCAGGAGAAACGCACGTTTGACCAGGCGCGGCAGGCCGTCGAGCAACTGGTCCAGCTCTACCAGGGTTTGCAGGATGATGGCTTTTTCTTCCTCGGACGGCGCGACCCGTTCCGGCATTTGCGCCAGCGCTTCCAGGTAGGCGCGTTCCAGATCCTGACGGCGGTAATGGTTGAACAGCACGCGTTTGGCGAGGGTGGTCAGGAATGCACGGGGCTCGACGATCTGTGGCGCTTCTCGCGCAGTCAGCACGCGCATGAATGTGTCCTGGGCCAGGTCCGCGGCGCTGTCAGGGCAGCCGAGCTTGCGCCGTAACCAACCGTTGAGCCAACTGTGGTGGGCGTTGTAGAGGGTTTCGACTGGATGGGCTGGCAGCAACGGGATCACTCGGGACGCATCTGGATGCGTTAGAGAACAAGAATTGTTCGCATTGTAATTGTTTAAGACAACTTGCGGCAATCAGTCTGACCAGTCGCTCTCATCCGACAGCTTTGCGTATGAGAATATTTATCATTAGTATTGCGCCTTGCTGGCCCCGTGACGTTCATGCGGCCTCCCACGGTTTCAAGGTCGCGACATGAAAGCCAAAAGCCCCACGCTCCCCGTTTCCTATCGACTGGCGGTCACTTCGCGAGTGCTGGCGGCCGTGTTCGGCGGGTACCTCGTGACGGCGTTGGCCAGCGCTTGCCTGACGCTTTGGGCACCCATGGCCCGCACCGACGCGGTAGTGACCGGGATGATGAGCTCATTCGTGGTCTATCTGCTGGCTGTGATCTGGTGTTTTGCCTGTCGCACGGCGTGGCGGGCATGGTTCGGAATGATCGTGCCTTCTGCGCTTCTGGCGGCGGCAGCGGGCTTGGCGTACTGGATGGAGCGGTCATGAAAGAGGGCTTTCGCCAGGCGATGGCCTGGCTGCACACCTGGGCCGGCTTGATCTTCGGCTGGCTGTTGTTTGCGATTTTTCTAACGGGCACGCTTGCTTATTTCAAGGGCGAGACAAACCACTGGATGCAGCCGGAAATCCCTGCCCGATCAGTGTCCACCGAAGCCAGTCTGGCGTTGGCCCAGACTTATCTTCAACAACACGCTCCGGGCGCTGCGCGCTGGATCATCGATTTACCGGGTGCCCGTGATCCCCGCCTGTCGGTGCGCTGGCAGCAGACGCCAGCCAAGCCCGGTACGCGCGGCCAGCTCACGGAAAAACTTCTCGACCCGCAAACCGGCAATGAAGTGCAGGGCCGCGACACCCGGGGTGGCGAGTTCTTCTATCGCTTCCACTTTCAACTGCAAATGCCTTATCCGTGGGGCCGCTGGTTGTCGACCCTCGCGGCCATGGTGATGTTTGTCGCGCTGATCAGCGGCATCATCACCCACAAGAAAATCTTCAAGGACTTCTTCACCTTCCGCCCGCGCAAGGGCCAGCGTTCCTGGCTCGACGGGCATAACGCGGTGGGCGTGCTGGTGTTGCCCTTCCACCTGATGATTACCTACAGCAGCCTGGTGATCTTCATGGCGATGGTGATGCCGGCGAGCATGCTGGCGGCGTACAAGGGTGATGCCCAGGCTTTTTATGGCGAAGTGTTCCCGGCTGCGAATACGCCGCCATCGGCTGGCCAACCTGCACCGTTGGTGGCGTTGGCGCCATTGCTGGAGCAGGCGCGCGAGCAATGGGCAGGTGGTCGGGCCGCACGCGTGACGGTGAGCAATCCTGGCGATGTGAATGCTTCGGTGGTTCTGGCCCGGGAAAGCGCGGACCGGGTGGTCTACGACTATGGCAGCGCCGTGACCTTCAATGGCGTGAGCGGTCAACTGCTCGACTCGACACCGCCGCGAACGCTGCCGATGGCGATTGCTGGCGGGTTCTATGGCTTGCACATGGGGCATTTTGCCGGCCCGGTGTTGCGCTGGCTGTATTTTATCTGCGGGCTGGCGGGCACGGCGATGATCGGCACCGGGCTGGTGATCTGGCTCGGCAAGCGCCAGCTCAAACATGCCAAGAGCGGTGTGATGCCGTTCGAATTGCGTCTGGTGGAGGTCCTTAACATTGCCAGCATGGCGGGGTTGCTGGTCGCCGTCGCCGTGTTCTTCTGGGCCAACCGATTGCTGCCGGTCGAGATGGCCGGTCGGGCGGATTGGGAGGTCAACAGCTTCTTTGTGGTGTGGGGCTTGAGCATGCTGCATGCCATGGTCCGCCGAGGTCGCGCCGCCTGGATTGAGCAGCTTACGCTGGCGGCGGCGCTGTTCGGCGCGGTGCCGTTGCTCAATGCCTTGACCACGCCATACCACCTTGTCGTCACGCTCGCAGGAGGTGATTGGGCCATGGCCGGTTTCGATCTGGCGTGCCTGGCCAGCGGTCTGTTGCTCGGTTGGGCAGCGTGGAAAATGCAGCGTGCAGGGCGGGCTGAAGTCCGTGGTCAGCAACGCGTCCGATCGACCCGCCTTGTGCAGGAGACGAACTGAATGTTGCTGGCCTCACTGCTTTGCTACCCCGGGTTCATGGCTCTGTGTTTATCGATGGATCGGCACCATGCCGAGTTGCTGGGGCGAAAACCGCCGCGTTGCTTGCGCTTGGGGTTGAAGCTTGTGGGCGGGATACTGTTGACCTTGTCACTCTGGGCCGCGGTGTCGGTCACAGGCGGGGGGCTGGGTTTGGTGGAGTGGTGCGCGGTGCTGATGCTCAGTGCCTTGCTGCTGGTGTTGTTGCTGCCGTATCGCCCGCGCCTGGCGTTGGCGCTGGCCGGGGCGAGCCTGTTGGCCAGCCCGATTGCCGCCATGGCGCAGTACTGAATCGATGACGTCTCCCGAATCTTCCGAAATCGAGCACGCCGAACCACGCGGCGACCGTGCGCATTTTCTCAAGGTGTTTCTCTCCCAGCGTTCGCAAATGGAAGCGCTGGTGAGCCGTCGCGTCGGTTGCCGGGCGACGGCGGCGGACCTGGTGCAAGACTTATTCGTGCGGTTCTGGCGACGCCCTCTGGTGCAAGTTGAAGAACTCAGCACCTATCTGTTGCGCTGCGCCGGCAACATCGCCATCGACCACTTGCGCAGCGAAGGCACGCGGGTGCGGGCCAACGAAGGTTTGATGGCTGAACCGGCAGACAGAGTGGGCAGCGAGCCGCAAGCGGCGCTGGAGGCAGGCAACGATCTGCGCTACGTCGAAGCAGCGTTGCGCGCATTACCTGAGCGCACGCGGCAGATCTTTTTGCTCAACCGCATCCATGGTCGCAAGTACGCCGAGATCGCCAAGGCCATGGGCCTGTCCCAGAGTGCCGTGGAAAAACATATGATGCGCGCGCTCGAGGCCTGCAAGGCCAGCCTTCGGGAACCCGACCCGCGCACGCCAGGGAAAGCACAGTGAATAGCATCGAACGCGTCGTGCCGACGCCTGCTCAGGAACAGCAAGCGCTGGCCTGGTTAAGCCTGTTGCATGACCAGCCCAGCAGCGGTGATCAGGCCACTTTCAGCCAGTGGTTACAGGCCGACCCCGCCCATGCCGAGGCGTACGCCCGTGCACAAGTGCTGTGGGAATTGAGCGAAGTGCCGGCGCGCACGCTCGCCGATGAGGACGCGCTGGCCTTGCAGGGTTACCTCAACGCCATGAATCGCTCACGGCCCAGCAGCGTTCGGCGTTGGTCGGGTGCGCTGGCCATGGCGGCTTGCCTGCTGCTGACGATCAGCCTCGGCAGCGGTTGGCAGCCGTTGCGTTGGATCGACGACCTGGGCGCCGATTATGTCTCGGCGCCAGGGGAAATCCGCACCGTCACCCTGGCCGATCAATCGCAGGTCACCCTGGATGCCGACAGTGCGATTGCCGTGGATTTCAGGGGGGGTGAGCGGCATGTGCAGGTGCGCCGCGGCGCCGGATTTTTCAGTGTGACCCATACCGGCGAGCCGTTTGTGGTCGACGCCGAGAAGGGCCAGGCGCGGGTGCTCGGCACCCAGTTCGAAGTGCGACTGCAGCCCCGTGGGGCGCAGGTGACGGTGTTGTCTGGCCGGGTTGGCGTGACGGCCGACAAGCACGCGCAGCAGCAGATCCTGACGGCCGGCCAGCAAGTGGCTTACGGCGAAGGCTCGGCGGAAAAACTTCACGCGGTGGACAGTGAAGCGCAGTTGGCGTGGCGCCAAGGGTGGCTCACTTACTACAAGGCGACGCTGGCGGATGTGGTTGAGGATCTGCGGCGGTATTACCCGGGAAGGATCGTGGTGCTCAATGATGAGCTGGCCAAGCGCAAGGTCAGCGGCAGTTTTCCGAGCAAGGACCCGCAGGCGGTGTTGAGTTCATTGCAGGGGGTGTTGGGGTTTGAGCAGCATCAGGTACTGGGGCATCTGATTATTTTGCGCTGACATAAAGTCAAAAGATCGCAGCCTTCGGCAGCTCTTACAGGTTCACGCGATCCGATGTAGGAGCTGCCGCAGGCTGCGATCTTTTGATCTTTCTAAAAGTTTTCAACTTTCTGCTGAGGTAAAACCAAACGCCATCCGTGTAGTGACTGAAACTGCGATTCATTCGCATCCGTTGCGGTTCTACACAGGTCATGAGTCATGAAGTCCAGGGCAATATCGGGTTCGATCAAACAATGGTTGGGTGTGTCGGCGTTGAGCTTCGCGGCGTTGACGCTGCTGCCGTTGAACGGGGCGATGGCCGCGCAGGCCGGCACCGCGCAAAGTACGCTGTTCAGCTTTTCGATGGCCGCCAAACCACTGCCCCAGGCCTTGAGCGACTTCAGTCACGTCACCGGCATCAGCGTGGTCTACACCGATGAAGCGCCTTACGGCCTCACTGCCCCGGCGCTCAACGGTCAGTTGAGAGCCGAGCAGGCCCTGCAGCGTTTGCTCAGCGGTTCCGGCCTGACCTCGCGGCGCATCGATGGCCACACCATGGTCCTGGAACCGCTACCGACCGAGGGCGCGTTGAATCTGGGCGCCACCACCATCACCTCGGTAATGGACCAGTACACCAGCTACCAGCCGCCGCCCACCAGTTCGGTGATGCGCTCCTCGACACCGCTTCAGGAAATTCCCCAGACGGTCAACGTGGTCCCGGCCCAGGTCATTCGCGACCAGGCCCCGCGCAACCTGGATGACGCGCTGGCGAACGTCAGCGGCATCACCCAGGGCAACACGCTGGGCAGCACTCAGGACTCGGTGATGACCCGCGGTTTCGGCGATAACCGCAACGGCTCGATCATGCGCGACGGCATGCCGGTGGTGCAGGGGCGGGGCATGAACGCTACCGTGGACCGGGTCGAAGTGCTCAAGGGCCCGGCTTCGTTGCTCTATGGCATCCAGGATCCCGGCGGCGTGGTCAACATGGTCAGCAAGCAGCCGGAGCTTGATCCCTACAACGCCCTGACCCTGCGTGGCTCGACTTATGGCGAGGGCAAGAACGGCAGCGGCGGCACTTTCGACAGCACGGGCGCCCTGGGCGATTCCGGGTTCGCCTACCGCATGGTGCTGGACCACGAAGACGAAGAGTACTGGCGCAACTACGGTGTGCACCGCGAGACGCTGGTAGCGCCGTCGCTGACCTGGTTCGGTGAAAGCACCCAGCTGACGTTCGCCTATGAACACCGGGAGTTCCTGACCCCGTTCGACCGTGGCACGGTGATCGATCCGCGTGACAATCATCCGCTGGACATCCCCCGTGATCGCCGGCTCGACGAACCGTTCAACAACATGGAAGGGCGCTCCGACCTGTATCACTTCCAGGCCGATCACGACCTCAACGACAACTGGAAAGCCCATTTCGGCTACAGCTGGAATCGCGAGACCTATGACGCCAGCCAAGTGCGTGTGACCGCCATCGACACCAGCAAAGGCACGCTGACACGCAGCATGGACGGCACGCAGAATGCGATCAGCACCGACCGTTTCACCACCGCCAGCCTCGAAGGCAAGGTCGATGTCGCCGGCATGCAACATGACCTGGTGCTCGGGATCGATGACGAGTACCGCAAGATCTACCGCGCCGACCTGATCCGCCAGAAAAGCCTGACCACCTTCAGCTACCTCGACCCGGTGTACGGCCGCGAAGTCCCGGGCACCACGGTCAGCCCGGCCGACAGTGCGCAGACCGATATCCTGCGCAGCGATTCGGTGTTTTTGCAGGACTCGATCCACCTCACCGACCAATGGATCCTGGTGGCGGGCGGACGTTTCCAGGAGTATGACCAGTACGCCGGCAAGGGCGTGCCATTCAAGGCAAACACCGACGGCAACGGGCAGAAGTGGGTGCCGCGCGCCGGTCTGGTCTATCGCTACACCAACGAACTGTCGTTCTATGGCAGCTACACCGAGTCGTTCAAACCCAACTCGACCATCGCACCATTGAGCGGCAGCAGCACGGTGCTCGATGGCAGCATTGCGCCGGAAGAAGCCAAGTCGTGGGAAGTGGGGGCCAGGCTGGAAATGCCGGGCCGCGTAACGGGCAACATTGCGCTGTTCGACATCAAGAAACGCAACGTCCTGGTGGCTAACGCCGAAGGCCCGGTGACCCTCTACAGTGCGGCAGGCGAAGTGCGTTCCCGTGGCCTGGAAGTGGACTTGAGCGGCCAGCTCACGGACCGTTGGAGCATGATCGGCAGTTATGCCTACACCGATGCCGAAGTCACCGAAGACCCGGTCTATAAAGGCAAACAACTGCAGAACGTGGCGAAGAACAGCGGCTCGCTGTCGGCGGTGTACGACTTCGGCAGCGTCATCGGTGGCGATCAGTTGCGGGTTGGTGCTGGGGCGCGTTATGTCGGGGAACGAGCGGGCAATGCCGTGAATGATTTCGACCTGTCGAGCTACACCGTGGCCGATGCGTTTGCCACCTACGACACTCAACTCGACGGGCAGCGGCTCAAGTTTCAACTCAACGTGAAGAACCTGTTTGACCGCACGTACTACACCTCGGCGGCGAGCCGGTTCTTTGTGTCGATGGGGGATTCGCGGCAGGTGACGTTGTCGAGCACCCTGGAGTTTTGACGATGGCTGTGCAGTGGGGGTTAGCGGTTTTTTGTGCCTGGAATCACACCGTCCTTGTCGTGCTGCTGGCAAGGACGGTGAGATGAGGGGGGGGAGCGTTATTGACTATTGAGTTTGATTTGCCCCGTTGCCCAATCCAGCGGTCCGTCGACTCCGAGTTTCAGGTTAAGTTTAAAGTCAATTTCTTTAATGCTTCGGTCATCATGCAGCTTGATGTGGATCCGGCCAGCTTTGTCGTGAACGAGAGCATAAACATAGTGACTGTCATCGGCTTGTCTTGCCCAAAAATGCATTTGGTATACAACGCGGAGAGAGTCCTCGGTCTCATCAAAATTCTTGTGAAGTTTAAGTGTCAAGCCGTAGGACTTATCATTGTTGGCGGCGAAAATTTCAAACAGGGATGTATCCTGCCTGGTGGAGACGTTCGCAAAAGAAAAGCCTTTATCGTAGCTTGCAAGGTTGATCGTTGCGGAGCCTTCGGTTTTAGCTCCATCGGTTTCGCTGTTCAGGTTGAATGCTTCAGTGTTACCGGTTGTTGTGGACATAATATAAACTCCTTGGTGAGGGGGGAGTATTACTTGTCCGGGTGGCGAGTGGGTACTGTCAGAAATACTAGGGTCTTGTTATGTTTGATTGTATTTCGAAATAAACAAGGTTGATTTTTGTATTGAAAGTAATCGAAGTTTCTCTTTTTATCGTAAAAACGCCTGCCGATACTCCCCCGGCGTCCCACCCAGTGCATGCCTGAACCGGTTGGTAAAGTGACTGGCACTGGCAAACCCGCACGCCAATGCAATCTCCCCCAACGGCTGCAAGGTGGTGCGCAGCAAATCCCGCGCCCGGCTCAAGCGTCGCGCCAGCACATATTGATGCGGCGGCAAACCGAAACTCTCACGGAACATCCGCGCAAAGTGGTATTCGGATAATGCACACAGCGCAGCCAACTGCCCCAGGCTGATGGCCTCGGCCAACTGATTGTCGATGAATTCCACCAGATGCCGCCGCTGATGCGCAGCCAGGCCACCCTTGAGGCGCAAGCCGGGACGCATGCTGACCTGGCTGAGCAGGGCGTGTGCGAGCATTTCATGGGCCAGGCTGCTGGTAAGCAAGCGTTCTCCGGGTTCGTCCCAGTTGAGGCTGATCAAGTGCCGAAAGCGCAACGCCTGTTGTGGGTCATCCAGAAAAGTTTGCTCACGCAACTGCAGTTGCCGTGGTTCGCGGTCGAGCAGGGTGACGCAGCCAAGGGCAAATTGTTCAGGGCTGAAATACAGGTGGGCCAGGCGAATGTCGCCATTGATCACCCAGCCTGACTGATGGTCGGCCGGCAGGATGCACAGCTTGTCCGGACCGCCCTTGGTGCCCGGCTGGTCACGCCGGAAAGTCCCGGTACCGCCAGAGATGTAGCAGGACAGCGTGTGGTGGCTCGGCGCTTCGTAGTCCTGGGCATCGTGGTGGTTGTTCCACAAGGCTGCTGCCAATCCGTCACCGAGCTCGGCGCTGTGCTCGAGGCGAGCATTGGGCGAGCGGTTGAGGGCTTGAAAGACTTGCAGGGATTCCAGTGCGGGCATGATCGTTTCTCTCCAACGCCTTGCATCCTACTCCGTAGACACCTGCCTGCCAGCCCGTCGCCTGACAAAAGCGCAAGATTATGCAAGTGCCGCGCAACGCGGCGCAGGACACTGGGCGCCTATCGAGGAGCCTTTGCCATGAACCTTTCGTTGTACCTGCTGACCGTGCTGATCTGGGGAACCACCTGGATTGCCCTGAAATGGCAACTGGGCGTGGTGGCGATTCCCGTGTCCATTGTTTATCGCTTTGGTTTGGCGGCACTGGTGCTATTCGTGATCTTGCTGCTCAGCCGCCGCCTGCAAGTGATGAACCGCCGTGGGCATCTGATTTGCCTGGCGCAGGGGTTGTGCCTGTTCTGCGTCAACTTCATGTGTTTCCTGACCGCCAGTCAGTGGATCCCCAGCGGCCTGGTGGCCGTGGTGTTTTCCACGGCCACGCTGTGGAATGCGCTGAACGCACGGGTGTTCTTCGCTCAGAAAATCGCCCGCAATGTGCTGATGGGCGGCGCGCTGGGCTTGCTCGGCCTTGGCCTGTTGTTCTGGCCCGAACTGGCGGGTCACACCGCCAGCCCGCAAACCTTGCTCGGCCTTGGCCTGGCCCTGTGCGGCACCTTGTGCTTCTCGGCGGGGAACATGCTGTCGAGCCTGCAACAAAAGGCCGGGCTCAAGCCACTGACGACCAATGCCTGGGGCATGGCCTACGGCGCGGCGATGTTGTCGGTGTGGTGCCTGTTCAAGGGAATTCCGTTCGACATGGAATGGAACACTCGCTACATCGGCTCGCTGCTGTACCTGGTAATTCCCGGTTCGGTCATCGGTTTCACGGCCTACCTGACCCTGGTCGGGCGCATGGGCCCCGAGCGTGCGGCCTATTGCACTGTGCTGTTTCCGGTGGTGGCGCTGAATGTCTCGGCATTTGCCGAAGGCTACCAATGGACGCCCCCGGCGCTCGTAGGCCTGGTGATGGTCATGCTGGGCAACGTGTTGGTGTTTCGCAAGCCCGGGACGAGCGCCAGGCCCGTGGCGGGGAAGCTGGCCTGAGCGGCAGGCTGTTCAGCGGTCTTTCACTGCGGTGAGATAGATCAGGCCCAGGAACATGTATTGAATGTTGTTTTCTGCCCACGTATAGGTATTGCGATGAGCAGAGTAATCCAGGTCAAACCATTCATTGAGTATGATGACGTATAAAGCCTGATAAACAAAAATACCAATCGCAAGACCAGCGATGGCGAATTTTTTTGCTTCGTGAAACTCGTTGCGTGGCGCAGCGACCTTTCGGCAGAGCTGATAGGTCCCTATCAGGCAACTAAAAGTGTAGATGATCTCGAGCGAAATGATCGCCCAGTAAAAGCGATGATGAAACATGTTGGAGTTGATCGCCCTGTAGCGCCGGGAGTCGTTGCCCTCGGTGTCGCTCATGCTGATGATGCGCCCGATGTAGTCGGCATATGTCGCATAATCGGAGATATTGTTAGCGATGGTCATCAGCCCAAATAATGCCGCTGTCAAAACAATAATTATTTTGCTCCGCCTTGTTACGGAGGCGGTAGTGAGTTTGTTCATGTGGGTATGTTCTCCGAGTGCACGTCTGGTGCTTTTTTTAATGGCTCGAAGTTTATAGCTGTTCAGGAAGGTTCAGTCGGAGACTGCGTTGCGAGTTATGTCGTTTGCGTTATTTAAATAGCAAGTCGTTTGATGTCAGGGGAAATGGCACGTCCAGCCAGACGTGCCATTATTCAATCAGCCTTTCCACACCTGCGGGTTGACCAAGTCTTGTGGGCGCTCACCCAGCAAGGCACTGCGCAGGTTCGCCAGGGCACGGTTGGCCATGGCGTCGCGGGTTTCATGGGTGGCCGAACCGATATGCGGCAAGGTCACGGCGTTTTTCAATTGAAACAGCGGCGACTCGGCCAGCGGTTCTTTTTCATACACATCCAGCCCGGCACCGCGGATGCGGTTGTTTTGCAGCGCTTCGATCAGTGCCGGCTCGTCCACCACCGGGCCACGGGCAATGTTCACCAGGATCGCGCTCGGCTTCATCAGGGCCAATTCGCGATGGCTGATGAGGTGCCTGGTTTTCTCGCTGAGCGGGACCACCAGGCAGACGAAATCGGCTTCAGCCAGCAGCTCGTCCAGGCTGCGCATCTGCGCGCCGAGTTCCTGTTCCAGTGCAGTCTTGCGGCTGTTGCCGCTGTAGATGATCGGCATGTTGAAGCCCAGGCGCCCACGGCGTGCGATGGCCGCGCCGATGTTGCCCATGCCGACGATGCCCAGGGTCTTGCCGTGAACATCGCAGCCGAACAGCGGGGCGCCGACGGTGGCTTGCCATTGACCTGCCTTGGTCCAGGCGTCGAGCTCGGCGACGCGGCGAGCACTGCTCATCAACAAGGCGAAGGCCAGGTCCGCGGTGCTTTCGGTGAGCACATCCGGGGTGTTGGTGAGCATGATCCCGCGTTCGTTGAAATAGGCCACGTCATAGTTGTCATAGCCCACCGAGACGCTGGACACGACTTCCAGGCTGGTGGCGTTTTCCAGTTGTGCGCGACCGAGCTTGCGGCCGACCCCGATCAATCCGTGGGCGTGGGGCAGGGCTTCGTTGAACTGGGCGCTGATGTCACCCTTTTTCGGGTTCGGCACGATGACGTCGAAGTCTTGTTGCAGGCGTTCTACCATTTCTGGCGTGACGCGGCTGAAGGCGAGGACAGTCTTTTTCATGGGTACAGGGCTCGTCGGGCGGCGGAGAATGTGGGGAAAGCTACAAGCTTCAAGCAACAAGCCGCAAGTCAAAAGCTATCCGCAGCGCTTTTAACTTGAAGCGTGCAGCTTGAAGCTTATGGCTGCCGTTCCGTTATACTGGCGTCTTTCGCGGCTCGCTGACCGGGCCCGACACAGTGTGCATCACCCGGAGCTTTTCATGACTTCCCCGAAACAACCGCCGGTAGCCGACGCCTTGGGCGACGAGCAGGCAGAGCTGCCAGACAGCGTCGACTCCAGCGCTGACAGCGAGACCAAAACCGCGATCCCGGCGTTCAAGTTCCCGTTCAAGCCGGGTGAGCTGCAGGCCACCAAGGACGCCAGCCAGCCGTGGTACAAGAACGGCGCCAAGAATGGCCACACCAAGACCCCGGGGATGGCGCCTCCGGGGACACGCCGTTCGATGGGCAAGCGTTAGGGGTCACAGCGATCAGCGCCCGGTGCCTATTTCATCCCCAGGCGCTTGGCCATCCGCCCGAGATTAGCCCGGTCCAGGCCCAGCTCGCGGGCAGCGCTCGCCCAGTTGTGGTGGTGGCGTTCCAGGCAGGCGCCGATCAATTGGCGCTGATAACGCTCGGTGGCTTCGCGCAAATCGCCCGTCACCGTTTCCACGGCCGCAGTGGTGGGTTGCTCGGCGCTGACTTCGACGCTGCCATGCGGCAGATCGAGGTCGGCGGCACTCAAGCTAAGAATCTTCGGCCGCTCCTTGCAGTTACCCAACGCCTTCAACGCACTGCGGCCGATCAGGTGTTCCAGTTCGCGCACGTTGCCGGGCCAACCGTAGGCCAGCAACGCAGCCTGGGCATCGGTGCTCAGGCGCAGGCTGTTGAGGCCCATGCGCGAGCGGTTCTGTTCGAGGAAGTAACCGCTGAGCAGCAACACATCTCGCCCACGGTCACGTAGCGCCGGCACCAGCAAGGGGTAAACACTGAGCCGGTGATAGAAGTCGGCGCGGTAGCGGCCACTGCGCACTTCCTCGGCCAGGTCGCGATTGGTGGCTGCGATCAGTCGCACATCGACCTGATGCTCCTTGTCCGAGCCCAATCGCTGCAGCTGGCCGCTTTGCAGCACGCGCAGCAATTTGGCCTGCACCGTCAGTGACAGTTCGCCCACCTCGTCAAGAAACAGCGTACCGCCATTGGCCAGTTCGAACTTGCCGCGCCGGTCATTCATCGCGCCAGTGAAGGCCCCGCGGACATGCCCGAACAGCTCGCTCTCCACCAGCGTGTCCGGCAAGGCGGCGCAGTTGAGGCTGATGATGGGTTTATCGGCGCGAGGCGAGGCGGCATGGATGGCCTGGGCCACCAGCTCCTTGCCCACCCCGGTTTCGCCGGTGATCAGCACCGTCAGATCGCTGCCGCCCACCAGATTGATTTCTTCCACCAGGCGTTTGTGCGCTTTGCTTTGACCAATCATCTCGCGGTTTTGCTGGCCGCTGGCCTGGCGGTACACCTCGGCGCGCTGGTGTTCGTCTTCGACCCTGTTGTTCAAGCGCTCGATGCGTTCGGCCGCGTTGACTGTCGCCGCCGCGAGGCTGGCGAAGGCCTCCAGGGCGTCGAGTTCGATCGGTTCGAACTGTTCCGGGTTGAGGGCGTCGAGTGTCAGCAGGCCCCACGGCCGTTCGTCGATGAACAACGGGCAACCCATGCAGTCGTGGACTTCCAGATGATCATCCAGGCCATCGACCAGGCCGTCATACGGGTCGGGCATCTCGCTGTCAGCGGCAAACCGCGTAGGGCCGCTACTGCTGAGCAGGGCCTGGAAGCGCGGGTGTTCGCTGACCTTGAAGCGCCGGCCGAGGGTGTCGGTGCTCAAGCCGTCGACAGCCAGCGGCACCAGCCATTCGCCATCGAGGCGCAGCAGGGCGGCGGCATCACAGGGGAGCAAGGCGCGCATGGCTTCCAGCAAGCGTCGATAGCGTTCGCCCTCGGGGAGTTCTCGGGACAGGTCCGCGACCAGTGGCAACAGCGCGGTGAGCAGGGATTTTGCAGTCATAGTGACTCCGTGTAGTCGATAAGACTATAACCTGCTGTGTGTCGTAATGACTACCATGTTGTTAACTGTATGATTTATAACGATTTAATAGTTGGCATGGAAACTGATAAGCCTAAGGCAACTGTTACGAAAACCCCGTTGCCCAGGAGTCACCTTATGCTGAGCGTTCAAGACCGTGCCATCGTCAAGTCCACTGTGCCATTGCTGGAAAGCGGTGGCGAAGCGCTGATCACTCACTTCTATCGCATGATGCTTTCCGAGTATCCAGAAGTGCGTCCGCTGTTCAATCAGGCCCACCAGGCTTCCGGTGACCAGCCGCGCGCCCTGGCGAACGGTGTATTGATGTACGCCCGCCACATCGACCAGCTCGATCAGTTGGGCGACCTGGTGGCCAAGATCATCAACAAGCACGTGGCCCTGCAAATCCTGCCGGAACACTATCCGATCGTCGGTAGCTGCCTGCTGCGTGCCATTGCCGAGGTGCTGGGCGAAGAAATCGCCACCCCTGAAGTGATTGCGGCATGGGGGGCGGCTTACGGCCAGCTGGCGGACATCCTGATCGGTGCCGAAACCAGCATCTACGACCAGAAGGAGCAGGCACCGGGCGGCTGGCGCGGGGCGCGGGAATTCATCGTGGCGGCCAAGGTCGAGGAAAGCGCGGAAATCATCTCCTTCTACTTCGAGCCGGCTGACAAGGGGCCGATCCTGGCTGCCGAGCCTGGCCAGTACATCGGCATGAAACTGATCCTCGATGGCGAAGAGATTCGTCGTAACTATTCGCTGTCGGCCTTGGCGAACAAGGGCCAGTACCGCATCAGCGTCAAGCGTGAAGACGGCGGGCGCGCCTCCAATCACTTGCACGATCAACTGCATGTAGGGGCGAGCATCCAGCTGTTCCCGCCATCGGGCGAGTTCACCCTGAGCGCCAGCGACAAACCGTTGGTGCTGATCAGCGGCGGCGTCGGCATCACTCCGACCCTGGCCATGCTGGAAGCGGCGCTGGAAACCGAGCGGCCGGTGCACTTTATCCACTGCGCGCGCAACGGCAGCGTCCACGCCTTCCGCGACTGGATCGACGGGCTGGCCGAGCGTCATCCGCAACTCAAGCGTTTCTACTGCTACGCCGAAGATGACGGCGTCAGCCCGGCGGCGCACAAGGTCGGGCTGCTGAGCCAGGAACAACTGGCCGCCTGGTTGCCCGAAGAGCGTGACGTGGATGCTTACTTCCTGGGGCCAAAAGGCTTCATGGCGGCGGTCAAGCGTCACCTCAAGGCGCTGGGCGTACCTGAGAAGCAGAGCCGTTACGAGTTCTTCGGGCCGGCTGCGGCGCTTGAATAAACGCTAAGCGCACATCCACACACACCTGTAGGAGCCAGGCTTGCCGGCGAAGGCGATCTCATGAACGCCTTCGCCGGCAAGCCGTGCTCCTACAGGTTTGCATAGAGTTCCCAATCAAATGTACGGTGTGTATCAGCCTTTGAGTTCCTTCAAGTGCTTGTACACCGTCGCCCGGCCCATGTTCAGTACATTGGCCACATAATTGGATGCACTCTTGCCCTTGAAGGCGCCTTCGGCGTGCAGGGCCAGCACCAGTTCGCGTTTGTGGTCGCGGGTCAGCAGGTTCAGGCTCAGCTGGCGTTCGCGCAGCCAGGCGTGGAGGAAGGTGTTGATCCGCTCCTGCCAGTCATCGCGAAACAGTGAGTCGGGCTGCGGAATCAGCTTGGTCGGTGAGAGGAACAAGTCCAGCGCGGCCTTGGCATTCTCGAACAGCGAAATATTCAGGTTGATGCACAGCACCGCCAGCGGGTGTCCCTCGCGGTCGCGCAGCACGGTACTGAGGCTGCGAATCTTCTGACCATCCCAATTGAGCTTTTCGTAGGGCCCGATGTTGCGTTCGCTGACATCGTCACTGAGCATGTCCTCCAATGCCGAATCGTCACCGATTTCCCGTTTTGACAGGTTGTTGGCGATGTAGTCGACCTTTTGCGTGCGCAAATCGTGCAGCACCACCTCGGCGTGGGGGAAAAACAGCGTGGCAATGGCATCGGCGATGGCCCGGAAGTTATCCAGGGACGTCTCGTTCAGGACCGGGTCTTGTTCAGGTGCGTTCATTCAGTGGGGCTCCGGGCAGCTTCAGCGCCCCGTAAAACAGGACGCTGAAAGTGTGCCGCAATCGAGTCGGCGCGTCACCTGAGGGTAACAATCAGCCCAGGCGGGCAGGGGACAGCATCCCGGCATTCAGGCCGAAACGGCTGAGGGGCTCGGGCAGCGGTTCGCCACGAACCAGCGCGGCGCTGGCCTGGCCCATGGCTGGCGAGGTTTGGATACCGTAGCCGCCTTGTGCCGCCACCCAGAACAACCCCGGCACCTGCGAATCGAAACCGGACAGCAAGTCGCCATCGCTGACAAAACTGCGCAGGCCGGCCCAGGTTCGGGTCGGGCGGCGGATGGTCAACGTGGTGGCTTCCTCGATCTGGTAGATGCCCATGGCAATGTCCAGTTCTTCGGGTTGCACGTCGTGGGGTTCGACCGGGTCGGCGTTGGCCGGCGAGCCGAGGAACATCCCGGCGTCGGGTTTCATATAGAAGGATTCGTCGAGGCTGACCAGCATCGGCCAATGATGGATGTCCACACCCTCGGGGCCGGCGAAGATGAACGCGGCGCGACGCTTGGGTTGCAGGCCCAGTGGCCGGGCACCGGCCATTTCGCCGATCTTGTCGGCCCAGGCGCCGGCGGCGTTGATGATCACCGGTGCGCTGAAGGTCTGCCCCTGGGTTTGTACCTGCCACAGGCCTGCGGCATCACGGGTCAGGCTCAGGACTTCGGCGTCGGTATGAACTTCACCTTGATTGCGCCGGATACCACGCAGGTAGCCCTGGTGCAGGGCATCGGTGTCGATGTCGCTGGCGGTCGGATCGTAGATCGCACCGTGGACTTTTTCCCGGCGCAGGATCGGCAGGCGCACGCAGGCCTCTTCGGCGCTGAGCAATTGCATTTCAGGCACCGTGGCCTTGGCGCTCAGGTACTGGTTTTTCAGTTCGGCCGGATCGCCGGTGAAGTCCACTGTCATCTCGCCACGCGGGGTCAGTAGCGGGTGTTCGCAGAAACCGCTGGGCGGGTTGTCGAAGAAATCCCGGCTAGCTTGGGTCAGCGCCCGAACTTGCGGCGTGCCATAGGCGGCGGTGTAAAGCGCGGCGGAACGACCGGTGGAGTGATAGGCCGGATGGGACTCGCGTTCGAGCACGATCACGCGACTGTGCTGCGACAGCCAGAAACCGGTGGAAGCGCCGGCAATCCCGCCGCCGATGATGATGAAGTCTGCCTGGCTCATGAAGGTCTCCTGATCAAGCGCAAATGCCGAAATTGTTGAGATCCTCTGTAGGAGCAAAGCTTGCTCGCGATAGCGGTGTATCAGCTCACATCAATGTTGAATGTAAGTACGCCATCGCGAGCAAGCTTTGCTCCTACAGGGATTTGAGGTGTTAGTGCTGCAGGCGGTAGATGGCATTGGCCAGCGCAATGTCTTCCAGGCCCAGCCCGATGGAGCGGAAGAACACATGGCGTTCGTAGTTGGGGCGCAGCACCTTCTCGCTGAGCAGGTCGGCCAGGTCGCCGACAATCGCATTCTTGTCCCAGCCATGCTGTTCAGCGGCAATCAGCATCTCGCCGGCCGAACCGGGGGTGGTCACACGGTAGTCGCAGAATACCTGCATGTCATTGAGGCTTTGCGGCGGCACCTCGTGGGCGCGCGGTGCGTTGGTGCTGATGGAGGTGATCAGCGCTGGTTTGCCCAGGCTCGACGGATCGATCACCGGACCTGCGGACGAGGTGCAGAGCATGATGACGTCCGCGTCGCTAATGGCGGCCTCGCGACTTTGCGCAATGTTCAGGCGCGGCTCGATACTTTTCAGCAGGCTTACCGTTTCAGGGTCTTCGCTCAGGCTTGGCGAGTACAGGCTGATGCTCTGCCAGTCGCGCAGGCCCTTTACGTAATGCAGGTGCGCCTGGGCCACTTTGCCGCTGCCGATGATTGCCAGGCGGCTTGCCTTGAGCGGCGCGAGGGCGTCGACCGCTACTGCCGTCGTCGCCGCGGTCCGGGCGGTGGTCAGTTCGCCGGCATCGCACAGCAACAGCGGCTGGCCGGTTTGCATCGACATCAGCAGCGTCCACGCCGTCACCAATGGCCCCTGTTCGCGCACGATGTAGGGCGAGGTCTTGACCCCGTACACGCCGTCTTCGGCCAGCACGCCCAGGTAGTTGATGAAGTCGCCAGCACCCTGGGGAAATTCCACCAGTTGCTGTGCCGGCTGCACGGCTTGCCCGGCGGCCAGGTCGCGGAACAGTTTGCGCAGGATCTGCGGCACGTCGACCTGCGCCAGCAACTCGCGGGCCTGGGTTTGATTGATCACGTAAGGGGTGCTGGACATGGTCGGCTCCGGGAGCTTGGCGTAAACTAATTTGTCCATTATGGACTTTTAGTTATCTCTGGCAATCTCCGGGCGAAAAAAAAGCGCAGTCCGTTTCCGGCTGCGCTTGTTCCCTCAACGGCACTCAGTGCGGCCGTTTGCGCTCAATCGGCCGCAATAGATGCGTCGGAGGTGTTTCACAGCTGATCTTGCGTCCCAGCTTTTCTTCGATGGCCGGTAGCTGGTAGGAGTCGTCTTCGCCGGCAAAGCTGATGGACACACCGTCGGCACCGGCACGACCGGTACGACCGATGCGATGCACGTAGTCGTCCGGGACTTCCGGCAGGGTGAAGTTGATCACGTGGCTGATGCCGTCGATGTGGATGCCGCGACCGGCCACGTCGGTGGCGACCAGCACACGAATGTGACCTTCGCGGAAACCTTCCAGGGTCTTGATACGCTTGTGTTGCGGCACATCACCCGACAGCTGCGCGGCGTTGACGCCGTCGCGCACCAGGCGTTCTTCGATGCGGCGCACTTCATCCTTGCGGTTGGCGAAGACGATGACCCGTTCCCAGCCGTTGTCGGTGACCAGGTTGTAGAGCAGTTTGTATTTGTCGGCACCGGCCACCGCGTAGATGTGTTGCTCGACGTTTTCGTTGGCCACGTTCTGCGACTCGATCTCGACGATGGCCGGGTCGGTGGTCCATTGCTTGGCCAGGTTCATCACGTCTTCGGTGAAGGTCGCGGAGAACAGCAGCGTCTGGCGCTCGGACTTCGGCGGAGTCTGGCGAATGATCTGACGCACTTGCGGGATGAAGCCCATGTCGAGCATGCGGTCGGCTTCGTCCAGCACCATCACTTCGACCATGTCCAGGTGCACGTCGCCGCGCTGGTTGAAGTCCAGCAGGCGGCCCGGCGTGGCCACGAGGATGTCGCAGTGACGGGCCTCGAGGTGCTTGAGCTGCTTGTCGAAATCCATGCCGCCGACGAACGTCATGACGTTCAGGCCGGTGTACTTGGTCAGGTCGGCCGCGTCCTTGGCGATCTGCACCACCAGTTCGCGAGTCGGGGCGATGATCAGTGCGCGCGGCTCACCCATGTAGCGCTCTTTCGGCGGTGGGGTCTGCAGCAGCTGGGTGATGATCGAGATCAGGAACGCCGCGGTCTTGCCGGTACCGGTCTGCGCGCGGCCGATGGCGTCTTTGCCGGCGAGGGTGAAGCCCAGCACCTGGGCCTGGATTGGCGTGCAGTACGGGAAGCCCAGGTCCTGGATGGCGTGCATCAGTTCGGGGGCGAGCTTGAAATCGTGGAAACGGGTCTTGCCTTCCTGGGGTTCGACGACGAAGTCTTCGAGTTTCCACGGGATGACCGGCGCCTTCGGCTTCGGTTCGCGGCGGGGTTTGGCAGGTTTTGGCGTTTCGCTGCGTGGCTGCTCGGGGGCAGAGACCACCGCAGGCTGGTCGGCCGGCGTGCTCGCAGGCTCATGTTTCGGTGCCGCTACGGCGGCGGTCCGGCCAGGCTGACTACCGTCGGTGCGGTGGCTGGGGGCGTGAGAAGGAGCGCTGGGGACTGGCGCGAGTTGCTCAGTCTCGCTTTTACCGAACATTTTCTTGAGTGCTTTGAGCACGGTCATCTCATCAATTGGTTAAGGAATGTACGCCGGCCAGTGTAATGCAAGAATCGGGCGCGGCGTAGAGGGATGGATCAAAGGGCGTTTTTAAACATTATTGTTTAGCGCAGGCGCTCGGCGAGCCACACGCCGATGTCGCGAATCTCCTCGGGTAACACTTCATGCCCCATTGGGTACTCTTGCCATGTCACGGTGACACCACGCTGTTTCAAATGCTCGTAGGCACTGCGTCCCATCGAGTTCTGCACCACGTCATCGTACTGGCCGTGCAGCGACAGCACCGGAATGCGCTGCTGGCTGGCGGACAGTTCCAGCGTTTCGCTGAAGGTCGGTGCATAAGTAGAGAGGGCAAGTACGCCACCTAACGGACCCTGCCATTTCAGAAACGCGGTGTGTAGAACCACGGCGCCGCCCTGGGAAAAACCTGCCAGGAAAATTCGCGAGGCGTCTATTCCGCTGGCGCGCTGACCTTCGAGCAATTCGATTATCCAGTTGGCCGATTCTTCCAGTTGCTCGGGGTTGATCGCGCGGGCCGGGCTCATGGCCAATATGTCGTACCAGCTCGGCATCTCGTAACCGCCGTTGATGGTGACGGCACGGGTCGGTGCCTGGGGCAAGACGAAGCGTGTACCCAGCAAAGTTTCCTGCAGCGCTTCGGCCACCGGCAGGAAGTCGTAGCGATCGGCGCCCAGGCCGTGCAGCCAGATCACGCAGGCATCTGCGGTCTTGACGGGTTCAAGAATCAAGGGATTGGTCATGGCTGCTCCAAATATGTGCGTGCGCGCTGATTGAGTGCGAGGTGCGAGTGCGCGCCTGGTTGATCAGTTACGAAGATGTCGCAAGGTTACAAGTTTTGCTATTGACCTGTCGCTTAACCGCTTAAGCGGTCGGTGTGGTACGGGCTTTGCTATAGGGATGTTGGTACGAAAATCCCACATCTGTCGGTAACACTATCAGGCCATTGTTGGCAGTGGGATAGCAAAAAATCCGGTAATGGATGTTCGCCAGTGGCCGCTACGGGCTTCGCGAACGAGAAAGGGCTACAGCCCGTTCGGCCGATTGGTGAGAAGTGAGTTGTCCTTTATGTGGATTTTCTCCTACTAGACTCATGGCTACGGTCCTACGTCGGTTGACCCTAAAAAAAGCCAACACGGGTCACCACCGCCTCAAAAGGGTGCGACTGGACTCACGCTCCGACACAACAAGAGCAAAACTGGAGGTTTGAATGAAGATGTTGAAATCCACCCTGGCAGTCGTGACTGCAGCCGCGGTACTCGGCGTCAGTGGGTTCGCTCAGGCGGGCGCGACCCTGGATGCAGTGCAGAAGAAAGGTTTCGTACAGTGCGGCGTCAGCGATGGCCTGCCTGGCTTCTCGGTTCCGGATTCCACCGGCAAGATCGTCGGCATCGATGCCGACTACTGCCGTGCCGTGGCCGCTGCCGTATTCGGCGACGCGACCAAGGTCAAGTTCAGCCAGTTGAACGCCAAGGAGCGCTTCACCGCGCTGCAGTCGGGCGAAATCGACATCCTGTCGCGCAACACCACCATGACCAGCTCCCGTGACGCAGGCATGGGTCTGAAATTCCCTGGTTTCATCACCTACTACGATGGCATCGGCTTCCTGGTCAACAACAAACTGGGCGTCAAGAGCGCCAAAGAGCTGGACGGCGCGACCATCTGCATCCAGGCCGGTACCACCACCGAACTGAACGTTTCCGACTATTTCCGCGGCAACGGTCTGAAATACACCCCGATCACTTTCGACACCTCCGACGAGAGCGCCAAGTCGCTGGAATCCGGTCGTTGCGACGTACTGACCTCCGACAAGTCCCAGCTGTTCGCCCAGCGCAGCAAGCTGGCCTCGCCGAAGGACTACGTAGTGCTGCCGGAAACCATTTCCAAGGAGCCTCTGGGCCCGGTCGTGCGTAACGGCGACGACGAGTGGCTGGCCATCGTGCGCTGGGTTGGCTACGCCATGCTCAACGCTGAAGAAGCAGGCATCACTTCGAAGAACGTCGAAGCCGAAGCCAAGGGCACCAAGAACCCGGACGTCGCTCGTCTGCTGGGCACCGACGGTGAATACGGCAAAGACCTGAAAGTGAAGAAAGACTGGGTCGTGCAGGTCGTCAAGCAAGTCGGCAACTACGGCGAAGTGTTCGAGAAAAACCTCGGCAAGAGCACTCCGCTGGAAATCGACCGCGGGCTGAACGCCTTGTGGAACGCTGGCGGCATTCAATACGCACCACCAGTGCGCTGATGGTTCTATCACCCGGTGGGCCAACCACCGGGTGATGTTCTGTTCCATTCTTTGCGGGGCACTTCATGCAAAATTCAATCGGCGCACCAAAGCAGAGGCTCAGCCTCAGCGATCCACGAGTGCGTGCGTGGGTATTCCAGATCCTCACCATTGTCGGTGTGGTCTCGCTAGGCTGGTATCTGTTCGACAACACACAGACCAACCTGCAACACCGGGGCATTACCTCCGGCTTTGACTTTCTGGAGCGCAGTGCCGGGTTCGGCATCGCTCAACACCTGATCGCCTACACCGAAGCGGACAGCTATGCCCGGGTGTTTGTCATCGGCTTGCTCAACACCTTGCTGGTGACCTTCATCGGCGTGATCCTGGCGACCATCCTCGGCTTCATTGTCGGTGTGGCACGGCTGTCGAAGAACTGGATCATCGCCAAGGTGGCGACGGTGTACGTGGAAGTCTTCCGTAACATCCCGCCACTGCTGCAGATCCTGTTCTGGTACTTCGCGGTGTTCCTGACCATGCCGGGGCCGCGCAACAGCCACAACTTCGGCGACACCTTCTTCGTCAGCAGCCGCGGCCTGAACATGCCGGCGGCGCTGATGGCCGATGGTTTCTGGGCGTTCATGATCAGCATCGTCGTGGCCATCGTCGCCATCGTGCTGATGACCCGCTGGGCCAACAAGCGCTTTGAGGCCACCGGCGAGCCGTTCCACAAGTTCTGGGTCGGCCTGGCGTTGTTCCTGGTGATCCCGGCCCTGTGCGCGCTGGTTTTCGGCGCGCCGGTGCACTGGGAAATGCCGCAGCTCAAAGGCTTCAACTTCGTCGGTGGCTGGGTGCTGATCCCGGAACTGCTGGCCTTGACCCTGGCGCTGACGGTGTACACCGCGGCGTTCATCGCCGAGATCGTGCGTTCGGGCATCAAGTCGGTCAGTCACGGCCAGACCGAGGCGGCGCATTCCCTCGGCCTGCGCAACGGTCCGACCCTGCGCAAGGTGATCATCCCGCAAGCCCTGCGCGTGATCATTCCACCGCTGACCAGCCAATACCTGAACCTGGCGAAGAACTCCTCGCTGGCGGCCGGTATCGGGTATCCGGAGATGGTGTCGCTGTTCGCGGGCACGGTGCTGAACCAGACCGGCCAGGCGATCGAGGTGATTGCCATCACCATGAGCGTGTACCTGGCGATCAGCATCAGCATTTCCCTGCTGATGAACTGGTACAACAAGCGCATTGCGCTGATCGAGCGGTAAGGAATAGCGCATGAGTACTCATACTTTCAAACCTGATATGCCACCGCCGGCCAAGGTCTTCGGCCCGATGGCGTGGATGCGCGCGAACATGTTCTCCAGCTGGCTCAACACCCTGCTGACCCTGTTCGCGTTCTACCTGATCTACCTGGTGATCCCGCCGATCCTGCAGTGGGCGATTCTCGATGCCAACTGGGTCGGCACCTCCCAGGCCGACTGCACCAAGGAGGGCGCCTGCTGGGTGTTCATCCAGCAGCGCTTCGGCCAGTTCATGTACGGATACTACCCGCCGGAACTGCGCTGGCGCGTGGACCTGACGGTGTGGCTGGCGATTGTCGGCGTGGCGCCGTTGTTCATCTCGCGCTTTCACCATAAGGCGGTGTACGGGCTGAGCTTCCTGGTGCTGTACCCGATCATTGCCTGGTGCCTGCTGCATGGCGGCGTATTGGGTCTGGACGCCGTGGCGACCAGCCAGTGGGGCGGCCTGATGCTGACCCTGGTGATCGCCACCGTCGGCATTGCCGGTGCATTGCCGCTGGGGATCGTCCTGGCATTGGGGCGTCGTTCCAACATGCCGGCGATTCGTGTGGTGTGCGTGACCTTCATCGAATTCTGGCGCGGCGTGCCGTTGATCACGGTGCTGTTCATGTCCTCGGTGATGCTGCCGTTGTTCCTGCCTGAAGGCATGAACTTCGACAAGCTGCTGCGGGCGCTGATCGGCGTGATCCTGTTCCAGTCGGCCTACGTGGCCGAAGTGGTGCGCGGCGGCCTGCAAGCGATCCCCAAGGGTCAGTACGAAGCCGCCGCAGCAATGGGCCTGGGCTACTGGCGCAGCATGGGCCTGGTGATTTTGCCGCAAGCCCTGAAGCTGGTGATCCCCGGCATCGTCAACACCTTCATTGCGCTGTTCAAGGACACCAGCCTGGTGATCATCATCGGCCTGTTCGACCTGCTCAACAGCGTCAAGCAAGCCGCCGCCGATCCGAAATGGCTGGGCATGGCCACTGAAGGCTATGTGTTCGCCGCCCTGGTGTTCTGGATTTTCTGTTTTGGTATGTCGCGCTATTCCATGCATCTGGAACGCAAGCTCGACACAGGCCACAAGCGTTAGGAGTTCTTTTTATGAGCGAAGCAATCAAGAAGCCTGTGAGCCCTGAAGGCATTATCCAGATGCAGGGCGTGAACAAGTGGTACGGCCAGTTCCACGTACTCAAGGACATCAACCTCAACGTCAAGCAGGGCGAGCGTATCGTTTTGTGCGGTCCGTCGGGTTCGGGCAAGTCCACCACCATTCGCTGCCTCAATCGCCTGGAAGAACACCAGCAGGGCCGCATCGTGGTCGATGGCGTGGAACTGACCAACGACCTCAAGCAGATCGAAGCGATCCGCCGCGAAGTCGGCATGGTGTTCCAGCATTTCAACCTGTTCCCGCACCTGACCATCCTGCAGAACTGCACCCTGGCGCCGATGTGGGTGCGCAAGATGCCCAAGCGCAAGGCCGAGGAAATCGCCATGCACTATCTGGAACGCGTACGCATTCCGGAGCAGGCGCACAAGTACCCGGGGCAACTGTCCGGCGGTCAGCAACAGCGTGTGGCGATTGCCCGTGCGCTGTGCATGAAACCGAAAATCATGTTGTTCGACGAACCGACGTCGGCACTCGACCCCGAGATGGTGAAAGAGGTGCTGGACACCATGATCGGCCTGGCTGAAGACGGCATGACCATGCTCTGCGTGACCCACGAAATGGGCTTTGCCCGTACCGTGGCCAACCGCGTGATCTTCATGGACAAGGGTGAAATCGTCGAGCAGGCGGCGCCGAACGACTTCTTCGACAACCCGCAGAACGAACGCACCAAGCTGTTCCTGAGCCAGATCCTGCATTGATCGAAGCCAGGCCATAAAAAAACCCGGACCTGGTCCGGGTTTTTTTTGCCTGTCGTTCAGGTACGTCTCAGGTCGCCACTCGCGCCCCGGCGAGACTGCCGCTCAATTCATACGCCGCCAATTCCGCCTGATGCGCCGCCAACAACTCCGGCAACGAGCCGCGCAGGTACTCCACCCAGGTCTTGATCTTCGCATCCAGGTACTGCCGCGACGGATAGATCGCGTACAGGTTCAGCTCCTGGGAGCGGTACTTGGGCATCACCCGCACCAGCGTGCCGTTACGCAAGCCGTCGATCGCTGCGTACAGCGGCAGTACACCAACGCCCATGCCGCTGGTGATCGCGGTTTTCATTGCGTCGGCCGAGTTCACCAGGAACGGCGAGCTGTTGATGGTGACCATTTCCTGGCCCTCGGGGCCGTCGAAGGCCCACTTTTCCAGGGGGATGACCGGGCTCACCAGGCGCAGGCAGGCGTGGTTCAGCAGGTCGCTGGGTTTTTGCGCGCAGCCGTTGGCTTTGACGTAGGCGGGCGATGCGCAAACGATGCTGTAGGTAATCCCCAGGCGCTGGGAGACGAAACCTGAGTCCGGCAGTTCGCTGGCGAGCACGATGGACACGTCGTACCCCTCGTCCAGCAGGTCCGGCACGCGATTGGCCATGGTCAGGTCGAAAGTCACGTCCGGGTGGGTCTTGCGATAGCGGGCGATGGCGTCGATCACGAAGTGCTGGCCGATGCCGGTCATGGTGTGCACCTTGAGCTGCCCGGCCGGGCGCGCGTGGGCGTCGCTGGCCTCGGCTTCGGCTTCTTCGACGTAGGTCAAAATCTGCTCGCAGCGCAGCAAGTAGCGCTTGCCGGCTTCGGTCAGGGCGATGCGTCGTGTCGTTCGGTTGAGCAGACGGGTTTGCAGGTGGGCTTCCAGGTTGGAGACCGCGCGCGAGACGTTGGCCGTGGTGGTGTCCAGTTGCACGGCGGCGGCGGTGAAGCTGCCGGCCTCGGCCACGTAACTGAAGGCGCGCATGTTTTGCAATGTGTCCATGGGGTGCTCTCGGGTTCGATGGCAAATTGTGACACGAAGTTTCAGGGGCTGAATCCCCTACAAAGGGATTATCGCGTTAACGGTAACAAAGATTCACAGGAATCCCAGCTTATCGCCTTCAAAACCCACCCCTAGAATTACGCCGTTCCCACGTACGTTCCCCACCTCAGGAAATCGCAGCAGTGCCGCGTCGCATCAGCAGAGCGCTTCAACCCCTCAGTATTCTGGCTTTAACCCTGGCAATCAGCGGCTGCATCGGAACCGGAGGTATTGCCCCCCAGGGCAAGGCGCTGGAGGCTGATTCACTGGCCACCGACGAAGCCATCCAGAGCGCGGCACAGGATGCGCATTGGCCCACCGCCCAATGGTGGCAGGCTTATGGCGATCCGCAACTCAATCGCTGGATCGACCTGGCCGTGCAAGGCAGCCCGACTATGGCCATGGCCGCCGCGCGGGTGCGTCAAGCCCGGTCCATGGCCGGTGTCGCCGAGTCGGCCGAGTCGATGCAGATCAACGGCCAAACCACCCTCAAGCGCCACAACTGGCCCACCGATCAGTTCTACGGCCCCGGCGATCTGGCCAACAGCACCACCTGGGACAACAACGCCGCGCTGGGCTTCAGTTACGCCCTCGACCTCTGGGGCCGTGAAAGCAACGCCACCGAGCGAGCCGTGGACATGGCCCACATGACGGTCGCCGAAGCGCGTCAGGCGCAGCTCGAATTGCAGAACAACATCGTGCGCGTCTACATCGAACTCTCGCTGCATTACGCGCAGCGGGACATCGTCGAAGCGACATTGAAGCAGCAACAGCAAATCCTCGATCTGGCGCAAAAACGCCTGAACGGCGGCATCGGCACCCATTTCGAAGTCAGCCAGGCCGAGACACCCCTGCCGGAAACCCATCGCCAGATCGATGCACTGGACGAGGAAATCGCCCTGAGCCGCAACCAACTGGCTGCCCTCGCAGGCAAAGGACCAGGGGAGGGCGCGCAATTGCAACGGCCGACCCTATCGCTGGGCGCAGCGCTGAAGCTGCCGTCGTCGTTGCCGGCGCAGTTGCTCGGGCAACGTCCGGACGTCGTCGCCAGTCGCTGGCAAGTGGCAGCGCAGGCCCGGGGTGTCGATGTGGCGCATGCAGGCTTCTATCCCAACGTCGACCTGGTCGGCAGCCTGGGCTACATGGCCACGGGCGGCGGGGCGCTGGAGTTCCTGACCGGCAGGAAACTCAACTACAACGTGGGCCCGGCGATTTCCCTGCCGATTTTCGACGGCGGCCGTTTGCGCGCGGAGCTGGGTGAGGCTTCGGCGGGTTATGACATCGCTGTGGCCAGGTACAACCAGACCCTGGTCAACGCCCTGAAGAACGTCTCCGATCAGTTGATTCGTCGCGAGTCCATGGACAAGCAGCAAACCTTCGCCGCCGAGTCGGTGGCCACGGCGCAGAAAACCTACGACATCGCGATGATCGCTTACCAGCGCGGGCTCACCGATTACCTCAACGTGCTCAATGCGCAGACGCTGTTGTTCAAGCAGCAGCAGGTGCAGCAACAGGTGCAGGCGGCGCGCTTGAGTGCGCATGCGGAACTGGTGACTGCATTGGGTGGTGGCCTCGGCGCCGGTAACGACGTGCCGACAGACAGCCAGACCGCCGCTCCGAAGACCCCGGTCCTTTTGCGGTGAACACAACACCTGTAGGAGTGAGCCTGCTCGCGATGGGGACGGCACATCCAACATTGATGTCGACTGATACTCCGCAATCGCCAGCAGGCTGGCTCCCACAGGTCCCGAGTCAGGACTTAATTTCTTTGAGCAGGTTTTCATGACGCCCTTGCCCGCACCCTTGCGCTGGCTCTGTTCCCTTGAATGGCGCCGGGGTTTCTTCGACTGGGCACGCAGCGACGGCGTGACCTGGGTTTACATTTTCAAGGTGTTGATCGCAGCGTTCCTGACCCTGTGGCTGGCGATGCGCCTGGAATTGCCGCAACCGCGCACGGCGATGATCACCGTGTTCATCGTCATGCAGCCGCAAAGCGGCCAGGTGTTCGCCAAGAGTTTCTATCGCTTGCTCGGCACCTTGGCCGGTTCGGCGGTGATGGTGGCGTTGATCGCCCTGTTCGCGCAGAACACCGAACTGTTTCTCGGCGCGCTGGCAATCTGGGTCGGCATCTGCTCGGCCGGCGCGGCGCGCAGTCGCAACTTCCGCGCCTATGGTTTCGTGCTGGCCGGCTACACCGCGGCGATGGTCGGATTGCCGGCGCTGGCGCACCCCGAGGGCGCGTTCATGATGGCGGTCTGGCGGGTGCTGGAAATCTCCCTGGGGATTCTCTGCTCGACACTGGTCAGCGCCGCGATCCTGCCGCAAACCACCAGCGCGGCCATGCGCAATGCCTTGTATCAGCGCTTCGGGGTGTTCGCCCTGTTCGTCACCGATGGCTTGCGCGGCCGCAGCAAGCGCGACGCATTCGAGGCCAGCAACGTGCGCTTCATCGCCGAGGCAGTAGGGTTGGAAGGGCTGCGCAGCGTGACGGTGTTCGAAGACCCGCACATGCGTCGGCGCAACGGTCGTCTCAGTCGCCTGAACAGCGAGTTCATGGGCATCACCACGCGTTTCAACGCCTTGCACCAGTTGCTCGAACGCCTGCGCAGCAGCGGCTGCGACCATGCGGAGGCGGCGATCAAACCGGGTTTGCAGGATCTCGCAGAGCTGCTCGACGGCTTCAGCGGTCGCGCCCTGACCAGTGCCGATGCGGCACGGCTGGTCACAGCGCTGACGGCGTACAAGGAAGGTTTGCCGTCACGGGTGCGCAGCCTGCGGGCGATCTATCAGCAGAGCAACCCGACTGACGCCGAACAACTGGATTTCCACACCGCCTACGAACTGCTCTATCGCTTCGTCGATGACTTGCACAGTTATGCACAGACCCACGCGTCCCTGGCTGATCACAGTCATGAGCGAGAGAATTGGGACGAACCCTTCACACCGCAAACCAACTGGCTGGCGTCGGCGGCTTCGGGGATTCGTGCCTCGTTCATTCTCCTGGTGCTGGGCAGCTATTGGGTGGCCACGGCGTGGCCGAGCGGGGCAACCATGACCTTGGTCGCCGCTGCCACCGTGGGGCTGTCCGCCGCCACGCCGAACCCCAAGCGCATGGCGTTCCAGATGGCTTGCGGCACCTTGCTCGGAGCGGTGATCGGCTTCGCCGAGATGTTTTTCATTTACCCGTGGATCGATGGTTTCCCCTTGCTGTGCGTGACGCTCGCACCGGTGTTCGTGCTGGGCGCGTTCCTGGCATCGCGGCCGCAATACGCGGGCGTCGGGGTGGGCTTGCTGATTTTCTTCAGCATCGGTTCGGTACCGGACAACCTCACGGTCTACAACCCCTACACCTTCATCAACGACTACATCGCCATGGTGATCGGCATGCTGGTGTGCGCGGCGGCCGGGGCAATCATCCTGCCGCCCAACAGCCGCTGGTTGTGGCGACGCCTGGAACAGGATCTGCGTGGCCAGGTGGTGTACGCCATCAGCGGCAAGCTCAAGGGCCTGGCGTCGAGCTTCGAAAGCCGCACCCGCGATCTGGTGCATCAGGCCTACGGCTTCGCGGCGGGGCAGCCGCAGGTCCAACGCGACCTGCTGCGCTGGATGTTCGTGGTGCTGGAAGTCGGGCACGCGATCATCGAATTGCGCAAGGAACAGGCGATCCTGCCGGTGCATCCGGCGTACGCCGAATCCCAGCCGTGGCGCCAGTCGATCCGCGTGATGGGCCGTTCGCTGGTGCGGCTGTTCCTGCAACCGGGCCAGAGCAATCTGGAGCGCGCCCTGATCGCCGTCGACCATGCCATCAGCCGCGTGCAAGCCACCGATGAGCCCTTCGCCCCGCACTTCGATACGTCGGCGTTACGTCGGGTAAAGAGTTACCTGCACTTCATTCGCACTTCGTTGCTGGATCCGCAATCGCCCCTGTCCAGCTACGCCCAGGACCCAAGGACTTGAACATGCCCCGTGAAATCGCCTTCCACGGCGTCTACATGCCGACCATGACCCTGATGTTTTTGATTGCCGCAGTGTTGGCTTGGGGATTTGACCGGTTCCTGTCCGGGTTTGACCTGTACCGCTTCTTCTGGCACCCGGCGCTGCTGCGCCTGAGCCTGTTTACCTGTCTGTTCGGCGCCCTGGCGCTGACTGTCTACCGTTGAGAACGCACTGATGAAAAAGCTTTTCAGCCTGCTCGCGACCCTGTTGGTGCTGGCCCTCGCGATATGGATCGGCCGCTCCCTGTGGGAGCACTACATGAATACTCCATGGACCCGCGATGGCCGGGTGCGCGCCGACATCATCAACGTGGCCGCCGATGTCACGGGCGAAGTGGTGGATGTGCCGGTACGCGACAACCAATTGGTGAAGAAGGGCGATCTGTTGATGCGCATCGACCCCGAGCATTACCGCCTCGCGGTCAAGCAGGCGCAGTCACTGGTGGCATCGCGCAAGGCCACCTGGGAGATGCGCAAGGTCAACGCCCATCGCCGTGCCGACCTGGACAACCTGGTGATCTCCAGGGAAAACCGCGACGACGCCAGCAACATCGCCGACTCGGCCCTGGCCGACTACCAGCACGCCCAGGCCCAACTCGAAGCCGCCGAACTCAACCTCAAGCGCACCGAAGTGCGTGCGGCCGTCGACGGCTACGTGACCAATCTGAACGTGCATCGCGGTGACTACGCGCGCATCGGCGAAGCGAAGATGGCCGTGGTCGACATGAACTCGTTCTGGGTCTACGGCTTCTTCGAAGAAACCAAGCTGCCCCACGTGCGCGTCGGCGACAAGGCCGACATGCAACTGATGAGCGGCGAAGTGCTCAAGGGCCATGTGGAAAGCATCTCGCGCGGCATCTACGACCGCGACAACCCGGAAAGCCGCGAGCTGATCGCCGACGTCAACCCGACCTTCAACTGGGTGCGCCTGGCCCAGCGCGTGCCGGTGCGGATTCACATCGATGAAGTGCCGGAGGGGGTGCTGTTGGCGGCGGGGATTACGTGCACGGTGGTGGTGAAACAGAGCTCCGAATAGCCGGCGTCGTCAGGCTGCCGCGATCATCGATGTCAATCAACAACTCCCGTTGTCGGGATTGACCCGCACCTCCGGCAACCTGGAACTTATTGCTGTCTTGTTGCGCAATCGCGTAGAACCCGGTGTCTGCATTGGGGCGGCCGATCAGGAGGAATCCGCCGATACCAAACTTTGAGTTGAGTGTGCCGTCGGGATTGAGCATCACCAGAAGCCCCTGCTTCAGCTCACCCAGCGGCTGCGCAAGGCCGGCGACCAGGATTCGGCCGTTATCCAGGATATGGCAATGGTTCAGAGACGTGGAGGCCGCTGCATCCGGCAGTTTGATTTCAACCCGCCCGTCATTACCGAACGTTCTTACCGGGAAACCCAGGGCATCAAATTTGAGAAGCGTCGCTGTTTCGACTGCGCCCGTGCCTGTTGTGTAGTTGGCTCCAGCGATAATGCTGCCACTGGCAAGGGTCTTGATTACAGTCGCTCCACCCATGGAGGGCGCGCGATCGCTCGTGTTTCTGACGATGACTCGTCCATTGTCACCGAAGTTCTTGTCCCAGGCGCCATGTCTGTCGATGCACTGAATCTCCAGAGGTGGGGCCTGGTAGTCAGGTGATCTTGACCAGCCGACCATAAAGACTCGACCGTCGGCTATGGCTGTGTGCTCACAGGCTCCATCGCGGTTTCCCGCTGTGTAGTTGGAAGGAGTGGGTAGGCGCCGGGCAGTCATGTCGACTCCCTCCTGCATCAAGCTTCAGTTGCCGGGAAGCAAACTTTGAACTGACCTGACGCAGGTTGTCTACTGTCAACTCTGACAGTAGACAAGGATAAATGCTGTGTGTGGGGGCTGCGATTCGACGCGCCCCGGTCTTACTCCTTGCAAAACGTCTCGTGCAAATGCCGCCAGAAAATCTTCCCATCCTCCTTCTCGAACACCACGGTAGAGCGGCGATCCGAGTGCAGTCCCGTCGCATCGGTCTGATGCTCGCGATAACTCACGGTCGCACCGCCGTCATGCAACGAGATGCCACGCAGCTCGCTGAGTTCGATCCTGAACCCGAGTTTCTTGCCGCCCGCCATCAGGAACAATTCGTTCAACGCCGCAAAATCCAATACCCGTCCTAACGGCGAGACCATGGAAAATTGCGCTGAAAATCGCGTCAGCAACTGTTCGAGTTCGGACAGTTTTCGTTCCTCGGAGAGCCATTGTTCGATGGCCACGTGGGCCTGGATTACTTCTTCAAAGTATTCGGTGAAGTCGGTCATGTTGTTTCCCGAAAATTCTACAGCGACTGTTCTGACGTCTTCGCGAGCAGGCTCGCTCCCACAGGGGAATGCATTTCAACTGTGGGAGCCTGCTCGCGAAAGTGTCGACTCGGTGTCAGAGCTGCCCGCGCAACCCGAATCGCTTCATCAACGCCGACTCCAGCAAGCCCTTGGGCAACAACCCCGCCATCAATGGCAATGCCCGACTGCCGTTGCCGAGACGAATCAGCCGTGGCGGCCTGCTCTGCTGCACGGCCTTGAGTAACCCGGCGGCAAACTCACTGGCCGGCGTCGGGTTGTCCTGGGAGGCCTTGGCCCGTGCCCGAATGCCTTCGCGCAGCGGGAACCAGGGTGACTGTTCGCTGATCAGTTGCTCGGCTTCGTGGCCGGCATTCTTGGCGAAACTGGAGGCGATGGCGCCTGGCTGCACCTCCATGACCCGCACGCCAAACGGTGCCAGTTCCATGCGCAAGGCATCGCTCAAGGCATGCACCGCGGCTTTGGAGGCGCAGTAAGCGCCTGCGAACGGCGTCACCAGAACCCCCGAAACGCTGCCGATATTCACCACGATGCCTTTGGCCCGACGCAATACCGGAAACAACGCCCGGGTCACGCCAACGATGGCGAACACGTTGGTTTCGAACTGGCGTTGCATCGCCTGCACGCCACCATCGAGCAACGGGCCCATGGCGCCATAGCCGGCGTTATTGATCAGCACATCGAGGCCGCCATATTGCCGGTTGATCCGTTCGCTCAGCTGTTCGAGTGCCTGGCCATCGTTGACATCCAGTTGCACGGCGGTAAAACCGGCGGCGGTCAGCGCTGCGACATCTTCAGCCTTGCGGGCGCTGGCCCAGACTTCGTAGCCGGCCGCCTTGAACGCATCGGCGAGGGCGCGGCCGATGCCGCTGGAACATCCGGTAATCAACGCAACGGGCATGGCGCGGTCCTTGTGCAAAACGGTGTGGGAAAGCTCAGTCGGAGAAACTACCGTGCAAACGCTCGGCGCGAAACTCCAAAGTTTCCGGGCGATAGCCGGGGCGCAGTGGCGGCAACGGCAAGCAGTCTTCCCAGTTGCCACCGGCCTGTAACTCGCCAGGCCCGCGGTAGCGTGGGGCGGTGTACTGATTGTCGGCGAGGTTGACCGTGTCGCCCGGCGCATAAGCGGCAACACGCCAGCGCAATTCGGTCAGTGGTACATCGTTGCCGTTGTTCATGGTCAGTTGCAGCGGTCGGTCTGCCGGACAGTGCTGCGGTGCGTAGCTGATGCGCAACTCCAGGCGCTCCAGTTGCTTGAGCTCGCGGTGATCCATCCAGATGACCCAGGTCGCGACGATGCCCAGGCCCACGGCAGCCGCCATGGACACCGGCAAGGCCTTGGCCGGATAGCGCAGCAACAGGATCAGCCAGGTGATGACCAGCAGGACGCCGATGAACATGACGCGAAACCTTGTGGGATGGAGAAGACCATCCTACCTAAGCGTGGGGGAGGTTGGCGATGGCTGAGATTTTTGCGGCGGATGTGCTGGCCTCATCGCGGGCAAGCCCGCTCCCACAGTGATTAGCGTCGAGCACAAAATCTGTGAACAACAGATAACCCTGTGGGAGCGGGCTTGCCCGCGATGAGGCCGGCCGAGGCAGCACAAAAAAACAAGCAAAAAAAGCCCCCGCCCAACCCACTGCGGA
>NZ_AKJF01000006.1 GCF_000282475.1 Pseudomonas sp. GM78
GGGGTTTATGGAGCGCTTACGATTTTCGAGACGCTGATGTTCGAAAAAAACCTGACCCGGGCCGGGGAGAAGCTGTTCCTCGGCCAGCCCGCCGTCAGTGCAGCCCTCGCCCGGTTGCGCGATTTGTTCGACGACCCGCTGCTGGTGCGTAACGGGCGGGTGCTGGAGCCGACGCCGCGGGCGCTGGTGATTCTCAAGGAGCTGCAACCGGCCATGGACACCATTTCCGGGGCGGTGAGCCGGGCCAAGGATTTCGACCCGTCCATCAGCCGCGATGTGTTTCGCATCGGCCTGTCCGACGATGCCGAGTTCGGCCTGTTTCCGCCACTGCTCAAGCAGATACGCGAAGAGGCGCAGAACGTCGTGGTGGTGGTGCGCCGGGTCAATTACCTGTTGATGTCGTCGATGCTTGCCAGCGGTGAGATTTCCGTCGGCATCAGCTACACCACCGAGTTGCCGGCCAACGCCAAGCGCAAGAAGCTGCGGGACCTGAGCGTCAAGGTGCTGCGCGGCGATGACCGGCCAGGCGCCCTGACCCTGGATGAATTTTGCGAGCGTCCCCACGCGCTGGTGTCGTTTTCCGGGGACTTGAGCGGCGCCATCGACAATGACCTGGCGCGCATCGGCCGCTCCCGCCGAGTGGTGCTGGCAGTGCCGCAGTTCTCGGGCCTGCGCGCCTTGCTGGCGGGCACCGACATGCTGGCCTCGGTGCCCGATTACGCCGCCTGCGCGCTGATCGAGGGCAGCAGCCAGCTGCGCGCCGACGACCCGCCGTTCGAGATCAACCTGTCCGAACTGTCCATGGTCTGGAACGGCGTCAACGATAACGATCCGGCAGAACGTTGGTTGCGCTCGCGAATAGTGGAGCACATGTCAGCCCCACTGCCGGGGCATTGAGCGCGTTGAAGTGCGGGTCGGTCTCGCGCAGGTAGATCGGCATGTCCGTCATCGGCGGCATGGCCGGGATTTCGAAGTACATCTGGATCACCCAGCCACGGTGGTAGCTGGCGTGGTTGACCACATGCATCAACATCGCGCCGGCCGTCATGGTGCCGCTTTCGCCGGAAACGAAAGTGAACCTCAGGGGTTTGTCCAGCGAGGCATCGGTTTGCCGCGCGCTCCAGTTGCAGTACCAGCGATCCACGTCCTGTTGCGCCAGGCGCAGCACCGCCAGTTCAGGGTGCACCACGTCATGGGAGGTATTGAAGCCGTGCCCTCGGCCTTCGAGGTGAGCCTGCCAGATTCGGTCCACCACATAGATGTGATTGAGCGTGCCGATCATGTTCTTGAAGACCCCGGCGCGTTCTTTTTCGACTTCGCCGGGTGGCAATAGCGCCAGGTTGTCAAAGAGGCGCTGGTTCGCCCATTGTTTGTAATCGGCAAGCATGCGGGCAGTGCGTACGTTGATCATCAGATGTCTCCGATGGCGAAGAGCACATCCTCCAAGGATAGCGCTATCTGCGCTTAGCGGCGCGGGCACTGATTATCGGTCACCCACGCTCCTACAGGTACTCCACCACCCGTTGAGCCAGCGCCAGGCAACTGGTCAGCCCCGGCGATTCGATGCCGAACAGATTGACCAGCCCCGGCACCCCATGCTCGGCCGGACCGCTGATGCGAAAGTCGGCGGCCGGCTCGTTGGGGCCACTGATTTTCGGGCGAATGCCGCTGTAGGCCGGTTGCAGGCTGTCATTCGGCAAGCCTGGCCAGTAGCGCCGGATCGCTGCGTAAAAGCCGTCGGCCCGGGATGGATCCACCCGGTAATCGACCCTGTCGACCCATTCCACATCCGGCCCGAAACGCGCCTGGCCACCGAGATCGAGGGTCATGTGCACGCCCAGCCCGGCGCTTTCCGGCGCCGGGTACACCAGATGCCGGAACGGCGCGCGACCGCTGAAACTGAAGTAGCTGCCCTTGCACAACCGCGCCTGGGGAACGTATTGCCGTGGCAGGCCAGAAATGCGGCTCGCCACCTCCGACGCGGACAATCCCGCACAGTTGATCAGCTCGCGGCAGCTCAAGGTCATGGGCTCGACGCCGCCCATGTGCACCTCGAACCCCTCTTCAGTACAACGGGCCGACAACAGCGGCGTATGAAAGGCCAGCGACGCGCCCCACGCTTCGGCATCGGCCTGCAGCGCCAACATCAGGCCATGGGAGTCGACGATGCCGGTGGACGGCGACCACAGCGCGGCAACGCAGGACAACTCAGGCTCCAGCGCCCGCGCCTGACCGGCCTCCAGCCATTGCAAGTCATCGACGCCATTGCGCCGGCCCTGCTCCAGCAAACCCTGCAAGGCCACACGCTGCGCATCATCGGTGGCGACGATCAACTTGCCCAGCCGCTGATAATCGACGCCGCGTTCGTCACAGAAGGCGTAAAGGCGTTGTTTGCCCTCCACGCACAACCGCGCCTTGAGACTGCCGCTCGGGTAATAGATACCGGCGTGGATCACTTCGGAATTGCGCGAGCTGACGCCCACGCCAATCCCTTCGCCGGCCTCGACCAGGATCACTTCGCGCCCGCCCATGGCCAGGGCCCTGGCCACTGCCAGCCCGACCACACCGGCCCCGACCACCACGCAGTCGACATCAACGCTCATCAAACCAGCCCTCGCTCCCGGTAATCGATCAGGCTGGAGAATATCGCCAGCAGCATGGCCATGACCACGAAGAAGATCAGCACCAGGAAATACGAACCCGTGAACTGCACGATCAAACCGATCAGGATCGGCACGATCACCCCGGCCATGTTGCCGCAGAAGTTCATGGTGCCGGCCAGCACACCGGTCTTCGACGTGCCGCCAAGGATCGACGGAATGCACCAGTACATGCCGCACCAGCGAATGAAAAACATCGCCACGCACAGCAGGCCGATCGCCTGGCTGGCCTCGGAGGCGTAGGCCGTTCCCAGCATGCACAGCGCCGCCACCAGCGCCGAACCGCTGAACATGCTGCGCATCACCAGGTTGGGCGAGGCACCGCTGGATTTCCATTTATCCCCCAGGTAGCCGCCGACCAGTTCGCCGACGAAACCGCACATGAAGATCAGGAAAGTCGCGCCGCCCATGCCGGAAATGTTCAGGCCGTGGGTCTGGTGCAGGTAGCTCGGCATCCAGGTCAGCAGGCCGTAGAACACGCTGAGGATGCAGCAATAACCGGCGAACATCGCCAGCACCGAACGGTCCTTGAGCAGTTCCCTGAACGGGATGCTGGTGACCGCGCCGGGCTTGTTGACCGTGGCGTTGCCCTCGGTGATGTGCGCCAGTTCCGCGGCATTGACGCCGGGGTGTTCGCTGGGGTGGTTGCGAATGTACTTCCAGGCCAGCACACCGGCGAGCATGGTGCCGACCCCAGCGATTACGAACGCGATGCGCCAGGAGTCGAACCAGCCGATCAGCCCGGCAATGATGATCGCGCCGAAGGCACTGCCCAGCGGCGCACCGCCGTCGACCAGTACCGCGCCGCGCCCGCGTTCGTTGGGCGTCAGCCAGGCACCGTTGAGCTTGGCACCGGCGGGCATGATCGGCGACTCGGCGATGCCCAGGCCCATGCGGGTGAGCAACAGGGTGATCCAGTTATGCGCCCCGGCGGCCAGGGCCTGGAACGCTCCCCAGGCGACGGTCGCGACGACGATCACGCGACGGGTGTGGAAGCGGTCCAGCAGCATGCCGCCGGGGATCTGCATCAAGGCGTAAGACCAGAAAAACGCGCTGAGCATCAGGCCCTCGAGGGCCGGCGGGATCTGGAACTCACTGGAAATCAGCGGCAACGCCACCGACAGCGAGGCGCGGTCGATGTAGTTGATCGCGGTCAGCAACAACATGATGAGGAAAATTCGCCAGCGCACGTTGGTGGCGCGCATCGTTGCGTTGGCTGCTGGCAACGCCAGGCTTTCGGCACTCGGATTGTTCATGTGGGTCGCTCTTATTGTTGTGGAACAAGCGGCCCCACTCTAATCACGCCCCCGAGTGCTGAATAATGATGGGATCTGATTGGGGGATCACCAACGGTCATCCCCCGAAATTTTCTTGGATTCAATGGCCCCTTCGCGGGCAAGCCCGCTCCCACAGGTCCCGCGGTGGTCACAGGTTTTGAGCTCGACGCGGACCCTGTGGGAGCGGGCTTGCCCGCGAAGAGGCCAGATGAGTTGACATCCAGCCAGCAGACCAGTCAGAAGGTCCCTGGGTAGCTGCCGCCATCCAGCAAAAGGTTCTGCCCGGTGAGAAAACCGGCTTGGGCACTGCAA
This sequence comes from Pseudomonas sp. GM78, assembly GCF_000282475.1. GTDB lineage: Bacteria > Pseudomonadota > Gammaproteobacteria > Pseudomonadales > Pseudomonadaceae > Aquipseudomonas. The sequence goes on from NZ_AKJF01000006.1 coordinate 4,250, forward strand.
ATGAACGCGCAATAAGCACCGAACTCATCGGGCTGGCCGAAGCGTTGGGCCGGGACGTTTTTACGCCGTTGCTCGGCGATGCTTTCGACGCTGGCGCCCTTGACTTCAGCGGCTGCACTCAGGGTCTTGTGCAAACGTTCGGTCTCGAACGGCCCCGGCAGCAGGTTGTTGACGGTAACGTTATTGCCTGCCAAGCGGGCCTGGCGCGCCAGCCCGGCGATGAAACCGGTCAAGCCACTGCGCGCACCGTTGGACAAGCCCAACACATCGATCGGCGCCTTCACCGCGCCCGAGGTGATGTTGACGATGCGGCCGAAACCGCGCTCGGCCATGCCGTCGACACAGGCCTTGATCAGCTCGATGGGCGTGAGCATGTTGGCATCCAGCGCCTTGAGCCAGTCTTCGCGCTGCCAGTCGCGAAAGTCCCCCGGTGGCGGTCCGCCGGCGTTGTTGACCAGGATATCCACCTGCGGACACGCCGCCAGCACCTGTGCCTGCACCTCAGATGTACTGATGTCCCCGGCTACGGTTCGCACTTCAATGTTCGGCGCCAAAGAGCGCAGTTCAATGGCCGCCGCCTGCAACGTTTCGTCGCCACGGGCGTTGATCACCAGATTCACGCCCTCCTTCGCCAAGGCCCGCGCACAGGCCAGGCCCAAGCCCTTGCTGGCGGCGCAGACGATGGCCCAGCGCCCCGAAATACCCAAATCCATGACGATGCTCCCGACTGTTCAAAGCGCTCACGTTACCACCGCAAATCCGTCACTCGGGGGATGACAAAGGGTGATCGCTGGATCAGGTCTTTTCATTATCGACAGGCAGCGGCGCTCATTACTGTTTCGTCACCCAATAAGAAACCGGAGACTCACATGAACCCGTTCCAGTTCTATTTCCCCACCACCCTGAAAAGCGGCAACGGCCTGGTGCGTCAGGCCGGCGCGTTGCTCAAGCCCCATGTTGGAAAAAAACTGCTGGTGGTCACCGACGAAGGCTTGATGGCGTCGGGGGTGATGGAAAGTTTTTTCGCCTCGCTGGCCGAGCGTGACATTGGCTACGCAGTGTTTGCCGGCGTCGAGCCCAACCCCACCACGGATGTGCTGGAGCGCGCCGTGGCCTTCCTGAAAAACCACGAATGCGACGCCGTGATCGGCGTGGGTGGCGGCAGCAGCATCGACACCGCCAAGGGTGTCGCGGCCATGGCCACCAACCCCGGCAACATCCTCGACTACGAAGGCTACGACAAACTGCTGCACCCGCCCCTGCCGATCTTTGCCATTCCCACCACCTCGGGCACCGGCAGCGAGTGCACGGCGTCCACGGTGTTCACCAACACCAAAACCCTGTTCAAGACCGTGATCATCAGCCCGGCACTGTTTCCAAAACTGGCAATTCTCGACGCTGAATTGACCCTCAAGCTGCCGCCGTCGATCACCGCCGCTACCGGCATGGACGCCCTGACCCATGCCATCGAATCCTACGTATCGAAGCAGGCCAATCCGGTCAGCCAGGCCTTGGCCCTGCAGGCGATCAAGATGATCTGCACCCACCTGCCAAAAGCCTTTTTCAGCGGCAGCGACCTGCACGCCCGGGAGCAGATGCTGCTCGGTTCGTTCCTCGCCGGGGTCGCGTTCGCCCAATCGAAACTGGGCAACGTGCATGCGATCTCCCACACCTTCGGCGGCGTGTTCAACATCCCCCACGGCATCGCCAACGCCACGCTGCTGCCCTACGTCATCGAATACAACCTGCCGGCCTGCCCGGAGCTGTTCTGTGAGATCGCCCAGGCCATGGGTGAGGACGTTAGCGGCCTGAGCCCCGCCCGTGCCGGGTACAAAGTGGTGGAACACGTGATGGCGTTGAACAAGGCCATCGGCATTCCGGACAACATCAAGGACCTGGGCGTGGACCTGGACTACATGCCGCAAATGGTCAGCGACTCGATGCGCAGCGGCAACGTGCTGGTCAACCCGCGCCTGACCCGTGCCGCCGACGTCGAGCGAATCATCGGCAACGCCTTCCATGGCATTCATTCCTGAGAGAGAAATCCCATGTTCTACGAGATGCGCACCTACACCCTGCAGATCGGCAAGATGCAAACCTACCTCAAGCATTTCGAGGAAAACGGCCTGCCGGTGATCTCCCGCTACGCCACGCTGGTGGGCTGGTGGTACACCGAAATCGGCGAGCTGAACCAGGTGATTCACATCTGGGCCTACGAGAGCCTGGACGAGCGCATCAAGAAACGCGCCGCGCTGTACCAGGACCCCGACTGGCTCGAAGGCTTCGTGCCGATCGCCTTCCCCATGCTGGAAAAGATGGAATCGAAGCTGCTGATGCCGGCGCAGTTTTCGCCGATCAAATAGTCTTTCTGACAAACAACACAAAACCTGTGGGAGCGGGCTTGCCCGCGATAGCGGTGTGTCAGACAGGAAAATTTCGACTGACACTCCCTCATCGCGGGCAAGCCCGCTCCCACAGGGGACCGCGCAAGCCGCTCGAACAAGGACAGATCCCATGTGCGACCACAACACCAACAACACCGCCGCCGACCGTTCTCCCGACATCAAGGCCTTGCTCGAAGGCCTGCCCACCAACTGGGGCAAATGGGGGCCGGACGATGAAGTCGGTGCCCTGAACTACCTGCAAAGCGCCGAGATCCTGCGCGGTATCGCCGCCGTACGACAGGGCAAGACCTTCACCCTGCAAGTGCAGATCGGCCATCCCAAGGGTGAGCCGCTCTGGCCGGGCCGGCGTCCGTCGATGCGCGTCAACGTACTGGACAAAGGCCACTTCCTGGCCGGCAAGACCCACTTCGACGGGCACGTCGAATACGCCGACGATGTGATCTTCATGCACCTGCAAGGCTCGACCCAATACGACGCCCTCGGCCACGTCTGGCACGACAACAAACTGTGGAACGGCTACGACGCCATGAGCACCATCGGTGGCATGGACAAGGCCAGCATCCTGCCGATTGCCGAGCGCGGGATTGTCGGGCGCGCGGTGCTGATCGACATGGCCCGCCATCGCGGCAAAGCGGTGCTGGACAAGGGCGAAACCTTCAATCACCTCGACCTGCTGGCCGCTGCGAAAGCCCAGGGTATCGAGATCCACAAACGCGACATCCTGATCATCCGCACCGGCTGGATCGGTTCGTTCTATGAACGTGAACCGGAGGAGTTCTACAAGGATTTCGCCGAGCCGGGCCTGACCTTCAGCCGTGAACTGGTGGAGTGGTTTCACCAGATGGAAATCCCCAACCTGGTGACCGATACCATGGCCAACGAAGTGGCGGTCGATCCGGACTCTGGTGTGCTGATCCCGCTGCACAACGCCTTGATGCGCAACCTTGGCGTGACTTTCACCGAAGTCGCGATGCTCGATGACCTGGCCAGCGATTGCGCCGAAGACGGCCAGTGGCAGTTCCTCTACACCGCCGCGCCGCTGAAGATCGTGGGCGGTACGGGGGCACCGGTGAACCCGATCGTCATCAAGTAAGCAAATCCCGCTGCAGTTCGTTGATCAGCAGGGTCGCCGCCGGAGACAGATCGGCGCCGGCCCGGCTGATCACGCCGTAGGGCTCGATCAACGCACGCATGGACACCGGCAGCTTCACCAGCAGCTCATGTTGTTCGCAGAACTCGGCCACTTCCACCGGGATCACCGCCAGCAACGTCGGGTCCTGCTGCACCAGCAAAATGGTGGCGAAGGTCGACGAGGTTTCCAGCGGATACCGCGGAATCTCCAGCCCTGCCTCGTTCAGTTCGCGCTCCAGGGCCTGGCGCATCGGCATGTCCTTGGGATAGACCACCCAGCGGTAATCGCTCAATTGCGCCAGCTGCAACGCCTCGGCACTGGCCAGCGGATGATCCTTGCTGGCGACCACGGCCAAGGGCTCCTCGCTCAGCTCGATGCAGTCATAGGCATCAGAGCGCTGGCCGACGCTGGTCCGACAGATCGCCAGGTCCAGGCGCCCCTGATCCAGCAGCCCGAGCAAGGTCGCGCTGGTGTTTTCCACCAGTTCCACCGACAAGTCGGGCTGCTTGAGCCGTAACTCGGTCAGGGCCCGGGTCAGCAACGGCACTGCGCCCATGATCACCCCCACCGACAACCGTCCGCCCTGCCCCTGCATGATGCTGAGCATTTCTTCGCGCAGATGCTCCACATCGCTGTAGATCAGCCGCGCATAACGAATCATGCAACGCCCCATTTCGTTGGCCACCAGGCCCTTGGGCTGGCGCTCGAACAAGGGCATGCCAAGCAACGACTCGACCTCATGCAGGGCCTTGGTGGCGCCGGACTGGGAAATCGAAATCTGCTCGGCGGCCTTGTGCAGGGAGCCGCGGTCATCCAGCGCGATCAACAAGCGCAGTTGCTTGAGGCGCAAGCGTGAAGCGATGCTGCCAAGGGAAGGAACCATATCGGTGTGTACTCGATTCAATGTGCAATCCATCAAGGCCCACGCCAGCCGCGCCGACGTGGGCGGCGGGTCAGTTCAGGGGCAACCGGCTCCACTGGCCGTCGACCAGTCGATCGAGGCCCAGTGGGTTGGCGTTTTGCAGCGCGGGCGGCAGGTATTCATCAGGATAGTTCTGGTAGCACACAGGACGCAGGAAGCGATCGATGGCCAGGCTGCCGACCGAGGTGCCACGCGCATCCGACGTCGCGGGATAAGGCCCGCCGTGCACCATCGCATCGCTGACTTCGACACCGGTGGGATAACCGTTGAGCAGCAACCGCCCGACCTTGTCCTCCAGCAGCGGCAGCAGTTCGCGAAAGCGCTCCAGATCCGCAGGTTCTGCAATCAGCGTGGCGGTCAGTTGCCCGTGCAAGCTGTCGAGCACCGCGCGCAACTGCGGCTGATCAGCCACCTCCACTACCACCGTGGCCGGGCCGAAAATCTCTTCCTGCAACAGCGGATCGCCGTCGAGCAATAGTTGCACATCGGCCTTGAACAATTGCGGCTGAGCCTTGCGATCCCCCTGCGCCTGGCCAGCCAGATGATCGACAAGGTCGTGCGCCGCGATGTGCGCAAGGCCTGCGCGATAACTGTTGAGCGCCCCTGCGTTGAGCATGGTCTGCGGCGGCTGGCAGCCCATGTTCTGCGCGAACGCCTGCAGGAACTCGCTGAACTGCGGCGAGCGCAGGCCGATGATCAAGCCGGGGCTGGTGCAGAATTGGCCGCAGCCGAGGTTGACCGAAGCGGTCAGTTCCTCGGCGATTTTCTGGCCACGACTGCCCAAGGCTTCGGGCAGCACGATCACCGGGTTGATGCTCGACATCTCGGCGAACACCGGGATCGGTTGCGCCCGCGCGGCGGCCAGGTCGGCCAGGGCCCGACCACCCTTGAGCGAGCCGGTGAAGCCCACGGCCTTGATGCCATCGGCCATGACCAGCGCCTGGCCCACGCCCGCGCCGTAGATCATGTTGAACACCCCCGACGGCATGGCCGTACGTTGCGCCGCGCGAACGATGGCGCCCGCCACCCGCTCGGCCGTCGCCATGTGCCCGCTGTGGGCCTTGAACACCACCGGGCAACCGGCGGCCAGGGCCGAGGCGGTGTCGCCGCCGGCGGTGGAAAAGGCCAGGGGGAAATTGCTCGCACCGAACACCGCGATCGGACCGACTCCGATGCGGTACTGGCGAATATCCGGCCGTGGCAACGGGGTGCGCTCAGGCAATGCCTGATCTATCCGTGCAGCGAGAAAATCACCCCGGCGCAGCACTTGGGAAAACAAACGCAGCTGGCCGCTGGTGCGGCTGCGCTCGCCGCGAATCCGCCCCTCGGGCAACGCGGTTTCCTGGCAGACCAGGGCGATGAAATCATCCCCCAGGTCATCGATTTCCTCGGCGATGGCATCGAGAAATTCGGCTCGGCGCAGTGGCGACAGTTGACGAAACGGCGCAAACGCGCGCGTTGCCGACGTTACCGCCAGCACCACTTCCTGCTCGGTGGCCTGATGGAAAACATACGGCAGCGCGTGGCCGGTGCTGGCGTCGACGCTGTGCAGGGTCTCGCGGCCCAGGGCACTGCGCTGCCCGTCGATGAACTGCTGGCCCAAGTTATCGGACATCAAAAATCTCCCTCGCCTGGGTTCGCCAGGCGATGACTCGAATGAAAGGGATGCGCCAAAAGCGCACGCTTCACTCTATGGGCCGGGGTCATGGGCAAACAAATGACAACAACGGGCCGGGGGATGAGCCTTTGTCATCCCCTCGTACTGGGTTGGCGGGAAGCACCTGTCAGTTTACGTAGCCCTTCGGTGCGGAAACACACAAGTATCGACAATACAATTGTTCTGGATTTTCACGAGTGGGCGAACTTGCAGTTTTCCCGAGCGAGTGACATAAAACCCTGAAATCCGGACAGCCGACCAGCTGCGATAACGCTTATAGCGTTTGCGAATTATCATTATTCCAACGCGTCAATCCAGAAGCCTATGAACGATATCGCCAGCACTCCCGAGTCCCCGTCCGACCAACCACGTTTGATCGTCTTCCTCGCCTACCCCGAAATGGGCCTGCTCGACCTGACCGGTGCGCAAACCGTGTTCTGGGCCGCCTCGCGCTACCTCAACAGCAGCAATTTGCCCGGCTACACACTGCAGACCGCCAGCCTGAGCGGTGGCCTGATTCACACGGCAGAGGGGTTGGCCGTCGACACCGTGCCCTTGAGTACCTTCGACGACCAAACGATCGACACGCTGATCGTTCCCGGTGCCCCGGCGATCATTCTGGCGATGAACAATGCCCTGGGCCTGGTCAACTGGCTCAAACAGGCGTCCACCAAAGCCAGACGCACCGCTTCGGTGTGCAGCGGCACGTTCCTGTTGGCCGAGGCCGGATTGCTCGAAGGTCGGCGCGCCGCCACCCATTGGGCGATGTGCGGCATGCTCAAGGAGCGCCATCCGTCCATCGAAGTCGACAACGATGCGATCTTTGTCCAGCAGGGTTCAGTCTGGACCTCCGCCGGGGTCAGCGCCGGGATCGACCTGGCGCTGGCGTTGGTTGAAGAAGATTGCGGGCGTGAGCTGGCACTGCTGACGGCGCGGGAAATGGTGGTGTTCCTCAAGCGCCCCGGGGGCCAGGCCCAGTACAGCCAATTGCTGCAATCGCAAACCAGCGAAGGTGCGGCCTTCGACGACCTGCACCTGTGGATCACGCAGAACTTGTCCGGTGCCAACCTCACCGTCGAGACACTCGCCCAACAGGTACAAATGAGCCCGCGCAACTTTGCCCGGGTCTACAAGCTCAAGACCGGCCGCACGCCGGCCAAGGCCGTGGAAGTGCTGCGCGTGGAAGCTGCGCGGCGACTGCTGGAAGATTCAGAGCGCAACATCGATCAGATTTCCCGGCTGTGCGGCTTTGGCGATGAAGAGCGCATGCGCCTGACCTTCCAGCGCAACCTCGGGGTTTCGCCGCGAGATTATCGCAACCGGTTTTCGCGCTGAATCCGGGCTCAAGGCTACGACAAGGGAACTCCTGGCGATCGCCATGCATCCTAAAGGTGAGAGACTTCCTTTTTGCGTCATGTCTTCAGAGGACACCGTCATGCGCCGTCTGATTATCATTTCCTCCCTTTTGCTGTGCCTACCCGTCGGCTCCGCGATGGCCGATGTCGATGCAAAAGATGTCGCCACGTCGGCCGGGGTTTCCGCCTCGCTGTATTCGACGTTCAAGGATGACAAATTGATGATTCCCGCCCGGGATGACGCCTCCAGCTTCGTGGCCAGTGGCGGTGCGATTCGCGGTGTTTATCTGGAGCAGGTATTGCAGCGTGTTCGTCAGGAACATCCTGACCTCAACAGCGCCAGCGACGAAGACCTGGCTCGCGCCATCCTCGTTCAGGAAGGCGTTCCGGCTGGTCAATAGATCGAAGCGTCGGTCGTGACACCTGAATCTGTAGGAGCCAGGCTTGCCGGCGAACCAGACGCCGTGGTGTATCTGCTGCACCGCGTCATCGTTCTTCGCCGGCAAGCCTGGCTCCTACAGTTAGGCTAGGCGAGGCTTCACATCGTCGGTTAACGATAACGCGCCGCTGCCGTGGAATTACCGAACAACCCGGACAGCACCTGGCGCTGCGCTTCATAGCGGGTCCATTGCTCGCAGTCGTGCAATCCCGGAATGGTCACCACTTCCCCCCTCTCCAACCCCACCAGTGCGGCGTCGACCATGTCTTCGGCGGACATGACGATCTCCTGCGGCAAATTCTCCACCGGGTTGCCGGCCTCGCTCCAGAAGTCGGTGGCGGTCGCGCCCGGCAGTACGGCCTGGATCCGTATGCCTTTATCCGCCAGTTCGCGCTGCATCGATTGGCTCAGGCCCAGGACAAATGCCTTGGTCCCGCCATACACACCGTTGAGGATTTCCGGGGCGATGGCGACGATCGACGAAATGTTGATCACGGTTCCGATACCGCGCGCGACGAAGCCCGGTACCACGGCGTAGGCCAGGCGGGTCAGCGCGGTGATGTTGAGGGTGATCATGTCTTCCATGTCATCCACGGGACTGCCGAGCAACGGCATGACTGCACCGACGCCGGCGTTGTTGACCAATAAGGTGATGCTCGCGTCATTACGCAGAATCTGTTCGACCCGCAACAGGTCGGCCTTGTCTTTGAGATCCGCGGCGACCACTTCCACAGTGCGGCCGGTCTGGTCGCTCAGGCGAATGGCCAGCGCGTTGAGTTTTGCCTGGCTGCGCGCGACCAGAATCAGGTCGTAACCCTGCCGGGCGAGACGGTCGGCATACACCGCGCCGATGCCGGAAGAGGCGCCAGTGATCAGTGCAGTGCCTTTGGAGGAGAGAGCCATGTTCAATTTCCTTCACTGTGAGGCGAGACAGTCGCCAGCCATGAGCATTTATAAATCGACTCGTGCCTGTCGCAAATGACGTTTAAACTACGTTTTTCGGACATCAGTTTTGAGGACCTGACGATGATCAGCGTGGCGTTTGTGGTTTTCGAGGGTTTCCAGTCCATGGCGCTGGCGGCCATGCCGGTGTTCGAGTACGCCAATTTCAGTGTCGGGCAAGCCCTGTATGACGTGCGTGTACTGTCCGAAGACGGCCGCACCTTGCGCGCTTCTGGCGGCCTGAATGTCGGCACCGAGGCGTTCGGCGAGCGGGTGTTCGATACGGTGATCGTGGTGGGTGGCGACGCCATCCTCGAACAGGCGCCCGAGGGGGTACTGGACTACTTGCGTGCCAGCGCCAGAACCGCGCGCCGCACCGCGTCGATTTGCTCCGGAGCCTTTGTCATGGCCCAGGCCGGACTGCTAGAGGGCCGGCGGGCGACCACGCACTGGGCCTATGCGCGGCAACTGCAAGAACGTTTTCCATCGATCAAGGTAGAACCCGACCGCATCTACGTGATCGACGGCTCGATCTGGACCTCCGCCGGCATGACCGCCGGCATCGACTTGGCATTGGCCATGGTCGAAAAGGATCACGGTGCTGAACTTGCGCGTTCCGTGGCGCAGAAACTGGTGATGTACCACCGCCGTGCCGGCGGCCAGTCACAACACTCCGCGCTGCTGGAACTGGCGCCGAAATCCGATCGCATCCAGACCGTCCTCGCCTACGCCAGGGAGCACCTCGCCCAAACCTTATCGGTGGAACAACTGGCGCAAGTGGCGCGCCTCAGCCCGCGGCAGTTCAGCCGTGCGTTCCGTACCGAAACCGGTCAGTCGCCCGCCAAAGCCATCGAAAACCTGCGCCTGGAGACGGCACGGCAGATGCTCGAACGTGGGCGCCTGACGCTCGAGCAGATTGCCTTGGAAACTGGCTTTGTTGATCCGCGGCGAATGCGCGAAGCATTCCTTCGAGTATTCGGGCAGCCACCGCAGGTGATCCGGCGCAATGCGCGATCGGCCGCACATTGATCGTTCCCACGCTCTGCGTGGGAACGATCGACGCTACACTGAAAGTGTCGGGGGGATCGCCTATGAAAATCTCCGCAAAACTGGCGTTTTTTGCCATCGTTTCGACTCTCGCTTACCTCTGGCTGGCGATTTGGGGGCTGGGTGGCTTCGCGGCGTTTTTTTCCCATGCCGCCTTGGTGGTCGTTGCCCTGACAACCCTGGTCATGGCCATCGCTTCGCTGTTTACCGAGGTCAACCTGAGTTCCGGCGAACGCGAGGATCGGGCCAATCGCTGGGTGCTGCCAGCATTCGGGGTGATTGGACTGTTGAGTGGTTTTTTGCCGGCCTACACCGACCGGATCGACTTCTGGACCTTCGGTGGCGAGGGCGTGCGTTGGCTCGGGGCGCTGCTCTTCATCATCGGCGGCGTGCTGCGCATGTGGCCGGTGTTCGTGCTCGGCAATCGTTTCAGTGGACTGGTGGCGATCCAGCCGGGGCATCGCCTGGTGACCGACGGGATCTATCGTCGCTTGCGCAACCCCAGTTACCTGGGGATGTTGGTGATTGCCGTGGGTTGGGCGCTGGCCTTTCGCTCGGCGGTCGGGCTGTTGCTGACCGCGCTGACGGTGATTCCGCTGATCGCGCGAATTCATGCCGAGGAAGCGCTGTTACGGGCGCAGTTTGGGGGTGAATACGAAGCTTATTGCGCCCGGAGCTGGCGGTTGATCCCGAAAATCTACTGAGACTCCCCCACATTAGATTGAGTGAAGTCGAATCATTCCGTTGGCATCCAAACTTGCCACAACTTCGTCATAACCTGCCAACGTGGCATGCGCCGTCTGAATCGGCTGTTCATGCGTCGCCGTGACGATCAGCAAATCCGCCCCCGCCGCCTCGGCTGCAAGAATGCCCACCGTCGCATCTTCGAAAATCAGGCAATCCGCTATCTCTACATCCAGCCGCTGAGCAGCCAATCGATAACCGGCCGGGTCGGGTTTGCCGGCGCTGACGTCTTCGGCGGTGACCATCACCTCCGGCTCGGGAATCCCGGCGGCTGCCATCCGCCGCAACGCCAGCGCCCGTGGTGCAGAGGTCACGATCGCCCATTGATGAGCCGGCAAGGACTTGAGAAAACGCGCCGCGCCGGCCACCTCTTCAACGCCATCGACATCCTCGATTTCAGCCTCGGTAATCCACGCCGCCTCGGCCTCGGCATCGACGCCAGGCAGGGCCAGGCGGTTGATGGTGTCGATGGCGCGGGCGCCGTGAATGGTCGGCAGGAAGGTTTCGACATCGACGCCGTGGCGCACGGCCCAGGTGGCCCAGACGCGCTCGGCGGCAGCAATGGAGGTGAGGATGGTGCCGTCCATGTCGAACAGGAAGGCGTGGTAAGGGAGGTTCAAGACGGATTCGGGAGCAGACAAAGGGTCCTTCCTATTTCAAGGATCTGGCGTTAAGACCTGATAAATGTACAGGAACCTACAGGGTACGGCGTGATTTCAGCGCGCCATCCACGCAATCGAGCAACTGCCCCAGCGCCCAGGGTTTCTTGATAAACGAGACATCGTGCCGCACGCCGGAACTTTCAGGGGTTTCGAAGCCGGACATGATCATGATCGGTTTGTCCGGCCAACGATCACCGAACAGATTGGCCAAGTCTGCACCGTTGAGCGTGCCCGGCATGGTGATGTCCGTCAGCAACATTCCGACTTCAGGCGCATGCCCCTGCAAATACACCGACGCTTCGTCGGCACTGGTCTGCGGTTGCACCACATAGCCCTCCTCCTGAAGAATTTCGCAGAGAAACTCCAGGATCATCGGATCGTCTTCAACCACCAGAATCAATCCGCCATGAAGGTGTTCGCCCGCCGTCGATTCTCGACTCATGACCTTGCCGCTCCCTGATCGCAACAAAAAATACGCGGGCTCGAAATCCGCTACCTACTGGTATGAGCGGCGGTCTCTGCGGAAATTCATTTTTGATACAAACAGACGACGAAATCAGTGTTGCGACACTGCGCAATATCACCAAGCCATCAACTGTCATGGGGGCATGAGCTCAGGCCACACCCCGAATGACAGGTTTGCGTTACTGGGACATCGGGTCCTTTTTCATGGCGTCCTTGGACATGGCGTCTTTCTTCATGCCGTCCTTGCTCATGGCATCCTTGGACATGCTGTCCTTGCTCATCGTGTCCTTGGCCATGGCGTCCTTTTTCATGGCGTCTTTGTGCATGGCGTTCTTGGACATCGAATCCTTGCTCATGCTGTCCTTGCTCATCGTATCGCCAGCAAAAACACTGGCGGCGCCGACGGCCAGGCACATGGACAGAACAACGGTGGTCAACTTTTTCATGGTGAAACTCCTTGATGCATGGGGTGTGGACGAGGGGAATTGCCGGGGGTTTGGTCAGCTGCCACCGAACCAGTTGTAGCCCTGGTCTTCCCAGTAGCCGCCGCTGTAGGTGTTGCTGACAAAGATCGCCTGGATGTGTTTTGGATTTTTGTAGCCGAGCTTGGTGGGCATGCGCAGCTTCATCGGGAAGCCGTATTCGCGCGGCAGCACGGCGCCGTCATAGGTCAGCGTCAACAGGGTTTGCGCATGCAGTGCAGTGGCCATGTCGATGCTGGTGTAGTAATCGTCGGCGCACTTGAAGCCGACGTATTTGGCGTCGGTATCGGCCCCGACTCGCTTGAGGAAATCGCTGAAACGCACGCCGCCCCAACGACCGATCGCGCTCCAGCCTTCGACGCAGATATGCCGGGTGATCTGCTCGGTTTGCGCCATGGCGCGCAGCTCTTCGAGGCGCCAATTGCGCTTGTCCGCCACCAGGCCGGTGACTTCCAGCCGGTAGCTCTCTTCCTCCACCGTCGGCGCCTCGTCGATGCCGTAGAAGGCATTGAACGGGAATGGCCGGGTGATCATCGACGCCGGATAGGTCGGCGCCATGGCATTGGGGTTGAACAGCCAGCCTTGCACCCGGTCGTTGAAGCGCGACATGGACGACAACGCGGTCTCGACGCTGTCGTTGTCGGTGAGGTTGCAACCGGACAACATGGCCACGCCGCCGAGTGTCAGGCCACGCAGCAGGAACGCGCGGCGCGAGCGGTCTTCGATCTGCGGGGCGAGGATTTTCCGGGCGTCGGTCAGGATGGACGACTCGTCCAGCCCGGAGTCTTGAATGCGCTTTTTCATACGGGCTCCTTGCGACCGACAATCATGGCCAACAGTGTTTTTGGAACCAGTGCCACCATCACCAGGTGCACTGCGACGAATGCCACCAACAGCGCCATCGCGACGAAGTGCACATGGCGTGCACCTTCGTAGCCCCACAGCAACTCACGCAACAGCGGGAACTGCACCGACTTCCACAGCACCAGCCCGGAGATCACCAGCAGCGTGATATCGACCATCACGAACAGGTACGCCACACGCTGCACCTGGTTGTAGTGACTCAGGTCGGCATGCGCCAACCGACCCCGGAACGCGGCCCACAGATCCTGCAGCACACCCTTGGGGGAAACCGGGAAGAAACGTCGTTTGAGGCGGCCACTGAACAGGTTGATGAGCAGGTAGACGAGACCATTGAGTGCGAGAAACCACATCGCCGCGAAGTGCCATTGCAAGGCACCGCCCAGCCAGCCACCCAGGGTGATCGACCTGGGAAAGCTGAAATCGTAGAGCGGCGAGGCGTTGTAGATGCGCCAGCCACTGGTGACCATCACCAGCACCGCCAGGGCGTTCAGCCAATGAGTGAGCCGCAGCCAGAGAGGATGGCTGGCCTTGGGTGAAGCAGTTGACTGCGACATGTCCGGCTCCCGGTTGTGGTTCGTTGGAGCCAAGTATGGGAGCCGGAAGATCGCCAAATCCTCACGTAAAGTTAAATTAAACGTGATAACTCTGTGGGAGTGAGCCTGCTCGCGATGGCGTAGTGTCAGGCGATGCAACTGTTGGAAGGCACACCGCTATCGCGAGCAGGCTCACTCCTACAGGGGTTTTGTGTCGTCTACCCAACGCGCAATTATGGTTAAATGCCGCCCCCTCAGATGACCGACCCAGACCGATGAACCCTGAAGCCCTCGCCACCCTCCACGCGCACTTGTCGACAGCCCTGGCGGCCGCCCCCGCCGAAACCCGCCGCCTGTTCCACGGCCGCGGCCGTTGCTGGCCGGGGCTCGAGCAACTGACCGTCGACTGGTTGCAGGGCGTGGTGCTGGTGTCGCTGTTCAAAGAGCCGGAAGCGGCGCAACTGGACGCCTTGAAGCAGCTGTTGCTTGAGCTCACGCAATCACCGGCATGGGCTCAATCCGGCGCGCATACCTTGCTGCTGCAGCACCGCTACCTGCTGCAAAGCACCACCGAATGGCTGCTGGGGGACGTCATCGAGGAAATGACCATCACCGAGGGCGGCCTGAAGTATCGCGTGGACCTGGGGCGCAAACAGAACACCGGGCTGTTCCTCGACATGCGCTACGGCCGCGACTGGGTGCGGGCCGGAGCCCTGGGCAAACGCGTATTGAACCTGTTCGCCTACACCTGCGGCTTCTCGGTGGCGGCCATCGAAGGCGGCGCGACCCACGTGGTCAACCTGGACATGTCCAGCCCGGCCCTGAGCCGCGGGCGTGACAATCACCGGCTCAACGGGCATGACCTGGGCAAGGTGACTTTTCTCGGCCACGACCTGTTCAAGTCCTGGGGCAAAGTCATCGGCAAGGGCCCTTACGATCTGGTGATCATCGACCCGCCCTCCTTCCAGAAAGGCAGTTTCCTGCTGACCAAGGACTACCAACGGGTGCTGCGTCGCCTGCCGGAACTGCTCGGCCCCCAAGGCACGGTGCTGGCCTGCATGAACGACCCGGCCTTCGGTGCGGATTTCCTCATCGACGGGGTGACCCGGGAAGCACCGAGCCTGCGCTTTGAACGGCGGCTGGACAATCCGCCGGAGTTCCCGGATGCCGATGTAGAGTGCGGGTTGAAGGCGTTGGTGTTCAGCCTGGCGGATTGAGCACCAGCGCAAACAACTCGCCATGCCCGTTCACATTGAGCTTGTGATAGAGATTGCGCCGATGCACCTTCACCGTCTCCGGGGAAATGCCCATCTGCTGGGCGATGGCCTTGCTGGAAAAACCCTGGAGGATCAGGCGCGCGGTTTCGATTTCGCGCACCGACAGGCGCGCATCGAAGCGATCGAGCAAGGTCGCCAGGTCCCCGGCTACGGCTTCGACAGCCGGGCCTTCCGGCGGTAGCAATTGCAGGTGCCGACGCATCGCCGCCAGCACCCAGTCGCGCACGCACAGCAAGCTGCCCTGCTCTTGCAGGGTGAAACGTGTCGCGCGTCCCAGGGACAACCCGAGGACGGCACCGTCGACGTTGACCATGAACTGCAATTCGTCCCCACCCACCACCGTGCGAAAGTAGCTCAGGTAGTACTCGCTCTGCTGGAACTGGTCGGGGGCCACCGAATCGAGGCTGTGCAAGCCATCGGCGATGCCGGCGCAGACCGCCAGGTAAAACGGATCGAGCAGGTACATGCCGGCGCTGTAGTCCGCCAGTTCTTCATGCTCATCGCCGCTGCCTGTGGAGTCGAAATCGATCAGCAGGCGCGGTACCCGTCCCGGTCGCAGCACCGCGACCAGGGCGTTGTCCAGCGGCACCAGCAAGCGCAGGGTGTCGACCAGCGCACGCCAGAACCCGTCCTGGCCCATCGCGCCAAATACCCGTGCCAATCCCTGGTGCAGCGGCAACTCTTTCAACAACGCGTCCACGCACTACCCCTTTTGAGTAACCCATGATGGGAATGGGTAACGGCCACTCCGCTCGATACGCTGCACACTCCTGATCATCACCGGCCTGCAGCAGGCCAGGAGTGCCGCATCATGAGTGGTCACCGCTCGTATTTCAATCTGGGGCTGGGCGCCTGTCTGGTGGCCTCGCTGTCGGCGGTCGCCGCCGATGGCCCGACCGTGCACGTGTACAACTGGTACGACTACATCGGCCCCACCACCCTGCATGACTTCAAGCGGGACACCGGTATCCAGCCGGTCTACGACACCTTCGACAGTGCCGAAGTCCTCGAAGGCAAACTGCTGACCAGCCGCAGCGGCTACGACGTGGTGGTGGCCAGCAACTTCAGTTTGCCGACCCTGATCAAGGCCGGCGCCCTCGCCCCGCTGCCCCAGGCGCAGATGCCGGACTTCAAGAACATGGACACCGACCTGCTGGCGAAACTGGCCAACAACGATCCGGGCAACCAGTACGCCGTGCCATATCTGTGGGGCACCAACGGCATCGGCTATAACGTGGACAAAGTGCGCGCCGCCTTGGGCGACAAAGCGCCGGTGGACTCCTGGGACCTGGTGTTCAAGGAAGAGAACCTGGCCAAACTCGGCGAGTGCGGCGTGGCGATGCTCGACTCGCCCGCGGAAATGCTGCCGGTCGCCCTGCACTACCTGGGCCTGCCACCCAACAGTACTAACCCTGAAGACTACAAAAAGGCCGAAGCGCTGCTGCTCAAGCTGCGTCCGCACATTGCCTACTTCAATTCGTCGAAGTTCATCAGTGACCTGTCCAACGGCAACATCTGCGTCGCCGTGGGTTGGTCCGGCGCGATGCTCGAAGCCAAAGCCACCGCCGAGCAGGCCGGCAATGGCGTGAAGATCGCCTACAGCTTGCCCAAGGAAGGCGCGCCGGTGTGGTTCGACACGCTGGTATTGCTCAAGGACGCACCGCATCCCGAACAGGGCCTGGCCTTCATCGACTACCTGATGCGCGCCGAGGTCATCGCCCCGGTCAGTAATCACCTCAACTACCCCAACGGCAACCGCAACGCGACAGCACTGGTGGCGGAGGCAACGCGCACCAACCCTGCGGTTTACCCGTCGGCCGAAGCCCTGGCCACGTTGTTCACCCTGCAACCCCTGCCGCCCGCCACCGAGCGTGTGCGTACGCGGATCTGGAGCAAGGTCAAGAACGGCCAGTAGGCACACCACTATCACTGTGGGAGCGGGCTTGCTCCGGGCGGCGTTCCGACGATGAGGCCGGCAAATCCAACATTGATGTCGGCTGACCCACCGCTATCGCGGGCAAGCCCGCTCCCACAGGTCTCGCGACAAACCACACACTCTTTTCCACCACGAATTATTGAAGACGAGAAAAACCATGAAACCACGTGCCCGCGACCTCAATATCCAGTTTGGCCAACTGCAACCCGGCCCCCTCAACGCCATCACCGATGTACCCGGTGTGCGGGTCGGCCACAGCGATGTGCGCGGTCGCACCGCCAAGGGTCGCGATATCCTGACCGGGGTGACCGTGATCGAACCCCGTGCCGGTTCCACCAGCCAGCAACCCTGTTTTGCCGGGGTCCATGTGCTCAATGGCAATGGCGATGCCACGGGCCTCGAGTGGATTCGCGAAGCGGGCCTGCTGACCAGCCCGATCGCCTTCACCAACACCCATAGCCTGGGCGTGGTGCGCGATGCCTTGATCGTGCAGGACCGCGAGCAGCAACCGGACGACGGGCGGCTCTACTGGAACATGCCAGTGGTGCTGGAGACCTTCGACGGCTTGCTCAATGACATCAACGGCTTCCACGTGAAGCCCGAGCATGTCGCCCAGGCCCTGCGCGCGGCGACAGGCGGCCCGGTAGCCGAAGGCAATGTCGGCGGCGGCAGCGGCATGATCTGTCACGAGTTCAAGGGCGGCATCGGCACCGCTTCGCGACGCCTGGACAGTGCCCAGGGCGGCTGGACGGTTGGCGCGATTGTCCAGGCCAACCATGGCATCCGCAATGAGTTGCGCGTCGATGGCTACCCGGTCGGGCGCTACATGCAGCAGGTCGACTCACCGTTTCTCAAGGCTTCACTGCCGCACCCGGGCATGGGTTCGATCGTGGTGTGCCTGGCCACCGATGCGCCTTTGCTGCCACACCAATGCACGCGCCTGGCACAGCGCGCCAGCCTCGGCCTGGCCCGCACCGGCGGCGGCAATGAAGACCACAGCGGCGACATCTTCATCGCTTTCGCCACCGGCAACCAGCATGTACCGCCAGCGGCTTACGAGAGCAAAAAAGCGCCGACCTGCGACAACCTGAGCATGGTCAATAACGATCACATCAGCGAATTGTTCCTGGCGGCCACCGAGGCCGTTGAAGAAGCCATCATCAACGCCTTGCTCGCCGCCGAAACGACGGAAGGTAACGGCCACGCGGTGCCGGGGCTGGATGCCGAAACGCTGCTGGAGGCCCTGAACCAGGCCGGTTGGCCCGGGGAGCGCAATCGCAGAAGCTGACACTTGTGGGGGGATTCGACTAGCGGTACTTGAGAC
Organism: Pseudomonas sp. GM78; assembly: GCF_000282475.1. GTDB lineage: Bacteria > Pseudomonadota > Gammaproteobacteria > Pseudomonadales > Pseudomonadaceae > Aquipseudomonas. Next base: position 22,436 of record NZ_AKJF01000006.1, read on the forward strand.
CGCCCCCCCATCTTCCTACGATGGAGTTGCGCAGCCGCTTGCTTGTCCAAGCCGTTGCGTAGGTGGTGAGTGCATTGAACCCCTATCAAGCTCACCGCCTTCTTCATGCGCATCTTGAGCCTCAATGGCTCCACTTCTCCCCATCAAAGAGCTTTGAGGCTCTTTTTTAACTGCGCGAAAACCAGACACTGAAAGCCCGGCACCTGGCCGGGCTTTGTGCTTTCTACACGCCAACCCAAAATCCCCTGTAGGAGTGAGCCTGCTCGCGATGGTCGTTAACGATAACGATGGAAGCCTGACACCCCGCGGCGTCCTCAGGCTTTTCGCGAGCAGGCTCGCTCCTACAATTTAACCGCGTTTTTCCAATCGCTCACGGACAAACTCATTGGCCTTGCGCGTCAGCTGGTCCAGATGCCGGTCACGCTGTTTTTCAGCATCGAGCATCGCCCGCTTGCCGTGCTTTTGCAGCAGGTAGGTATGAATCTGCCGCACCTCCAGCGAGCTATAGATGGGCGCCACATCCAGCAGCGCCCTCAAGCCGTCGCTGCCGTGGTCGCGGGTGTTCATCAGCACCTGGGTGGCACGCGCGCCCACCACCTGGAAACCCATCGATTCAAAGTACGGCACCTTGGCCACGGCGCATGCCAGCTCGGCATGCGGGTAACGGCCGACCATCTCGCGCAGCATCCTGCGCGCAATCCCTTGTCGCCGATGACCGGCATCCACGGCCATGTAGGCCACGCTGCACGCGTCGGGATCGTCCTTGACCGGCAGGTACAACAGGAAACCTGCGACCTTGTCCGGATCGTCCAGATCCGTGGCGACGATCAACTCCACCTCAATCCCTTTTGTCCCGTTCAAGGCCTCCAGATACAGGTGCACCTCGTAGCCGATCGCGTACTGGTAGACGTTGTACAACAGGTTGCTCGGCGCGATCGCGACCATGCTGATATCGGTCAGGTTGTCGACCACCATCTGCAGGATCTGACTGTTGACCGACTCGGGGCACGGGGTTTTGTAGTGGGTGATCTGGGGCATTGCTGGGATTGACTCCGGGAAATGGGCGCGACTGCCTATCATAGCGTGCCGGAGCGGGTTACTCGCCGGTGATCGTTCCCGGGCTCTGCGTGTGAATTCAATCCCGGGGTAGCGCCCCGCCCGCCATCAGCAGAACCGACAGCACCTCGTGCACATAACGGCGTTTGGCCATTGGTGAAAGTAACCCAATGAAACAAGGACATTTTCCCCGTTAATGAGGAATTTCACCCACCGCCGACTGATGCACCCTTGAAACACTCTGAAACAACTTACTAATTAATCACAAATTTTTTTCCCACTTTTGACATGGCCCGTCTGTTGCACCAGCCCTAACACCGCAGCAGTCGTCCCCCACTCGGGGACGTGGGTTTCGCCAATTTGGCATGCGTAAGGGGAAACCAAATGAAAAATGCACCACCCGCATTTCGTTCCTTGAGCTACTTACGGAGGTCGAGTGTGGCCTCCTTCCTGTTGATCAGCGCCAGCCTCGCCACCGTCAGCGCGGCCCCGCTTGACGATGAAAGCCAACCGCCGCCGACCGACCCCTCGGCCTACTACAATCCACCCGCCGATCCGATCGCCGCCGCAGCAGCGCTCGAAGCTTTGAAAACCATGCCCGAGACCAACCAGGGCGCATTGGCCCTGCCCAACGGCGCGTACGGCGACCGCAACACACCGCGTGCCGACAACGTGCTGCCGCCGAGTTTGCAGACCTCGTTCAATTACCCCACCAACGGCAAACCCAGCCCCTTGTACGGGGCCCAACCGTTTACCCAGCAATTGCTGCTGTTCGAGGAATTCGGCACGGAAAAACTCGACCCGACGATCCCGGCCCCACCCCTGACCTTCCCCGTACCCACTGTCGGCCCGGCGCCGGCCCAGGACCCCAACAGCATTGCACGCAGCGCCCCGTCGGGTTCGGCGCTGGATGCGTTCATGCGCCAGCCCGGCCTGTTCCCGTTTCCGTCGCAGTTCTCCAATGTGCTGGACCGCAACCCGTGGAAGGCGCAGATCGAAGCCTTCCTCAACCGCCAACCCGTGGGCTCGCCAGCCGAAGGGCGGCCACCGGGAAAAGGCTGGTCGCACCAGCGCTGGAACGAGTTCTACCCGCAGGTCGCGTACAAGACCGTGCAAGTGGGCGCGCGTATCAATACCGGGATGCGCGACCGCCGGCAACTGCACAACTACGCCGTCGGTGAGTTCGGCCCCGGCGGCCTCTACTACCAGACCTCGGACATCCCGACCACGACTGGCACGACCAAAGGCATCGACACCCGTTTCCACCCGAACTTCCCGCTGCAAAATCACAATGCGCTGTGGACGTTCGATGGCACTTTCCCGGTGAAACTGCTGATGGTGCGCTATGGCCAACCGGTACTGATGCGTCACTACAACGCCTTGCCGATCGACCCTGCGGCCAACATGGGTTTCGGCCTGCACACCATCAGCACACACGAGCACAACGGCCACTCCCCGGCCGAAAGCGACGGCTA
>NZ_AKJF01000007.1 GCF_000282475.1 Pseudomonas sp. GM78
TCGCTCCCACAGGTTTTATGTTTTCAGGTGGCGGACTGCAGTGTTTGTGATTCGGCGTGCACCTCTGGTGCTGCTTGGGTTTTCAGTTCCCGGGCAACGGTCCAGACGATGAACGCGGCGACGATGTCGAAGATCGCCAGGGTCACGAACAGCGGGCTGTAGCCGATCTTGGTCACCATCACCCCAAACACCAGGGTGAACGCGGCCGCGCCGAGGTAGCCGAACAAGCCGCCCATGCCGGTGGCTGTGGCCACTTCGTTTTTACCAAACGAGTCAGAGGTGATTGCGTACAGCGCACCGGACAAGGTCTGGTGAGCGAAACCGCCGATGCACAGCAACGCAATCGCCGTGTACGGGCTGGCAACCAGGCCGATACACGCCGGGCCGATCATGCACGAGGCACCGAACAGCAGGACCATTTTGCGCGAGGTGAACAGCGACACTTTGCAGTGTTTGTGAAAGAACGGGCTCAGGTAACCGCCGAGCACACAGCCAAGGTCCGCGGCGAGGAACGGTAGCCAGGCGAACATCGCGATCTCCTTGATGTTCATGTGCCGCTCGGTCATCAGGTACAGCGGAATCCACGCGTTGAAGGTCTGCCAGGCTGGCTCGGAGAGAATCCGTGCGCTGGCGATGGCGTAGAAATTACGGCTGCCGATGATTTTCTTCCAGCTGCCTTTTTGCGTGGCCGGTTCCTTGAAATGCTCTTCCTGGCCGCTGAGGATGTAATCGCGTTCTGCATCGCCCAGGCGCTTTTGATCCCGGGGATGTTTGTACAGGATCACCCATAGGAAGCTCCAGAGCACGCCAAGACCGCCGACGATCAGGAAAGCCAGTTCCCAGCCGCTGTGCAGGATCGCCCAGACCACCAGGGGCGGCGCCAGCAGTGCGCCAATCGACGAGCCGATGTTGAACCAGCCAATCGCGACCGAGCGCTCCTTGGCCGGAAACCATTCGGTGGTGGCTTTCACGGCTGCCGGCAAGCCTGCCGCTTCCGTCAGCCCGAGCAGGCCGCGAACGAACGCCAAGCCTTGCCAGCCACTCGCCAGCGCAGCCAGTGCGCAGGCAATCGACCAGGCGAAAGCGAAAATGGCGAAGCCCATTTTGGTGCCGATGGCATCGATGATGTAGCCGGCCACCGGTTGCATCAGCGCATAGCAGACCTGCCAGGCGACAACGATGTGCGAGTACTGCTCGGTGGAAATGTTCATTTCGCTCATCAGGGTCGGCGCGGCCACTGACAGGGTATTGCGAGCGAGGTAGTTGACGATCAGACCGGCTGTTACCAGGCCGACCATCCACCAGCGGATGCCTTTGACTTTCATCACATCACCGTCATTTTTTTGGAGTTATTTTTGGTGTCGCAGTTGTTGTAGGTTGTCGTACAACATGCATCTTTATAGGAGTGCAAGGGTGAATGTGTCAACAAATATGTCAGGGACTTTGCGAGGTGAGGCGACGGGTGGGAAGAGGAGTGTCATCGTATGACTTGTAGGAGCGAGCAAGCTCGCGATGGTCGTCAACGATGACGCGGGAAGCCTGGCACCCCCAGGCGTTCTCAGGTTTATCGCGAGCAGGCTCGCTCCTACAGGGAATGAGTCATTACCGACGTTGAAGGAGGCCACGGAGGGCGAGGACAGCAGGAATGCCCAGCCCAAGCCAGCTCAGGGCATCCCAAACGCCATCGCCGAGCAACGCGGCAAACAACCCGCCGGCACTGAACAAGGCGATAACGGTGGGGGTGCCGAACACCTTCCAGAAACTCGACTGCCGGGGCTTCATGCCACGCTCTCCGCTTTTTCCAGCACGGGTTTGGCAGCCTTGCGCCGCACCACCCACAGGTAAACGCCACTGCCGAGCACAATGATTGTCAGCACGTCCAGGGTCGCCCAGAGGATTTGCATCGGCATGCCGCCGTAGTCACCGAAATGCAACGGCTGCGACATGCCCATGGCGTCCATGTACCAGGGTCGCTCGGCCACGGCGGTGACTTTCAGGGTGCTGGCGTCGATCAGCACCGGCGTCAGCAAGTGCGAGGTCAGGTGGGTGCTGCCTTTCATGAACACCGCGTAATGGTGCTCGCTGGAGAACCGCGTGCCAGGGAAGGCAATGAAATCCGGTTGCATGCCGGGAGCGACTTCCTTGGCGATGTCGAGCAAACGCGTGGCCGGCGCCAGTTGTGTCAGCGGTGGCGCATCGCGATACGGTGCAACCATCGCGCTCAGGCTGTCGTTGCGCCACGCGGCGATCAGCAGGTCGGCGCAGGCACTGATCACGCCGGTCACACCGACCACCAGGGCCCAAGTCAGGGTTACGACGCCGATCAGGTTATGCAGGTCGAGCCAGCGCAAGCGGGTGGATTTGTCCTGGCGCACGGTGGCGAATTTCAAACGACGCATGAACGGCAGGTACAACACTGTGCCGGACACGATCGCGACGACGAACAGCAAACCCATGAACGCCAGCAATAACTTGCCCGGCAGCCCGGCGAACATGTCCACGTGCAGGCGCAGCATGACCATCATGAAGCCGCCATTGGCCGACGGCATCTCCAACGCTTCGCCAGTGCGGGCGTCGAGCATGAAGGTGTGGGACGAGTTCGGCTCGGTGCCGGCGGTGGCCGCCATGATCGCGATGGCGCCGTTGGGCTCGTCATCGTCGAAACCGAAATACTGCATGACCTCACCGGGACGATGCTTTTCCGCCGCCTGCACCAGCTGCTGCAGATTCAGCTGCGGGGTGTCAGCCGGCATCTGCTTCAATTCCGCGGCATCGCCCAGCAAATGGTCGATCTCGTGGTGGAAGATCAACGGCAGGCCGGTCAGTGCCAGCAACGCCAGAAACACCGTGCAGATCAGGCTGGTCCAGGTGTGGACGAAGGACCAGCGGCGAATTGTTTTACTTTTCATTTCATAGCCTCCAGAAATACCAAAGCCGTCCTCGATGGACGGCCTGGGTACCGGGCGTGTCAGGTCACGTTGTTACCACTTGTAGGTGGCACTGGCGACGACACTGCGTTCATCGCCGTAGTAGCAATAAAAACTGTCGCAGGTGGAGAGGTAGTCCTTGTCGAACAGGTTGGTCGCGTTGACGGCCAGCGACGCGCCTTTGAGGCTGTTGTCGAGGCGGCCGAGGTCATAGTGAACCGCTGCGTCGAACACGGTATAGGCATCTGCCTTGCCGAGTTCGGTGTTGGCCTGATCGCCATAGGTGTTGCCGGTATAGCGAACGCCACCGCCGATTCCGAAACCGTCCAGCACGCCGTTGTGCCAGGTGTAGTCAGCCCACGCCGACGCGGTCTGGTTTGGCATCAGTTGCAGGCGATTGCCCTTGAACGTGCCGTCTTGCACTTCGGATTTAGCCAGGGTGTACGCGGCGGTGAGCTTGAGGTTTTCCGTCACATCGGAGACGGCTTCCAGCTCCAGGCCCTTGACCTTCACTTCACCGGTCTGGCTGGTGACTGGAATGCCGCCGACGTTGTTGGTGACCGAGACATTTTTCTGGGTCAGGTCATACACCGCGGCGGTCAACAACGTGTTGCTGCCCGGTGGCTGGTACTTGATACCCAGTTCCCACTGCTTGCCTTCGGTCGGCTTGAAGGATTCGGTGGTGGAGGTATCGGCGTTGCTCGCCGGCTGGAACGATTCGGCGTAGGACAGGTACGGCACGAAACCGTTGTCGAATACGTAGCTGATCGCTGCGTTGCCGCTGAAGTTCTTGTTGCGGTCGGTGTTGGTGGCATCGCCCTTGTTGAAGAACTTGGTGCTGGTATGCACCCAGTCTTCACGACCACCCAGCGTCAGGCGCCATTGATCGAGGGCCATCTGGTCCTGGACGTACAGGCCGGTCTGATAGGTCTTCTGGTCGTAATCGTAGAAGGCCTGCGAGCGTGGCGGACGGACGATGGGTTGACCATAGATCGGGTTATTGACGTTGGTGGTCCCGCCGTCGCCGAAGATCGAGGTGTAGTTGGTGTTGGTGCGCTGGTGATCGAGGCCGATCAGCAGGGTGTGGCTGATGTCGCCGGTGGCGAAGTCAGCCTGCAGGTTGTTGTCCACGGCGAACTGACTGATGTCCTCGTCGGTGGTGGTGCTGGTACGGCCAACGTTGCCGTCGGCATCGACCTGGGTGAACGGGTAGGCGCCGGGGGTGAGGGCCTGGAAGGACAGGTCCGACTTGGTGTAGCGCAGGTTCTGCCGGAACTGCCAGACATCGTTCAAGCGATGTTCAAAGGCGTAGCCCAGTGCGTAGTAAGTACGGTCGTAGAACTCCCAGTCCGGATCGCCCAGGTTCTTGTGATGGGAGATATCGCCCAGTGGCGAGTCGATCTTGGTGCCCTGGATCGGACGGAACTGGCTGGTGATGCCGGTATCGTCACGGGTGAATTGGGTGAGCAGGGTGAACCGGGTGTCGTCGTCGATGTTCCAGGTCAGGCTCGGCGCGATGTTGTAGCGCTTGTCGTCGATATGGTCGATGGGCGTGCCGCCATCGCGCACCACACCGCTGAGGCCGTACAGGAACTGGCCTTCATCGTCGATCTTGCCGGTGCTGGCGAAGTTGATCTGGCGGTGATTGTCGCTGCCGTATTGCACTTGGACTTCATTGCTCGACTCGGCGCTCGGACGACGGCTGACCATGTCCAGCAAACCACCCGGCGGGGTCTGGCCGTACACGGATGAAGCAGGGCCGCGCAGCACGGCGAGACGATCCAGGTTCCAGGTTTCCTGCTTGGGGTTGGCATAGACGCCCTTGGGCAACGGCAGGCCGTCCAGGAACTGGGTCGGCTCGAAACCGCGTACGCGTAACCAGTCCGCACGGGTGTCGCTACCGAAGCTGGCGCCGGTGGTGCCCGGCAAGTAGCGCACGGCGGCGTCGAGGGTGTGCACGTTGCGATCGTCCATCTGCTCGCGAGTTACCACCGAGATCGAGCGCGGTGCTTCAACCAGTGCGGTGTCAGTCTTGCTGCCGGCGGCGGTGCGCTTGGCGAGGTAACCGGTGGTCGGGCCCCACGCGCTTTCAGCGTTTTCCACGCCGATCACGCTGGTGGCCGGCAAGGCCATCACGCCCTCGGGCACGGCCACCAGGGTGTAGGTGCCGCCGCTTTGTTCCAGTTGCAGTCCGGTGCCACGCAGGGCTTCGCGCAGGGCGCCGGCAGCGTCGAACTGACCTTTGACCGGGGCCGACGTCTTGCCGGCGGCCAGCGACGGGTTCAACGACAGCGCCAGGCCGGCCTGGCTGGCAATCTGGTTCAGGGTGCTGGCCAGTGGCGCGGCCGGCAGGTTGTAGGCACGAACGCTGGACGCCTGTTCAGCGGCGATCAGTTGGCTGCTGGCCAAAGGGGTGCAAAAGGCAAGGGATACGGCCAGCAAACTGGGGCGCAACAAGGTGTCTAGCGAACGGGACATACAGCGGCTCCTGAAAGGGAATACTTCTCAATTGCCTAGGTGCCGGATGAAAAGTGAAAAGTGATAGGGCTGGATGAAAATAATTTCGATTCAGTAAATAAAGTCGGGTTTTGTGGTGGATCTGATGGCCTCTTCGCGGGCAAGCCCGCTCCCACAGGATTTTGGGTCGTTCACGCAATTACCGTTCGACACAGAACCTGTGGGAGCGTGGCTTGCCCGCGATGACGTCCGTCCAGACCCCATCAAATCAAGGCTTGGCCTCGGTCTTCGCCGCCACCGTCACCCACCATTGCGTATGGTGTTCAATCTGCACCGGCAGCGTCGGCAACAGCGCGTTCAGCGCCAGGTCGGTGTTTTTCAGCGGGAAACTGCCGGTGATCCGCAGGTCGGCCACTTCCGGCGCCACACCCAGGTGGCCCGGGCGATAACGACCGATTTCACGCACCAGATCCTCCAGCCGCGCGTTGTCCACCACCAGCATGCCGCGGGTCCAGGCATCGGCGCCGAGGTTGAGCGCGACAATCGGGCCCAGGCCGTCGCCGCGGATCAGCATTTGCTGGCCTTCGTGCAGAATCTGCTCTTCAGGACTCGATTGCGGATGGGCGGCCACCGCCGATTGCAGCACGCCGAGACGCGTGCCTTGCTCTTCACGCTTGACCAGGAACCGGGTGCCCAGGGCGCGCATGCTGCCTTCGCGGGTTTCGACGATAAACGGCCGGGCATCGCCATGACCGGTTTCGACGAGGATTTCGCCTTCCTGCAGGATGACCAGTCGCTGCTTGTCATCGAAGCGCACGTCCACGGCACTGTGGGTGTTGAGGTTGATCAGGGTGCCGTCGTCCAGGCGAAGGGTGCGTTGTTCGCCGGTGGCGGTGCGCTGGTCGGCCAGCCAATAGTCGATCGGCAGGTAGCGCTCACCGGCAAACAGCGCCAGCCCGAGCACCGCAACGATGCTGGCCAGGCCGCTGCCGAGCTTGCGCACCCGGCGGCGAATGCCTTCGCGTGATTGCAACAGGGCGGTGCGTGCCGGGCCGCTGGCGACGCTGAAGCGCTGGTCGAGCATGCCCAATTGACGCCAGGCGCGGGCATGTTCTTCGTGGGCGGCGTGCCATTTGGCGAACTCTTCGCGTTCCACCGGGTTGCCGGAATCCAGGGACAGTTGCCAGGCGATGGCGGCGTCGAGCACCTGTGCCGACACCGGCTTGGAACTGACCGGGCTCATGTCGGCTCCCCGTACAAGGCGATGTAGCACTGACGGATGCCCTGGGCCAGGTACTGGCGCACCCGCGGCACCGAGACACCAAGGCGCTCGGCGATTTCAGCGTGGCCGAGGCCATCGAGACGGTTGTAGAGAAAGGCCGCACGGGCCTTGCTCGACAGCTTGCCCAGCAGGCGATCGATGTTTTTCAGGTCTTCGAGGATCATTTGCTGTTCTTCCACCGAGGGTTGTTCGGCTTCTGGAATCAGCATCAGTTCGGTGAGGTAGGCCTGTTCCAGCGCGGCGCGGCGGAAGTAGTCGAACAGCAGGCCCTTGGCAATCGCCACCAGAAACGCCCGCGGTTCGCGCGGCTCTTTCAGTTCCTCGCGTCCGAGCAAGCGCACGAAAGTGTCCTGGCTCAGGTCCTCGGCCCGTTGTGGGCAGGCGACATTGCGGCGTAGCCAGGCCAATAGCCAACCACGGTGGTCGCGATATAACGCACCGACGAGCTCACTTTGGGGGCTTGGGACTGACGACACGCAGCATCACCGAGTGGGAAGTGTTAACTAACGAGAATTGTTCGCGATTGTGTCAGAGGCGGGGGAGGGAAAGCAATTGGCGTTGGTCGGTTGATTTCCGTGGGTATTCGGACGGACCGCGTCATCGTTCATCGCGGGCAAGCCTTGCTCCTACAGGTTTTGCGTCGTTCACAAATTAATGAACGATACATAACCTGTAGGAGCATGGCTTGCCCGCGATCAGGCCGGTACAGGCACAGGATATTCAGAAGGAATGCGTTTGCTGCCGCCGCTTCCACTGGTTCAACCGCTGCTGCAAGTTCAACGGGCTATGAATCTGCTGCTGGCGCGCGCGGCTGAACAGGATCAGCGCCAGTTCGGCGGTCGCCAGGGCGTCGGCGCTGGCGTTATGACGTTCGAAGACTTGCAGCTTGAACCAGTCGATCCACTCGTCCAGGCCGGCCTCGCGGATGTTGGCCTGCGGACACAGCAGCGGGGCGATGTCCGCCACATCCAGAAACACATGCTGCAACCTGTAGCCCAGGTGCTCTTTCAATGCGCGCCCAAGCATGTGCTGGTCGAACGGCGCATGAAAGGCCAGCACTGGGCTGTCGCCGACAAATTCCATGAATTCGAGCAACGCCTCGGCGGGGTGGCTGCCGGCAGCAATGGCACTGGGCCCCAGGCCGTGAATCAGCACACTGGGACCGAGTTTGAGTTCGTCGCATTGCAAGGTGCGCTCGAACTGCCGACTGAAATCGATCGCGCCATCCTCGATCACCACGGCGCCGATCGACAGTACCCGATCCTTGTTCATGTTCAGCCCGGTGGTTTCCAGGTCGAGCACGACCCAGCGCTGCTCACGCAGGCTGCATTCACTCAATCCCGGAACCAACGGCAGGTCTTGCAGGCGTTGTTGCAGGTCTGCGGACAAGCTCGGGCCGGCGGGGCGCAGCCATGAAAACAGGCTCATAACTGGTACCGCAGGGACAGGCTGCTTTGCAGGCGCTGGGCCTGGCGCAGGGATTCACGCAGGATGCGTCGATCCAGATGATTGAGGCTGTCGGGGTCGACCCGGTTGGAGTAGGGCAAATTCTCCCGGGTCTGTAGCTGATGTTGCTGCATGCGGGTTTGCTGGATGAAGTGGTAGGCCTCTTCGTACGCCGCGCCGTCCAGTGGCTCGATGACCTCTTTGGCCACCAGCTGGCGAAAGCGCTCCAGGGTATTGTTCGCTTCGATGCCGTGGGCAAGGGCAAGTAACCGCGCCGCGTCGACGAAGGGGGTCAGGCCCTGGATTTTCAGGTCCAGCGTGGCTTTTTCGCCATTTTTGCGCGCCAGCACGAACTCACGGAAACGACCTACGGGAGGGCGATTGCGCAACGCGTTTTCAGCCATCATGCGCTGGAACAGGCGGTTGTCGGCCACCTGGTCGAGAATCGAGCGGCGCAGTTGTTCGCAGCCTTGCTCGCTGCCCCAGACCACGCGCAAATCGAAATAAATGCTCGAACCCAGCAGGTTCTCGGGCGTGGCCTCGCGAATGAACGCGCCAAAGCGTCGGGCCCATTCAACCCGCGACAGGCACAGTTCTGGATTGCCGGCCATGATGTTGCCTTTGCACAGGGTGAAACCGCAAAGCGCCAGGCTGTGGTTGATCTGATGGGCGATGGGCAGCAATTTTCCGCGGATCTCGGCGGCGTGGGCCGCGTCCCGTGCTTCGAACAGAATGCCGTTGTCCTGGTCGGTGTGCAGCGTCTGTTCGCGGCGACCTTCGCTGCCGAAACACAACCAACTGAACGGGATGCCGGGGTCGCCTTTTTCGGCCAGGGTCAGCTCGATCACCCGGCACACGGTGTGGTCGTTGAGCAGGGTGATGATGTGGGTGATCTGGGTCGAAGACGCACCGTGGGCCAGCATGCGTTCCACCAGTTGACCAATCTCGCCGCGCAGCAGCACCAGGTTTTCCACACGCTGGGCGCTGCGGATGGTGCGTGCCAGGTGCACCAGGTCGACCCGTTGCAGGGAAAACAGATCGCGTTCCGAGACCACGCCGCACAGGCGCTGATCCTTGACCAGGCAGACGTGAGCGATATGCCGCTCGGTCATCGCAATCGCGGCATCGAAGGCGCTGTGATCAGGAGACAGGTAAAACGGCGAGCAGGTCATGTGCCGCTCGATCGCTTCGTTGAAATCGCCGGTGCCGTTGGCCACGACATGGCGCAAATCGCGCAGGGTGAAAATGCCCAGCGGCGCTTTATGTTCATTGACGATCACAATGCTGCCGACCTGCTGCTCATGCATCTGGGTCACGGCTTCACGCAGTGGCGTGGAGGGGTTGCATGTCACCGGATGGCGCATGGCCAATTCACCCAGGCGGGTGTTGAGCGAGTATTGGGTGCCGAGGGTTTCCACGGCTTTTTGCTGGACCTGCTGGTTGACCTGATCCAGCAGGCTGCTCACGCCACGTAGGGCAAAGTCGCGGAAGGTGCCGGAAATGGCGAACAGCTTGATGAATGCATGTTTGTTCAGCTGTAGGCAAAAGGTGTCCTCTGCGGCCAGGTGTTCGGTGCGCGTTGCACGCTCCCCCAGCAGCGCGGCGAGGGGAAAGCACTCGCCCGTGGTGATTTCGAAAGTGGTTTCGGTCCCGCCCTTGGCCGAGTGCGGACGTTCGCCGACAACCCGACCCTGTTTGACGATATAAAAGTGTTCAACCGGGCCGTCCGCGGGCTTGATGATGCTCTCGCCGGGGGCATAAAAACGCAGCTGGCACTGTTCGACCAGATACGCCAGGTGAGCGTGGTCCATCTGGTTGAATGGCGGGAAGCGCTGAAGGAATTGCAAAGTGCCCTGGATGTTCTGCAACACCGCGGTTTTCCCTGCCTGTGTGAAGGCGTCCGCTTTACTCATAACCATTACCGCAGTCTTTTTTTGAATTGTTGTTGTCGGATGACTCACCCATGGTCGACCCCTACGGCCAGGGTGCCCATTGGACGTAAGTCTAGGTAGGCGGGAAACGTGATGCAGTATCGGAAAAACCCTACCTGAATGTGAGAAAAACCTCACCTTGCCCCTATTGGAAAATTATCCGACGGAGTGCACATTGATGGTGTGCTTAGCGATGTCTCACCACTGTGCTAGGGAATTGAATTGAACATGTAGAGAATGCCATGTCCGACCACGATATTTTGAGTGATGCCGAGCGGCAAGCACTCAGTGACGTCATGCTGGAACCCGACCTGCCGCCGCAGCGGGTGCTGATTGTCGACGACGACAAGGACGCCCGGGAGCTGCTGTCGGAGATCCTGGCACTGGACGGCATTCGTTGCATGACGGCAGCCAGTGGCGAAACCGCACTCAAGATGCTGGAAGAGAAACCCTCGATCGGACTGGTCATTACCGACCTGCGCATGGGACATATCGATGGCCTGGACCTGATTCGCCAGGTGCGGGAGTCGGTGCGGGCGGCGATGCCGTTCATCATTGTCTCGGGCGACGCCGACGTAAAAGATGCCATTGCCGCAATGCACCTGAGCGTAGTGGACTTCCTGCTCAAGCCCATTGATAGCGGCAAGTTGCTGGGGTTGGTCAAGCATGAGTTGGGGATGGAGCCTTAACAGAGATCGTTCCCACGCTCTGCGTGGGAATGCAGCCCGGGACGCTCCGCGTCCCTTCAGAGCCGAACGCGGAGCGTCCGAAGAGGCATTCCCACGCGGAGCGTGGGAACGATCGATTGCGGCGCTCCAAAAGAAAAAGCCCTGATCTTTCGACCAGGGCTTTTTCATATCCGGCGCAACCGCTCAATTACAGGCCATTGGCAGCCTTGAACTCGCGACGACGACGGTGCAGAACCGGCTCGGTGTAGCCGTTCGGTTGCTTCGTACCTTCCACCACCAACTCGACTGCCGCCTGGAAGGCGATGTTGCTGTCGAAGTTCGGTGCCAGCGGACGGTACAGCGCATCCCCCGCGTTCTGACGGTCCACCACCGGCGCCATGCGCTTGAGGCTGGCCATCACCTGCTCTTCGGTGACGATGCCATGACGCAGCCAGTTGGCAATGTGCTGGCTGGAAATACGCAGCGTGGCACGGTCTTCCATCAGGCCGACGTCATTGATGTCCGGCACCTTCGAGCAACCAACGCCCTGGTCGATCCAGCGCACCACATAACCCAGAATGCCCTGGCTGTTGTTGTCCAGTTCGTTCTGGATCTGCTCGGCAGTCCACTGCGGGTTCACTGCCAGCGGGATGGTCAGGATATCGTCAACCGATGCATGGGCACGCTTGGCCAGTTCGGCCTGACGGGCGAACACGTCGACCTTGTGGTAGTGCAGCGCGTGCAGCGCAGCGGCGGTCGGCGAAGGTACCCACGCGGTGTTGGCACCCGCCAACGGGTGAGCGATTTTCTGTTCCAGCATCGCCGCCATCAGGTCGGGCATTGCCCACATGCCTTTACCGATCTGCGCACGGCCTTGCAGGCCGGTGCTCAAACCGATATCGACGTTGGAGTTCTCGTAGGCGCCGATCCATTTTTCCGCCTTCATGTCGGCCTTGCGCACCATCGGGCCGGCTTCCATGGAGGTGTGGATTTCATCGCCGGTGCGGTCGAGGAAGCCGGTGTTGATGAACACCACGCGTTCGCTCGCTGCCTTGATGCAGGCCTTGAGGTTGACCGTGGTACGGCGCTCCTCGTCCATGATCCCGACTTTCAGGGTGTTGCGTGGCAGGCCCAGCACGTCTTCGATGCGCCCGAACAGCTCGTTGGTGAACGCCGCTTCTTCAGGACCGTGCATCTTCGGCTTCACGATGTAGACGGAGCCGGTACGGGTGTTTTTGCGCGAAGTGTTGCCGTTCAGGTTGTGCATCGCCGCCAGGACAGTCACCAGACCGTCGAGGATGCCTTCCGGCACTTCGTTGCCCTCTTTATCGAGGATCGCATCGATGGTCATCAGGTGACCGACGTTGCGCACGAACAACAACGAACGACCGTGCAGGCTCAGCTCGCTGCCATCGACGGTGGTGTAGGTGCGGTCGGCGTTCATGGTGCGGGTAAACGACTTGCCACCCTTGGCGACTTCTTCCGCCAGGTCGCCCTTCATCAGGCCGAGCCAGTTGCGGTAGATCACTACCTTGTCATCGGCGTCGACGGCGGCAACCGAGTCTTCGCAGTCCATGATGGTGGTCAGTGCGGCTTCCATCAGGATGTCTTTGATACCGGCAGCGTCGGTCTGGCCGACCGGGGTGCTGGCATCGACCTGGATTTCAAAATGCAGGCCGTTGTTTTTCAGCAGGATGGCGGTCGGTGCCGAAGCATCGCCCTGGAAGCCGATCAACTGGGCGTCGTTGCGCAGGCCGGTGTTGGTGCCGCCTTTGAGGGCGACGACCAGTTTGCCGTCAACGATTTTGTAGTATGTCGAATCGACGTGGGAGCCGGCTGCCAATGGCGCCGCTTCGTCGAGGAAGGCGCGGGCGAAGGCGATGACCTTGTCGCCGCGAACCTTGTTGTAGCCTTTGCCTTTTTCCGCGCCGTCAGCCTCGCTGATGGCGTCGGTGCCGTAGAGCGCATCGTACAGCGAACCCCAGCGGGCGTTCGAAGCGTTAAGCGCGAAACGGGCGTTCATCACCGGTACCACGAGTTGTGGACCAGCCATGCGGGCGATTTCTTCATCGACGTTTTGCGTCGTTGCCTGGAAATCGGCCGCTTCTGGCAGCAGATAACCGATGTCTTGCAAAAAGGCTTTATAGGCCACGGCGTCGTGCGCCTGACCTGCGCGTTCCTGGTGCCAGGAATCGATACGAGCCTGGAAATCATCGCGTTTGGCGAGTAGGGCTTTGTTCTTCGGCGCCAGGTCATGGATGACCTTGTCGGCACCGGCCCAGAACTGGTCGGCGGTCAGGCCGGTTCCGGGAATGGCTTCGTTGTTCACGAAGTCGAACAGGACTTTGGCGACCTGCAGGCCACCGACTTGAACGTGTTCAGTCATTGCTTGCCTCACTCTGCTCAGCTATTTCGCTTTTCAGCTCTTCAATTTAACAATGAAGCCTCTGGCATTTAAACCACAAACCCTGCGACCAGTGCATGCCATTTCTGACGGCTGGGTGGGGACCAATCAACGGCGTGGAGGCCTTGCTGACGGGGCTTTCAGGGATGCGACTGCGCCTGTGGCGGACATCGATCCAACGTTATGTAGTGCGCGCTGCGGCATACTACATGATGAATTGCGCTTGTGAAAATTAGACTAATTACGTCGTTCTGCGACCCCATGACGCATTGCAGTCACGCCGGGGATGAGGATGTTCTCAAAAAAGCATGAGATTGTTCCAGTTAAATATAAAAAGTTGTACACGATTTATGGTTGGCTGGTTAATCGGTGGTGAAGCAATCGCGCGCAAGCCCACTCCCACAGGTCTTGCGCAATCCCTGTGGGAGCGGGCTTGCCCGCGATGAGGCCGGTCCAAACGACAAGGAATCCGGATCCGCTCCAAAGCATCTCCAAACCCTTGCCTATACTTGGTTTTTCATAACAAAAATCATGACCAGAGGGCTGCGCCATGGACCACCTCGTACTCACTGTTTTCGCACCGGACAAGCCTGGGCAGGTCGAGCGCATAGCCCAATGCATCGCCGAGCATGGTGGCAACTGGCTGGAAAGCCGCATGTCACGCATGGCCGGGCAATTCGCCGGGATTCTTCGGGTGGGGGTCCCGGCGGAAGCCTACGATTCACTGGTCGATGCCCTGCAAGGCTTGTCAACCCATGGCATTCGCGTCTTGATCGCCGAAAGCGGTATCGAACAATCTTGCACCTGGAAACCGATCGCCATGGAACTGGTGGGCAATGACCGGCCGGGGATCGTGCGCGACATCACGCGCTTGCTCAGTGAGCAGGGGGTGAACCTGGAACGCCTGGTGACGGAAGTGCGTCCGGCCCCCATGAGCAGCGAGCCGCTGTTCCACGCCGAAGCGATACTGGCGGTGCCCTTGACGCTGTCTCTGGACGTGCTGCAATCGCGCCTGGAAACGTTGGCGGACGATCTGATGGTGGAATTGGTACTGCGCAGTGAACCTTGATCAGGTTATCCAGTTTAAACGTGCACCTGCCTGTGGATAACCTGTAGAGACCGCCCGCCAGGCCCCGCCGGCCGGGGCTTCCCAAGAATTGATCAAAAAACCAGCAGTTTCAGTAACTTGCGCACAAACGGCGGGGATCACGCTGTGGATAACCTTGGGAAGGATCGGTGCAGGCCACGGGTAACGTGGCCTGCAGAGATTTGTCTGTTTTTTGATCAGCTGCGGCGGCGCAGGCTGAACCAGGCATCGACGCTGTAAACCGCCAGGCCAGCCCAGATGAAGATGAACGCCACCAGCGTACTGGACGACAGGTGCTCGCCAAACAGCAGGACAGCCTGCAGCAGCACCAGTGTCGGCGCCAGGTACTGGAGGAATCCCAGGGTCGTGTAGGGCAAATGCCGCGCGGCGGCGTTGAAGCAGACCAGCGGCACCAGCGTCACCGGCCCGGCAGCTACCAGCCACCAGGCTTCGGAGGTGGTCCAGAATTCCGCCTGGGCGCTGCTGGCTGTTGGATTGAGCAGCAACCAGGCCAGCGCTATCGGCACCAGCATCCAGGTTTCGACCACCAATCCCGGGAGTGCCTTGACCGGCGCCTGCTTGCGGATCAGCCCGTAGAAGCCAAAGGTCAATGCCAATACCAGCGACACCCAGGGCAAGCTGCCGACTTGCCATACCTGTTGTGCCACGCCAACCGCCGCCAGCCCTACCGCAATCCATTGCATGCGTCGTAGCCGTTCGCCGAGGATCAGCATCCCCAACAGCACGTTCACCAAGGGGTTGATGTAGTAACCGAGGCTGGCCTCCAACATGCGCCCGTTGTTCACCGACCATACATACGTCAGCCAGTTGGCGGCGATCAGTGTGCCGCTCAGGGCCAGGATCGCCAGCCGACGCGGGTTCTCCCGCAGTTCGCGCCACCAGCCCGGGTGTTTCCAGACCATCAGCAGCAAGGCGCCGAACAGCGCCGACCACAGCACGCGGTGAATGATGATCTCCACTGCGGGCACGCTGGCGATGGCCTTGAAGTAGAGCGGGAAAAGTCCCCAGATGATGTAGGCACTCAGGCCCAGTATGTACCCGCGACGCGGGTTGGCGGCTTGCATGCAGAATCCTTGCTTAGGCAGCTAACAAAGAGGGGATTGTAAGGAGATTTGTCTACGAATGTCCTGCCTGAATCGGTTGGCCAATTGTGAACACAAAACCTGTGGGAGTGAGCCTGCTCGCGATGACGATGTGTCAGCCACAGATGTGCTGAATGTAATGCCGTCATCGCGAGCAGGCTCGCTCCCACAGGGTTTCAGGGTCGGGTCAGAAAAGTTTCAGGGGTTCTTCATTGAGTGCAGCCAGTTGCTCACGCAACGCCAACACCTGATCACCCCAATACCGCTCCGTACCAAACCACGGAAAACTGCGCGGGAATGCCGGGTCGTCCCAGCGGCGGGCGAGCCAGGCGCTGTAGTGCATCAGGCGTAGCGCGCGAAGGGGTTCGATCAGCGCCAGTTCCCGAGGATTGAAGTCGTGGAATTCGTTGTAGCCGTCCATCAATTCCGACAACTGACCCAGGCAGTCCTGGCGATCACCGGCCAGCATCATCCAGATGTCTTGCACCGCCGGGCCCATGCGGCAGTCGTCGAGGTCGACGATGTGGAACATCTCATCACGGCACATCATGTTGCCGGGGTGGCAGTCACCGTGCATGCGAATGTTCTGGTGCGGAGTATTGCTGTAGGCATCTTCCACACGCTTGAGCAGATCGCGGGCCACGGACTCGTAGGCCGGCAGCAGGCTGCGGGGGATGAAATTGCCTTCGAGCAAGGTCGTCAGCGAATCATGGCCGAAGTTTTTCACCGCCAGCGCTTCACGGTGTTCGAACGGCTTGGTCGAACCCACCGCATGCAAACGGCCGAGCAATTGTCCCAGGCGATACAGCTGATCGAGATTGCCGGGCTCCGGCGCTCGTCCGCCGCGGCGGGGGAACAGGGTGAAACGGAAACCGTTGTGCTCGTGCAGTGTTTCACCGTTGTGGATCAGCGGCGCGACGACCGGCACCTCGACCTCGGTGAGTTCGAAGGTGAACTGGTGTTCTTCCAGAATCGCTTCGTTGCTCCAGCGTTGCGGGCGGTAGAACTTGGCGATCAGCGGCTCGGCGTCTTCGATACCAACCTGGTAGACACGGTTTTCGTAGCTGTTGAGCGCCAAAATGCGGGCATCGCTGAGAAAACCAATGCTTTCGACGGCATCGAGCACGAGGTCTGGGGTGAGCGTTTCAAACGGGTGGGCCATGCTGACTCCTGCGCGCAGCAGGCTGCTGCGTCCGGCCAGGCATGGTAGCGCAGACGGTGCTGCTTTAGGGGGCGCGCGTGGTGTTTGTACTGACGCCATCGCGGGCAAGCCCGCTCCCACAGGATATGCGCCATATCGAAATTAGCGCAGGACCTGTGGGAGCGGGCTTGCCCGCGATGAGGCCGGGTTAGGCGCCGACGATTCCGCCGTCTTCACGGGTAATGGCAATCACCGAAGACCGCGGCTTTCCGTTCGGCAAGTGCTCAGGGAAGGTCGAACCGCCGTTCTCCCCCGGATGCTGAATCCCGACAAACAACGTTTTCTGGTCCGGCGAAAAACTGATCCCCGTCACCTCACAACCAATCGGCCCGACCATGAACCGACGAATCTCCCCGGTCTCCGGGTCGGCGCAGAGCATCTGGTTGTTGCCCATGCCGGCGAAATCACCGGCATTGCTCGAATCGCCGTCGGTTTGAATCCACAGCCGCCCGGCATCATCGAAAGCCAGCCCATCCGGACTGTTGAACATGTTTTGCGGCGTGATGTTCGACGAGCCGCCCTTCGGCGTACCGGCATGCACTTGCGGGTTGCCGGCAACAACGAACAGGTCCCAGGCAAAGGTGTTCGAGGCGTGGTCGTCGCGGTCGGTGCGCCAGCGCAGGATCTGCCCGTAGACATTCTTCTCGCGTGGGTTCGGCCCGCCCACCGGTTGCCCGTCTTCGCCGCGCTTGGCGTTGTTGGTCAGGGTGCAGTAAACCTGGCCGTCCTTGGGGCTGACGACAATCCATTCCGGGCGGTCCATACGCGTGGCCTTCACCACACTGGCGGCCAGACGCGCGTGAATCAGCACTTGGCCCTGGTCGGCAAAACCGCTGCTGGCGTCGATGCCGTTTTTGCCGTGGGTCAGTTCGATCCATTGCCCTTGGCCCTTGGGGTGATCGGCATTGCCGTCGCCGGCGTCGAAACGAGCCACGTACAGGGTGCCGTGGTCCAGCAGGTCGCGGTTGGCCTTGGGGTTCTGGTGATTGATCTTGTCGCGGCTGACGAACTTGTAGATGAACTCGCCGCGCTCATCATCGCCCATGTAGACCACGGCGCGGCCGTCCGTGGTTTCGGCCAGGGCGGCGTTTTCATGTTTGAAACGGCCCAGTGCGGTGCGCTTGACCGGTGTCGATTGCGGATCGAACGGGTCGATCTCGACCACCCAGCCGTGACGGTTGAGTTCGTTGGGATTGTGCGCCAGGTCGAAGCGCGGATCGTGTTGATGCCAATTGATGTCTTTACTGGTCGCCACCACGCCGTAGCGTTTTTGTGCGGCATCGAATTTCTGTTCGGCATCGCTGCTGCCAAAGCAGTCGGTGAAGTTCTCTTCGCAGGTCAGGTAGGTGCCCCACGGCGTCTTGCCGTTGGCGCAGTTCTGGAACGTGCCGAGGACTGTCTTGCCTTGCGCATCGGCACGGGTTTTCAGCAGTTCGTGACCGGCGGCCGGGCCGCTCAGCTTGATCGGCGAATTGCCATGAATGCGCCGGTTATAGCGCGAGCCCTGGACAAACTGCCAATGACCCTTGTCGCGCTGCACCTCGATCACCGATACGCCTTCGCAGGCCAGGGCCTTGTGCACTTCCTGTGCTGATTGCGGCATGCCGGCGTGGGGGTAGAGGTAACGGTAGTTGGTGTATTCGTTGTTGATCGCCATCAGCGCCCGGTTGTTGTCATCGGGGAAGGCGAACAGGCTCATGCCGTCGTTGTTGTCGCCGAACTGGACTTCCTGATGCTCGGCGGTGCCGTTGCCACTCACGTCGAACGCCGGGCCGTTTTTCTGCAGGGGCTGACCCCAACTGATCAGAACCGAAGACTTGTAGCCGGGTGGCAGGCTGATTGCGTCGCTGGTCGCGGCGGGAATACTTTCGAAACCCAGCAACCGGCTGGTGCCGGCGCTGACACTGGCGGCCAGCACGCTGCGGCTCAGCAGGTTGCCGCCGAGGAACATGGCGGCACCGCACAAGGCGCCTGCGCTGATAAAGCCACGACGGCTGAGGCCGACCATGCGTTCGAGGTCGGTGGACTGGTTTTCTTCTAATAGGCTCACATCAGGCTCCCTGCGATTTTTGCAGTCACCTTAATGGCGGGCGATGAAGCTTTTGTTGCAGTTGTATTTAAAGTGGCGTGCCGAGCAATACGTTGGAGGGCGAGAACTGCGCGCGTACCGGTGTTCCGCGGGTCAGCTTGCGAGATTGCAAATGCCGGGGCTCGGCCAGCGCGCAGAGGGTCTGGCCATTAGGCAGGCCGATTCGCACTTCGCAGGGGCCGTCTTCGGCATCGAGGATCTCCTCGATCACGCCTTCGAGGCAATTGTGTCCTGGTGTTGCTTCGTCGTCGCTGCCGAGCACATCGAGCCATCCGGCCTTGATCAGGGCGACGACTTCGGTACCGGTTTGCAGGTCCAGGCGCACGGTGCTGTCGTGGGTGATCTGCGCCTCGATGCTCAAGCCTTCGGCCAGTTCAAGGCGAACCCGATCGTTGTGGCCCTGGGTTTCAATGGCCGCTATTTTTCCGTGCAACTGATTGCGTGCGCTGGTCCTGAGCATCAGGCGACCGAGCAGGTCAAGGTCGCTGGCGTCTTCAGCGGCTTCCAGTACCTGGGCTTGCAGCGCCTGCAGCTTTTGATAAAGGCGCAGCACACGCTCGCCTTCGGCGGAGAGTTTTGCGCCACCGCCGCCTTTGCCGCCGACACTGCGTTCCACCAGCGGTTTCTGCGCAAGGTTGTTCAGCTCATCGATGGCATCCCAGGCGGCTTTGTAGCTCAAGCCCGCGCTTTTCGCCGCGCGGGTGATAGACCCCTGCTCAGCGATGTGTTGCAGCAGGGCAATGCGTTGCGGGCGACGGACAATGTGCTGGGACAACAACGTAGGCAAGGACATGGCAGGACGCTTTGGGCTATGACGATGGTGAGGACGTTGGCGGCTCGGGGCCCGGGAGTCAAGTCACGGCGACTCGCCAGGTTTGGGTGTGCGCGCCAGGCAATAGACGTCGACGCGTGTGGCGCCTGCGTCCATCAGCAGGTGAGCCAGTGCTTGCGCCGTGGCACCAGTGGTCAGTACGTCGTCCACCAGCGCCAGGTGGCGCCCCTTCACTGATGCGTCGGGTGCCAGGGCGAAGGCGTGGCGGAGGTTCTTTTTGCGTGCCTGGGCGTTCAGGTCTTGCTGGGCATTGGTGTCCTGAGGCCTCGATAGCAGCCGTTCATCGCAAGGTAGGTCGAGGTGCTCGCTGAGCCAACGCGCCAGCATCACGGCCTGGTTGAAGCCGCGTTGGCGCAGGCGCCGGGTCGCCATCGGCACGGGTACCAGCACCTCGGGTTGCGGCAGGTCATCGTCGAAGCGATGTTGCAGCGATTGAGCAAGAAGTTCGCCGAGCAGGTGGCCAAAGGGCCATTTCGCGCTGTGCTTGAAGCGGGTAATCAGGCTGTCGACCGGGAAGCTGTAAGTCCAGGGCGCGACCACCTGCTCGAAGGCCGGCGGCTGCATGAGGCATTGGCCGCACGTCATGCCGGCGGCGGGCAAGGGCAGGGCGCAGGTCTGACAGTGATCGCCGAGCCAGGGCAACTCGGTTTCGCAGCCCATGCAAATGGGCGTAGCGCCATCGGCGGCTTCATTGCACAGCAAACAGTGTTGATTGTTTTTTAACCAGATGTAAACCTGCCTATCGTATCGTGGTTGACAGCGCATGACTCTTCCTTAAATATGCCGAAACACCTGTGATGCGCCGGCGGAAATTCCATTTCCCGGTCGCCTGCCAAAGCATAAAACAAAGGAAACGCCCATGAGCGCCAGCACCTCTGCAACTTTGCGTCATGACTGGTCTTTGGCCGAAGTCAAAGCACTCTTCGTTCAGCCATTCAATGACCTGTTGTTCCAGGCGCAGACGGTGCACCGCGCGCATTTCGACGCCAACCGCGTCCAAGTATCGACCCTGCTGTCGATCAAGACCGGTGCTTGCCCGGAAGATTGCAAATATTGTCCGCAGTCCGGTCACTACAACACCGGCCTGGAAAAAGAAAAGCTGATGGAAGTGCAGAAGGTCCTCGAAGAGGCCGCGCGTGCCAAGGCGATCGGGTCGACCCGTTTCTGCATGGGCGCGGCGTGGAAACACCCGTCGGCCAAGGACATGCCTTACGTGCTGAAGATGGTTGAAGGCGTCAAGGCCCTTGGCCTGGAAACCTGCATGACCCTCGGTCGCCTCGATCAGGACCAGACCGAAGCGCTGGCAAAGGCCGGCCTCGACTACTACAACCACAACCTCGACACCTCGCCTGAGTTCTACGGCAGCATCATCACCACCCGCACTTACAGCGAGCGCCTGCAGACCCTGGCCTACGTACGTGAATCGGGGATGAAGATCTGCTCCGGTGGCATCCTCGGCATGGGCGAATCCCTCGATGACCGTGCCAACCTGCTGATCCAGCTGGCCAACCTGCCGGAGCATCCGGAGTCGGTACCGATCAACATGCTGGTGAAAGTCGCCGGCACGCCGCTGGAAAATGCCGACGACGTCGACCCGTTCGACTTCATCCGCATGCTCGCGGTCGCGCGAATTCTCATGCCAAAATCCCACGTGCGCCTGTCCGCTGGCCGCGAAGCCATGAACGAGCAGATGCAGGCCCTGGCCTTCTTCGCTGGCGCCAACTCGATTTTCTACGGCGAGAAACTGCTGACCACCGCCAACCCGCAGGCCGACAAGGACATGCAACTGTTCGCGCGCTTGGGGATCCTGCCGGAAGCCCGCGAAGAACACGCCGACGAAGTGCATCAGGCCGCCATTGAACAGGCGCTGGTGGAGCAGAAGAGCAGCGAGCAGTTTTATAACGCGGCTGTTTGATCTCCGATCCTTCTGAAGAAATGATCCTTCTGAAGAAATGCAAAACCCCTGTAGGAGCGAGCCTGCTCGCGATTGCGGTATGACATCCAATAACGATGTCGACTGACACACCGCCATCGCGAGCAGGCTCACTCCTACAAGGGATCTGTGTCATCTGAAAGTCGAGGCCTGCATGTCTTTTGATCTCGCCGCACGCCTGGCTGCCCGTCGTGCTGAAAACCTCTACCGCCAACGTCCATTGCTCGAAAGCCCGCAAGGCCCGCAAGTAGTGGTCGATGGCCAGCCATTGCTGGCGTTCTGCAACAACGATTACCTGGGCCTGGCCAATCACCCACAGGTGATCGAAGCCTGGCGCGCAGGGGCTGCGAAGTGGGGCGTGGGTGGCGGGGCTTCGCATCTGGTCATCGGCCATAGCGGTCCGCATCACGCCCTGGAAGAAGCTTTGGCCGACCTCACCGGTCGCCCGCGTGCCCTGCTGTTCACCACCGGCTACATGGCCAATCTCGGGGCGGTCACGGCGCTGGTGGGGCAGGGCGATACGGTGCTGGAGGACCGGCTCAATCACGCCTCGTTGCTGGACGCGGGCCTCTTGTCCGGGGCACGTTTCAATCGTTACTTGCACAACGACGCGGCGAGCCTGGCCAATCGTCTTGAGAAAGCCATCGGCAATACGCTGGTCGTCACCGACGGTGTCTTCAGCATGGACGGCGACATCGCCGATCTGCCGGCGCTGGCGCGAGAAGCCAAGGCCAAAGGTGCGTGGTTGATGGTCGATGACGCCCACGGTTTCGGCCCGCTGGGCGCCCATGGCGGCGGGAGCGTCGAGCATTTCGGCCTGGGCATGGATGACGTGCCGGTACTGGTCGGCACGCTCGGCAAGGCGTTCGGAACGGCGGGTGCTTTTGTGGCCGGCAGCGAAGAGTTGATCGAGAGCCTGATACAGTTCGCTCGCCCCTACATCTACACCACCAGCCAGCCACCGGCCCTGGCCTGTGCGACCCTCAAAAGTCTGGAACTGCTGCGCAGCGAGCATTGGCGCCGCGAGCATTTGCAGACGCTGATCCGCCAGTTTCGCCAGGGCGCCGAACAAATCGGCCTGGAGTTGATGGACAGCTTCACGCCGATCCAGCCGATCATGATCGGTGACGCCGGGCGCGCGGTGCGCTTGTCGCAGATGCTGCGCGAACGCGGCTTGATGGTGAGCGCGATCCGCCCGCCCACCGTGCCGGCCGGCAGTGCCCGACTGCGCGTGACCCTGACCGCCGCCCATAGCGAGGCGCAAGTACAGCTATTGTTAGAGGGACTGGCCGATTGTTACCAACGACTGGGAGCGGAGCCTGGCCATGCGTGATCGACTGATTCTGCTGCCCGGCTGGGGCCTCGGAATTTCACCGCTGCAACCCTTGGCCGCAGCCTTGCAGGGCCTGGATGAACACCTGCGAGTCGAAATCGAGCCGCTGCCGGAGCTGGAGTCGAGCAATCTTGAGCACTGGCTCGATGAACTCGACGCCAGCGTGCCACAGGACGCATGGCTGGGCGGGTGGTCGCTGGGTGGCATGCTCGCGTCCGAATTGGCGGCGCGCCGTGGCGACCGTTGCTGTGGCCTGCTGACCCTGGCGAGCAACCCTTCTTTTGTAAGCCATGAACAATGGCCAAGCGCAATGCCCGGCGAAACGTTCGATGCCTTCCTGGCGGGTTGCGCTGCCGATCCGCGCATGACCTTGAAGCGCTTTTCATTGCTCTGCGCCCAAGGTGGGGAAGATCCGCGCGGCCTGTCGAGGCTATTGCTCGCGGGCGCGCCACATTCCACGGCGGCCGTGCTGATGAGTGGCCTGGAGTTGCTCGCGCAACTGGACACCCGCCAGGCGCTGCAGACCTTCCGCGGTCCGCAATTGCATCTGTTTGCCGGCCTCGACGGACTGGTGCCGGCCGAAGCCGCCGAGGCGTTACTGGCGTTGCTGCCGGATGTCGAAATCGGCCTGATCGAACAGGCCGGCCACGGGTTTCTCCTGGAAAATCCCCACGGTGTCGCGGGGGCGATCCAGGCCTTTTTGCATGAGTGCGGCGATGACTGATTTATCCTTTCCAAAATTGCCCGGTGGTTTGCCCGACAAGCGCCAGGTAGCCGCCTCGTTTTCCCGTGCAGCGGCAAGCTACGACAGCGTGGCCGAGTTGCAGCGCGATGTGGGCAGCCAGCTGCTGCACCGTTTGCCGCAGGCGTTCGTGCCCCGGCGCTGGCTCGATCTTGGATGCGGCACCGGCTATTTCAGTCGTGCGCTGGGTGAGCGGTTTCCTGGCGGCCAGGGCGTGGCTCTGGACATCGCCGAAGGCATGCTCAATCACGCCCGGCCGTTGGGTGGGGCTGCGCACTTCATCGCCGGCGACGCCGAGCGAATGCCGTTGCGCGATGCAACGTGCGACCTGATTTTCTCCAGCCTGGCCGTGCAGTGGTGCGCGGACTTCGCGTCGGTGCTCAGCGAAGCGCATCGGGTGCTCAAGCCGGGCGGTGTCTTTGCATTTGCTAGTCTCTGTGTGGGCACGTTGTTCGAGCTGCGTGACAGCTGGCGTCAGGTGGATGGCATGGTGCACGTCAACCGCTTCCGCGAGTTCAACGTTTATCAACAGCTGTGCGCGGCCAGCGGCTTGCGGGCGATCAGCCTGGAAAACCAGGCGCATGTGCTGCATTACCCGGACGTGCGCAGCCTGACCCACGAACTCAAGGCCTTGGGGGCGCACAACCTGAACCCCGGGCGTCCGGGCGGCTTGACCGGTCGGGCGCGGATTCTCGGCCTGGTCGAGGCTTATGAGCAGTTTCGTCAGGCCCAAGGCCTGCCGGCGACTTATCAAGTGGTGTACGCCGTTTTGGAGAAACCCTTATGAGCTTCGCGTATTTCATCACCGGTACCGACACCGATGTCGGAAAAACCACGATTGCCGCAGGTCTGTTGAATGCCGCGCGCTCAGCCGGGTTAAGCACGGCAGCGGGCAAGCCGGTGGCCTCTGGTTGCTCGGTGACGCCCAAGGGCCTGCGCAATGCCGACGCTCTGGCCCTGCTGGCGGAGTGTTCGGTGCCCTTGACCTACCCCCAGGTCAATCCGGTGGCGCTGGAACCGGCGATTGCGCCGCACCTGGCCGCGCGTGAGGCCGGCATTGCGTTGACCGTGCAATCGCTGCTGACTCCGATGCAACAGATACTCGACATGCAGGCCGACTTCACCCTGATCGAGGGGGCTGGAGGCTGGCGCGTGCCCTTGGCGGACCAGGACAACCTGTCGGACCTGGCGAAGGCGCTGGACTTGCCGGTCATCCTGGTGGTCGGCGTGCGCCTGGGGTGCATCAACCACGCATTGCTGACGGCCGAGGCGATTGCCCGGGACGGTTTGCAGCTGGCGGGATGGGTGGCGAACATCATCGATCCGAAAACCTCGCGCCTGGAAGAAAACCTCGCGACACTCGCCGAACGCCTGCCAGCACCCTGCCTGGGCCGGGTGCCCAAGCTCAAGGTGGTCACGGCCGAAGCGGTGGCGGAGCACCTGCAACTGGACCTTTTGGACTAGGTATTGGCTATGGCACGGCACGGTGCCATTAGCGTTTTTGACGGGCGATTTCTCGGTATGTCTGCTTCAATGAGTGTTGATGGCTCTTTGACCATTGATGTCTCTTTTAGCAAGGACGAGCAATTCCATGGAAATCTCGGGAAATACCGCTTTTTATGCCGGCCTGAGTACGGTTCAGGCGGGGCAGAACCGTGTCGACCAAGCCGCGGGACAAATCGCCAATACGACGATCGAGCGTTCGGTGACCAGCCAGTCTTCCGAAGCTCAGGTCGATCGCCTGCGTTCGGTCGACCGCAGCCGGCAATCGGACCTCGTCAGCCATAGCATCGAAATGGCCGAAGGCCGGTTCCAGGTGGAGCTGGGCGCCAAAGTCGCCAAGGCTTCCGATGAAGTGCTCGGCACCCTGATCGACACCTACGCCTGAACTCACGCTGAAAGCGCACCGTCCGGCGGTACGCTTTCAGCGTGAGTCCTGTCCCCATCTTTTTTCTCGCGCTGCGCGTTGCTCGTGCAATGGCGTCAGGCTCGCGTGCGCGCTGATTGGTCATGGAATGACGAATGGCAAAAGATCGGTGCTTGACAAGATTTAGGCGTAAACGTATGTTTCAAACAACTGTTTGATCGTTTCGACAACGGTCGCTCACTCCCGGTTACATCAGCAGAGGTTTATCGCTATGCCTGACTACAAGGCCCCCTTGCGTGATATTCGCTTCGTTCGTGACGAACTGCTCGGCTACGAAGCGCACTATCAGAGCCTTCCGGCTTGTGCAGACGCAACTCCAGACATGGTTGACGCCATTCTCGAAGAAGGCGCCAAGTTTTGTGAGCAGGTGCTGGCTCCGCTGAACCGCGTGGGTGACACCGAAGGCTGCACCTGGAGCGAGTCCGGCGTTAAAACCCCGACCGGTTTCAAAGAGGCCTACAAGCAATTCGTCGAAGGCGGCTGGCCAAGCCTGGCCCACGACGTCGAGCACGGCGGCCAAGGCCTGCCGGAATCCCTGGGTCTGGCAGTCAGCGAAATGGTCGGCGAAGCCAACTGGTCGTGGGGCATGTACCCAGGCCTGTCCCATGGCGCGATGAACACCATCTCCGAGCACGGCACGCCTGAGCAACAAGAGGCTTACCTGACCAAGCTGGTCTCCGGCGAATGGACCGGCACCATGTGCCTGACCGAACCGCACTGCGGCACCGACCTGGGCATGCTGCGCACCAAGGCCGAGCCTCAGGCCGACGGCTCCTACAAAGTGTCCGGCACCAAGATCTTCATCTCGGCCGGTGAACACGATATGGCCGACAACATCGTGCACATCGTGCTGGCCCGCCTGCCGGATGCACCGGCTGGCACCAAAGGCATTTCGCTGTTCATCGTGCCGAAGTTCCTGCCGAACGCCGATGGTTCGATCGGTGCACGTAACGCCGTGTCCTGTGGTTCCCTGGAACACAAGATGGGCATCCACGGCAACGCCACCTGCGTGATGAACTTCGACGCGGCCACCGGTTACCTGATTGGCCCGGCGAACAAAGGCCTGAACTGCATGTTCACCTTCATGAACACCGCACGTCTGGGTACCGCGCTGCAAGGCCTGGCCCACGCCGAAATCGGTTTCCAGGGTGGCCTGAAATACGCTCGCGATCGCCTGCAAATGCGCTCGCTGACTGGCCCGAAAGCGCCAGAGAAAGCCGCTGACCCGATCATCGTGCACCCGGATGTACGTCGCATGCTGTTGACCATGAAGGCATTCGCCGAAGGCAACCGCGCGATGGTCTACTTCACCGCCAAGCAAGTCGACATCGTCAAGTACGGCGTGGACGAGGAAGAGAAGAAGAAGGCCGATGCACTGCTGGCGTTCATGACCCCGATCGCCAAGGCCTTCATGACCGAAGTCGGTTTCGAATCGGCCAACCACGGTGTGCAAATCTACGGCGGCCACGGCTTCATCGCCGAGTGGGGCATGGAGCAGAACGTTCGCGACAGCCGCATTTCGATGCTGTACGAAGGCACCACCGGCATCCAGGCACTCGACCTGCTGGGCCGCAAAGTGCTGATGACTCAAGGCGAAGCCCTCAAGGGCTTCACCAAGATCGTCCACAAGTTCTGCCAGACCAACGAAGGCAACGAAGCTGTCAAAGAGTTCGTCGCGCCGCTGGCTGCACTGAACAAGGAATGGGGCGAGCTGACCATGAAGGTCGGTATGGCCGCCATGAAAGATCGCGAAGAAGTCGGCGCGGCCTCCGTGGACTACCTGATGTACTCCGGTTACGCCTGCCTGGCCTACTTCTGGGCTGACATGGCACGCCTGGCTGCCGAGAAACTGGCTGCCGGCACGTCCGACGAGGCGTTCTACAACGCCAAGCTGCAGACTGCGCGCTTCTACTTCCAGCGTATCCTGCCGCGCACCCGCACTCACGTTGCAACCATGCTGTCGGGCGCCAACAACCTGATGGACATGAAAGAAGAGGACTTCGCGCTGGGCTACTAAGTCTTAACGCCGTTCTTCAAAAAAACCGCTGTTCCTTTGGGAGCAGCGGTTTTTTTTGTTCAGAGGTTTTTATTGAATAAAAATCTCGACAATTGACTCAGTAAGTCGGGGTTGGTGCCGTTACAGTTGTTGGCACATTGCCATCAATTGATATGACGGGTCGGAGCCTTACCTTTGCCGCGTTCTTCCCCTATGCGTGTGAGTCATTTTTTGCCGTCCTTACTGCTGTTACTGGCGGGGCTCGCGGCTGCCTACATCAAGGACTTGAACGTTTTCTTCACGTCGCTGTTCAACGTGCTGCCAACCCTGGTGCTGTTACTTGGCGGTGCCTACTGTGCGGTTTACCGACGTCAGCGTGAGCTGTTTCTGATGGTCACGGTGTACATCGCCTACTTCCTGCTCGACACCCAGACCGATTACTACCGTGACAACGGCAAGGTGCGTGACGACGCCGCGGTGGTGTTCCATTTGTGTTGCCTGCTGTTGCCGTTGCTGTTCGGCGTATTCGCCGCCTGGCAGGAGCGTACGCATCTGTTCCAGGACATGGTCGCCCGTTTCGCCGTGTTGCTGGCGGTCGGCAGCGTTGCATTGGCGCTTGAACAAAGTTACCCACAGCCGTTGCTGACGTGGCTGTCACAGATTCGCTGGCCAGCCTTGCACGGCGCCTGGATGAGCCTGATCCAGCTGTCCTATCCGGTGTTCATCGCAGCGTTCGGGCTGCTGGCCTACCAGTATTGGCGCCACCCCAGACCCCTGCATGCGGCGCAGCTGGTGGGATTGCTCGGGCTGTTCTGGATGTTGCCGAAAACCTTCATCCTGCCTTTCACCCTGAACATCATGTGCAGCCAGGTGATGCTGATGATCGCCGCCGCCGTTGCCCATGAGGCCTATCAAATGGCCTTCCGTGACGAACTGACCGGGCTGCCGGGGCGCCGAGCGTTGAATGAGCGCATGCAGCGCCTGGGGCGCAATTATGTGTTGGCCATGAGTGACGTCGACCACTTCAAGAAATTCAACGACACCCACGGCCATGACGTGGGTGACCAGGTGTTGCGACTGGTCGCCAGCAAGCTGTCGAAAATCGGCGGCGGCGGTAAGGCCTATCGCTATGGCGGTGAGGAATTCGCCCTGGTGTTTGCCGGCAAGAGCCTCGAAGAGTGCATGCCGCACCTGGAAGACATTCGCGAATCCATCGCCACCTACAACATTCGTCTGCGCAACCAGGACAGCCGTCCACAGGATGACAATCAGGGCCGCCAGCGCCGCGCCGGCGCCAGTGCCTCGAGTGTGTCGGTGACTGTCAGCATCGGCGTTGCCGAACGCGTGGAGCAGCGCACGCCCGAGCGAGTGCTCAAGTCCGCTGACGAAGCGCTTTACAGTGCCAAGGGCGCCGGGCGCAATTGCGTGATGGCGTTCGGGCAGAACCGCCGTGGTGCCGTGCGCATGGGCGCCGCTGCGGTTGAGTGATGACGGCGCATTCAGCGTCTGGACTGTCATTGTGAAGGGCGAGGCGGCGGCAGTAGGTTTGAGTCATCTACCGCCGGAGAAATGACCATGCCCGCCTACAAGGCCCCCCTGCGCGACATGCGCTTTCTGATTGACCACGTCTTCGATTTTCACCGCAACTACGCAAACCTCGGCGCCTGCGATGCCAGCCCGGACATGGTCAGTGCGATCCTCGAAGAGGGCGC
Organism: Pseudomonas sp. GM78; assembly: GCF_000282475.1. Lineage (GTDB taxonomy): Bacteria > Pseudomonadota > Gammaproteobacteria > Pseudomonadales > Pseudomonadaceae > Aquipseudomonas. Next base: position 29,071 of record NZ_AKJF01000007.1, read on the forward strand.
CAGATTCTGTGAGAACGTGCTGTCGCCACTCAACCGTAGCGGCGACGAAGAGGGCTGCCATTTCGACAACGGTGTGGTCACCACGCCCGCCGGTTTCAAGCAGGCTTTCGCCCAATATGTCGAGGGTGGCTGGCATGGCCTGGCGGCTGATCCGGCCTATGGCGGCCAGGGCCTGCCCGGCTCACTGGGGCTGGTCATCAGCGAGATGGTGGGGTCGAGCAACACGTCCTGGGGCATGTACCCCGGCCTGACGCACGGGGCCATGTCGGCGATCCACGCCCATGGCACTCACGAACAGAAACAAACCTACCTGAGCAAACTTACCGCCGGCCAATGGACGGGCACCATGTGCTTGACCGAAGCCCATTGCGGCACCGACCTGGGTATCATTAAGACCCGCGCCGTGCCGCAGGCCGACGGCAGTTACGCAATCACCGGCAGCAAGATTTTCATCTCCGCCGGCGAGCACGACATGAGCGCCAACATCATTCACCTGGTACTGGCGAAGCTGCCGGATGCACCGGCGGGGACCAAGGGCATTTCACTGTTTATCGTGCCCAAGTTCCTGCCGGATGCCGCGGGTGAGGCGGGCGAGCGTAATGGGGTTTCCTGTGGTTCCATCGAGCACAAGATGGGGATCAAGGCCTCGGCTACCTGCGTGCTGAACTTCGACGGGGCCAAGGGCTTTTTGATCGGGGAGGCGAACAAGGGCCTCAACTGCATGTTCACCATGATGAACCACGCGCGGCTCGGCACGGGCATGCAGGGCTTGTGTCTGGGCGAGGCGAGTTTCCAGGGTGCGATCAAGTACGCCAACGACCGTTTGCAGATGCGCGCACTGACAGGTCCCAAAGCACCGGAAAAAGCCGCCGACCCGATCATCGTGCATCCGGATGTACGTCGGATGCTGCTGACCATGAAAGCCTTCAACGAAGGCAACCGGGCCCTGACTTACTTCACTGCGCAGTTGCTCGACGTTGCGCACCTGAGCGCGGATGCAACGGCGCGCCAGGACGCCGAAGATCTGCTGGCGTTCCTGACGCCGATCTGCAAAGCCTTCATGACCGAAACCGGACTGGAAGTGACCAACCATGGCATGCAGGTGTTCGGTGGCCACGGCTTCATCCGTGAATGGGGTATGGAACAGCTGGTGCGCGACTGCCGGATCGCGCCGATCTATGAGGGCACCAACGGCATCCAGGCGCTGGACCTGCTCGGGCGCAAAGTTCTCGGCAGTCAGGGCAAGTTGCTGCGCGGTTTCACTAAAATCGTCCACAAGTTCTGTGCGGCGAACGCTGAGCATCCGCAGTTGGCCGGTTATGTGGCGCAACTCAACAAGTTGAATCAGCAGTGGGGCGAACTGACCACCAAGGTCGGCATGGCCGCAATGAAAAATCCGGATGAAGTCGGCGCCGCGTCGGTGGATTACCTGATGTACAGCGGGTACATCATCCTCGGCTACCTGTGGTTGCGCATGGCGTTGGTGGCGCAGGCGCAGCTTGATGCCGGCAATGGCGATGCGGATTTCTGCCGGGCCAAACTGGCGACCAGCGAGTTTTACTTCAAGCGCTTGTTGCCGCGGACCGACGCTCATCGGGTGGCGATCGAAGCGGGGAGTGAATGCCTGATGCAGTTGCCGGCGGAGTTGTTTGCCCTCTGACGGCTTTTCTGTAGGAGCGAGCATGCTCGCGATGGGCGTCAACGATAACGCTGGAAGCCAGGTGCCCCGAGGCGCCCTCAGGTTTATCGCGAGCAGGCTCGCTCCTACAATTCTTACGTTTCTCCTCTGTATCTGCTGATGACTAAAAATTACAAAACAGTCATGTGCTGACCCTATGTGTCGCAAAAGTTGTTGGGTTACACTCGGACCCAAAGAAAACATCTTTCCTACGAACCACCTGTTTAGATCTTGCGAGGTTTGCCATGGCTGACTACAAAGCGCCCCTGCGCGATATGCGCTTCGTCCTCAATGAAGTATTCGAGGTCGCCAAACTCTGGGCCGAGCTGCCAGCACTGGCCGATTCCATTGATGCTGAAACAGTCGAAGCCATTCTCGAAGAAGCCGGCAAGGTCACCAGTAAAAGCGTCGCGCCGCTGAGCCGTGCGGCTGACGAGGAAGGTTGCCACTGGGCGGACGGTGCCGTCACCACGCCGGCAGGTTTCCCACAGGCTTACCAGACCTACGCTGAAGGCGGTTGGGTCGGTGTTGGTGGCGATCCGGCCTACGGTGGCATGGGTATGCCCAAGGCCGTTTCGGCCCAGGTCGAAGAAATGGTCAACTCGGCCAGTCTGGCGTTCGGCCTGTACCCGATGCTGACCGCCGGTGCTTGCCTGTCGATCAATGCCCACGCCAGTGAAGAACTGAAGGCCGCCTACCTGCCGAACATGTACGCCGGGGTCTGGGCCGGTTCCATGTGCCTGACCGAACCGCATGCCGGTACCGACCTGGGGATTATCCGCACCAAGGCCGAGCCTCAGCCTGACGGTTCCTACAAGGTCAGCGGCACCAAGATCTTCATCACCGGCGGCGAACACGACCTGACCGAAAACATCATCCACCTGGTGCTGGCCAAGTTGCCGGATGCACCGGCTGGACCTAAAGGGATTTCGCTGTTCCTGGTGCCCAAGTTCATGGTCAATGCCGATGGCAGCCTGGGCGCGCGCAACCCGGCAAACTGCGGCTCGATCGAGCACAAGATGGGCATCCAGGCCTCTGCGACCTGCGTGATGAACTTCGACGAAGCCGTGGGTTACCTGGTCGGCGAGCCGAACAAAGGCCTGGCGGCGATGTTCACCATGATGAACTACGAGCGTCTGGGTGTGGGTATCCAGGGCCTGGCCACCGGCGAGCGCTCTTATCAGAATGCCGTCGAGTACGCCCGCGATCGTCTGCAGAGCCGTTCGCCGACCGGCGCGCAGAACAAAGACAAAGTCGCTGACCCGATCATCGTCCACCCGGACGTGCGTCGCATGTTGCTGACCATGAAAGCCTCGAACGAAGGCGGCCGTGCATTCTCCACCTACGTGGCCATGCAACTGGACACCGCCAAGTTCAGCGAAGACGCCACCACGCGCAAGCGCGCAGAAGACCTGGTGGCCTTGCTGACCCCGGTGGCCAAGGCGTTCCTCACCGATCTGGGCCTGGAAACCACGGTTCACGGCCAGCAGGTGTTCGGCGGCCACGGCTACATCCGTGAGTGGGGCCAGGAGCAACTGGTGCGCGACGTGCGTATCACCCAGATCTACGAAGGCACCAATGGCATTCAGGCGTTGGACCTGGTGGGGCGCAAGATCGTCGGCAGCGGCGGGGCGTTCTACAATCTGTTTGCCGACGAGATTCGCCACTTCACCGCAACGGCCAGCGCTGACCTGGCAGAGTTCACCAAGCCGCTCAACGATGCGGTGACGACCCTGGATGAGCTGACGGCATGGCTGCTGGACCGGGCGAAAAACAACCCGAATGAAATCGGTGCGGCGTCGGTCGAGTACCTGCAGGTATTTGGCTACGTGGCCTATGCCTACATGTGGGCATTGATGGCCAAGGCCGCCTTGGGCAAAGAAACCCAGGACGATTTCTACGCCAGCAAACTGGGCACCGCACGCTTCTATTTCGCCCGCTTGCTGCCGCGTATTCACTCGTTGAGCGCGTCGGTGAAGGCCGGTAGCGAATCGCTGTTCCTGCTGGATGCCGGGCAATTCTGATGTTGTAACCTGATGTAAGCATTCTCTTACATGACGTGCTGCTGTTCTCCCATAGTCGTAAATTGGATCCACGGCTAATCTACCTCTCATGGACGTAGTGCAGGAAGCGCAAAGTAACAACACGGACACGTAGGATTCTGCCAGGACGGCGGAGTGAAATGGATGTCAGGGAAACAGTCTGCAAAGCCCCGCTTCGGCGGGGTTTTCTTTTGTCTCGAGAAAAGTGTTCAGCTCAGGCCATCCAGTGCCGGCGGGCTGTTCAAGCGCTCATCCGGTCGATTGATCACCTCCTCCAGCAACGTGCGCAGCAAGGCCAGCGATGCCTGTTGCCGTTGCACATCGCGACAGACCAACCCGACTTTGAGCGGCACCCGCGGCTCGCTCAGGGGTTTCCACAACAGTTCCTGGTTGCCGTGGGTCTTCTGCGAGCGTCCAGGCAGCACCGTCGCCAGTCGCGTGTGCGGCAGGCTGTCGAGTATACCGGCCATGTTGTTCAGCTCGGCCTGCACCTGCGGACGTCGTCCCAGGCTGGCCAGTTGTGCCTGCCAGATCTGCCGTATCTGAAACTCTTCACCCAGCAGCAGCATCGGCAGTTCGGCGGCCTGGCTCATGGAGACTTTCTTGAATTCGCGCAAGGGATGGTCCGCCGGGATGACCAGTGTCAGTTCGTCCTCGTACAACAGCACCCCATGCAGGCCCGGCTGACGTGGTGGCAAGTAACCGATGCCGATGTCCAGCGAACCATTGAGCAGGCGCCGCTCGATTTCCAGCCCCGTCAGTTCATAGATCTGCACCACCAGATGGGGCTGCGCCTTGCGCACCCGTTCGAGCATTTGTGGTACCAGGCTGGTGTGCACGGTTTGCAGTACGCCAATGGCCAGGGTGCGCAGCGCGTGCCCCTTGAAGTTGCCCAGAGCTTCGCGTGCCCGTTGCAGACCATCGAGCAAGGGCAGGGCATGGTTGTACAGCGTATGGGCCGCAAGGGTCGGCAACAGGCGTTTGCTGCTGCGTTCGAACAGGCTCACATCGAGGGTTTGTTCGAGCTGGCGGATCTGCTGGGACAGCGCCGGCTGGGAAATGGACAGCCGCTCGGCCGCCCGGCCCACATGGCCTTCTTCGTAGACCGCGACGAAATAACGCAGTTGCTTGAAATCCATAAGTAATGCTTATCGAAAATGCTGGGAAATCGAAATGGCTCATCGCCTTGGCTGAGCCTAGTCTAACCGCATTCACACGGCTTACAGGGCCCCGGAACGCGATGAACATCCTTTGCTTCGATGACGTTTGCATAGGTAACGCAAAAAACCTGCTGCGAGGGTTGAACCGATGAATCTGTTCAGCCTGCGTCGAAACGCGCCCAGTCTCGATGATTTGCTCGTAGACAATTGCTCCCCATCCAGGGACGACAATCTTTGCAGCGAGTACCTGATGCCCAGTGTCGATCGGCCCCAACAGGTTTTTGCCCGCGGCCAGGGTTCCTGGTTGTGGGACAGCGATGACCGTGCCTATCTGGATTTCTCCCAGGGCGGCGGCGCCAACAGCCTCGGCCACAGCCCCAAGGCGCTGGTCAGTGCCATTACCGCGCAGGCGCAAGCGCTGATCAATCCCGGTTTCGCCCTGCATAACCGCGGCATGCTCAAGCTCGCCGAGCGACTGTGTGCCAGCACGGGCAGCGACCAGGCGTACCTGCTCAACAGTGGCAGCGAAGCCTGTGAGGCGGCGATCAAGCTGGCGCGCAAATGGGGTCAGTGCCATCGCGGTGGCGCTTCGCGGATCATCGTGGCCAACCAGGCTTGCCATGGTCGTAGCCTGGGGACGATTTCGGCGTCGGACGGTTCGACCCTGGTCAACCGTTTCGAGCCGCAGCTTCCTGGCTTCAGCCGCGTCCCCTTCAATGATCTTGCGGCGCTGAATGCGGCGGTGGATGAACGGACCGTGGCGATCATGCTCGAGCCAATCCAGAGTGAAGCCGGGGTGATTGCGGCCACTGCGCATTACATCAAGGGGGCCGAGCGCCTGTGCCGCGAGCTGGGCATCCTGCTGATCTTCGACGAAGTGCAAACCGGTATCGGTCGCTGTGGCAGCTTGCTGGCAGAGCAGTCCTACGGCGTGCGGGCCGATATTGTCGTGCTCGGCAAAGGGCTTGGCGGTGGCGTACCGGTGGCGGCGCTGCTGGCGCGCGGCAAGGCCTGCTGCTTCGAAACGGGAGAAATGAGCGGTACCCATCATGGCAATGCGCTGCTGAGCGCGGCCGGCCTGGCGGTGCTCGACAGCGTGCAGGACAAAGGCTTTCTCGAGCATGTCGGGGAGATGGCACAGCACCTGCGCGAAGGCCTGCAGCGTTTGTCCCATCGTTACGGCCACGGCGAATTACGCGGACAAGGGCTGCTCTGGGGGCTGACCCTGTCGGACGACTCGGCTGACGCCGTGATCAAGGCCGCGTTGTACGAAGGGCTGTTGCTCGATGCGCCGCAAGCCGATTGCCTGCGATTCACCCCGGCGCTGACGGTCTCCAAATCCAACATCGATGAAATGCTGCTGCGCCTGGCCCGCGCCTTCTCTCGCGTGCGCACTGCACAGCTGCAATGCCGTAAAGGGATTGCCGTCTGAGCGCACGCTTGCTGCACGAATTCCCGAACCGTCTCGCGGTATAACGCACGCCCCACGCCTGATTCTTTTGGCGTGGGGCGTTTTTTTGTGGCGGTTGCATCGTTCAGAAACATCGCCTGAATACACTGGCTTGTGAACCCTGACCAACGGTACAGGTCGATAAGTTATGGGCTCGCGTGAGCCCACTTCAATCAGGAGCTGCGCCCATGGACTTTATCCGCATCATCATCGCCATTCTGTTGCCGCCACTGGGTGTGTTCCTGCAAGTGGGGTTCGGCGGAGCGTTCTGGCTGAACATTTTGCTGACGCTCTGCGGCTACATTCCCGGGATCGTGCATGCGGTGTACATCATTGCCAAGCGTTGAGGTGTTTTAATTGGCGGACGCCATCACCCGCCGATAGAACAACCACTCCTGCTCCAGCGCATGCGCCTGGTTGCCGGCTTTGCGAAAACCGTGGCGTTCGTCCGCGTAGTAATGGGCTTCGACCAGAATGCCGTTGTGCTGCAGGGCCTCGACCATGTCGCGGGTCTGCTGCGGCACCACCACGGCGTCCAGTTCGCCTTGAAAGAAGATCACCGGCACGCGGATGTTGCCGGCATGCAGTAACGGCGTGCGGGCGGCGTAGCGTTCGGCATCCTGTTGTGGATCACCGATCAGCCAGTCCAGATAGTCGCCCTCGAACTTGTGCGTCGCCCGGCCCAGCGCCACCGGGTCGCTGACCCCGTAAAGACTGGCGCCGGCACGAAACACCTGGTGAAACGCCAGCGCGCACAGCGCCGTGTAGCCGCCAGCGCTGCCACCGCGAATGAAGGCCTGGTGGCCGTCGATCAAACCACGCTCGGCGAGGTGGCTGACCACTGCACAAGCGTCTTCGACATCGACTTCGCCCCAGCGCAAATGGAGGGCCTGGCGATAGTCCCGGCCGTAACCGCTGCTGCCGCGATAGTTGAGATCGGCCACGGCGAAACCGCGTTGCGCCCAGTACTGGATGCGCGGATCGAGCATCGGATAACACGCCGAGGTCGGGCCGCCATGGATGAACACCACCAGTGGCGGCTTGGTGTCGCCGGTCATCGCCGGGTAGAAGAAGCCGTGGGCTTCACCCGAACCGCTTGGGTAGCGCAGGGTTTGCGGGCGGCTGATTTGCTCGGCGGGCAGCGGTGCAATACCGCCGGCGAGGACGTTCACTTGCCGGGTCTGGCGATCGATGGCGATCACCGCCGCTGAACTGACGGGGGAGGCGGCAATGCAGTAGATGAACTGATCATCCACGGCAAGATGACGGAAGCGGCTGTAATCACCGGTATAGTCGTCGCAGGCGCTGGCGCAAAGCCCCAATCGGCCGAAGCCGTCCTCTGTCCAGCTGGCGAGGTAGCTGTCATCGCTCAGGGGTAACCAGGTGCAACCGCCCAGTTGCCAAGGGGCCGGGCCGTGATCGGCAGCGGCGCTCGGCAATGGTGCCAGGCCATCGGCCGATTCCATCCAAGGCTGCCAGAAACCAGCGCGATCGGTCAGGCAGAACAAGCGACCGTTACCATCGAAGCGAGGTTGTTGCAGCGACTCTTGCGCCTGGTCGCCAGCCACGCAGCAGGGTGCCGCGAAGCCGCCATCGGCCTGGCGTTGGGCGACCATCAAGCGGGTCGCGGTCCAGGGCTGATCCGGGCGACTCCACTCGATCCAGGCCAGGCGTTGCGCATCGGGGCTCAAGGTCGGTGCGGCGTAGAAATCCGCGCCTTCGGCCAACAAGTGCCGCGCGCCATCTGCCAGGTCGATCGCCACAAGGCGGTGTTCATTGCGGTTTTCCTCAACCGCCAACACCTGGCCGTTGGCGAACTGCAAATCGCCGTATCGACACACGCCTGACGTCAGCACCTCGGGAGTCTCGCCTTGCAGTGATTGGCGATACAGCTGCTGATCGGCCTCGTTGACGAAGACCACACCGTCGTCGGTCAGGCAAAACGCACCACCGCCATATTCGTACACCCGACTGCGCACGCTGAACGGGGGGGGCGTCAGGCAGTTGGCCACGTCATCACGACAGTGCCAGATCCGACACGCGGCATCCTCCGGGCGGTATTCGTTCCAGAACAAGCCATGGGGGCCGACCTGCAGCTCGGCAAAATCGATGCCGGCGGCGACGGCGTTGGCGGCGCTGAAGGGTTCAGCTTTTGGCGATGAGGCGTGAGTTTCGTTCATTGCGAA
>NZ_AKJF01000008.1 GCF_000282475.1 Pseudomonas sp. GM78
CCGTGAACAGAGTATCTACAGGGATTGACGTTCTGTAGGAGCTGTCGAGCGGAGCGAGGCTGCGATATTTTAATTACCAGGCAACAAACCCAACGCTTTACGCGCCTGAGAAATGGACGCCGGTGCAATGCCGGCAAACAGGTTTGCAGCGCTTTTTACCAACCCGGTGCACTGGGCAATACCCACCATGGCCTCAAGGTATTTAAGCGCCACCGTCGACGAATCCACTACCGGCACTTCCGTGCCCTGAACCTGCCGATAACCGGCACGGCGCAACAGCGGCCCATAATAAGCGCAGCCCACCAAAATGACGTCTGCACCCTCGGCGATGCATTGATGCGCCACGGCTTCCAGCCTCGGAATAAAGCGCTCAGCCGGCGAATGTGTAGCCTCAAGCAGCAATTGGGCATCCGAAAATGGCTGGATCGAGCGCACCGGCCGGCGGATGCAACGCTCGGTCAGACCATAACCAATGATGTCCCGCTCGATGGCTACGGCGGTTTTCTCCGACACGGTGATTACCGCAAATCGCTGTCCCATGGCGAGCGCCGCCAGCATCGACTGCTCGCCAACCGATGCTACCGGGATACCGAGCATTTCCCTCGTTTCCCACAGTGGATCGTTCCAGCAACCGAGGAACACCCCGTCATAACCGTCGGATTGGGCCTTGATAGCCGCCTCCACCATCAATACCGAGTTCAGATGTTCGGCATACAGCGAACGGGTAAAACCACCGCTGTCATCGAGGAAGCGAAAATCAAGTTTGGCACCTTGCGCCAGCGTGCCGCAGACCGTGTCGTGGATGGTGTTCCACAACGGTTCAAGAGCCGAATTGCGGCCCGTGGGATGAATCCAGCAAAGCTTCATGGAGTGGCGTTCCTGTCGGACAGAAAGACCAGCGAAACAGGTCGCCGGTTGGAAGGGGCACGAAGCTCAGAGCATCGTATATAGAGTGTCGTGGAGCATTGTTGCGCTCTTCACGACTGGGGATGAATAGGACGTTTCCAGTACGTTGTATAGGCGATACCTATACCTGAAGGTATCGGTTTCTACTCGATCACTGCATGTTTTACGTAGGGACAACGCTTGCAAGGGGCAAAAACGAGCCCTGCCAATGGGCTCGTTTTTTTGCAGGCAGTGTTTGAATTACCAACCCAGCTGCTTGTTGAACGACAGCGCATCGTAATAATCATGCTGCGTCGCGATCTTGCCGTCCTTCAACCGAATGAAACTGACGCCCTTGAAAGACAACGGCTTGTTGGTTGCCGGCGTTTCAGGTGCCCAGGCACCGGTATTGTTGCCGTCGAACTGCCATTCAAAGGCAATGTTGTCGCCGTCGATGACCGGCTGGCCAACCATCTGCCACTTCAGATCGGGCACCGCATCGATAAAGAGTTTGATGACCTCGACCCTGGCCGTTTCCCTGCCGACTTTAGGCACCCCTACCGAGGCGTCCAGAAACTCCCCGTTCTCGGCAAAATATTGTGCCGCCGCGTCCGGGTCGTGTTTGTTCCACGCGCTCATGTAAGCGTTGATGACGTCCAGGGTGTTGTGTTTATCCGCTGCAATCGAAAACTGGGCAAACAACACAAAGGCAAGAATGCTGGCGATGCGTAGTGATATCCGCTGCATGGTATTTCCTCTTCGATTATTGCTGTTGTGGGAGAGTCGGAAAACAGTTTTTCCCAGGCATGCAGCGACCTATCGCGGCACCGGCAGCTCAACCAGCGACCACTCGATCGACAGCGGTTTGAGCTTGTGTAACTTCGCGGCAGCAGGGGGACTGGCCATGTTGCCGACGAACCAGTTCGCCGAATTGGCCGCGACGATCCGGCCTTCGCCGTTGATGATGAATGCCTCGTTCTTCATGTGCAGCAGGCAACGGGTGAGCAGTTGATCGAATTCGTGCAGGGCGATATCCGCCGCGGCGACGCCAACAAAATGTCCGCCAGCGAAAATCGGTACGGAGAACGCCAGTATGTAGAGTTCGGTGCCATAGAGATCCACGAACGGCCCTTCGACCGAAGCGTCGCCCGTCAGCTTGGGGCGCGTGAACCAAGGCATGCCCTGGTAGTTGTAGAAGCTTTCGCTTTGCCGGTTGAAGTTCAGCATCATTGGGGCGACTTTTCCGCTCGAGGGGCGGTAGAACCATTCCAGGAACAGCTCTTGATCGGCGAGTTCCCCCGGCTCCAGCACGACACCGGTCCCATGAATATAGTTATCGTTTTCTGACAGGCGTTCTTCGATGGTCGGTTGTAAAAAAGCCAGGTCCTTCGACGTTGGTTTTTTGCCTTCGGCGTCAAGCGCGCTCCAGACCGTCACCACTTCTTCGGCCAGCGTATCGAGTTGCTCGAACACCTTGCAGAGGATGTCCTCAAGGCGCTGGGTGCACTGGCGAAGCTCGTCATTTTTTTCCATTGTGCTCATCGGAATGCCCTCTCTTGTTGCCCAAGCAGGGAAAAGCGCAGATCCATCAGGCGCTTGATGCCTTCTTTGACATGGGCTTCTGTCAGGGCCCTGGCGAGATTGGATTCGCCGGCCATCACGGCCTGCAGGATGGCCCGGTGCCCATCAATGGCAGTACGTTTGTGAACGTCGGTCGTGGAGATCCATTGCAGCTCGCCCATTTCGGCCTGCAGGCGCATTTCCGCGTGGGTCAGGCGCACCGATTGTGCGGCCACGGCAATTTCTATGTGGAATCGAGCGTCCGCCCGACGAAGCTCGCTTCGGGTGGAGGCGTCCTGCAACGCCGTGACGAAGTTTTCCAGCCGTTGGTGCTGGGCGCTGGAAGATCGGCTGGCGGCCAAGCCTGCGGCGGTCGCCGAAATGGCAATTTGTTCGTCGCAGAGGTCGCGCAGTTCCAGCGAGCTCATGGCGCTCAACCTGGCCTTGAGAAACTCATCGGAAACTTCCACGGGGGCGCAGACGAAACTGCCGCCGTTTCTGCCGCGTTTGGTGGCGACAACACCGCGCTGACGAAGAATGGCCAGGGCATCGCGCAGGGTCACGGTGGCCACGCCGAAGCGGGTCGCCAGCTCGCTTTCGCTGGGCAATTGTTCGCCCACGCCAATCAGGCCCAGCTCGATGACCTCGATCAACCGGCGAGCCACTTCCTCGGGCTTGCCTTCCTGACTGACCTGCAGCAGGGAAAGGCGGTTTACTTTATTCAGTTGAGTCATCTACTCGCCACAAAAAATATGAAACCAGGTTTCTTTTAGTCATATCCAGCCTTTCGCGCAACACAAAAGCCAGACTCAGCCAAAACCCAGGCACTTTCATGTCGGTTTTAGATAAAAGCGACCTGCTGTTTGGCAGCAGAACAACCATAAGATATGGTTTCATATGTTTAATAAAAGCCTGGCTCCGGAATCCGCCTGGAGCGGTACTGGCACCGACACAGAGGAATGGCACGTCATGACGAATCCAACACTTGGTACCTGGGAAGCTCGCGCGCAGGCTCTGAAGATAGAAGGACGCGCGTTTATCGGTGGGGACTACACCCATGCCATCGAGGGGCAAACCTTCGATTGTTTGAGCCCGATCGATGGCCGCCTGCTGACCCAGGTCGCCAGCTGCTCGGCTGCTGACGCCGATCGCGCGGTGGAGGTGGCCCGTGCCACCTTCGACTCGGGTGTCTGGTCGCGCCTGGCGCCGGCGGACAGAAAGCAGGTCATGATTCGTTTTGCCGGGCTGCTGGAAGCCAATGCCAACGAACTGGCCCTGCTGGAAACCCTGGACATGGGCAAGCCGATCAGCGATTCGCTGGCGGTCGACGTGCCACAAGCGGCCCAGGCGCTGAGCTGGAGCGGCGAGGCTATCGACAAGATCTACGACGAAGTCGCGGCCACCTCCCATGACCAGCTTGGCCTTGTGACCCGCGAGCCGGTCGGCGTGGTCGCCGCCATCGTGCCGTGGAACTTCCCGTTGATGATGGCCTGCTGGAAACTGGGCCCGGCGCTGTCCACCGGTAACTCGGTCATCCTCAAACCGTCGGAAAAATCCCCGCTGACCGCCATCCGCATTGCCCAGCTGGCGATCGAAGCCGGCATTCCGGCCGGCGTGCTCAACGTGCTGCCAGGCTACGGCCACACCGTCGGCAAGGCCCTGGCCCTGCACATGGACGTCGACACCCTGGTGTTCACCGGTTCGACCAAGATCGCCAAGCAGCTGCTGATCTACTCCGGCGAGTCGAACATGAAGCGCGTCTGGCTCGAAGCCGGCGGCAAGAGTCCGAACATCGTGTTCGCCGATACGGCGGACTTGCAGGCTGCGGCCGAATCGGCAGCCGGCGCCATTGCCTTCAACCAGGGTGAAGTCTGCACCGCCGGCTCGCGCCTGCTGGTGGAGCGTTCGATCAAGGACAAATTCCTGCCGCTGGTGATCGAAGCCCTCAAGGGCTGGAAACCGGGCAACCCGCTGGACCCGGCCACCAACGTCGGTGCCCTGGTCGATACCCAGCAGATGAACACCGTGCTGTCCTACATTGAAGCCGGCCACAACGAGGGTGCAAAACTGCTGGTGGGCGGCAAGCGCACCCTGCAGGAAACCGGTGGCACCTACGTCGAACCGACCATTTTCGACGGCGTCAGCAATGCCATGAAGATCGCCCAGGAAGAGATCTTCGGGCCGGTGCTGTCGGTGATCACCTTCGACACCGTCGAAGAGGCCATCAATATCGCCAACGACACCCCGTACGGCCTGGCCGCTGCCGTGTGGACCGCCGACATCTCCAAGGCACACCTGACTGCCAGGGCGTTGCGTGCCGGTAGCGTCTGGGTCAACCAGTACGACGGAGGCGACATGACCGCGCCTTTCGGTGGCTTCAAGCAATCGGGCAACGGTCGCGACAAGTCGCTGCACGCGTTCGACAAGTACACCGAGTTGAAGGCGACCTGGATCAAGTTGTAAGTCAGCACAGCAAAAAAACAATAACTGCCGACAGGACAATGTCCTCAGGATAACAAGATGAACAGTTCCGAATTTTCCGCAGCTGATAGCGATGCCGCTCAGCTCAGGGCGCTTGGCTATACGTCGAACTTCGAAAGAAGCATGAGCCTCTGGGAAAACTTTGCGTTGGGCTTCACCTACCTTTCCCCGGTCGTGGGCGTTTATACGCTCTTCGGTCTGTGCCTGGCGGCAGGCGGGCCGCCAATGTTCTGGTCGTACTTGCTGGTGGGTCTGGGGCAGATGCTGGTCTGCCTGATCTTCTGCGAAGTGGTTTCGCAATTCCCGATTTCCGGGGGCGTTTATCCGTGGGCACGCCGCCTGGTGGGCAAGCGCTGGGCCTGGATGGTGGGCTGGATCTACTCGGTGTCGTTGTGCGTGACCATTGCGGCCGTGGCGCTGGGCGCCGGTCCTTACATCGCCGCCATGCTTGGCTTCGAGCCGAGCCCGGTGACCAATACCCTTGTCGCCCTGGCGCTGACAGTGATGGCTACCGTGCTGAACCTGAGCGGGACCAAGCTGTTGGCCAAGGTCGCGATGTTCGGTTTCATCTGCGAGCTGCTGGGCGCCATTGTGATCGGTGGCTACCTGCTGATCTTCGAACGTCACCAGCCGCTCTCGGTACTGTTCAATACCTTCGACATCAGCATCGATGGCAGCTACTGGCCGGCATTCCTGACCGCTTCTCTGGCTGGCATGTTCCTCTACTATGGGTTCGAGGCATGCGGTGATGTGGCTGAAGAGACACCGAACCCGAGCAAGCGTATTCCCAAGGCCATGCGCATGACCATCTACATCGGTGGTGGTGCAGCGATCTTCGCTGCGTTGGCATTGATCCTGGCGGTTCCGGATGTTGCCAAGGTGATTTCCGGTGAAGACAAGGACCCGATGTACACCATCATGGTCAACGCCTTCGGGCCGACTGGATGGCAGGTCGTGACGGCGGTGATCACCGTTTCCTTCGTGTCCTGCGTGCTCAGCTTGCAGGCAGCGGCCAGTCGTTTGCTGTATTCCTTTGCCCGGGACGAAATGGTCATGGGCAGCAGCGTGCTCAAGCGCCTTTCGCCCACCACGCGTGTTCCGACTGCAGCGCTGATTACCTGCGGCGTGATCCCGGCGGCGATCGTTTGTGCAGGTTTCTTCCTGGAGAACGCCATCGCGATCATCGTCAGCTTCGCGGCCATCGGCATTTACCTGTCGTTCCAGATGATCGTGGGCGGGGCGCTGTTCGCTCGAATTCGCGGCTGGAAACCGGCAGGTCAGTTCACACTGGGCGGGTGGGGCTGGATCGTGAACATCCTGGCGCTGGTCTACGGCTTGCTGGCGATTGCCAACATGTCCTGGCCGCGTACGCCCGATGCCCCTTGGTACAGCAACTACGGCATCCTGCTCACCGCCGCCGTGGTCATCGGCATCGGCTTGTTCTATATGGCCGTGTTCAAGCCCTATGACAAAGGCACTGCACCCTTTGCCGATGCCTGGAAGTTGCACAAGCGTTAAACCGCGGGTGTGAACCCTCCTCGTACTTGCTGTATGGACGGCAAGTACGAGGGGGCGCCGTGTCGCGACTCTAAACGTACAAGCCCCCCTGCCCCACGAGCTTTCACACCCCCCGGTTCAACGCTTCACCGCCACCCAGGTAAAACACATCGGCAACTGCGCCTCCTGCCCCTGGTAGCGGTCATAGAGTTCCTCGCGGTTGGAATGCGGGTACTCCCTGAAATGGCTGATCTGCAGACCCGCTTCGATGGCGCCGCTGAAAATCGCACCCAGGTTGTGGACAAACCAGTAGGACGGCGTGGCCTGTTCCTCGACCTTGCCTTCATAGACGATCGGCTGGTCCTGGACAAAAGGTTCGCGGCGAAAGTACGAGCTGGCCAGGCTGTAGGGATCGGCGGCCTCGGGGTCGAACATTTCCAGAAACGGGTGGGTTTCGTAGATCACCAGCGCGCCGCCGGGCTTGAGGGTTTGCGCCGCATGGCGAAAGAACTCGCCGATGTCCGGCATCCAGTTCAACACGCCGATGGTCACCAGGGCCACGTCGAAGCGCCCCTGCAATGGCTGTGGCAGGTGGTGAATGTCGGCCTCGATGAACTCAGGCCCATGGGGCGAGCGTGACGCCAGCTCCCGCGCCTGTTCGAGAAACGCCGCGGACTGGTCGACCCCCACGACATGGCGGGCCCCCAGGGCGAACAGCGACAGGCTTTCGCGGCCGTTGTTGCAGCCCAGTTGCACCACGTCCTTGCCGTCGATGCCGATCTGGTTCAGGACCCCGGTCAGGGTTTCATCCAGGCAGGAAAAGTTCGCGTGTTCCACCGCGAGCCAGAGCGCCTGCCATTCAGAGCTGGCCTTATGGTGACGGGCGGAATCATTCCAGGCCTCGCGGTTGCTGGCGATGGCCTGGTGTTTTGTCGGCATTTCCATTGCACGCTCCAGAATCGGGTATGGGTTTGACCGGCCCGAGTCTAGTCCATCGCCGGAAACCACCCCATCGCAGCATTGTTGCGATTGTGTAATCCGCGCACCACCGACGCTCGCCCACGGGAACGCTATAGTTAATCACCTTGGGGAAATGCGCGAAAACCAATGCCGCAGGTGCTGCCATGAACACAACCGTACCCACGCTATTGCTTGCCCTGTGCCTGGCTGCCAGCTGCGCACAGGCGGACGACACTGCGATGCAAACCGAAGAATCGAGCAGTGAATTCAACTACTACGGCGCGGACCAGCCCTTTGCCCATCCGGTTCCGCCGACCCTGAGCACAGTGCCACCGGGAGCGTACATCCCGACCTCGCCCCAGACATTCACCCCGGTTTCGAGCCAGCACGTGTTTTCCGATTCCCGATTGCCAACGGTGGCCGATACCACCGTTCGCGTGTTCATTCGCACCTACGACGCCGAACACGGCGTCTACGTGAACCAGGAGGTCCTCGACCCGACGTGCATGCTCGCTTGCCTCAGCGGTCAGAACCCGGCCTTGTAACAAGGCCGTGCCTGCCCTGCTGCGCCTTTACCATTGGCGTTTGTCCGGGCGCGCCAGGCCGAGTTTCTCGATCCGGTAACGCAGCATGTCGCGGCTCAGGCCCAACAGCCGTGCGGACTTGGTGACGTTCCAGTCGGTCTTGTCGAGCATCTTGCGCACCATGTCGCGCTCCACTTCCGGCAGGTTCATCGACTCGTTGCCGTTATAGGACGCACGGGGTTCCATCGGCGGCAGCTCGTGGGTAAACATCGCCGGCTCGTCCACGAGGCTCAGGCAGACATTCAACTGGTGGGCGGCAATCGTGTCGTTTTGTGCCAGCAACACCGTCTGCTCGAGCATGTTGCGCAGTTCGCGCACGTTGCCCGGCCAGGTGTAGTTGAGCAGCATCTCTTCGGCCTGTTCGCTGAAACGCAGGTGCGGCTTGCCGTAGCGTTTGCCATGGGTTGCCAGGAAGTGCCGGGCCAGCAGCAGGATGTCCTCGCCCCGGGCATACAGGCGCGGCACCTTGATCGAGATGATGCGCAGGCGGAAGAACAGGTCGCGGCGGAACTTGCCCTGCTGGACCATTTGCTCAAGGTTGCAATTGGTGGCGCTGATCACCCGCAGGTCGACCTTGCGCTCCTTCACCGAACCGACCCGGCGGATAGTCCGGTCCTCCAGCAGCTTCAGCAATTTGGCCTGCAGTATCAGGTCCATTTCGCCGATTTCATCGAGAAACAGCGTGCCCCCATCGGCCGCTTCCACCAGCCCCAGGCGACGGTCCTTGGCATCGGTGAAGGCGCCCTTCTCGTGCCCGAACAGCTCCGACTCCACCAGGTTGGAAGGAATCGAGGCGCAGTTGAACTCGATGAACGGACCCTTGCTGCGCGGTCCATCGAAATGCAGCGCCCGCGCCACCAGTTCCTTGCCGGTGCCGGTCTCGCCTTCCACCAGCACCGGCGGCAGGTCGGTATTGGCCATGCGCCGCTCAGCGTCGAGCAACTGCGCGATGGTGCCCTTGAGGTAGACCATCGGTGCCGACTCGCCGATCAAGGCCTGCACCCCGGATTTCTGCGCTTCACGCTCCTGATAGAACGACAGCGTGCGTTCCATGCGGTCGGTGGCCAGAGCCTTGTCCAGCAGCAGCTTGAGCTCTGGTAAAGCCACAGGTTTGGTCACGTAGTGGAACGCCCCCTCTTTCATCGCCACCACGGCGTCTTCGACGTTGCCGTAGCCGGTCATCATGATCACTTTCAGATCCGGCGCGCTGATGCGCAGCTTCTGGATCAGGTCGTGACCACTCATGCCCGGCAACGAATTGTCGGTCAGCACCACATCCGGAACGAAGGTGCTCAACTGCGACAGTGCGTCTTCGGCCGAATGGCAGACGGTCACTTCGAAGTTCTTGCGTTCCAGGTAGGTCTGGATATTCTCGGCGAGCAGCTCATCATCCTCGACCAGCAGTATGCTGTGCTCCATATTCCCCTCCCGTTGCCACTTTGAAATTGAGACACACGCGGGTTCCTTCCTGCTCTTGGCTGGTCAGTTCGACCGAGCCTTCGAAGCGCTCCATTATTCTTTTGACCAGGGCCAGGCCCACGCCCAACCCCCCCTGTTTGGTGGTAAAGAACGGCTTGAAGACCATTTGCTGTTGCTGCGGGGTCATGCCCTTGCCGGTGTCATTGAGGATCATGCGCACCTGGCCGGCTACCGGTGTTTCAATGTCGATACTCAGTACGCCGCCCTTGGGCATGGCCTCCAGGGCATTGGCGAACAGACTATTGAGAATCTGCGTGAGCAACACCTGTTGGCTGACGACCGGTGCAACCTTGCTGGGTGTGAAGCGCACTTCGACGTTCGAACGCTGGATCTGCGGGGCGAAGGCGCCCAGGGTGTCGTCGATGGCGAGCACCAGGTCGACGGTTTCAAAGTCATCGTTGACCGGGCGCAAGGACACCAGCAACTCACGGACCCAGCGCGACATGCGATCGACCTGGCTGATGATGTCGCCGATGTTCTTCTGCGCAGTCTGATTGGCGATTTCCTGGGCCAGTTCGGCGCTGGAACGAATGTTCGCCAGCGGATTGCGCAGGCTGTGGGCAACCGCCGAGGACATTTCCCCCAGGGCGACGAAGGTTTCGTTGGCCACCAGTTGTTTCTGCTGGCTTTGCAACAACAGGGCCGCACGGCGCACGATCCAGAACAACCCCAGGTAGATGACCGCACCGCCGAGCAGGGTGGTCAACCAGATCGCCCTGAACCCGCGCTGGATGCGCTCTACCAGGTCGGTCGGCTCCTTGTAGATCTCGACCATGGCCACCACTTTGCTTTTGTCGGCGTTGAACATTGGAATGTAGTTCTCGACGAACAGGTATTGCGGTTCATGCAGCAGCCGTTGCTCGGGGCGCTCCTCGTCGATCTCATGGTAGCTGGTGGACACCGCTTCCTTCATTTCGAAGGACTCGTCGAGTTCCTCGTCATTTTCGATGCGCATACCGATCAGCTCGGGGTTGGTCGACCAGACCACGGTACGGTCCAGGGCGTACACCGTGGCCAGCAGGATGTCCGGCAGGTGTTCGACATGATCAAGAAACTCGATACGGGACGTGGCACGGGCGCCCGGGTCGACGTCGGGATAGGCCCCGTCGGCGCGTGGGTCAAGCATTTCGCCCATGGTCCGGTTCGGTGAAATCGCGGCGTGGCGAATTTCGGCCGCGCCAATGGCTTGCACGAATTGCGCGGTCAGCATGGAGTCGCGCTCGATGCTCTCCTCGACCACGAAACGCGTGGAAATGTAGCCCAGCCCCAATGCCACGCCGGCAATGATGAAAAAGCTCGCCAGGGAAAACCAGCGCACCAGGTTGAACGGCGGCCGCCAATCCTTGCCCTCTGCTGCCGGCGTATCCAGCGCAGGTACTTTGGGAGATTCCAGTCTCTGCATGGGAGGTCCTGATTGCTTGTAACAAGCCTTTCTCAGCCGCATTCCCGATCAGTGTAGGTGGCATTGACCGTCGCGGGCTGCCCGATAAAACTATTTTGCCACTATTGCACCTGCGCCTTGTCCGGTGCCGCGATCGCGTGGCCGTGTTGCGGTTCTTCAGTGCCGACGGCCAGGGGTCCGGGCAGCGGCTGCTGGCGGTCGGTTTCGGCCTGCAGGAACTCGATAATCGACTGCGCCGAGCGCTCGTCCAGGCGCAGGTTGGGCATCGGGATCTTGTCGAAGCGTTCGTACAACGCGACGGCGATCGGGTCTTTCTCGGCCAGCATGCGGTCGGGTTCGCGGATCCAGCGGTTCAGCCAGGCCGGATCGCGCTGGCGCGTCACGCCGACCAGGTCCGGACCGATGCTGCGCATGCCGATGCCCTGCCCATCCATCGGACCGAGGCTATGGCACGACGCGCAACGGGTGCGGAACAATTCTTCGCCGTTGCTCGGCGGGCGGATTTCCGGGGCATCGGCGTAGCTTTCGCCGATGCTTGGTTGTTTCCAGTTATGCAAGGTATTGGCCAATTGATCGGCCAGGATCCAGGGGTTCTCGAAGGGCGAGGCTTTCATCCAGCGACCGGTTTGCTGGTTGCCGACGATCAGGCTCAGGTTGTGATCCTTGCTGCGGCCGTTGTCGACACCTTCGATGAACAGCCCGAGTTTTTGCCGCAGCTCGGTGACGTCGGCGAACTCCCCGGTGAGGAACTGCCAGCCTGGCCCGACCTGAAAACGTTGCGCGTAGGCCTTGAGCACTTCGGGGGTATCGCTCAAGGGGTCGATGCTGATGGAGTAGAAGAAGATGTCCTTGCCGACCCGGTCGCCGAGCAGTTTCTGCACCTGGCGCAGGCGCGCGGTTTCCAGCGGGCAGGAGTCGCTGCACGAGGTGAAGATGAAGTTGATCACTACCACCTTGCCCTTGATCAGGTCATCGAAAAAAAGCACCTGCCGACCGTCCTGGTCGGTCAGCAGGGTGTTGGGGAAATAGTCGCCGCCCCAGGGGGTGGCGGCTTCGTCTGTGGCGGTCGGCGCGGGAGTCGACGGTGCCGGATTGGCCACCAGCAATTGGCTGGCCAGCAAGCCAGTGACCAATATCAGCACCAGGTGCATGCCCAGGGCTTGCGCACGTGCGGTTGGCAACTTCATGTCGACACCCTCGCGGTTCATTGTTTGACCGTCACTTTTGGACCGAAGCCGTCGCCAGAGCGGAAGGTTGGCAACGCGGCGGAGTTCACGTAGTGCACGCCATCCCAGCTTGGCAACGGGGTCGGCATCAACTGGAATTGCCCGGGTTTCTCGATGTCCCAACGCAGCAGCATGGAGTTGTCCTCGTGCTGGGTGTTGTGACAGTGCTCCATGTAGGTCCCGGCGAACTCACGGAAGTTGATCGCCATCTCGACGCTGTCCAGGCCGTCCTTTTCCGAGCCGATGCGGTACACGTCCTTGCGTGCCCATTTTTCCCATTCCGGTGGGGCCTTGCCGCCGCGGCTGAGGATGATCCCTTCTTCGAAGTGCACATGCACCGGGTGGCTCCAGCCCGTACCGCCGGCCTTGATGTTCCACACTTCCAGGGTGCCGTAACCCGCGACCCCGGCATCGGTCGGCCCGCTGGCCAACTGGGTCGAGGCGTTCAGGCGCCGGGGGTCCATGTGGAAACCGAAGCCGCCATCGGTCTTGACGGTCCAGGGTGCTTCATCGGTGCCGTCGGAGCGGCCGAAGGTGAAGGTGCGATGGCGCGCCTTGGCCAGCAGCGCCTTGTCGGCCGCGTTGTCGCGATGAATTTTCAGCGGGATCATCACCAGGCCTTCAGCTTGCCTGGCTTGGCCGGCTCGTAGGCGGCAGGGTCCATGGCCAGGTCCTGACCGGTGTAGGGTTTGACGTTGAGTTGCAACACCTTGCCCACTGCCGGGTCACCCTTGTCCCACATCGGTCCTTTGCTGGTTTGCTTGATCACTGCCTTGTAATTTTCCGAGAGCGCGTCCGCCAGCGACACCGGCTCCTTCGGACCCTTGCCATCGTCATGCACCAGCAGGTTGACGAAGAACAGTTTGTCCCCGGGCTTGATCCCGTTCTTCGCGAAGTTGACGATGATGTCGAAGCGCTCGGCAATGCCCTGGGTCGGCAGGATGGCGTTGTGGTTCTGTTTGTCGCCGTCAGCGTCGAGGTCCATGGTGCCGTCGAACGGCACGCTGTGCTCCATGATGTTGCCGTCGTTGGCAATCATGTGGAACGGCACGCGGGCATAGGACACACCCGACCCCTTGGGCCCCTGGAACTCGCCACTGGTGCCTTTGATTTCTCGCACCAGCGCCAGTTTGAAGTAGCGCGATACCGAGCCGTTGAGCATACGGAAGCGATAGCTGCGGGCGCGCACATCCAGGGACGGTTTCCACTGCCAGTTGACCAGCACCTGGTCACCGAGGAAGCCGTCGGTGTTGAAGGGGTTGAACCACAGCTGGCCGTTTGCGTCCCAGGCCTTGTCGGCGAACACCAGGTTGACGTCATAGTCGCGGTTGCCCCATGGCAAGGCGCTGCCGCTGGGGAAACGCAGGTTGACGCCGTCGTTCACCGACTCGTTGCCACGGTCCAGGGCACTGTAGTAATTCATCATCGCCGCGTTGCCCTTGTAGACGTTCTGCGCGGTGAAATCGAGCATGTGGTCGTGGAACCAGTGGGTGCTCATGGTTTCGCGCCAGTCGCCGCGGATCTTGATCGTGCCGTTCTCGCAGGTCTTGCGAGCCGGGCTCATGTCATTGGTCCACAGGGTTTCGCCCGGCGAGCAAGGGAACGCCGCGCGCGGATCATGGGCGTCGGTATTGATGCTGTCGTAGCCGGCCAGCTGGATCGGCCAGCGATAGTCGTAGTACTGCCCCGGAAAGAAAAACGCGTTGGCATAACCGTCGCTTTCCGCTGGCGCGTGACCGTTGTGTTCGTGGGTGCTGATGGTGTGCAGGCCAAAGCCCATGTTGGCCGACGGATCGATCGGCAAGCCGTTGTAGTGTCGCATCAGCAGCGGTTGGCCGTAGCGCACCATCAGCAGTTTGGGCGGCAGCGTGCCGTCGAACGTCCAGACCGAGTTGTGGTTCTGCACCGGCATGGCCGGGTGAAAACGTGGATCGACGCCCTTGGCCGTACCGTCCGTAGCCGGTACACCGGCGACGTTGTGATACAGGCCACCAGGGCCAAACTCGCCCATGGCATAGCCATGCATTTGGCGGGCGTCACGCAAGCCACCGTTGATCCGCGCCCCGGTCTGCACGGTTTTGTAGGCGTTTTGCGGATAGAACTCGTTCCAGCGCTGATGGGACCAGCCCTTTCCTGGCGGACGGCCTTCGGCCGCTGAGCCGATATGACGGTTGAGGAAGTACTCGATCTGCGCCTGCCACGGGTTACGATCCACCTCGTTGGCGTACTGGCTGGGGAACGGCGTCAGCCCCGGTTGGCGCAGGAAGGTATCGAGCGCAGGTCCCGGTGGCGCGCTGCGGGCCGCACTGTTGGGGTCTTGCGCCGGTAGCGGGCCAATGGCCGCCGCGGGAAACGGCAAGGGTGCCGCCGGTGTGGTGGGGTCGAGTTTTTCCGGGCCGAACTCTTCGAACAGCAGCAATTGCTGGGTGAACGGCTGGGCGCCGAACAGCGGGCTCGGCTTGCCATTGGTGGGGTAGTTGAAACTGGTTTGCGCGGCAGGCGGCAGGACATTTTCCAACCGTTCGGTATCGCGTGAACCCTTGACCCCGTCAGGCAAGTCGAAGGAGTCCTCGTTGGCCTCGGGCATGGTCAGGATGGCGTTCAACGCCCCTGCCCGGTCTTCAGGTTCATCGTAATAAGCGGAGGGATCAGTCGGTTCCGGCTGTCGCTCATCGTCTATGGGGCTGGCGCGCAAGGTCCCTGTGCTGAGTGAAATCGTCAAGGCGACGCTCAATGGCGTCAACAGACCAAACCATTTGAAGGGATGCCGCGCTTTTGTGTCCATCACCAACCGCCTCGAATATGTGAAGGGGGTGATGGGGGTTGTGCAAGGACTCGGCCAAATTTGTAACTGCTTTATACAAAGGTATTAACACCCAGCAAAACAATGGCTTATCAACATCAATGTGCCATGACCGGGAATGGCGACTGGGGAATGGCACCCGCTAGCGGGGAATGTTCACACCCATTTTCAGGGAACTCGCCTGAATGTCAGGCTGACGCGGGTGCCCTCGCCCTCGCGGCTTTCCAGGGCCACCGCCCCGCCAAAGCGTTCCATGATGCGCTTGACCAGCACCAGACCGACACCGAGCCCGCCTTGCTTGGTGGTGAAAAACGGCCGGAAAGCCATGAGGCGCTGCTCCTCGTTCATGCCTTTGCCGGTATCGCTGACCACCACGCGAACACGCTGGGTATCGATGGGCGTCATCGTCATGGCCAAGGTACCGCCCTCGTCCATGGCCTCCAGCGCATTGGCCAGCAAACTGTTGAGGATCTGCGTCAGCTGCACCTGCTGGCTCAGCACCATCGGCGTCCCTATGGGTTCGAACAGCACATTGACCCGGCCCTTGACGATCTGTTGCTCGAACGCCATGAGGCTGTCGTGCAGCGCCGCCACCAGGTTGACCGGCTCGCCGTCGTCATTGAGCGGGCGCAAGGACTGCAGCAGCTCGCGCACCCACTTCGACATGCGATCGACCTGGCCGATGATGTCGTTGATGTTCTTGTGCGCCGGGCCACTGTCGAACTCCAGTGCCAGTTCGGCACTTGAGCGAATGGTGGCCAGGGGGTTGCGCAGGCTGTGGGCAACGGCCGACGACATCTCGCCCAGGGCCACGAAGGTTTCGTTGGTGATCAGTTGCTTCTGTTGCGCCGCCAGCAGGATCGCCGCCCGCCGCACGATCCAGTACAGCCCCAGGTAAATCAGGCCCCCGCCCAGGGCCGTGGCCAACCATATCAGCACCAGGCCACGTTCAATCCGGCTGATCAGGTCCTTGGGTTCCTTGTAGATCTCGACCATCGCCGTGACGTTCTTGCCTTCGGCATCGAACAGCGGGATGTAGTTTTCGATGAAAATGTATTCCGGCGGCGTGACGAATTTCTGTTCCATGCGCGCCTTGTCGACATCGTGATAACTGGCCGACACGGGCCTCTTCGAGGCGAAGGCCTGGTCCAGGTCTTCGTCGGCGTGAATCGTGGTCCCCATCAGGGCCGGGTTGGTCGACCAGATGATCATGCGGTCGGGGGCATAGATGTTGGCCAGGATCACATCCGGCAAGTGTTCGATATGGTCGAGGAATTCACCCCGGGCGTTGGCGCGGGCCAGTGGGTCGACGTCGGGAAAGTCCAGGTCCTTGCGCGGGTCGAGCAACTCGCCCATGGTCCGCACATTGGGAATCGATACGTGGCGCACCTCAGCCGAGGCGATCGCCTGGATGAATTGCGACGTCAACAGGGCATCGCGTTCCACGCTTTCGGTAATCACGAACTTGGTCGACACCGAGCCCAATGCCACCGCCACGGTGCCGATCACCGCCATGCTGATGAGCGAAAACCAGCGCAGCAGATTGAACGGCTGTTTGCGCGAGCTCAAGCGAATTTCGCCCTGGTCGGACGCCAGTGTCTTTGCAAGCGTTGTCATTGAAATTGTTCCCGCGAAACCCCTATAGGTTTATAGCGCACTGCTGGAGGTTTGCCCGACCTTGGGGCCATTCCTCCACCACTTCCCTCCACACCTCCCCCATCACCCCCTCTGCCCCGATCTACCCCCAATGCTGGGGAAAGAGGCCCGCCTCGTCATTTGCCGTTCTACCTTCGAGCTCGTCGCAAACGCCTGCGTACCGGGCCTCGCAGCGACATTTTCGACGGTTGGCATGGGAGTTGCCGAAGACCTCCCAACTGACCCACATCCAAGGGGCAGGTACTCTGATAGAGGGAATACTCATGCACCCTTTACTGTCCAAAACCGCGATCGCACTGGCTGTGACCGCTCTGGCCCAAGGCGTAGCCCAGGCCGCGCTGTTTGCTGTAGATCCCGGCCCCTACCTGCCAGCCACGGGTGGCTTCGCTTCCTGGTATCAGGACAGCCACGGTCGAACCCTCGACCTGTGCTTGACAAAAGCTGTCAGTTCCAGGGTTCCAAGCGCTCCGGGCGCCCCCTCCTACATGTGCCTATTGAATCCGGCTCCCGGGGTATTCGACGACACGCAGCCGATCCTTTTTCCGACCAATTTCCCCGATGAAACATTCTGGTTCACCGGCGACGGCTCAATCGTCGACGCGGCACGGGGCATCGACCTGACCTATGTCAGCGCTGTCGAAGCCGCCTTCGCCGCGGAAGATGTGCACGACGGCGACCAGGTCAGTTTTGGCCGTATCCGTATTCGGGTCGACGTGCCCACCGCCGGCGTCTACACCATCACCCACCCCTACGGCGTCGATATATTCGACGTTCCCGCCGGTGGGCGCCGCGCGATCAACATGACCCGGGACATCGGCATCGGCTCGCCGAAAACCTATGACGGCGCGCTCAAGAGTGACATCGGCCCCTTCCTGCGCAGTCTCAACGGCCCCTACACCGAGACCAACCCGGCCACCGGTCAAGCCGAGCAATTCGTTGGTGATCCAAACCTGGAAGAGGCCTTCACCGGTAGCCCGTTCAACACCAACTACATCCGTATCGAAGGGCCTAACGGACTGGACTTGCGCACGACGGTGATGGCCATTTCCGGCAAGTTGTCGACGGTGGTACGCCCCACGCCGATCATTGCCGAACGCAGCACTTACTCGCGCAAGGCCGGCGACAGCGCCCCGGTAGCCCAGCAGGACGTGTTCGTGATGGCCCCGCCACCTCCGGCCACCGTGACACTGGACAGCAACAACCCGGTGCTGAACCTGACTGAGGCCAACACCACCGGCCACTGGTATGCCCAATCAGCCACCAACCCGACGTTGCCGATCAACTTGCAGGTGACTGCCGACAACCACCTGGCCATCCCCACCAGCACGCCGACCACCGTGCCTACGAAACTGACCGACCTGGTGGTGATTTCCCGTGCCGAATACCGCATCAACGGGGGCCTGCTCACCGTCGTGGCCTCGACCAGCGATGAAACCTCCCCCCCCGTACTCACCGTCACATCCGGCACCGGTGCCACCATCGGCGATCTGCTCGGTGATGGTGCGGAAAAAATCCTGTCGACCGGCATCACGCCGATTCCACCGGCCAAGGTCACCGTGACGTCATCCAATGGCGGCACCGACACCGAAGAAGTGGTCATCGTGCAATGAACGCTCTCATGCCCAGATCCGCATCAGGAGGCATCATGAACAAGTGGCCACGCTTCGCGCTCAACGCGCTCGGGCTGACTCTCTCCCTGTCCGGCAGTGCGTTCGCGCAACTCGCTGCCGTCGACCCCGGCCCCTACACCTTTGCCACAGGGAAATTCCCCATGTGGTATCAAGACAACAATCTGCTGAAGCTGGAACTGTGCCAGTCACGGGCGACAAGTACGCGGGCACCGGGTGCGCCTGGCGCGCCCGCCTACATGTGCATCCTGAATCCGGAACCCGGGGTTTACGACGACACCCAGCCGATGGTGTTCCCGGATAACTGGCCACCGGAAGCGTTCTGGTTCCTTGCCGAGACCAGCATCAACGATGTCGGCGGCTATGGCGTGGATGCCTACGTGGCCGGGATCGAAGCGGCATTCGCGGCGGAAAATCCTGTCGACGGCGATCAGGCAAGCTTCGCGCGGATTCGCCTGCGGGTAAACGTGCCTGTCGCCGGGACCTACATCATCACCCACCCGTACGGCACGGAAACGGTCAACGTCACCACGCCGGGCCGTCGGGCGATCAACATCACCCGCGACATCGGCATCGGCGCACCGGGCAACTTCTCGGGCGCTCTAAACGGTCAGGTTGGGCCCTTCCTGCAAAGTGTCAACGGTCCCTACCCCGAAATGAACCCGGACACCGGGACCATCGATAAATTCGTCGGCGACCCGAACCTTTCCGAAGCCGTCACCGGCAGCCCGTTCAACACCAACTTCCTGCGCGTCCAGGGTCCGCCCGGGACCATCGAGACCAATCTGTTTACCGTTTCCGGCAAGATACTCGACAGCCGTGCGCCAACCCCCGTGGAAATCGGCCGCGCCACGTACCGCCGCACTTCATCGGGTCCGGGCACCAGCAGCACTCGAGTAGAAGTCTTTGGCAAATCGGTCAACGGTTCGAACGTGTGCTTCCGCGAAACCGTGGCACTGGTTCCCGGATCGCCACCGACGCCTTGCCTGGTCAACATGCTCGGCGACAACAGCGGCCAGTTCTTCGCCAGCCGCCTGACGGGAGCCACCGTTCCTCCGGTGGTAGTGGTCACCGCGACCGATCCGACTGACACAAAAAAACCAACGGCCGTGTCGAGCAAAGTCACCGACGTGGTGAAAGTCCAGACCGCACGCTACAGCTGGAGCAACCACAGCCTGCTGATCGAAGCCACCTCGTCTGACGAAGTGGTGGTGCCAGACATGGTCGCCCAGGGCTACGGACGGTTGACCAAGTCCGGCACCCTGCAACGCCTGACCGTCGCCGACCTGGCCCAGCCACCGGCAACCGTGACGATCAAATCGGCCTCGGGCGGTAGCGATACCGAGCCAGTCGTGGTTGTCGGCACAGCGCCAGACACCGGCGAGAACAAGGCGCCGATTGCCGTCGCCGACAGCGGCAGCACCAGCTTCGGGATCCCGATCACCCTCAACGTGCTGACCAACGACAGCGACCCGGACGGCAACACACCGCTGAGCATCACCGAGCTGACCCAACCGGCCACCGGCCAGGGCACCGTGACGTTGAGCGGAACCACGGCCGTCGTCTATACGCCGCCAGCCGTGGTCACCGTTCCGCTGACCACGACCTTCACCTACAAGGCGCAAGACATCAAAGGCCTGGCCTCGACCGCTGCGGCGACCGTGACCATCACCGTGGCGCCCAACCAGCCTCCGGTGGCCGTCGCCGACGGTATCGCGACCCTGGGTGTGTCGATACCGATCAACGTGCTGGCCAACGACACCGATCCGGAAGGCAACGTACCGCTGGCGATCAACAGCTTCAGCCAACCACCGACCGGTCGCGGCACCGTCACCAGTAACGGCACGGTCCTGACCTACAACCCACCGGCCACCGTCACCTCGGCCTTCACCACGACCTTCAACTACTTCGCCCGGGACGCTTTCGGTGCCGTGTCGACGGCGCCAGCCACGGTCACGGTGCAAGTCTCGCCACGGCCTGCTGCGGAAACCTTCGCGGTGACAGCGGCCACGGTGACGGCCCGTTCCAACAACCGCTTCAACTGGGACTTCACAGGGACTTCATCGGTGACCACCGGCAACACCATCACCGTCCAGGTGACCACGCCAACCGGCCTGGTGACGCTGGGTAGCACCACGGTGCCGTTGACCGGACGCTGGAGGCTGACCGTGAGCAACAGCACCACGGTGATTCCGTCGGCGAACCCGACAGCCACCATCACCTCGTCCCAAGGCACCGTGCGCACGGTGCAGGTCATCGCGAACTGAGCCTTTGCCCCATCGGCCAGGCTGGCTGATGGGGCAACCCTCTCACCAAAGGACAACGCCATGAAAACGTCGACCGCCGCCCTGCTCTGCCTGCTTCTGCTCTGCAGCAGTGCGGGCGTGCGCGCCGACGACTTGATGGAAAACGACGACCTGGCGCCCGGCGCCGATCTCGGCGAACTGCCACCCCCGGTGGGCCAGCAAGCCCTGATCGACCAGAACGGCCAGGCCAACGTCGCGCTGTTGCAACAGAACGGCCAGTCGCTGCTCGGCCAGATCGTGCAGTCGGGTAGCAATCAGGAAGCCTACATCCTGCAACAAGGCAGCGACCTGATGGCCTTGATCAACCAGCAAGGTTCCGGCAACGCCGCGTCCATCACCCAAACCGGCAGCCACAACCGCGCGCAGATATCCCAAAACGGCAACAACAACGACGCCAGCATTGTCCAGGCCGGCACGGGGCAGCAAAGCGCTGTGACCCAAGCAGGAAATGGAATGAGCGTATCGGTCACTCAATATCGCTAAAGCACTGCACCACTTGGAGGTTTCATCATGTTTAAACTGACGCCCCTCACCGCCGCCATCCTGGTCATAGTCAGTGCTCAAGCATTGGCCGAGGACAGCGTGTCGACCCAAAACCAGTTCGGTGACACCAACATCGCCGATGTGAAACAGACGGCGGCCCCCCTGAGCACGGCCACCCAGAACCAGTCGGGTACGGGCAACGACGCGGCCGCGGTGCAAGACAACGTCACCAGCACCATCGAGCAGAACCAGTCCGGCAACTACAACGCCGGCTACGCCGAACAACTGTTCGAAAGCAACAGCACCATCATCCAGAACCAGAGCGGTGACAACAACGTCAGCCATGCCAGCCAGTCGATCGGGGTCGGCGGCGGCGAGGTACTGCAACAACAGGAAGGCAACGGTAACTTCTCGTTCATCTACCAGGACAGCCAGGAAAACACCTCCGGCAAAACCTACCAGTACGGCGACAGCAACGAAGCCAACATCGAACAGATCCAGGTGGGCACGGCCAACAACGCGGTGATCATCCAGTACGGCACCGCCAACTACGCCACCGCCGAACAGATCAACCACATGAACGGCCAGATCGACATCAACCAGTCCGGTGGCACCAACTATGCCTACGGTGACCAACGCTACGGCGATGGCGGCAACCTGACCATCAACCAGTACGGCGATGGCAACGGCAGCGAAGTCTGGCAGGACACCCAGGTCGCCAGCAGAACCACCATCGACCAGAACGGCCAGACCAACGAAACCATCGTCGACCAGAGCTACGGCGACCACAACGTTGCCCAGGTGTTTCAGGTCGGCGACCTCAACGCCATCTATGCCGACCAGTTCGAGTCCATGGGCTCGACCGTGACGCTCAATCAACAGGGCATCGGCAACATCCACTTCACCTACCAGACCGGCACCGACCATGTGCTCAACGCCACGTCCTCGGGCAACGACAACAAGGTCTACGCCAGCAACTGGAAAGGCCCGGCCACGCAAATGGGCGGCCAGTTCGGCAGCAACCAGCGCGCCACCGTCAACCAGAACGGCGACGGCAACGTCGCCAACTTCACCCAGAAAGACACCGGCCATATCATGACCACCAACCAGACCGGCTACGGCAACAAAACCACGGTCAGCCAGAGCGAAACCTACAACGAGCTGTACTTCGACCAGAACGGCACCGACAACATCCTGATCGCCGACCAGCGCGGCACCAACAACCTGGCCCAGGGCAGCAGCACCGGCACCCACAACACCACCGACATCAACCAGGATGGCACCGGCAACCAGGCGTACACCACACAGGTGTATGGCGAAGACAACATGATCACCATCAAGCAGACCGACACCATGAACGTCGCCTATGTCACCCAGGGGGGTACTGGCAACATCGCCAGCGTCGACCAGAGTGGCATGACCCAGATGGCGAACGTGCAGCAGTTTGGTACGGCTAACAGTGCGACTGTGTTGCAGAAGTAGGCGTAGGGCGTGAAAAAACCGCGGCTCTTGGGGAGAGGGTCGCGGTTTTTTATGGCTGTAACACAAGCCGGCCGATTCTGGCGTAGTTGTAGGCAACGGCGCAAGGCAATGTAGTCTCGGATTCTTCCTTCAGATGTTGCCTGAATCGTGGCAGCCGCGAAAGATTGGTGCGGCCGTCAGGCTTAGGATTGACCGTAATACGCTCTAGAATCTGGAATCATTGAACTGTTCTCACCGAACATATCGGTAAGGTCCTTGTAATCTGACGATTCACGAATTTGCTTTGCGGCCCTTTGGGGAATTATGCCCGGCTCATTGCCAGAGAAAATTTTATGAGGATCAACGCCATGAGCAAACAAAATCGAATCTCGATAGCGTTTTTTTGTATAAATGGCTTCGCCAAATAACGCATCAAATCTTCTCACTAGCTTACCCGGCAATTCTTCGGCTTCAACAAGGGCATTCAATTGATTCCCCGTGAACTGCCTCCCACTTTGTTCAAACAGGGAAGGCACAACTTTCCCGGAGAACTGATCAGGAAAATTTTTCAGTGCGTTGTCCATCGGCGCGCTGTGCCAGCTTCTTGGCTTTTCCCCAGGAAGAGGTTGCGCCATGTATTCCTCGACCATCCTGAAAAATTCATAGTCGTTCTTCATATTAGGAAATCGATTGGGAGTCGGTGTAGCTATGGATTTAAATATCGTTGGATTTTTTATTGCACCATTGGTTACTGAGCCGCTTTTTTGTGCTTGAAACGCAAGTTCCAACAATATGCTGTGCCCGCTTCTGTCGCCCCAGCCGATGGGATCACCCAAGCAATACGCATACGCATTCAATCCTCCCGTACCAAATGGACTCCAACTGTCTGGACTGTTAAACCGCATCAATATCGGGTTAAACGCCCGGTAGCCATTACCCAACAAATAATGTCCAGTCACCGGGTCTGGTCGTTCGCCGTTGAAGCCCAGCAAGCTGAGCAGTCCATTTTCAGGATGGCGATGACCATAGGGTGAATAGGCGATGGCATGTCGGGGCTGATTGGCCTTGAGTGTCTGGAGTATCGAGCGTTGTAGATCGGTGGCGAGCAAGGTGGTGTCGAGCACATCGTCCTGGCGCTGTTGTTGTGCCAACAGCAGGTCGTCGTGCTGGACAATGGTGTGGTGCAGTGCCCCTTGAATTTCGGTGGCCAGGCGACTTTTGCAGTAAAAGCGTTGAAGCGGGGACGCTTGGGATTGGCTGTGGCTGATCAAACGATCAAGAGGATCGTAGCGATAGAGGCAGAGCAGGTTTTGCTGAGGGAAGGTCATTGGGTGCTCCGAGCTTTCAAGGTCCGAGCGCTTGAGTATCTGTGATGACGCCGAGGTTGTGACCTAGCAGAACTGATAGTTGCCCTTTCAACTAAATCAGATCGCCAGCGTCGACCAGAGTGGCATGACCCAGACGGCCGACGTGCAGCAGTTTGGTATGGTGTGAAAAACCGTAGCCCTTGAAGGAAGGTCGCGGCTTTTTTATGCCTGTACGCAAAGCCACTGTAGGAGCTGCCGCAGGCTGCGATCTTTTGATCTTCCTGACACGCGACGAAAGATCAAAAGATCGCAGCCTGCGGCAGCTCCTACGGTAGATCCTTGCGGGAGTTAGCCTGCTCGCGAAGAACGATAACGCGCTCAGCCCTACGGATCGAGGTTATCCAACGCTCGGTTTACCGCCAGGTCGGCGAGCATGATTACCTGCTGGATGCCCAGCAACATGCTGCGCTGGGGGCCTTCCACGAACGTTGCGAAATCGGTGGCCATGATGCTGGCTGATGCCAGGGATTCGCAGGCGTGGGCCAGCAGGTCTTCGGTGCTGATGTCTGGGGCGATGAGGAACATTGAGCTGGGGTTGTGGGGGGTGGAGAATTTCAGGATGGCGGGTTTGAGGTCGAGACTGGCGGCAGTGTTTGCAGGTTCTGATTCAGGGGGATTGGGTGATGGCTTGATCATGGTAAAGCTCCTTGATTGATGGAGCTGCCACGATTCGCTGCGAAACGATGAGGGTGGCAACTGTACGCAGGTTCGCAGACCGGGAATCAAGGAACCCGGCAGACTCGAAAGCCTCCCGCGCACAGCCGCCATAACGCAATTCAGTAGCCGAATAAAAGCGCCAACTGAAAGGAAACGGTGGCGCTGAGCGCCTTGATTAATCCGGGCTGCGAAACCCGATCGCTGAATTGGCAGCGATCGGGTGACAATAGAGCCAAGGGAGCAAGGCGCACAAGCCGGCGGATTCTGGCGTAGTTGTAGGCAACGGCGCAAGGCAATGTAGCCTCGGATTGTTCCTACAGATGTTGCCTGGATCGTGTACAGCCGTGGGAGATTGGGTGGCTGACAAACCGCCTTCGCGGGCAAGCCTCGCTCCTACAAAAAAAGCGCGCCCATACCGTGATTTTGTGGGCGACATACCTCTGTAGGAGCCTGCGGGCGGCGATCCGACTTGCCGGCGAACCAGGCGCTGTGGTGTATCTGTTGCACCGCGTTATCGTTCTTCGCCGGCAAGTCGGATCGCCGCACCGCTGGCTCCTACGGGGGAGATGCGTGCGGCTTCCGATCAGGTCGGCTCGTAGGCCGCCTCGCTTTAGATTTAATCTTGCTCTGGCTTTTGATTTTCTTGCCCCGTCGAGAGGCCGAGTGGAGGTTCTGCCGAGCGCGGGCCCTGTAGGAGCGAGCATGCTCGCGAAAAACCTGAGAGCACCACGGGGTATCAGGTTCCCCGCGTCATCGTTAACCTCCATCGCGAGCAGGCTCGCTCCTACAGTGGATCGGGTACATCCGCGAGCGACTGGTCGGCTATAAGGCCGCCATCGCTGGCAGGCCAGCTCCCACAGTTTGGATCGGGTACATCTGCAGGGGCCTAGTCGGCTGTAAGGCCGCCTTCGCCGGCAAGCCTGGCTCCTACAGTATGGACCGGGTACATCTGCAGGAGACTGGTCGGCTATAAGGCCGCCTTCGCTGGCAAGCCAGCTCCTACAGTTTGGATCGGGTACATCTGCAGGAGCTGGGTCGGCTGTAAGGCCGTTTTCGCTGGCAAGCCAGCTCCTACAACAGTTTGGTCCGGGTACATCTGCAGGAGCCTGGTCGGCTGTCAGGCCCCCGGGGCTCACTCATCCGCGCCCTCACCCTCCGGCACCACCCTGTTCTGCGTCAGGTACCGATCCAGCGTTTCATTCTGCGCAGGCTGGGAATTATCCCCCGCCACCTGCCACAAATGCCGCTCGATCCCCTGCGCCAGCATATGCCCCACCGCCGCCTCGATCGCCGACAACACACACAACTGCGCCGGTTCGTTGGTGGTGTAGCCCACCTCGGCTTCGAGCAGCTTCTTGAACTCGATGAACTTGAACACCCCGGCACTGCGGGCCACGGAGTAGATGGTCTTGCTGGTCATGACGTTGGACAGCACCTGCCCGCTGCGCACGTCCACCGCCCGCAGGTTCACCGTGACCTGGTCGACGCGATACTCCCGGGCAATGTCTATGCCGAGGTAACGCGCCCCCTCGCCGCCGCTGCGCACGTTGGTGTCGTAGGCGATGATCCCGCCTTCGAGCATCATGTTTGCCGCTTGCAACGGTGGCAGCTCGGCCTGGATGTTCACCGGAGTGTTCGGTTTTTTCTGCGAGGCACGGATGATCTTGCGCTCGGTCAACAGGTTCTGCAGCCCTTCACGTTCCAGCACCACGAACCAGCCGCTGGCCTGCAAGGCGTCCATCAGCATGCTCGCCGCGCCCTGGGTGACGCTGGTGGAAAACGAGCTGGCCGGGGTCGGCTTGTATTGCCCGGTCTGGTCGCGGAAGCCGTAGACCACCGCCATCAACCGGCCCTTGGGTCGTGGCATGTTGATCAAGTCGTAGTAAGTCGAGGCCCTTGGGGTCAGGGTCGGGGTTTTGGAGTCCTGCTCGGCCGGCATCGGCTCGCGCAGACTGCACCCTTGTAATGCCGCCAACATCAGCCCTAGCGCAATTATTTTTTTCATGTCCTTAACTCCCCATTGTCCCGATTCCCCTCAAGGGGCCAGGCCATTCACCTGGATTTCCGAAACTTCACCCGTGGCCCGGTCGGTCACGTTGATCGTCAGCGCACCGGAGTCGTCGACCACGTCGACGATGAAAGCGTCCGTGGACAGGCTCCCCGTGTTGCCGGTGGAGATGTTGTCCAGCAGTTGCCCCAGCAAGCGCGATTGCAACTGGGCGCTGAAGCGCTCCAGGGCCGAGGTCCCGGCCACCGAGGTCCGATCCTTCAAGTCGGGATCGTCGTAGTCGTTCTGCGCCTGGGCGTTGTTGAGCAACCAGGTGCCGTTCAACGGGTTACCGCCAAACGATGGGTTGATGGGCGTGTAGACCAGTTCCGTGCCCTGGACCAGGGCGCAAACGCCCAGGCCGAGCATGCATCCACCGGCGCGCTGTAAAAACGTTTTCGCTTTCATAGTTCGTCCCTCTCAAGGTCCGTGGTGTCCTGTAGCAAGGCTTCCAGCTTGCGCTGGACAATCTGTCCGCGTACCCAGTCGGCGGCGGCATAGGCCTCGTCCTTGAGCTCCACGGTGTTTGGCGGCAGGAAGCGCCGGTAAACCAGGCGTTGTTGAAATTCCACGGTCACCAGGCTGCCCCAGCGAGCCGAAGGTCGTTCGCGTACCACCAGGTTGAAATCCATCGGGCTGGTGGCGCGCAGGCGTTCACTGAACGAGTAGTAAAATTCGTGGCCGATGTGCGAGATCGTGTCGTCGACGATGAAGCCGAGCATTTCGTCCTCTTCAGCGGCCCAGGTCACAGCCGTGCTCAACAGCAGGACCAACACCAGGCAAAAGCGCTTCATGGCTGCAATGCCTCCGGCGCTGTGGACTGGCCTTTGGCCGGGCCCGAGGTGCCATCGAGGAAGGCTTTCTCGGCCACGAACTGCCAGTCCTTGTAATTGGCCATGCCGTTGAAGTCCGACCACTGGCTGGGGAAGTCCGCCTGTTTGAGCGGCAGGTCCGTGGACGAGCTGCTGATGCCGGTGATGCGTCCGTCGAAGCCGCGCATCAGGAACCATTCACCGCCGCCGATCGGGTCCGGGTACAGCTGGCGGATATGATGCTTGGCATTGGGGAAGCGCTCGTCTTGCAACAGGTCGGCGAGTTCCTTGGGGTACTGGGCCAGGCCTGGCGAACTGCGGTAATAGCTGCGCAGTGCCTGGGCGTACTGGGTGCCGACCCACAGCAATTGGCGTTCGCGGTCGCGGCGCGAGGCGGTGGACCACAACTCACCGGCACTGGCCAGGCCCATGCCCATCACCATGATCAGGAACAGCACACCCAGGTAGGTGAAGCCGTCCTGTGCCCCAGGCTTACCACTCGGAATACAGGCTGCCATCACGCGCCCTCCCTGTGGCACCACTCTTGATATCGGCGACACCGCCGGCCACGCCGTCAGGCGGTGCGACCATGACCCAGGCGTCCTTGCGTTCGGCAATCGGGTCCATCGGCGGATTGCGCAGGTAACGCTGTTCAACCAGCTGCTCGATGGAGTCGGGATAGCGCCCGGTGTCACCGTAGTAGTGATCCAGTGCTTCGCGCATCGCCGACAGGCTCTGGCGCAGGGTGGTCTCCTTGGAGGCCTCCAGGCTGTTGAAATAGCGAGGCAAGGCGATGGTCATCAGGGTGGCGATGATTGCCATGACCACCATCAGTTCCAATAGGGTAAAACCCTTTTCCCGACGCATATGTTCACCACTCCCGGTAGGCGATGCCGTTGAGACCCTTGCCCCGGACCTTGGAGTAGACGTCAAAGACGTCCTGGCCTTCGCGCGGGTTTTGAGCCGTACTGTCGTAGGAGCGCAGGCCCCAGCCACCTTCGTCGTCGCGCTTGACCGGCGCCAGCGGGTCATGGGGTACGCGGCGCAGGAAATAGAACTTGGCACCCTTGGCGCTGCGCACATCACGCACCCCTTCCACCAGCACCTGCAGGTTCGGCGGGTAGCCGC
>NZ_AKJF01000009.1 GCF_000282475.1 Pseudomonas sp. GM78
TGCGGCAGCTCCTACAGGGGGGGTGGATCAGGTGTCAGTGACTGCCGGAATGACCGAATCCGCCGGTACCACGCTGGGTTTCGACGAACTCTTCAACCATCTCGAAATGCGCCTGCACCACCGGCACCAGCACCAATTGCGCCAGGCGCTCGCCGACGGCCATGGTGAAGTCGGTCTGGCCACGGTTCCAGCACGAGACCATCAGCGGCCCCTGGTAGTCGGAGTCAATCAGCCCGACCAGGTTGCCCAGCACGATGCCGTGTTTATGGCCCAGACCTGAGCGCGGCAGGATCAGCGCTGCGAGGTTCGGGTCGCCGATGTAGATCGACAGGCCCGTCGGGATCAGTACCGTTTCACCCGGCTTGATCACGATGTCCTGCTCCAGCATGGCGCGCAGGTCGAGGCCGGCGGAGCCTGGCGTGGCGTACTGAGGCAGCGGGAATTCGGTACCGATGCGGGGGTCAAGGATCTTGGCTTGCAAAGCGTGCATGTAAATTAAACCTGGTTCAGACGTTCGGCGATAAAAGTGATCAGCTGGCGAGCAATCTTGCTCTTGCTGGTCTGGGCGAAGAGTGTGGCGTGAAGTTCACGGTCGATCACGCTGCAGGCGTTTTCTTCACTGTTGAAGCCAATGCTCGGGTTGGCGACGTCGTTGGCGACGATCAAATCGAGGTTCTTGTCTTTCAGCTTGCGGGCAGCGTAGTCGAGCAGGTGTTCGGTTTCGGCGGCGAAACCGACACTGAACGGACGGTCGGGGCGTGTGGCGATGCTGGCCAGGATGTCCGGGTTGCGCACCATTTGTAGCAACAAGCCGTCGCCGTTCGTAGGATCTTTCTTGAGTTTCTGTGGTGCGACGACTTCCGGGCGGTAATCCGCGACCGCTGCCGAGGCGATGAACAGGTCGCAAGGAATCGCGGCTTCGCACGCGGCGAGCATGTCGCGGGCGCTGACGACGTCTATGCGCGTAACGCGGTCCGGGGTCGGCAGATGCACAGGACCCGTGATCAGGGTGACGCGGGCGCCGGCTTCAACCGCCGCTTCGGCCAGGGCAAAGCCCATTTTTCCGGAGCTGTGGTTGGTGATGTAGCGCACCGGGTCGATGTTTTCCTGGGTCGGGCCGGCGGTGATCAGCACGTGCTTGCCGGTCAGTGCCTGACGCTGGAAGCAGTCTGCCGCGCATTGAGCCAGCTCCGTGGCTTCGAGCATGCGCCCCAGGCCGACGTCACCGCAGGCTTGGCTGCCCGAGGCCGGACCGAAGGCCTTGATGTCGCGGCTTTCGAGGGTTTGCAGGTTGGCCTGGGTGGCCGGGTCGCGCCACATGGCCTGGTTCATTGCCGGAGCGACGGCAACCACGGCGTCGGTGGCCAGCACCAGCGTGGTCAGCAGGTCATCGGCAATGCCCTGGGCCAGGCGCGCGATCAAATCGGCGGTCGCGGGTGCGATCAGCACCAGGTCGGCCCATTTGGCCAGTTCGATGTGGCCCATCGCCGCTTCGGCCGCCGGGTCCAGCAGGTCCAGGTGGACCGGATGTCCGGACAGGGCCTGCATGGTCAGCGGGGTGATGAACTCGGCGCCGCCACGGGTCATGACCACGCGCACTTCGGCGCCCTGATCGATCAGGCGGCGAACCAGGTCGGCGCTCTTGTAGGCGGCAATACCGCCGCCCACGCCCAGAACAATGCGTTTCCGATACAGCCGCTGCATAGGCCTGCCTTTCATTTTCGTTGATGACTGCGTTGCGATACCCCCTCCCCAGGAGTGAAATCGCCCGCAAAAAAGATGGGCTACGATATCACAGCGACCGCTACGGAACAGCGGCGCCCACAGACAGGGAGGTGCTATGAGTATTCGCAATTGGCCGGCGTCGGAACGGCCGCGGGAGAGGTTGCTTGAACAGGGTCCGGGAAGTCTTTCGGACGCCGAGTTGCTGGCGATATTTTTACGCACCGGCGTGGTGGGAAAAAGTGCCGTAGATCTGGCGCGACATCTGCTGAATCAGTTTGGCAGCCTGCGTTTGCTGCTGGAGGCCGACCAGGAAACGTTCAGTAAGCAATTGGGGCTCGGGCCAGCGAAATTCGCGCAGTTGCAGGCTGCTCAAGAAATGAGCAGGCGCCATTTGGCCGAGCGTGCGCGCGAAAAGTCGGCACTGGAAAATCCGCAGGCGGTGCGTGAATACCTCAAATCGATGCTGCGACATGAGCCCCACGAGGTGTTTGGCTGCCTGTTTCTCGACTCCAGGCATCAGGTGTTGACTTTTGAGGTGCTGTTTCGCGGCTCGATCGACAACACCAGCGTTCATCCGCGGCAAGTGGTCAAGCGTGCACTGGCTCACAATGCGGCGGCACTGATCCTCTGCCACAACCATCCGTCGGGTAACACTGACCCCAGCCAGGCCGACCGGCTGCTGACAAAGCGCCTGCAAAAGGCGCTGGACCTGATCGATGTGCGGGTGCTTGACCATTTCATCATTGGCGATGGCAACCCGCTGTCGATGGCGGAGTACGGGTGGATGTGAACCCCTCCTGTAGGAGCGAGCCTGCTCGCGATTGCATTCTTTCAGTCACTGGTCAGGTTGACTGACACGACGCTATCGCGAGCAGGCTCGCTCCCACAGGGTTTTGTGTTGAGGCGGACTATTTGATGTTGACCTTGGAGTAGTCCTGCCGCCCGAACGGGCTGACCGAGTAACCCTCGACATCCTTGCTGGTCAGGGCGAAGGCGGTTGGGTGCGCCAGGGGCAGCCACAATGCCTGTTGCTGGATCTGCGTCTGGGCCTGTTCGTAGAGTTTGGTGCGCACACCTTGCTCGCCGGTGGTCTTGCCAGCGCCGATCAACTTGTCCAGGTCCTGGTTGCAATAGCGGGCAAAGTTGGTGCCGGACTTGACCGCCGCGCAGGAAAACTGCGGCGTGAGGAAGTTGTCCGGGTCGCCGTTGTCACCAGCCCAGCCCATGAACAGCAGGTCGTGTTCGCCGGCCTTGGCGCGGCGAATCAGCTCGCCCCATTCGATCACACGGATTTCGGCTTGAATGCCGATTTCCGCCAGATCGGACTGGAGCAGTTGGGCGCCGAGACTCGGGTTGGGGTTCAGCAGGCTGCCGGAAGGGCGGGTCCAGATCGTGGTCTGGAAGCCCTCCTTGAGCCCTGCCTTGGCCATCAACGCCTTGGCCTTCTCGATGTCGTGCGGGTAACCCGGCAACGTCTTCGCATAGCTCCAGGTGTTGGGCGGGTAGGGGCCGTTGGCGGGTTCGGCGGTGTCTTCGAACACGGCCTTGACATAGTTGGCCTTGTCGAAGGCGAGGTTGATCGCCTGGCGCACTTCAGGTTTGTCCAACGGGGGGTGCTGGCTGTTGATGGCAACGAAGGCGGTCATGAAAGCGTCAGTCTTTTCGACTTTCAGCGTCGGCTCTTTCAGCGCGGCTTGGACATCCAGGGGCTTGGGCGACAGGGCGATCTGGCATTCATTGCGGCGCAATTTCTGCAGGCGCACGTTGGCGTCAGGGGTGATGGCAAAGATCAGCGGGTCGACCGAGGGCTTGCCGCCGAAATACTCGGCATTGGCTTTGTAGCGAACGGTGGCGTCCTTCTGGAATCGCGTGAAAACGAACGGGCCAGTGCCGATCGGCTGGCTGTTGAGCTTCTCCGGCGTGCCGGCTTTCATCAGCTTGTCGGCGTACTCGGCCGAATAGATCGAGGCGAATCC
Source organism: Pseudomonas sp. GM78 (assembly GCF_000282475.1). Taxonomy (GTDB): domain Bacteria; phylum Pseudomonadota; class Gammaproteobacteria; order Pseudomonadales; family Pseudomonadaceae; genus Aquipseudomonas. The sequence continues at coordinate 3,702 of NZ_AKJF01000009.1, forward strand.
CATGCTCAGGGTGGCGAGAAAGGTGGAGTCCGGGTGATCAAGGGTAAAGCGTATGGTCAGCGGGTCCAGTGCGTCGATCTTCTTGATCAGTGCAGGCAATTGCATCGACTGGGCATGGGGAAAGCCGCTCTGGGCGACTTTATGCCATGGGTTGGCCGGGTCTAGCATGCGGTCGAAACTGAACTTCACGTCCTCGGCAGTCAATTCGCGCGTTGGGCTGAAATAGTCGGTGCGATGAAATTTCACCTGCGGGTGCAACTTGAAGATGTAAGTCAGGCCATCCGGCGTGACCTCCCAGCTGTCCGCGAGGCTGGCGACCACTTTGCCGCTGGCCGTGTCGAAGTCCACCAGGCGGTTCATCAGCACGTCGGCCGAGGCGTTGGTGGTGGTCAGCGAGTTGTATTGCACCACGTCGAACCCTTCGGGGCTGGCCTCGGTGCAGACGCTCAGGGCGGCGGCGTAGGCCTGTGGGCCCAGCAGAAGCGGGGCAAGCAACAGCGGTAGGGCAGCGAGGCGCATGGTCGGGTTCCTTTACAGATCGAAGGCCCATCTGCAAGTGCAGTCTGGAAAAGGCTTACCCTAGTGGGCTGGATTGTAAATGACTATCCCCTTTTTCATTTTCAGGGGACTATAGCCGATCGATTCTGGTGAGCGCTGGTTGGAAAAACTCTGGATTGGCCTGTCGGGAAGATTCTCTGCGACGAGCGGTCGCAATCGACGATAGCCTTGATCCAAGGCGCCTGGCGCCTGAAAAATGGGGTTTTTATCAATTCAACGCACACCGAATGTTGTTGCTCTCCAGTCTTTCTGGTATAAAGCAGCGCTCTTTTCTAGGGGCCCGGTTCCTTCACTGTAGGTGTAGCCGGTAAGACCTCTAAAGAATCGCGGCGCCTGGCGCCACAATGACTAGAGATTAAGCGGCCAACCCATGCCGGGTTGGGCATGTGGTTTTAGAGGGCTGAGGCATGTCTAGAGTATGTCAAGTTACCGGTAAGGGTCCGGTAACCGGGAATAACATTTCCCACGCAAACAACAAAACCCGTCGTCGTTTCCTGCCGAACCTGCAGCATCACCGCTTCTGGGTTGAAGAAGAGAAACGTTTCGTGCGTCTGCGCGTATCTGCCAAAGGCATGCGTATCATCGACAAGCGTGGCATCACTGTCGTGCTGGCCGAAATCCGCGCCGCTGGCAAGATCTAAGGGAGCTAATCATGCGTGAATTGATTCGTTTGATTTCGAGCGCCGGTACTGGTCACTTCTACACTACCGACAAGAACAAGCGTACTACCCCGGACAAAATCGAGATCAAGAAATTTGATCCGGTTGTTCGCAAGCACGTGATCTACAAGGAAGGCAAAATCAAGTAATTGATTTTTCCCGACTTACGAAAAAGGCCCGTATCGCGAGATACGGGCCTTTTTTGTTGCCTGCAAAAAAATCAGGCCTTCTGTTCAAACGCCACATAGATCTTGCGGCAAGGCTCCAGCACTTCCCAGGTACCCCGGAACCCGGCCGGGATCACGAAGCGATCACCCGCGCGTACGGTTTTGCTGTTGCCGTCGTTGTCGCGCAGCACAGAAACACCCTGCACGATTTCGCAGTATTCATGCTCGGTGAAATTCACCAGCCACTGGCCGACGGCGCCTTCCCACACGCCGGCATTCAACTGGCCGCAAGGGCTGTTGTAGTGGTTGTACACTGCTTGCTCGGGATCGCCCTTGAGGACTTTCGCCGGGTCTGGGCGATAGCGTTCGACGGCAGTGGTGGCCTGGCTGAAGTCGACGATGTTCTGGATGCTCATTGTTGTATTCCCCCGTGATTGCGACGCGAGTGGTTGAAAGAGCCAAAGTCTATGTTTATTAAAATGAACATCGCAAGGCCGTTTGCCGGCCTTATGTCAAATATATTGAAACTTCACCTGCCGCTGGTTTAGGGTGGTGGTTGCCTTCGGCCGTAAGCAGGCTGACGGGGCAGAATTCCTGACAGCGCCCGCGAAGAACGCGGGTGTCGTATTCAATAAGAGGAGGACACTCGCATGACCACCCTGACTCGTGCCGACTGGGAACAACGCGCTCGCGATCTGAAGATCGAAGGCCGCGCCTACATCAATGGTGAATACACCGATGCCGTCTCCGCCGAGACCTTCGAGTGCATAAGCCCGGTCGATGGTCGCCTGCTGGGCAAGATCGCCAGCTGTGACGCCGCCGATGCCCAGCGCGCTGTTGAAAACGCCCGCGCCACTTTCAATTCCGGTGTCTGGTCGCGCCTGGCGCCGACCAAGCGCAAAGCCACCATGATTCGTTTCGCCGGCCTGCTGAAACAGCACGCCGAAGAGCTGGCCCTGCTTGAAACCCTGGACATGGGCAAGCCGATCAGCGACTCCCTGTACATCGACGTTCCCGGCGCGGCGCAAGCCCTGAGCTGGAGCGGCGAAGCCATCGACAAGATCTACGACGAAGTGGCGGCTACCCCGCACGATCAGCTGGGGCTGGTCACTCGCGAGCCTGTCGGCGTTGTCGGCGCCATCGTGCCGTGGAACTTCCCGTTGATGATGGCCTGCTGGAAACTCGGCCCGGCGCTGTCCACCGGTAACTCGGTGATCCTCAAGCCGTCGGAAAAATCCCCGCTGACCGCCATCCGAATCGCTGCCCTGGCGGTCGAAGCCGGCATTCCGAAAGGCGTGCTCAACGTGCTGCCGGGTTACGGTCACACCGTCGGCAAGGCCCTGGCCCTGCACAACGATGTCGACACCCTGGTGTTCACCGGTTCGACCAAGATCGCCAAGCAACTGCTGATCTACTCCGGCGAGTCGAACATGAAGCGCGTCTGGCTCGAAGCCGGTGGCAAGAGCCCGAACATCGTGTTCGCCGATGCACCGAACCTGCAGGATGCCGCGGAAGCCGCTGCCGGCGCCATCGCCTTCAACCAGGGCGAAGTCTGCACCGCCGGTTCGCGCCTGCTGGTGGAACGCTCCATCAAGGATAAATTCCTGCCGCTGGTGATCGAGGCCCTGAAAGGCTGGAAGCCGGGCAACCCGCTGGACCCGGCGACCAACGTCGGCGCGCTGGTCGACACCCAGCAGATGAACACCGTGCTGTCGTACATCGAGTCTGGCCATGCCGACGGCGCCAAGCTGGTGGCCGGTGGCAAGCGTACGCTGCAGGAGTCGGGCGGCACCTACGTTGAGCCGACCATTTTCGACGGCGTGAGCAACGCGATGAAAATCGCCCAGGAAGAAATCTTCGGGCCAGTGTTGTCGGTGATCACCTTCGACAACGCCGAAGAAGCCGTCGCCATCGCCAACGACACGCCTTACGGCCTGGCCGCAGCGGTGTGGACCGCCGACATTTCCAAGGCTCACCTGACCGCACGCGCACTGCGTGCCGGTAGCGTCTGGGTCAACCAGTACGATGGCGGCGACATGACGGCGCCGTTCGGTGGCTTCAAGCAGTCCGGCAACGGTCGCGACAAGTCGCTGCACGCGTTCGACAAGTACACCGAGCTGAAGGCGACCTGGATCAAGTTGTAATGTGACGCGAGCCCTGGCTATGCCGGGGCTCAACGCAGATCCCCTGTGGGAGCGAGCCTGCTCGCGATAGCGGTATGACAGTCGACGTCAATGTTGAATGTTGCTCCGTCATCGCGAGCAGGCTCGCTCCCACAGTGTTTTGTGCTGTACAAAAATTATCCACAGGAGCGTGGAACATGCGTTGGGCGACGTATTTCGCCGTGTTGGCGTCTGTCTTGAGTGTCGGCCTGGCCCTGGGTGTCAGCATGCCGCTGGTGTCGTTTCGCCTGGAAAGCTGGGGCTACGGCTCGTTTGCCATCGGCGTGATGGCGGCGATGCCGGCCATTGGTGTGTTGTTGGGCGCGAAGATTTCCAGTCATCTGGCGGCGCGTCTCGGCACGGCCAATCTGATGCGCTTGTGTTTGTGGGGCGGGGCCGTGTCCATCGGTCTGCTGGCGTTGTTGCCCAGCTACCCGATCTGGCTGGTGCTGCGCTTGATGATCGGCGTGGTCCTGACCCTGGTGTTCATCCTGGGTGAGAGCTGGATCAACCAACTGGTGGTGGAAGAGTGGCGCGGGCGGCTGGTGGCGCTGTACGGCAGTAGTTATGCGTTGAGCCAGTTGGCCGGCCCGATATTGCTGGGCGTACTTGGCACCGAGCACGATTATGGCTTCTGGGTCGGCGTTGGATTGCTGGTGGCGGCACCGTTGCTGCTGTTGGGCCGCAGTGGCGCGCCCAGCAGTGAGGCCTGCAGCGTGACCTTCGGTGATTTGCTGACCTTCTGCCGCGGTTTGCCGGCGATTGCCTGGGCGGTGTCGCTGTTCGCGGCGTTTGAAGCCATGATCCTGACGTTGCTGCCGGTGTATTGCCTGCGCCAGGGCTTCACCACTGAAATCGCCCTGGCGATGGTCAGCACAGTGGTGGTGGGGGATGCTTTGCTGCAATTGCCGATCGGCGCGCTGGCGGACCGGATGTCGCGCCGTGCATTGTTCACCTGGTGCGCGGTGGTCCTGCTGGTGTCGAGCCTGGCGATCCCGTTGCTGATCGACACCCTGCTGGTCTGGCCGTTGTGGGTGCTGTTCGGCGCCAGTGCTGGCGGTCTGTTTACCTTGTCGCTGATCCTGATTGGCGAGCGTTATCGCGACGATGCCCTGGTTCGAGCCAACGCTCACATCGCACAGCTGTGGGGGATCGGTTGTCTGCTTGGGCCGTTGATCGCCGGTGCCGGCAGCCAGTGGATCAGCGGGCATGCGTTGCCATTGCTGATGGCGGCGGGGGCGCTGGGCCTGGTGATTCTGCTGTCGCGCCAAGGGGCATTTGGTACGGTTGTCGAACCGGCCTAGAGCATGCGCTCCAGCCCCACCGTGGTGCTGAGCCAGGCATTGAAGCGTCGCCACCAACTGGCCGGCTCCTCGGTCAGGGTGTGCATTTTGCCGTCGTCTTCGGTCACCCATACCACTTGGCCATTCTCCAGCCGTGCCTGATAACTCAGGGCCGGCGCCATGCCTTCCAGTGCCAGTTCGCGTACGCGGGCTGCGAGTTCGGGGCTATCCACCAGCACGCCGACTTCGGTGTTCCACAGCACCGAGCGCGGATCGAAGTTGAATGAACCAATGAAGGATTTCTGCCGGTCGAAGATGATCGCCTTGCTGTGCAGGCTGGAATCGGACTCGCCATAGGATCTACTGGAAAACAGGCGAGGCCCGCTGCCACTTTCATCGCCGGGCTGGCGGCGCAGCTCGAAGAGTTGCACGCCATGCTCCAGCAACGCTTTGCGATACGGGGCGTAGCCGCCATGCACTGCCGGCACGTCCGTGGCCTCCAATGCATTGGTCAGCAACTTCACCGACACGCCAGCATCGGCGCGACCGGTCAGATACACCAGGCCCGGCTGACCGGGCACGAAATAGGCCGAGATCATCACCAGCTCTTTGCTGACGCCATCGAGTGCGGGCGCCAATTGGGTGGTCAGCAGCAGCTGCGGGTCTGGCTCGCCGTCCGCCAGCACTTTGCTCGGTGCATCCCACAGCGCCTGGTTCCAGGCCCAGATCAGCTCTTTGCGCCAGGTATCCAGGCGCGGGTCGGTGGCAAACTTCATCAGCTGTTGAAAGAGTGCATGGTTCTGTTTGCGTGATTCTTCCAGGGATTGTTCCAGCCGGGTCCGGGTGTTTTTCAGGTCCTGCGCGGTCGGTTTGCTCGACAGGAACTGCTCGATGGGCTTGCTCAGCGCACTGTTCCAGTACTGGTCAAAACTGTGGCCCAACTGCTCGGCGACGGGGCCGACGCCGAGTATGTCGATATCGGTGAAATTCAGATTCGGCTCGGCATCGAAATACTCGTCCCCCAGATTGCGCCCGCCAACGATGGCCATGCTGTTATCGGCCAGCCACAACTTGTTGTGCATGCGCCGGTGTTGCTGCGACAGGTTGAGCAGGCGGCCCATGGTGCGTGTGACGCCCGTGCTGCGCCCCAGGTGCAACGGGTTGAACACACGAATCTGAATCTGTGGATGCGCCGCCAGGGTGGCGATGGTGACGTCCTGGCCGTCGCTGGTGGTGTCGTCGAGGAGAATGCGCACACGCACGCCGCGGTCGGCGGCCTTGAGCATTTCCTCCACCAGCATTCGCGTGCTGACGCCGTCATGCACGATGTAGTACTGCAAATCGAGGCTGCCCTGGGCGTTACGGATCAGTTCGGCGCGGGCGGTGAAGGCTTCGGTGCTGTCCGATAACAGGCGAAAGCCGGATTTCCCTTCATGGATCGCCGCCTGGGCCTGGACCGAGCGGCCAAATGCCGACGCGCTTGCCGGCAGTGCCTGGCTCGGTTGGCGCTGCACGTCGAAGCTGGCGCAGCCGCCAAGGAACGAAGCAATTAACACAAGAGCTGGCAGGAGCTGTCTGACTCTCACGTGGGACCGTTCCGATTGGCGGCAGATGTTGGCATATGGACGCTAATCTCCGCGGAAAGGTCAGTCGGTCAGCCCATCGGTCTCCGCTAGCAGTTTGATGGCGGCGGCTCCGACCTTGCGCACGGCTTCCTCAATCTGTGCCGTTGGCTTGGCAGCGTAGTTCATGCGCAGGCAATTGCGATATTTGCCCGAGGCGGAAAAAATGCTGCCGACGGCAATCTGTACGCCCTGGTCGTGCAAGGCTCGATTGAGTTTCAGGGTGTCAAAGCCTTCCGGTAGTTCCACCCACAGCATGAAGCTGCCTTGCGGGCGGCTGGCGCGGGTGCCTGCGGGGAAATAGCGCGTGACCCAATCGATCATCGCGTCGCGATTGCGCTGGTATTGGGTGCGCATCCGCCGCAAATGCGGTTCGAAATGACCGGCCTTGAGAAACTCGGCGATGGCAATCTGCGGCTGCGGCGCGGTCGAGCCGGTGCTGATGTATTTCATGTGCAGCACGCGTTCCAGATAGCGTCCCGGTGCGACCCAGCCGATACGCAGGCCCGGAGCGAGGGTCTTGGAGAATGAACTGCAGAGCAGAACTCGCCCGTCTTCGTCGAAGGATTTGATGGTGCGCGGGCGCGGATAGCTGTAGGCCAGTTCGCCATACACATCGTCTTCGATGATCGCCACGTCAAAACGCTGCGCAAGCATCAACAGCGAGCGTTTGCGCGACTCCGGCATGATATAGCCCAGCGGGTTGTTGCAGTTGGGGGTCAACTGTATGGCCTTGATCGGCCACTGTTCCAATGCCAGTTCCAGTGCGTCCAGGCTGATTCCGGTGAGCGGGTCGGTGGGGATTTCCAGGGCTTTCATGCCCAGGCCCTTGAGGGTTTGCATGGCGCCATGAAAGCTCGGCGAATCCACGGCCACGATATCGCCCGGCTCGCAAATGGAGCGAATGCTGGTGGACAGCGCTTCATGGCAGCCGGTCGTAACCACCAGGTCGCCGGAGCCCAGTTGGCAGCCGGAATCGAGCATCAGCCGGGCGATTTGCTCGCGCAGTTCGAGGTTGCCGTGGATGTTGTCGTAATACAGGCCAGGCATGTCCTGTCGGCGACTGAGCTGCGCCAGGCCACGCAGCAACGGTTTGAGGGTCGGGGTGGTGATGTCCGGCATGCCGCGACCCAGTTGCACGACATCCTTGCGCGGCACCGCGCGGATCAGCTCCAGTACCTGATCCCATTGGGAAATGTCCACCGGCCGCTGCGCCGGGCGGCCCACCGCTGGCAGTTCGGGCAGCTCGCGGCTGACCGGCACGAAATATCCGGATTTAGGCCTTGGCGTGGCCAGCCCACTGTCTTCGAGCACGCGATAAGCCTGCTGCACCGTGCTCAGGCTGACGCCATGTTCAACGCTCAACGCCCGCACCGACGGCAGTCGGTCACCGGGGCGATAGAAGCCCTGTTCGATTCGCATGCCGAGCAATTCGGCGAGGTTGACGTAGAGCGTCATGTTGCAGTCTCGTCAGAGGTCATGTAGTTGACCAGTACAGATGGGGCCAAAAATCAGGATTCAGTGCGTCTGGCGGCAAATCTGTATGGAGATAATACAGCTTGGTTGAATCTGTAATGCTTTTCGCCGTCCACGCATCATGAAAGCTCTGGCTACCCAAGTAAACAGGAGCAATCAAAATGAACGGCTTGAGCGATGTGCGGCTGACGTTACACAGTCAGGAGCTGACGGCAGGGCAAGATCACGGTGCGCGCGAGGTGGGCATGCGCAATGCGCCGTCCGGCCTGAACCGCTGGAATCGGTTCTGGAGTCGTCTGCACACGCGCAAGGCATTGCTGGAGCTGACACCGGCCCAGCTCAAGGATGTCGGGCTGACGCGTGAGCAGGCGCGGGAGGAGGGGCTTAAGCCTTTCTGGCGGATCTGAATTCTGTAGCGGTCTTTAGGGCCTCATCGCGGGCAAGCCCGCTCCCACAGTTATTGCGGGTGTTCACAAGATTTGTGAGTACAGCTAATTCCTGTGGGAGCGGGCTTGCCCGCGATGAGGCCCATAAGAACACCGGTAGCTTTCAGACCAACTCTTTGAACCGATGCCACAACATCCCCAATGCCAACAACGGCGAGCGCAAATGTTTGCCGCCGGGGAAGGTAATGTGTGGCACCTGGGCGAACAGATCGAAGCCTCCACTGTGCTGCCCGCTGATGGCCTCGGCCAGCAACTTGCCCGCCAGGTGCGTTGCGTTCACGCCATGACCTGAATAGGCCTGGGCGTAATACACGTTCGGCTGATCCTTGAGCCGCCCGATCTGCGGTAGACGGTTGGCGCCGATGCCGATCATCCCGCCCCACTGATAATCGATCCTCACGCTGGCCAATTGCGGGAAGACGTCCAGCATCTTTGGCCGCATATAGGCGGCGATGTCTTTCGGATCTCGCCCCGAGTAATGGCAGGCGCCGCCGAACAGCAAGCGGCGATCTGCCGAGAGTCGGTAGTAATCCAGCGCCACCCGTTGATCGCAGACCGCCATGTTTTGTGGCAATAGCGCGTGGGCTAATTCTTCGCTCAAGGGTTCGGTGGCGATGATATAGCTGCCGGCGGGCAGCACCTTGCCGCTGAGTTCAGGGTTGAGTTCATTGAGGTAGGCGTTGCAGCCCAGTACCAGCGTTTTTGCCCGTACCGAGCCTTGGGCCGTATGTACCTTGACCTCGGGGCCGTAATCGATGCGCGTGACGGCCGACTGCTCGAACAGCTTCACGCCCAATTGCTGCGCGGCGGCGGCTTCGCCCAGCGCCAGGTTCAGCGGGTGCAGATGCCCGGAGCCCATGTCGATCAGGCCGCCGACGTAGCGGTCGGAGCCGACCACGGTGTGCATCTCATGAGGTTGCAGCAAGCGGGTTTCGTAGCGGTAACCGAGGCTGCGCAATTCTTCGGCGTCTTCGGCGAAACCTTCGAGATCACGGGGCTTGTTGGCAAGGTCACAGTAACCCCAGGTCAGATCGCAGGGGATCTGAAAACGCTCGACCCGCTGGCGAACGATTTCCACCGCTTCCAGGCCCATGAGCTTCATCTGGCGTACACCGTCGGTGCCGATCACGTTGGCAAACTGATCAAGGCCATGGCCAACCCCCCGAATCAACTGCCCGCCATTGCGGCCGCTGGCGCCCCAGCCGATTTTATGGGCTTCAAGCAGCACCACGCTCAGGCCGCGCTCCGCCAGTTCCAGCGCTGTGTTCAACCCGGAGAATCCACCACCGACCACGCAAACGTCAGCCAGGAGTTCGCCAGTCAGCAGCGGATATTCAGGCTGAGGCAGGCTGCTGGCGGCGTAATAGGAGGCGGTGTGCCGGTGATTCGGGGCAGGCTGCTGGGCACGGCCATTCATGTGCGTGATCCTGATGGGTGCGTCTGGAAAATTTGTCGGAGCATAAGCCGGACCTCGAAGGCGGGCAACATTGGTCGGCCGGTACTGTCTGGATCGGGGCTTTTACGTCAGAATCCGCTTCTGTTTCGAGATCGGTAGTGGTTTGCATGAGCTGCAACAGTCAGAAAATTCGCACGTTGCGCCAGCAGATTCCCTCGTTCGAGTGCGTCCCCGGCTGCCACGACTGCTGCGGCCCGGTAACGACCTCGCCGGAGGAAATGTCCCGCCTGCCACGCAAGAGCCGCGCCGAGCAGGATGCGGCGATGGATGAACTCAATTGCGTCCATCTGGGGCCGAACGGCTGCACGGTGTATGACGAGCGACCGCTGATCTGCCGGTTGTATGGCACCACCAAGACCTTGCCGTGCCCGAATGGGCGCGGGCCGGTGGAGTTGATTCATCCGAGTGTCGAGAAGCAGGTCTTTGAGTACATGGCCTCGAATCGGCAGGTGCTGGTTTAAAAGGTCTTCAATCCGGAATCGGCAGGCTCAAGCTCTCCTTCACCTCTTCCATCACGATATAGCTCTTGGATTCGCGCACATGCGGCAGCTTGAGCAGGATGTCGCCCAGCAGTTTGCGGTACGAGGCCATCTCGGAAATCCGCGCCTTCACCAGGTAATCGAAATCTCCTGACACCAGGTGGCACTCCAGGACGTGGGGCAGCTTCAGCACCGCACGCCGGAACTCTTCGAAGGTATCGCCGGACTTGTAATCGAGGCTGATCTCGACGAACACCAGGAGACTGCCCTTGAGGTGCTGCGGATTGAGCCGGGCGTTGTAGCCCATGATGATCCCTTCGCGCTCCAGGCGCCGCACCCGCTCGGTACAGGGCGTGGTCGAGAGTCCGACCTTTTCCCCAAGCTCGGTAAAGGATATGCGCCCGTCCGCTTGCAGGATCCGCAGGATGTTGCGGTCGATCTTGTCCAGCTCACGTTTGGTCTGAGTGTTGGTACGCATAGGGGATGCGCCTCCGTGAAAAGGGTTTTTGCCGAGAATTGTCGCCAAATATAGGCGCTTATATAGTGAAAAGCACTGGCAAATCTTTTTTACACTGCGCACATCCGAAGCTTTGAACAACAAACGTCAGCGGTTAGCCGCGATGAGGGAAATGAAAATGCGCGTTATGGTCTTGGGTAGCGGCGTCATCGGTACCACCAGTGCTTATTATCTGGCGCGTGCCGGGTTTGAAGTGGTGGTGGTGGACCGGCAGCCGGCTGCTGCCATGGAGACCAGTTTCGCCAACGCCGGGCAGGTCTCGCCGGGCTATGCCTCGCCGTGGGCCGCGCCGGGTGTGCCGCTCAAGGCCATCAAGTGGCTGCTGCAGCGCCATGCGCCTTTGGCGATCAAGGCCACTGCCGACATCGACCAGTACCTGTGGATGGCACAGATGCTGCGCAACTGCACCGCCAGCCGTTACGCGGTGAACAAGGAGCGCATGGTCCGCCTGTCCGAGTACAGCCGTGATTGTCTCGACGAACTGCGCGCCGAAACCGGTATCACCTACGAAGGCCGCAGCCTCGGTACCACACAACTGTTCCGCACCCAGGCCCAGCTCGACGGCGCCGCGAAAGACATCGCCGTGCTGAAAGAGTCCGGCGTGCCGTTCGAACTGCTCGACCGCGAAGGCATTGCCCGCGTCGAACCGGCCTTGGCCAGCGTCACCAACATCCTCGCCGGTGCCCTGCGTCTGCCGAACGACCAGACTGGCGACTGCCAGATGTTCACCACCAAGCTTGCCGAAATGGCCACTAACCTCGGTGTGCAATTCCGTTTCGGCCAGGACATCCAAAGCCTCGACTTCGCCGGTGATCGCATTAACGGCGTGTGGATCGACGGCAAGCTGGAAACCGCTGACCGCTACGTGCTGGCCCTCGGCAGCTACTCGCCGCAACTGCTCAAGCCGCTGGGCATCAAGGCGCCGGTGTATCCGCTCAAGGGTTACTCCCTGACCGTGCCGATCACCAACCCGGCGATGGCCCCGACTTCGACCATTCTCGACGAGACCTACAAGGTCGCGATCACCCGTTTCGACAACCGCATCCGCGTTGGCGGCATGGCGGAGATCGCCGGTTTTGACCTGTCGCTGAACCCGCGTCGGCGCGAAACCCTGGAGATGATCGTCAATGACCTTTATCCTCAGGGCGGCAACCTGGCCGAGGCCAGCTTCTGGACCGGCCTGCGTCCGACCACGCCGGACGGCACGCCGATTGTCGGCGCGACCCCGTTCAAGAACCTGTTCCTGAACACCGGTCACGGCACCCTCGGCTGGACTATGGCTTGTGGCTCCGGCCGCTTGCTGGCTGACCTGATGGCCAAGAGAAAGCCGCAGATCAGCGCCGAAGGCCTCGATATTTCCCGGTATGGCAGCAATCGTCAGGAGCCGGCAAAACATGGCAATCCAGCCCCGGCTCACCAGTGAGTTCACTGTAGTCGCGCTGCGATAGGCCACAACGCAAGATCCCTCTCCCGGTGCTACTGGCGGTTATCGCCGCCCGCAGCGCCGGTTTTTTTTAAACGACCGACCAGAAGTCTGCCGCCATGCGTCCTGCCCGTGCCCTGATCGACCTCCAAGCCCTGCGCAACAACTACCGACTCGCCCGTGAAGTCACGGGGGCCCGTGCCCTCGCGGTGATCAAGGCCGATGCCTATGGCCATGGGGCCGTGCGTTGTGCCCAGGCGCTGGAAGCCGAGGCGGATGGGTTCGCCGTGGCCTGCATCGAAGAGGCCCTGGAGTTGCGGGCGGCGGGCATTCGCGCGCCGGTATTGCTGCTGGAAGGTTTTTTCGAAGCCGATGAGCTGTCGCTGATCGTCGAGCATGATTTCTGGTGCGTGGTGCATTCGCTGTGGCAACTCGAGGCGATCGAGAAAGCCGCATTGAGCAAGCCGATCACGGTCTGGCTCAAGCTCGACTCGGGCATGCACCGGGTTGGTCTGCATCCGAAGGATTATCAGGCGGGCTATCAACGGCTGCTGGCCAGCGGCAAGGTCGCGAAGATCGTGCTGATGAGCCACTTCGCTCGTGCCGACGAATTGAACTGCCAGGCCAGTGCCGAGCAGGTCGCAGTCTTCGAAGAGGCGCGTCAGGGTTTGTCGGCCGAAGTCAGCCTGCGAAATTCCCCTGCGGTGCTCGGTTGGCCACAGATTCCAAGTGATTGGGTGCGCCCTGGCATCATGCTCTACGGCGCCACGCCGTTCGAGGAGGCCAACGCCGTGGCCTCGCGCCTGCAGCCGGTGATGACCCTTGAATCGAAGGTGATCAGCGTCCGTGAATTGCCAACCGGCGAGCCAATCGGCTATGGCGCCAAATTCATCACCCAGAAGCCGATGCGCGTTGGCGTAGTGGCCATGGGTTATGCCGATGGCTATCCGCGGTTGGCGCCGACCGGCACGCCAGTATTGGTCGCTGGGCAACGTAGCCAGTTGATCGGCCGGGTGTCGATGGACATGCTGTGCGTCGATCTGACTGATATTCCACAAGCGGGTCTGGGTTCGACCGTCGAGTTGTGGGGTAAAAACATCCTCGCCAGCGACGTGGCGATCGCCGCCGGCACGATTCCTTATCAGATCTTCTGCAACCTGCGCCGGGTGCCAATGCTCTATTCCGGTAGCTGACGCCGGGCGGTACGAACCGGAAGTCGCCTCGCCGAACAGGATTCAGGTCAAGGTGTTGTAAATACTGAACGCTGTCGCCATGATAACGCTCAATATTCCAACAACCTGAATCCCTGGAGGCTCCTGCATTGGACGTCGGTGAACGACTGCAATCAATCCGCAAGCTCAAAGGTCTTTCCCAGCGTGAGCTCGCCAAACGCGCGGGCGTCACCAACAGCACGATTTCGATGATCGAGAAGAACAGCGTCAGCCCCTCGATCAGTTCGCTGAGGAAGGTGTTGGGCGGGATTCCCATGTCCATGGTCGAGTTCTTTTCCGAAGAAATCCTGCAGGAAAAACCGACTCAGATCGTCTACAAAGCCAACGAGCTGATCGATATTTCCGATGGTGCAGTGACCATGAAACTGGTCGGCCGGGCACACCCGAGCCGCGCTATCGCATTCCTCAATGAAATCTACCCACCAGGCGCCGACACCGGTGACGAGATGCTCACCCATGAGGGCGAGGAAACCGGCATTTTGGTGGAAGGGCGACTGGAACTGGTGGTCGGGCTTGAAACATTTGTGCTCGAAGCCGGCGATAGCTACTACTTTGAAAGTACCAAGCCGCATCGTTTCCGTAATCCGTTCGATGCGCCGGCGCGACTAATCAGCGCAGCAACACCCGCGAACTTTTAAGGAAAGAGGCGCCCTGCCAGCATGGCCGAGGCACCCAAGACGTTTGACCGTTGCGCAACAAGACCCCTTCGACTTTGGGGTTGTTTCAGTGTCGCGGGCTTACCGCTATACTTGCGCCCGCCTGCGAACCGTGGCCGTAGGCGTGACTAGCCACCATTGAGGGTGAACGCGTGAATCTAATTATGAAAATGCTGGCCGCACCAGCAACCGTACTGGCCCTCTGGGCTGCCAGCGCTCAAGCTGCGACCAACGACGAAATCGCCAAGCGCCTTGAGCCAGTCGGCCAGGTCTGTGTCCAGGGCAAAGAGTGCAAGGGCATGGAAGTCGCTGCTGCGGCGGGCGGCGGCGGTGGTGCCAAGGCACCCAAGGATGTGATTGCCAAGCATTGCAATGCTTGCCACGGCACCGGCCTGCTGGGCGCGCCGAAGATCGGTGACAAAGCCGCGTGGAAAGAACGCGCCGATCACCAGGGCGGCCTCGACGGCATCCTGGCCAAAGCCATTACCGGTATCAACTCGATGCCGCCAAAAGGCACCTGCGCCGACTGCTCCGACGACGAGCTCAAGGGCGCCATCAAAGAGATGTCCGGCCTGTAACCGGTCCGCCTCTTTCGCGAAAAAGCCGCTTGCGAGCGGCTTTTTTGTGCCTGCAATTTGCCGCCCGAGGCTGTTCATTGCAGCAAAGACCCGGCAAGCTCGGTCCAACCCCACTTCATGGAATGTACGGGAGGATCGGATGGTGCAGCTGTGTTCTATCGAGCAAGCGGTCGATGAGGTGTTGGCGAGGTTGCCGGCGCATATCCACATGGGCCTGCCCTTGGGCCTGGGTAAACCCAACCCCTTCGTCAACGCGCTGTATCAACGTGTCGCGCAATTGCCGCAGCGGCAACTGACGATCTACACCGCCCTGTGCCTTGGTCGTCCCGCCTTGGGCGATGGATTGCAAAAGCGCTTTCTCGAGCCCTTTATCGAACGGGTCTTTGGCGATTATCCGGAACTGGATTTTCTCGCCGCCCTGCAGCGCGATAACCTGCCGGCCAACATTCACATCCAGCAGTTTTTCATGCAGCCGGGCAGCCTGCTCAACAGCGCCTCGGCCCAGCAGGATTACGTCAGCAGCAACTACAGCCATGCCGCCCGGGACATCAACGCCGCCGGGTTGAACCTGGTCGCGCAACGGGTGGCCAGCCATGCCGAACACCCCGATCGCCTGAGCCTGAGCTGCAACCCGGACATCACCCTCGACCTGCTGCCGATGATCGCCAGGCGCCGGGCGGCCGGGGAGACGATCCTGATGGTCGGCCAGGTGCACGACGATTTGCCCTACATGCCCGGTGACGCTGAAGTCGGCATCGACACCTTCGACCTGCTGATCGACGAGAAAGACAGCACCACGCTTTTTTCCACGCCGAACATGCCGGTGGGTTTGCAGGATCACTTCATTGGCCTGCACGCCAGTACGCTGGTGCGTGATGGCGGCACCCTGCAGATCGGCATCGGTTCCATGGGCGATGCGCTGACCGCTGCATTGCTGGCGCGTCAGGCCGACAACGACGCTTACCAGGCTTTGCTGAGCGACCTGGATCTCGGCCAATGGGCACGACTGATCGAGCGCGAGGGTGGCATCGAACCGTTCGCCAAGGGCCTGTACGGCTGTAGCGAAATGTTCGTCAACGGCTTGCTGGTGCTGGCCGATGCCGGGATCGTGCGGCGCAAGGTGTACCCGGATGTGCCGACCCAGCAGCAAGCGAATGCCGGCACCCTCGACGAAGCGGCGCAAACCGACGGCATTTCGGTGCATGGCGGCTTCTTCCTCGGCCCGCGTAGTTTCTATCAGCGCCTGCGCGAGTTGCCGCAGAGCAAGCGGCTCGAATTCAACATGACCCGCATCAGCTACATCAATGAGCTGTACGGGCAGGAAGAGCTCAAGCGCCTGCAGCGGCTCGACGCACGATTTATCAATACCGCGTTTACCGTAACCCTGCTAGGCGCCGGTGTGGCAGATCAGCTGGAGGACGGTCGCGTGCTCAGCGGTGTAGGCGGGCAGTACAACTTCGTTGCCCAGGGGCATGCGCTGGAAGGCGCACGGTCGGTGTTGCTGCTGCGTAGTTGGCGGGAGTCGGGCGGTGACGTCAGCTCCAACATTGTCTGGGAGTACGGTCATTGCACCATCCCGCGACACCTGCGCGACATCGTGGTCACCGAGTACGGCATCGCCGATCTTCGCGGCAAGACGGACGCGGCGGTGATCGAGGCCCTTTTGAACATCAGCGACTCGCGTTTTCAGCCGGGCTTGATCGAGCAGGCACAGAAGGTTGGCAAGTTGCCGAAGGGTTTCCATCTGGATCCGCGTTTCACCGACAACACACCACAGCGCTTGCAGGCGATTCAGGCGCGGCATTCGCCGTTGTTTCCGGAGTATCCGCTGGGTTGTGATTTCACGGAGGTGGAGCGGGATGTGTTGCGGGCGCTGAACTGGTTGAAGAGCAAGTTCAAGCTGAGCGAAGTGCTGGAGCTGGGCAAGGCTGCGCTGGATGCACCGGAGCCTTCTTCGTATCCGGAACATCTGGAGCGCATGCAACTGACCAGCCCGGATGGTTTGAAAGAAGACCTGTTTCAGCGGTTGCTGCTAACCGGCCTGAAGGCCACCGCGCAATAACGCCAACACCCAAAACAACTGTGGGAGCCAGCCTGCTGGCGATTGCTATCTGCCAGTCAGGAAGATGTTGACTGACACAACGCCATCGCCAGCAGGCTGGCTCCCACAGGGGGTTATTCGATGAAGGTTACAACGCCATCCTTCAGCGATTGCACCCGCGCCAGCGACTCAACACGATAACCCTGGGCATCGAGCTCCGCACGACCGCCCTGGAACGACTTCTCGATCACGATCCCCAGGCCGGCCACGGTGGCGCCGGCTTGCTTGATGATCGAGATCAGCGCCTGGGACGCCTTACCGTTAGCCAGGAAGTCATCGATGATCAGCACGCGGTCGCTGCTGGTCAGGTGGCGCGGAGAAATCGCCACGGTGCTTTCTGTCTGCTTGGTGAACGAGTAAACGGTCGCCGACAGCAGGTTTTCAGTCAGGGTCAGGGATTGATGCTTGCGAGCGAAAATCACCGGCACACCAAGGTTCAGGCCAGTCATGATCGCCGGCGCAATGCCCGATGCTTCAATGGTGACGATCTTGGTGATGCCCGAATCCTTGAACAGCGTGGCGAATTCATCGCCGATCAGCTTCATCAGGGCCGGGTCGATCTGGTGGTTCAGAAAGGCGTCGACTTTCAGGACCTGATCGGAAAGCACGATGCCTTCTTCGCGGATTTTCTTGTGCAGGGCTTCCATGAAGCTGTCCTCTTTTGGCGCCTTTTGCGCCGAAGGTCTAAATAAAGTGGTCAATTCTAGCGCTTTAACATCGCGCGTATATCCGCCAATGCGCTATTGCCACGCACGGCTTTGACTTCGGTCGGTGTGTCGTCGTTGCCTTCCCAGGCCAGGTCGTCCGGCGGCAGTTCATCGAGGAAGCGGCTCGGTGCGCAGTCGATGATCTCGCCGTATTGCTTGCGCTTGGCGGCAAAGGTGAAGGCCAGGGTCTGACGTGCGCGGGTAATGCCCACGTAGGCCAGGCGGCGCTCCTCTTCGATGGTGTCGGCTTCGATGCTGGAGCGGTGCGGAAGGATTTCCTCTTCCATGCCCATGATGAACACGTAGGGGAATTCCAGGCCCTTGGAGGCGTGCAAGGTCATCATCTGCACGCCTTCGGCACCTTCTTCCTCTTCCTGCTGGCGCTCGAGCATATCGCGCAGCACCAGTTTGCCAATGGCGTCCTCGACGGTCATCTCACCTTCTTCATCCTTCTCGAGCGTGTTTTTCAACGCTTCGATCAGGAACCACACGTTGCCCATGCGGTAATCGGCGGCCTTGTCGCTGGAGCTGTTGGTGCGCAGCCAGTTCTCGTAGTCGATGTCCATGACCATGCTGCGCAGGGCCGAGATCGGGTCTTCGCCGGCGCACTGCTCGCGAACCTTGTCCATGAACCGCTTGAAGCGTGACAGGCGATCGGTGAAGCGGCTGTCCAGATGCTCGCCCAGGCCGATCTCGTCGGTGGCGGCATACATCGAGATTTTTCGCTCGGTGGCGTAGTTGCCCAGTTTCTCCAACGTAGTCGAACCGATCTCGCGCCGTGGGACGTTGATCACGCGCAGGAAGGCGTTGTCGTCGTCCGGGTTCACGATCAGGCGGAAGTAGGCCATCAGGTCTTTCACTTCCTGGCGCCCGAAGAAGCTGTTGCCGCCGGACAGGCGATAGGGAACCTGATGATGCTGCAACTTCAGTTCGATCAACTTGGCCTGATAGTTACCCCGGTACAGGATCGCGAAATCGCTGTAAGGCCGGTCGGTGCGCAAGTGCAGGCTGAGGATTTCCACGGCCACGCGCTCGGCTTCGGCGTCTTCGTTGCGGCAGCGGATCACCCGGATCTCGTCGCCGTGGCCCATTTCACTCCACAGCTGCTTTTCGAATTCGTGGGGGTTGTTCGAAATCAGTACGTTGGCACAGCGCAGGATGCGGCTGGTGGAGCGGTAGTTCTGCTCCAGCATCACCACTTTCAGGGACGGATAGTCGTCCTTGAGCAGCATCAGGTTTTCCGGCCGGGCGCCGCGCCAGGCGTAGATCGACTGGTCGTCGTCGCCTACCACGGTGAACTGATTGCGTTTGCCGATCAGCATCTTCACCAGCAAGTACTGGCTGGCGTTAGTGTCCTGGTATTCGTCCACCAGCAGGTAACGCACCTTGTTCTGCCACTTTTCCAGAATGTCGGCGTGCTCTTCGAACAGCTTCACCGGCAGCAGGATCAGGTCGTCGAAGTCCACTGCGTTGAACGCCTTGAGCGTGCGCTGGTAGTGGGTGTAGACGATGGCGGCAGTCTGCTCCTTGGGGTTGCGCGCGTTTTCCAGGGCCTGGGCCGGCAGGATCAGGTCGTTTTTCCAGGCGCCGATCATGTTCTTGATCTCGTCGACGCCGTCGTCGCCCGAGTATTCCTTCTGCATGATGTCGGTCATCAGGGCCTTGACGTCGGTCTCGTCGAAAATCGAGAAACCGGGTTTGTAGCCCAGCCGCACGTGTTCCTTGCGGATGATGTTCAGGCCCAGGTTATGGAAAGTGCAGACCGTCAGGCCGCGGCCTTCACCGGCGCGCAGCAGGGTGCCGACCCGCTCCTTCATCTCGCGCGCGGCCTTGTTGGTGAAGGTCATGGCGACGATGTACTGGGCGCGGATGCCGCAGTTCTGGATCAGGTGGGCAATCTTTCGGGTGATCACGCTGGTCTTGCCGGAGCCTGCACCGGCGAGCACCAAAAGAGGGCCGCCGACGTAGCTCACGGCTTCTTGCTGCCGGGGATTGAGTCGGGACATAGGTAAATTCAGGAGTCAGTCACGAAATGGGCCGGCATTTTAACAGGCTCAGCGAATTGTGCTGCTCTCTCCGACTTGTGACGTATAACGCGATCTGTATTTGCCGGTTTTGTTACTTTCACGCAGGATGCACAACAAAATCGCGTCTAATGTTCGTAATTCCGGATACAAAGGCCTCGGATGTCCATTGGTCATCAGGGATCGGCGCGGCATAATGCCGGCGCCTACATCTTTGCAGAGTCTAGGGAGCTAGCTTGTCTACGCCTGTCGAACCCTTGCGTTTGCTGCTATTGGCCGAAGAGCCAGCGTGGGCAGCGTTGTTGCGCGAGTGTCTGGCTCCGATGGGGAGCTCGGCCGTGCTCATCAGCGCGCCGAGCTGGGAGTCGGTCAGCAGTCTGTTCGAAGACAGCCGCAGTGCGGTGTTGTTGACGATCCCGGCTCTCCAGCCGGCGCCGGGCCGTTGCTGCCTGCCGACGGTGTTGCTGCTCGAGCATGAGCCCCTGATCCCGCCCGATGGCGTCAGCGACTGGCTGGTACGCGATCATCTCGACCCGGGCATGCTGCGCCGTTGCCTGCGCCATGTGCGTGAACGCGGCTTGCTGGAAAACACCCTGCAACGCCTGGCCGAGCAAGATCCGCTGACCGGCATCGCCAACCGCCAGGGTTTCCAGACCCTGCTCACGGCACGGCTGGCGGAAAACGACGGACGCGGCCTGGCCCTCGGTCATCTTGACCTCGACAACTTCCGTTACGCCAACGATGCCCTTGGCCACCAGGCCGGTGACCGCCTGATTCTGCAGGTGGTCGCGCGGCTCAAAGGCCAGCTCGAAGCCGGCGATCAACTGGCGCGACTGGGCAGCGACGAGTTCGCCTTGCTGATCGACACCCGCCGCGCGCCTCAACGCGCGGAATGGATGGCCGAGCGCATCACCGAAGCGCTGGCCGAGCCTTATTGGGTCGACGGCGAAAGCCTGCTGATCGGCTCCAGCCTGGGCATTGCCCATGCACGGGCCCAGGCGGGCGCCGACCCGTTGATGTGGCACGCGCATATCGCCATGCAGCAGGCCAAGAGCACCCAGGGCTGTACGTTTCATATTTTCAACGAACGCATCAACCGCAATGCCCGCAGCGTCGCCGACCTTGAGACCGAACTGCGCCGGGCCTTGCGTCGCGATGAGCTGGAGTTGCATTACCAGCCCCGGATGAACCTTGAAGACGGGCAAATCGTCGGCCTCGAAGCCTTGGTGCGCTGGCGTCATGCCGAGCGCGGCTTGCTGCCACCGAGCGAGTTCGTGCCGCTGGCCGAGCAGAGCGGTTTGATCGTGCCGCTGGGTTACTGGGTCATTTCCCGGGCCTTGCGCGATATGCAGGCGTTGCTTGAACTCGGTTTGCCGCCGTTGCACATGGCGATCAACCTGTCGTTCCGGCAGTTTCAGGACAGCCAGTTGCTCTCGACCCTGAGCCGGTTGATCAGCGAGCGCGGTGTCGAAGCGCAATGGCTGGAATTCGAACTGACCGAAACCGCGGTCATGCGCCGCAGCGACCTGGTCAAGCAGACCATGGATGCCCTTGGGCGCCTGGGTGTGCGCTTCTCCCTCGATGACTTCGGTACCGGCTTTTCATCCTTCGTGCACCTCAACAGCCTTCCAATCACGTTGCTGAAGATCGACAAGAGTTTTGTCGGCGGCATGGAGCAGCGCCAGGAAAACCGCCAACTGGTGCATGCGATGATCAACCTGGCGCACAACCTCAACCTGGAAGTGGTTGCCGAGGGCGTGGAAACACCTGAGCAACTGGAGCTGTTGCGCGGGTTCAATTGCGATCAGGTGCAGGGGTATTTGATCAGCAAGCCGTTGCCGTTGGCGGATCTGGTGGAATACCTGATGTTTGACGGCAATCAGCAGGCGCCGCTGGAAATCGTCGTTTAAACGCGAAACCTGTAGGAGCGTGGCTTGCCCGCGAAGGCCGTTACACCGTGTATCAGTAACACCGAGTAATGCCATTCGCGGGCAAGTCGGAACGCCGCCCGCTCGCTCCTACAGGGCTAGGCGGCCTCGAAACTGTGTGCCGTCGCAGGCTCCCGCCGAATCATCCGCTTCATCTTCCACTCAAACGCCAGCGTCAGGGCCACCGCCGCGAATGCCAGCCCCAGCGCCAGGCCCCACCAGACGCCCGTTGGCCCCCAGTCCAGGTGGAACGCCATCCACCAGGCGGCCGGGGCGCCAATCAACCAATAGCAACCCAGGCCGACGAGGAACGTGGTCTTGGCGTCCTTGAGCCCGCGAATGCAGCCCATGGCAATGGTTTGCACGCCGTCGAACAACTCGAACCAGGCCGCCACCGCCAGCAAGCTCACGGCGAGGTTGATGACATCGGCAAACGCCGGGTCGTTGTGGTCGAGGAACAGGCCGACCAACGGGTTTGGCAACAGCCAGAAGACCATGGCGAAACACAGCATCGCCGCCGCTCCGAAGGCAATGCCGACCCGTCCGGCCAGCCGTGCGTCCAGTAACTGCCCGGCACCGTAATGCTGACCGATGCGCATGGTGATCGCGTAGGAAATCCCCGCAGGCACCATGAACGCCACCGAGACGATTTGCAGGGCGATCTGGTGTGCCCCCAGTTGCGTGCTGCCCATGGTGCCCATGCACAACGCAGCGAAGGCAAACAGCCCGACCTCCACGGCGTAGGTGCCGCCAATCGGCAGGCCCAGGCGCCACAGTTCCTTCAGATACTTGCGGTTGAGCCGCGACAAGCCTTGGCGCAGTGGATAGGCGTCGTAGGCCGGGTGCCGGCGAATGTGCCACGCCAGCGCCAGGGCCATCAGGTTGGCGACAATCGCCGTGACCAGGCCGATACCCATCAGCCCCAGTTTCGGCAAGCCAAACATCCCGGTGATCAACGCGTAATTCAGCAGGAAGTTGGCGACGGTACCGCCCAGGCTGATGACCATGACCGGCGTTGCCCGGCCGATGGCGCTGGTAAAGCCACGCAGGGCCATGAAGCTCAGGTAGCCGGGCAGGGCGAACGGCAGGAAGATCAGGAACTGACCGGCCGACTGGACGTTGCTTTCGGTCTGGCCGAACAGCAGCAGTACCGGCTTGAGGTTCCACAGCAGCAGGCCGGCGCCCAGCGCCATCAACCATGCCAGCCACAGCCCGGCCTGGGTCAACCGGGTGGCGCCGAGAATATCGCCGGCACCCTGGCGGATGGCCACCAGCGTACCGACCGCAGCGATCACGCCGATGCAGAAAATCGACACGAACGAATAGGTCGCCGCGCCGAGTCCACCACCGGCCAGTGCCTCGGGACTCAGGCGCGCCATCATCAGGGTGTCGGTGAGGACCATCAGCATGTGCGCCAACTGCGAGGCGATCAACGGCCCCGCCAGCCGCAGGATGGCCCAGAGTTCAATACGCGCTGGATGCTGCATGGTCATCACGCTCGTTTATCAAAGAGAACTGGAAAGCGTCGATTCTCGGCGCTCTACGGCGATTGCACAAAGGGATAAAAAGGATGGGTAGCATGATTCAAACTCATGCTGGAGAGTTTCTGCTAGGGTATTCAAAATTGCTGTAGGAGCTTTCCTGATGTCCCGTCGTCTTCCTCCTTTATATGCCCTGCGCGCATTCGAAGCGGCGGCGCGGTACACGTCGTTTACCCGGGCCGCGGAAGAACTGTCGATTACCCAAAGTGCAGTCAGTCGGCATATTCGTACCCTCGAAGAGCATTTTGCCTGCCGCCTGTTTCACCGCAGTGGTCGTAATCTGCAGCTGACCGAATCGGCGCGGTTGATCCTGCCGGGCATTCGTGACGGTTTCACCGCCCTGGAGCGCGCCTGCAATACCTTGCGCGCCGAAGACGACATCCTGCGCATGAAAGCCCCGTCGACCTTGACTATGCGCTGGTTGCTGGCGCGGCTCAGCCGTTTTCGGCACCTTCAACCGGGCAATGAAGTACAGCTGACCAGCGCCTGGATGGACATCGACTCGGTGGACTTCAACCAGGAACCGTTCGATTGCGCCGTGATCCTCAGCAACGGGCATTTCCCGCCGGACTGGGAGGCTACGTTGTTATTTCCAGAGGAACTGATTCCGGTGGGCGCGCCTAACCTTCTGAACGATCAGCCTTGGGACGTCGCCCGCCTGGCCAGCACCGAACTGCTCCACCCAACGCCTGACCGTCGCGACTGGCGCAGTTGGCTGGAGCGCATGGGCCTGACCGATCAAGTTTCACTCAAGGGCGGCCAGGTGTTCGACACGCTAGAGCTGGGGATGATCGCCGCCGCCCGAGGCTATGGGGTGTCCATGGGTGATTTGTTGATGGTGGCTGAGGACGTTGCGCAAGGGCGTCTGAGCTTGCCGTGGCCGACGGCGGTCGCCAGCGGTGAGAATTATTACCTGGTCTGGCCCAAAACCCGCCCCGGAGGCGAGCGTTTGCGCCGCCTCAGCGTTTTCCTTCTGGGCGAGGTTCGGGCCATGGAGCTACCGGCGGTCGAGCACCTGGGTCACCTCAATTCAGCATCACGCTAATTGCATTTGGCATTGCTGGAGACTTCCTTGCTCGCCTGTTTCAACAGGTTACCCAGCTCAGCCGCATTGGTGCTGTTGTAAATCCGACCTCCGGTGTTTTCCGCGATACAGCGTGACGGGCCGCCAGCACCGATTTTCACCACGTTGACCCGAAGGCGCGGTTGTTCCCTGGCGATTCGACGGGAAACCGCGCAAACGTCCTGCCCGCAACCGTCTTCGCCGTCGACAAACATCACGATGACCGCATCGTTATTGCGCCCGTCGACGGTACTCGCCGCATGGGCCAGGCTGTCGGCCAGCGGTGTGCCGTCGTCGGGCACCAGGCCTCGAATCCCGTTGATCAGCCGCGGGCGGTCGCCGAACTTATATATACCCCGGTCGGGTGTTCTTTCGCAGCCGGCGAAGGTGATCAGGCGTGTGTCGATCTTCGGGTCCAGCCCGTTGATCATGCCGGCCAGCGATTCCTTGGCGACGTCCATGCGGCTGGGTCTGGCGGTGAGCCGCATGGTGCGGTTCGGGTCCAGGAGCTTGTTGAGGTCAGGACCGTAGAACCAGTCCTCGTCGGCTTTCACTGCCTTGATGTTCAAATCCATCGAGCCTGAAGTGTCGAGCACCACCACGAACTGCGGGACCTCTGACTTCGGCGCCGTTTTGCGGCATGCGAAGTTGTCCAGCGTCGGGGCGGGTGGCGGGGCCGCCACTTCCGGTTTGGGTGGTGGAACCGGTTTGGGTGGCGGGGTCGGCTTGGGTTCCGGTGCAGGAGCGGGTGCCGGTTTGGGTGGCGGGACCGGCTTGGGTTCCGGTACCGGTACCGGTTCTGGCGTGGGTTCTGGTGGCGGAACAGGTTTCGGTTCCGGTTCCACGACTGGCGCGGGAACAGGCTCAACCGGCTTCTCAACGGGCTTCTCAACGGGCTTCTCAACCGGTTTCTCAGCTGGCGTAACCACCGGCGCTACAGGCGGAACCACGACAACCGGCTCACGGTGCAGGAACCACCAGAGCCACAGCGCCAGAAGCAGCAACAGCAGCGCGAGCAAGGCCGCCGCGAGCCACCAGCCACGCCGCGACGGTGGTACGACCGGTGCCACCGGAATCACCGGTGGCACGATCGGTTTGGGTGGACGCTGGTTCCAGCGCACCACCAAAGGCTCACCGTTGAGGCTGTAGAGTTTGTCCAGCTCAGGCGTGCCGAGCAGGCTGCGCAGGTCCTCCGCTTCCGTCGCTTGACCGCGTTTTTGCAGTTCATCCGCCAGCTGTCCGAGGGACGTCTGACGCACCTCATAGGTTTGCAGCAAACGTCGTTGCGCGTCCTCGTTGAGATCGGCATAAGGCGTGGGTTGGCCGCCCAGTTCGGTCCACCATTCCAGAACGTCGCCACTGCCCATCCGCGGGATGGCAAACAGGCTGGCGACGGTCGGCGGAAAGTGTTTCTGGATGAGGGCGACTTTGGCTTGCAGTGCACTCATCCCCTCCGATGTGGCTTGCGCATCCCTGATGACCCGCTGCATGACGACGATTCCTGAAAAAGTGCAGGCATCCGTCGGGATGCCCTGCGGGGTGAAAAGTTACTCTTCGTAGCCGAGGCTGAATTGCAGCTGATTGACCTTCTTCTGCAACGATTTCAGCTCTTGCTGCCTGGCCGCCAGTGCCGCTGGCGATGCTTTGGCCGTTGGCGCCACTTGCGTAGCCTTGAGCTGCTTCTCGAGGTCGGCAATCTGCTTCTGCACCTGGGCTTCATTGCCACGCCGGGCCTTGAGCGAGTTCAGCAATTGCGTCAGCGACTGATTCAGCGCCGCCTGGGATTTCTGCTGGCTGGCCAGATCGGCCTTGGTGCTGAGCTGCTGGGCCTGAATGTTCTCGTACACCTGACGGAACATTGCGTTTTGCTTTCGGGACTCGCTCAGGGCCACTTCCTTCTGCTTGACCTGATCGCTGTAACCACCGGAATAGTCGCAGTTCATCTTGGTCAGCATGCTGCTGTCGCGATTGGTTGCATCGCACTCGCCCGGCGTGGTCGCACAGCCGCTCAGGGCCAGGACGGCAGTGATGACCATCAGTTGTCGTAGCGTCATGTGCTTAACCCAGGGTAATTGCGGAGCGTTGGCTGTACAGGGCGTCGACTTCCTTCTGCAGGCTGACGACTTTCTGGTTCATTCTCTGAATGTTCATCTCCACTTGCCGGATCTCGGCGCTGGAGCCTTGTGAACGCTCGGCATCTGCCACCTTGCGGTACTCGGTGACTTTGGTACGCATGTTGGCAAGGTCTTTGCGCAGGCGTGCGATGTCCGAATCGATCCCGGCGATTTGCGCCTGGGCCCTGTTCTTGTCGACTTTCTTGTTGGCGATGTCCTTTTTGATCTGGGCAATTTGCGCACGGTCATCATTGATCACTTGCTGAGCGGTCGCTGTCCGGGCGATCACGTTCTGCGTGTCTTGTTCGACGTCGCTGTTCATCTTCGCCAGGCGGGTGGTGGTGTCGGCGTATTGGGCGCGACGTTGATCCAGGTAATAGTTCGCGCCCATGGCCACGCCACACGCGGTAATACCGGCGGCGATGACGCACACGGTTTTGTTGTTGCTGTTGGACAGCGCGCAAGCAAGGATGCCGACACCAGCGCCGACGGCGCAGGCCTGGTATCCGGACTTGCTGAAGAACTCTGCGTCATTGCCCTGGGTCAGGCGCGGGTCGGGACCTTCACCTTCGCCATCGCCGAGCATGGAACTGCCAGTGTTGGCGCAACCGGTCATTAGCAGGCTGCTGGCGACTACGAAAGCGATCTGTAGTTTGAAGCGAGTCCAAAGGCTGCGCGACATGGTGAAACTCCTACGTAACGGTGTTGACGCGTTGTTATTGAGTGACGGTTTTGCAGCTGTTCAGCCAGGCTGCAGTGTCGATTTTTTGCTTTTGCAGGAACGCTTTCTGATTGGCCCAGTGCGTGCGCAAGTAAGGTTTCAGGTCTTGCAGCTGCTTGTTGCGGGTGATGATTTCTTCCATCACCGGGACTTGCGTTTCAAGCAGTGGCTGGCCGTACAAGGTAGCCGACTCCACCAGGCTGCTGGCGTAGTAACGGCTGAGTTTGTGCAGGCGGTCCTTTTGCTCCTCGAGCTTGCCTTTACGCATGTCGCAACTGGCGTCTTTGTCCGCACCTTCGCAATTGAGCTTGTAGTTCTTTTGCAGGAAGTCCACGTACTGGCCGTCGTCGAGCATCTTGGTGCACAGGAACGCACCCAGGTTGAGGCTGGCGCGGATCGCCTGGTCGCGGGTTTCTTCCTGCTGCTGGTTACTCGCGCGCAGCTGGTTCTCGAGGGCCTGGAGCTTTTCCTTGAGCGCTTTGTCTTCGACGCCCGAGGCGAGGCTGTTCAGCGATTGCACGGTGCCTTTGTCGGCGGATTCGGGTTCCTGGCTGCCGGTGCCGAGTTTCTTCCAGCTGCTCTCGATGCTGGCGACTCGCTCGCGAGAGGTGAGGGTCGGGGAGACCAGTACCAGTCGCAGGCCGGTGGTCTTGTTTTTCACCTGGCCTTCGGCATTGTAATACGGTTCTTCCTTACGTAATGCAGTGTGCAGGTCGGCCTGCGCGGTCAGGTAGTTTCCGCCACGGACGACGTAGCCACCGGCCTGACCGTGCTGGCGGTCGAGTTTGTTCAGGCGAAACGGCTCGAACATCATTTCGTCGACGTTACCGAGCATGTCATGCAGGCCTAGCGGGTTGGGCTTTTGCAGGCCGGTCAATTGCACTTTGCCATTGGACGATTGCGCCCCGGCGAACCACTCGTAGGCGTTGATGCCTTCTGGCATCGGGTAGTGCGTGTCGCGGAATTCAGCAGCACCGACTTCCAGCCCGCCGCGCGCGGCGAACTCCCATTCGACCTCGGTCGGCAGGCGCAGGAAACCCAAGGCGCCGTCCTCCTTTGGCAGCTTGCCGGCGGCGTTTTTGCGCAGCCACAGGTTGTACTTGTCGGCGGCGTCGATGGCTTGCACCCAGCTCACCGCCGTTTGCGGCAAGCGCAGCTTGGTGGCGGCGGTGGGGCAGGTCGCTTCGGTCAGTGCGGCGTATTGCAACTGACTCATCTCGTACTTGGCCATCAGGTAGTAGCGGGACTTGTCGTTCTTGGCCCCGGTAAAACTGCCGGCGATAAAGGTCGGGCGGGTCTGCTCGACATAGCCGTATTCCGCGCCGTCCTGACCGATGTTGATCGGGTAGTCATCCAGGGGGCCTGCGACCGGAATGAACACCTTGCGAAACACCATCGAACCGTCGCAGGGCATCGGCAGCACGACATCGCCAGCCTCGGGCATTGGGTTGTAATACTTCTCTTCCCAGCCCGCCGCCGAGGCGTCGAGCAAGTAGCCGAGGCTCAGGGGCAACAGCAAGCCAAAACGTTTATAGCTCACGCAGACTCTCCGCAGGTTGGATGTTGATGGCTCGCAGGGCGCCGATCATGGCCACCAATGCAGCGACCAGGAAGGTCAGGAGCAGGGCGGCGACGCCATGCCAGACGGTGATGTGGCAAACGAAGGTGCCGGTGGCCTGGCTGCCACCGAGCAGGTAGTCGAACAAATGACTGCCCACGGCATAAGACCCCAGCCCGCCCACGTAGCCGGCCAGACTCAGCACCAGCGCCTGCAGGACCACGAAACCGCCGACGGACCTGCGCTTGAAACCCAGCAGGCGCAGGACTGCCAGGCTTTTGCGTTTACGATCGATGTTGGCCAGGAACGCGCCAACCATGGACGCCACGCAGCCGATCAGCGCCGCGATGGCGATCACACCGAAGATCAACCCCAGCACATGGTTGATGGCTTTGACGTTGTCGATGTCGGCCAGTTGGCTCGACGTTTCGATGTGTTGTTCGTTGAGCCAGTGTTCCAGCGGCGCGACTTGATCGATGTCACGCGCATACACTCGGGCGCGGGCATACAGCGGTTGCAGGTTATCCTGAGGCTTGCCGGTGGTAATGCCGAACTCACTGACCTGATAACCGTCGCGAAAGCGCTCCAGAGCCAGCAACAGCGGCGGGGCGACAAACCCGGCAGCGCGACCGAAGCGGGCACCGTCGAGCACGGCCAGTACCGTCAGCGTCATTTCGCCACGTTCATTGACACCCTCCAGGCGGCGCAAGGCCCGCAGCTGCACGCTGTCACCGGCCTTGGCTTGCAGGCGCTGCGCTGCGCTGGCGCTGAGGATCACTTGATTGCCGACGGGGTTGAGTGACGCCAGGTTCAATTGTGGGTCGCCGGGCTCGGTGGCGATGATTTCCGCGCCTTCGACAAACCGTTGCATGCCGATCAGCAGGTCAGCCTGGGTATTGAGCGAGCGGGTCTGGCCGAGGGCAAAACCGGTCTCGGGGCGTTGGCGCAAACGCTCGATCCAGGCCGAGTCGTAGTTGCCGTTGCTGAGCATCTTCACTTCAAGGTTGCGCGGGTCGCGCAGCAGTTCGTCCTGCAGTTGGCTGACCACCCCATGCTTGAGCCCGAACAGCAACAACAACGGCGCGATGACCGCCACCAGGGAGGCGGCGATACACAGCGAGACCTTGCGGTCGTGCCACAGGTCTTGCAGTGCCAGTGAGCCCAGCAGGCACAAGCGATCAGTCCATCGGTTCAAACAGCGTCTCCCCTTGATGGCTGATAGCGCCGAGTCGCGGCAAGCCGAAATCCTTCAGCAAGGCCCAATCATGGGACACAACGAGCGCACTCAGGCCCATGCTCGACACCAGGCTCAGGAGCAACTCGAACAAACGCCGTGCACCGTGAGGGTCGAGCGCGGCGGTTGGCTCGTCGGCCAACAGCAGCAGCGGTTCATGGGCAATTGCCCGAACGCAGGCAACGCGCTGGCGTTCGCCGATCGACAAGGCCTGAGGTTGTTTATCCAGCAACCCTTGCAGGCGCAACACGTCAACCGCGTGGTCGATGTGATCGCTCCTGGCCGGCATTCCGAGCAAACGGCGCGGCAGGCTGATGTTGTCGCGCACGCTCAGGAACGGCAGCAAGCCACCGCTCTGCAAAATGAATCCCAAGTGCCGTGAACGCACCGCTGCCAGAGCAGGCTGGTCGTCCGTGGCGAGCAGTTGGGCGATATCCTGGGCGTGCGTCGGGCCCAGCCGAAAGCGCTCGAGTTCCACCGGCGCGAGCAACAGGCCGATGGCTTCGAGCAACGTGCTTTTGCCGCTGCCGCTCTCACCGGTGATGGCGAGGATTTCCCCAGCGCCGACCTGCAACTGCGGCAGTCGCACATGATGAGCCTGTGCGCCTTCACCACGGCGCACCAGCAGGTTCTTGATATCGAGCATGGGCGTCTCGTTAAGGCATCATTTCCAGCGGTACGGGGTAGACGTTGTCCCGCGCATCGCTGTCTTTGGCTAAAGCGACCCAACGATCGACATCGGCGTTGTAACGCTGGTAATGCCGCAGTTTGGTGTTCAGCGTGCGGATGAATTTTTCCTGTGCCAGGCCATCCCAGCTCTTCCAGGTCTCTTCATCCAGGTTCAGCACTTCACTCTGATAAGGCAGGTCTTCGAGGTATTCACCGAGGACGCCCATGTCCGCCAGCTTGGCATTGCTGTTCTGCTTGAGCTGATTGGGATCGGCGCCCATGGTCGCCGCCACCGAGCGCAGGCGATTGAACATGTCTGTCGGCGAAATCAGGCCTTCGTTGGCAGCATCGAGAATCTGCTTCATCACGTCGCTCAAGTCGCTGAGCTGTGACTTGGTCAGCAGCACCCGCACGTCGGTGGTCGGGATGTTCTGCTTGATCAGGTCGCGGTCGGTGATCCATGCCTTGAACACTGGCGGTGCTTTGCTGTTGGTCTTCTCGCCGAGATAGGCCAGTTGCATGGCGTGGCCGATCAGCGCCGCGTCTTCGAGCATTTTTTTATCGGCCGGGTCCTGCTTGGCGTACGCCGCACTGCCGATGGCGTCTTCGCCCATATAGGCCGCTTTGACTTGTGTAGTGATCGCTGCGGCCAGTGCGTCAACCTTGCGCCCGAATTCCTGCACGTCGCCAGCGTTCACCGGGTAGTACAGCGAAGTGTTGGTGCCCGGGTAGGTCGACAGGTCCTTGTATTGCGCCTCGGCCTTCGCGTGGTCCTTGGCTCCGGCCGGGGTTTTCAGGTGCAGGGTGTAAATCGCCACGCCCGGGTTGGCGGCTTCAATACGCACCTGTGCAGCGCTCAAGCCGGTCTTGGACAGCTTGTCGTCACCTTCGATGGCGCCCGCATCGGTGATCAGCACCACGTAGCGTGCGCCGAACTGGTTCCAGTCGACCTTGTCGATGCTCTCCATGACGCCGGCAAACGAGTCTTCATCGAAGCTGCTGCTCGACACGGTGGCCTGTTTGAGGTCGGCAATCTTTGCGAAAAAGTCGGCGCTGTCTTTCACCTTGGTAGGGTCGGCGTACATCTTGGTGGTGTATTCCAGCCCCGGCACCGCCTGGGTGTTGGAGCGGAAAGCTACCAGGCCGAACTTGACCTGCTTGCCGAGGTTCTGCGCTTCGATCTTCTGGTAAACCTTGCGGATCGCCTCGCGGGTGCGGTCGATGTAGGGGTCCATCGAGATCGTCGAGTCGATGACAAATACCACGGCCGCACTGAATTCCTTCAGTTGGTTGGCCTTTTTGTCTTCGGCTTCCTTGCTGCCTGCAGCGCTGCCTGCAGCACCGCCCTTGGCGTTCTTGTCATCCGGCTTGCTGACGGAAGCGACGTTGAGCAGGCGCGTGCGGAAACCGCTTTCGGTCATGACTTCTTCGCCACTGAGCACCGGCAGCAGGTAGAACTGCTTTTGCAGGTCGACGAAGTATTCAGGTTCTTCAGCCAGCACGCCGGGTGCTTGCTGGCCCTTTTTCAGCGTGGCCCGCAGCGGCGCCACTTTGCTGACCGGGTCCGGCGCATCAAGAATGCCCTCGACGGTGGCGCGGTCCTTGAAAAACAGCAGCCGGTCGCGGTTGGCCGGGTTGGTGAAGGCCAGCGTCAGTTGCATCTTCCAGTCGGTGGTGCAGCTGGCAGGCAGCCAGCCAATGGTTTTGCCGTAGCTGTCGGGGCCGACTTTCAGCCACTCGGCGTTGTTCGCCTGGGCGCGCTCGTACACATAAAAGCGGCTGAAGACGGGCGGTGCGTCGCCTGCCGCACCGCCCGCCGTCGGGCTGACTTTGCAGCCCGGCGTGGTCAGCACGCGTTGGAACAGGGTCTTTTTACCGGCCTGGATCAGCGGTTTGTCATCGGCCTGGGACAGCGGGCTGATGCACAGCGCCAGTAATGCGGCACCGCTCAGCAGGAATCGACTCAGGGGCGAACGCATCACTTCTGCAACTCCTCGAAGCGCTGCTTGGCTTCGGCGTTGTTCGGGTCCTGGGTCAGGATGGTTTCGTACCAGTAGGCGGCGGTGGCGTTGTCCGCAGTCGGGAAGCACTCGCTGGCCTTGAGGTATTTAGGGTCGTATTCACGGGCATAGGCGTTGGCGATCAGCGCGTCACCGGCCTGGGCACGGTTGGCGTACAGGCGCTGGGCGACGCCGCAGTGCTTGCTGGCCTTGGCCTGGTTGATGATCTCCAGCAATTTGGCACTGTCGGGCGCCGCCTTGATGCAGGTCTGGACGAAGGTCAGCTCGGGCAGGCTGTTCATGCTGTCGAGGGTGCAGGCTTGAGCGTCGGCGCCGGCAGGTGCGACGGGGGCGGTGGCAGTGGTGGCAACCGCAGGGGCCGGGGTGCGTTTGTAGAACCAGAATCCGGCGCCTGCCGCCAGCAGCAACACCACAATCAACAGACCGATCAGGCCTTTGTTGCTTTTTTTAACCGGTGCGGGAGGAGGCGAATAGGCAGGCTCGGTGTGCACCGACTCCAACTCCAGTTCTGGCTCGGCGGTGGACAGGGTCAGTTCAGGCAGGTCCGGGATCTCCGGGATCTCTGGTTCCGGTGCCGGTGCGCTCGGCGCCGTCAATTCGGCACTGCCGTAAGTCGAACGTGTCTGGCCACCGGCCGTGGACGGCAGCAAACCAACGCCAGGGCGAACCACGCCTTTATCGGCATGACCGTGGCTCTGTTCGCGCAGTTCGATCTGGAATTGCGAGTTGGCGACGCCTTCCAGCAGCGGGTCGACCACGTCCGGACCGACCTGCGTCTCCAAAGCTTCGCCGTCGGCCGAGAGGTTGAAACGCGAGACCTTGAACCAGAATGGATTGTTGCTCCAGGCCTTTTGGTCCTGAAGGTAAAAACCGTCCTGGTTGCGCTGAATGGAAAACTCCAGCTGTTCCTCGCCACCCTGCCATTTCTTCACAGTGAGGCGGGCCTGGCCAGGCACATTGGGCTCTAACGCGAGCAGGTCGACACGAATTGGCATTGCTTATCTCGCTGCGAAGGCTGTGAGCACTTGGCCCAGCCGTTCGTTCTGTTCAGGGGTGATTTCACGTCCGGCACCATGGCCGGCATTGTCCTGGGTGATGTAGGCCAGGCCCGAGAGCCAGTCGCCCAGGTACCGTTGCGCCTGGTTCGACGGTTGCGCCGGCAGTTCGGGCACTTGTCCCGGGCTAATGTCGGTGTAGAACGAAAACAAGGGCGCCTTGGCTCCGGTGCGGCTGTTCGGGCGCTCGTTCACCGGCTTCTGGAGGTAGCCGAACCAGGACACGAAATCGCGCAGCACACGTTGCACTTCCAGTACCTGGCGCTCGACCAGTTGATCGCGCCGCGCGCCACTTTGTGCGCGCTTGAGGACGGCGCGGCTCAATTGCCCCGGCAGGTCCTGGCGATAGCCGGCGGTGATCAGTTCATCGACCACCGCTTCCAGCAAGGCCTTTTCCAGCCCCAGCAGGTTGAGCAGGCTTTGCCGGGTGGTCAGTTCCCGCAGGTGCGCGATCCAGGCCTTGAAGGCCGCTTTGGCAAAGCGATGCTCATTGCTTTGCAGCTCGGGCGCCGGGGTGCCGGTTTTGTTGCTCGCCGGCGTGCTGGTGGGGCTCAGGTCGTCACCGAAATCGAAGTCGAAACCGGCGTCGTTGCCGTACAGGCTCTGGCTCGGCGTCGGCGCGACCGGTTCGTCGGTCACGGCCGGCTCGTCATCGGTTTCGTACACGCCGCTGAGGTACAGGTCGCGCACCTCTTCGCTCGGCATGTCGAGTTGATCGATCAATTCGCCAAGTACGGCCGGGCGACGGCCCAGGCCCGTCAGAATCATTTGCGCCTTGGCTTTCTTGGCGGCTGCGGCGCTGTCGTCGTCAGCGTGGTACCAGCTGCTCAGGCCGTGAGTGGTCAGGCCTTCGAGGCATTCGCTCAATTGCTCGCGGATGCGCTGCAATTTGAATTCGATATTGGCCACGCCTTTGAAACTGCCGCTGAAGTGGCTGATGCCACCGTCATCGTTGCGCAGCATTTCTGTCCAGGCGTTGGCCGGGCTCTTGATGTGTTTGCACACCAGAGCGTTGCTGGCGAAGCTGGTGCCCAGCGCGCTGACACGTTCCTGATAGAGGGCATTGAGGCCGGTTTCCGCACCGGTCGCGTCTTGCCCGATGAACGCCGCGTCCATACGCGGTTTGCGCACCAGGTAGGTGTTCTGGAACGGTGTGCCGGCCCAGTCGTTCATCCAGCTCAGGCTGCCGAAACGCTCCAGCATGGTCAGCTTGATCATGCCGTTCCAGCTCTCGTCGTACTGATCAGGCGTCAGGCTCAGGGAGTTGGTGATGCGCAGGTCGAGCATGGTCAGCGCCCAGATCAGGCCGGTGTCGCGCTTGCTGCGGGCGGCCGAGTCGGCGCCCTGGGTTTTTTCGATCCAGCGGGTCAGTACCGGGCCCACGTCGTTGACGTCGCTCTGTTTGGTCGAGCCTGTGCACACCACCAGCGCGTTCATTTCCTGATTGTCGGTGTAGCGTTCGAACAGGTAGGCGACCTTGCCGCGCAGGATCAGCTGGGAAACGGAGTTGTCCTTGGCGGTAGACTCGGGGTCGCTGGAATCGGCGATCTCGTGCAGTTTCTGGCGCCCGCGATAACCGGGGAAGTCCAGCAGGTCGACCTGATTGACGATGTCATCTACTGGCGCTTCGATCAGGCGGAAGGTCATTTCGGCGGTCAGTGCCGCCAGTTGCGCGACCGCAATGGCCTGACTGTTTTGCAGGCGATCGCCAACCAGTGGTCGAACATCGATCGGCAAGTCCTGCGGGCTGCCGAAGCGTTCGAGGATGTCGACGTTCATGATGCTGTCGCGCTGGCTGTAGGTGTCGTTGTCGAAACTCACCAAGGCCTTCAGAGGTGCGAATACGGTCTCGGGCAGACCCAGCTTGTGCAGCGCACCGGCCAGTTGCTGGTACACGCGCGTCAACTCGCGTTGCTCACCCCAGAGAATCGAAAACAGCTCGGCCCTTTCCTGGAAATTCAGGCGTGGCGCCAGTTGCAACGCTTTGGGCCAGTACAGGTGCTCGAGCTTCTTCACCGAGTTGCGGAAGTTGTCGCGCAGGTAATCCCACAGCGACACCAGATCGTCGGCGTTGACGCCCGTTTGCAGCGGCCCGGTTTCGCGGCCTTCGAACGGTTTGAGCACGCGTTGGATGCGCTCTTCATCGATCTCGTAGGAAATCCGTTCAAGGTCGAAATCCTTGAACCAGGCGTTGGCGAGAATCTTCGCCAGCTCGATTTCCTTGAACAGCGTGAGTTCTACAGGGAAGTCATTGTCCTGACTGACCGTCGCCCGACGGCTGAAACGCGTTACCAGGCCGGTGGCTTCCTTGCCACCACCCACCGGGTTGATGTGTTTGATGAAGTCCAGGCGCTGGTCGCCGAACTCGGTTTCCAGCTTGCCGTTCTGACCGGCGGCGAGGGCCGAAATCAGGTAGGACTTGCCGGCCTGGGACAAGCCGAAAAAGCCAATGGTCATCGGCGTGCAGGCCACGCGACCGAGGCTTTGGGCCAGGTTGCGGGCGCGGTGCAGGCGGATGTTCAGGTTGTCGGCTTCGCTGTCCAGGCGCGGTGCATTGCCGCGTGTCTGGCCAATCCAGTCCAGCGCCTGACCGGCGCCTTCATAAACAGCGGCCCAACTGGCAGAGAGCTGAGTTTGATCAGGGGTCAGGTCGTTCATTTGCGTTTCACACTTCCACTGTCGAGCCAGTACTTGGTCTCGCTCAGGCCGGCGTCGAGCATGGTGTTGAGTTCCAGCTCGAGGTCGCTGCGCGGGTTGAAGTTGACGTTGTTACTGTTGGATTCGATGTCGCGAACCGAGAGGCGGTCGCTGACCAGATCCTGCTTGCGGGTGTATTTGTCCGCCGGTTTGACCTCGAACCGTACCTTGAGCAGCGGCGCGCTGCCGTTTTCACCGATCGCGCGGGAGAACTTCTCCCGACCCGCCTTGGTGAACCGCAAGGTATACAACGGCGAAGCGGCCCAGCGTTCAGCGGCCAACTGGCGGAAACCGAGGCGCAGATCGCCGCGCATTTCCAGCTGTGGCGTGTCGGCGGCGTCGCCATCGCCAATTACCGGTAGCTTGATTTTGTAGTCTTCGGACTGGATATCGCGGTACAGCACGTCGGCGTCCTTGATCACGTTGTTCAGATCGATGACGCCGATGTTCTTGACCGTCGAATACGGCTTGAGCGCCGATGCCCGGAAGTAGAAGTTCGGCACGCTGTGGTTGGCGCACAACAGGCAGAGCATGGCACCGACCGAGGCGGTGCTTTTCGGGTCGTCGATCCGGCCGTTCTTGTGAAACGGATACCAGCCGCCGGTGCGGTAGTTTTGCAGCGCCAGAATGCGCCCCGGTGGCAGCGGCAGCACCTTGCGAATGAACGCCTGGATGCCGGGCAGGCGCGAAGGGCGGCCTGTCAGCAGCAGGACATCACACGGGTAATGCGCGACCACTTCACACAGCGCCCCGAGGATCTTGGTGATGTTGATCTGGTCGTTGAGGAACGCGGCGTGGAGCTTTTGCAGGTCGAAGCTGATCGGCGCGGCATACAGGTCGAAACCGCTCTGGGCGCCGACATCGCGACGCACGGCGGCATTGACGTAGTCGAGCACGGTCTGGCTGATCGCGTTGTCACCGAGCAATTGGCGGTAGCTTTGCGGGATGACTTCTTGCGGGACCTGCGGATCGTAATGCTCGTACGCCTTGAGCAGCGCCAGGCCCAGCGGGGCGAACACCTGGAGGTTCAATTGCTGACGCAGGATCATGTCCTGGGCACTGACCGATTCATCGCCACACAGCCGCGACATCAGTGAGTTCGGGGCCTTCACGCCGGCGTTCTGCAAGGCTTTTTCGAAACTCGGCAGGATGAAGTCCTGAATCACGTCCAGCAGGATGTCGTCGCCGGCCACTTTGAAGCCATCGCGAAAACGCTGTTCGGGCACGATGTGCACGTTGCTGCCGCTGCCGGTATTGCCCGCGCGGTCGAGACGATAGTCGGTGATCACAAGGTCCGTGGTGCCACCGCCGATGTCGATGGTCGCGAGGGTGATGCGTTGGCGGTCGGCCTTGTCCGGTCGGGCGATGGTGTCAAAAAACTCTTCCGGGTGACCGGCGAAGTTCTCATTGACCTCGGTGTACAGGTAAACCAGCTGGCCGCAGGACGCTTCGTCCCATTCCACACGGATACTCGGGATCGGCGTGCGCGGGCTGACGGCCTGGTCCAGATGTGGATCTTCCTCACCGGCATGCCAGCCGAGGCTTTTCCACACCAGGCCGATGGCCTGCAGCATGCGTTCGTTGAGGATGCTGCGCTCGGCCTGCGGCATGCCCGGCGGCACGGTCAGGGTAATACTGTTGAGCTGGCGCGGCACGCGGGTGTGACCCTGGCGCGAGCGCTGGGCCGGGCTGTTGATTTGCGACAGCGCCTGGGCCAGTACTTCGGCGAGCATGAAGGTCATCAGCGAGCTGCGTGAGTAACGCGGCATGAACACCGGCAGGCGATCGTCTTCTTCGAGGCTGTAAAGCGCCTCGCCGGTTTCGTTGATCAGGTGCGAGAACGGCGCGGCGGTGGCAAACGGTTCATTGTCGGTCTTGATGTACGAGCAGTTGAAGCGCCAGCCGTGGCCATAGGCGTTTTCGTCCCACAGATAGCGTTTCGGGCTGGACAGGCCAGTGGAGCCTTCGGTGCCGCGACGACGACTGGCCAGGCGACCGGCCTCATTGCCGACACGGGCAATCGTCGCCCATTGGAACGCATCGTGACGACCACTCTTGACCGAACAGTGGTCCTTGCCGAAATACGCTTGGGCGAATTCCACGCGGCTTTCGAACGGCAGGTTGTAGGTGTGTTCGGGGGTGATCAGGTCGCGCAGTTCCAGCACGTAGTTCTGCTTCAGTCCGGAACCGGCCTGACCGTGGTTTTCGATCAGGATGCCGCAGGTGCGCGAGTTGCCGACGTCCAGCACCAGGTCCACCGGTATCGGTTTGACCAGGCCATTGCTGTCGTTGGCAACCACTTTCAGCTCGGGGATTTCAACTTTCGCCTGGACCTTCGACTGTTGGGCGGCTGACGGTTTGCTCAACAGGCTGAGCAAGTTGAGGTAGTGCGCCAGGTGGTGGTTGGCGCGGATATCGATGTCCAGCTCTGCGCGCGAACGGTGGGCATTGCCCTCATTGAACACTTCCAGCAACCACTCGTTGACCCACGGCTGCGCCAGAAACCAGCGGGTTTCGCTCGCTTTGGTCGCCAGTTTGAAAGACACGCCGGAGCTGATGTCTTCTTCGTTGGGCGCCAGATAGGCAGTGCCGTCACGCTTGGGCATCACACGGCTGTCGAACGCCATCGTCAGGCGGTGGGTGTTGCCGTCGATGTCGGGAGTCTCCAGTTTCACCAAGCGCATGCGCGACCAGTTGCTCGGACCTTCGTCGAAGCGATGCGGCGGCATGAAGCGGAAAAACGGGATCGGCAGCCAGATACCGTCGAGCAAATCGAGGCTGCTTTTCATGTCGACGCTGAACGCAGGTTTGGCTTTTTCGACCTTTTCCGGTTCAGGTTCGTAGAAAAAGAAGTCTTTCTCTTCGTTGTACGCCAGGCGGCAGATCAGCCCACTGATCATCGGTGCGAACTCGCCCGCCGGTTCCTTGCGGGGATCCAGGCGCAGGGCGAAATCCATGAACTGGATGCCGGTGTCGCTGACCAGCGTGACGGTGTCTTCGAATTGAGTGACTTCAGGCAACATGTCGGGTTATTCCGTTTTTTCGGCCACTTGCCGCATGGACATGGGGAATTGTTCTTTTCCGTAACCGCCGGTGCAGTCCGCGATCGTGGTCGCCCCTGGGCGGCAGTTGACCTTGGGCATCTCGTAAGTGCTGCCATCGGCGCAAACGGCCTGGCCCTGGCTGTCGATGGCCAGGCTGCCACCCTTCATAGTAGCGCTCACCGGCCCACTGCATTTCGATCCGTTGGCCTGGTGGACGGTGACTTGGCCCTTACCGTCCTTGAGCTGGTATTCCAGGCGCAGCGGTTTGCCGGTTCGGCTGTCCTGTATCCCGGCGCCTGCGCTGTACTGGCCATCGAGAAATTTGGCGGCACCGTCGGCGGCGTCTGGCGGGATGCTCAGGGGCGGGCCGGATTTTGCGGCGGCGGATTTTTCTGCTTCGGGCGATGTGACATCCGGCGGCGCGGTTTTGTTTTCGGGTGGCGCGGTCTTGTCTTCAGGTGACTCAGTTTTGTTTTCGGGTGGCGCAGTTTTGTTTTCAGCTGCGGGGTCTATGGCCGGGTCTTTGCTCAAGTCGGCGGGTGCCATGTCAGCCTCGTTACCCTCGACGGCCGGCGTTTCCACACCCTGCGTTCCGGTCACGGCGGTGCCGGTTCCAGTGGTTGAGCCTATAACGGTGCCTGTCACCGGGACGCCATTCAGCGTCGTGACATTGCCGGTCAGAGGCGGCTCTTCCAGTTGTTTTTCCACCGGTACAACGCCCTTGGGCAGAAAATCTACCGCCACCAACGGGATCGGGACGCACCCTCGCAGGCCGAGCAACAGCCACAAAAGCAGCAGCAGGAGCGGCAGCAGCAACAGCCACCACCAACGACGCCACCACGGACGGGCAACCACCGGCACGACAGGCGCAACAACAGGCGCTTCGGCCACGGGTGGCAGCGTGAACGCGGGCGGGACCTGATAGAGGCAGTGCAGGGGATCGCTATTGCCAGTACCGGCATGCTCGAAACCCCAGAAGGTCAGCACCGGCTTGCCTTGCACCAGATAAACGAAGTTTTCGTCCGGGAAATGAATCACGCGCTTGAGTAGCTTGCCGAACACGGCTTTGTCGCCTTGCTGCTGTTCGGCGGAGTCAGTACCCAGGAAACGCTGGCTCAATTCTTCGAGCGCGGTCTTCAGCGCTTCAAGCTGGCGGCGGGCAGGGGCGCGTTCTTCTTCGGTCGCGCTGCTCCACGGAATCACATCGCCGTCGAGGGCGCTGTACCAATCGATCTGGTTACCGAGCTCATCGCTTTGAGGGATGGCCAGATGATCTACCAAATCGGGATTCTTGCGGCGAATGGCTTCGCGCAATTGCAGGGCTGCCCGGTAGACCGGTTGACCTGTTTCGCCGAGGGCAGTGAATGACCCGCTCTTACCGCTGCGTAATAGTGCCCCGCGCATTCAAACTCCATACGATCCGTTGCGCAAAAATGACAGACAAATGTGCCTGTACCTGCTCCTGCATTTGGCAAGTGACCATGATGCCATAATGGTGTCGCCGTCAAGCTGCAGGAGGTTTAAACCTCATGAGACTAACGTAAGCGTGCGGAGGTTGCATAAGGTCAATATTAATTGGCTCTGGAAGGCTAGGGGGTGCACTTTTTAAGCTTGCTGAATCGTTTCATCAGCGCTATAAAAAATGCACAACTCCAAGAAAGGCTTTCCCCATGTCCCCGCTCAAACTCCTCGTTGTCCTTGGCGCGCTGTCCGCCTCCCACGCCATGGCTTGGGATTACGTCCTGCTCGACAGCGACAAAGCCGCGCAAAACTGGCAGATCACCAGCCAGCAACTCGGTGTGAAAACCGACCAACCCTTCTCCGTGACACTTCGTACCTTGCACGGCGGGCGGCAAGAGGGCGTCAGCATCGTCGACATCGATAACGGCACGATGAAGCTCTCGGTGGTGCCGACTCGCGGGATGAACGTGCTGCAGGCGTCGGTCGGTAGTGTGCGCATGGGCTGGGATTCGCCAGTCAAGGAAGTGGTCAATCCGTCCTTCATCGAACTCAATGGCCGCGGTGGTCTGGGCTGGCTGGAAGGTTTCAATGAGCTGGTCACCCGCTGCGGCTACGAATGGGTCGGCCACCCCGGCGTCGACAACGGCGAACTGCTGACCCTGCACGGTCGAGCCGCCAACATTCCTGCGAACAAAGTCACCCTGCACATCGATGAAAAACCACCGTACGCCATCA
Source organism: Pseudomonas sp. GM78 (assembly GCF_000282475.1). Lineage (GTDB taxonomy): Bacteria > Pseudomonadota > Gammaproteobacteria > Pseudomonadales > Pseudomonadaceae > Aquipseudomonas. The sequence goes on from NZ_AKJF01000009.1 coordinate 45,089, forward strand.
CCTTGCGCGGCGAACTGAAAGAGCAGGCGTTCAAGAAAGTCGACTTCTCCGTGGCGACAGAACTGGTCACCGAACCCGGCAGCGTAACGTTCGCGCTCAACGACACCCTGACCAACAACGGTGACTATCCGAAGGAATACCAGGCGCTGTATCACAGCAACTTCAGCACGCCGTTCCTGGAACAGGGCGCCCGCTTCGCCGCACCGGTGAAACAGGTCTCACCGTTCAACGACAAAGCCAAAGGCGATCTGTCGGACTGGCAAACCTACCGCGCACCGACCAAGGACTACGACGAGACGGTTTACAACGTGGTGCCGTATGCCGATGCCAAGGGCGATACGTTGACCGTGTTGCACAACAAGGCCGGCAGCCTGGGGGTTTCGGTCGGCTTCAACACTCAGACACTGCCCGTTTTCTCCCTGTGGAAAAACACCGATACCCAAGGCCAGGGCTATGTCACGGGGCTGGAGCCGGGAACAAGTTTTTCCTACAACCGCCGTTATCAGCGGCCACTGAACCTGGTACCGACAATCGGGCCGAAGGAACGCAAGCAGTTCCGCATCAGCTACAGCTTGTTGGCGGATAAGGCGGCTGTGGATAAGGCCTTGAAGCAGGTGAGCGAGATTCAAGGTGGGCGGGAGACTGAGGTGCGGCAGACGCCGTTGGTCGATCTGACCAAGGGGTGACGCTGGCTAGAGCGTTGTCGGTCGATATTGCAGCGCCTCGGCCAAATGTTCGCGCCTGATTCCGTCGGCTTGTTCAAGGTCCGCCAGTGTGCGCGCGACCTTGAGCAACCGGTGCGCTGAACGCAGGGAGAGGTTCAGCCGCTCACAAGCGGTTTCCAGCCAGTTTTCATCGACTGTGGATAACTTGCAGTGCTTACGCAGCCCCGGCAGATCGAGAAAGGCATTGGCACAGCCCTGACGTTTCTGTTGGCATTCGCGTGCCTCGGCCACTATCAATGCAGCGCTGGCGCTGTCCTCTCCCGGTTTCACGGCTGGATTCAGGGCCGTGGCCTCCCGTGCCACGGTCAGGTGCAAGTCGATCCGATCCAGCAGCGGGCCCGACAGCTTGTTGCGATAGCGCTGAACCATGTCAGGTGTGCAGGAGCAGCGCCCGGTAGGTTCGCCAAGATATCCACAGGGGCAGGGATTCATCGCCGCCACCAACTGGAACCGCGCTGGAAACCGTACGCGATCCTTCGCCCGGGAAATAACGATATGCCCGGACTCCAGGGGCTCTCTTAATACCTCAAGCACCCTGCGTTCAAACTCTGGAAGCTCGTCCAGAAACAACACGCCATGGTGCGCAAGGGTGATCTCGCCCGGCTGCGGTTTCGAGCCGCCGCCCACCAGCGCGGGCCCTGAGGCAGAGTGGTGGGGTTGGCGAAACGGCCGATGCGGCCAATGGCTCAGCGGTACGCAACTGGTGACCGATTGAATCGCCGCCACCTCCAGCGCTTCGCTTTCCGACAGCGGCGGCAGGAGCCCGGGCAGGCGACTGGCCAACAGCGTTTTTCCGGTCCCCGGTGGCCCGCTGAGCAGAAGGTTGTGCGCGCCCGCCGCGGCAATCAACAGCGCTCGTTTGGCTGCCTGCTGACCCTGCACTTCATTCAAATCGGGATAGGGCTTGCTGGCGTAGAGCAAACCATTGGAGACATAGGGCTCGATCGGTGTATGCCCATTGAAATGCGCGACCGCCTCCAGCAAATGATCCACCGCAATCACTTTCAAGCCCGACGCCAGGCACGCTTCCTCGGCATTGGCCCGCGGCACCACCAAAGAACGCCCGGCCTTGCGCGCCGCCAATGCCGCCGGCAATACACCACGCACGGCCCGGACCGCACCTGACAGCGCCAGCTCTCCCAGGCACTCCACATCATCGAGCGTCAGAGTCGGCACCTGCACGCTGGCCGAGAGAATCCCCAGCGCAATCGCCAGATCGAAGCGCCCGCCATCCTTGGGCAAATCCGCCGGCGCCAGATTCAGCGTGATGCGCCGTGGCGGAAACTGCAGCCCCGAATTGATGATCGCACTGCGCACCCGGTCCTTGCTTTCCTTCACCGCCGCCTCGGGCAGGCCGACCATGGTCAGCGATGGCAAACCATTGGCCAGATGGACTTCAACGGTGACAGAGGGAGCATCCACGCCAACCTGGGCGCGGCTGTGGACGATGGATAGGGACATGGTCGTTCCTTGAGGTGACGGAGGCCGCTTCCTGCGGTTTTTCAAGAGTAGACGTAGGCTGAGGCTTTGATGGGGTAGCTGATGGGGCAAACTTTCACTGGATGTTGCGAGTGAGCTGATACCTAGTCAAAAGCCCAGTCAGGTGGTTAATTTTGGAGGGTCTTTATAGGCACTTCCGCCTGCAAGCCAACCACTTGGCTCAAGCTCTTTGCCCCGAGCAAGAGCGACCTCCAAAAAACGGAGTTGATTGGCTGAAAGGTTCCCGGCTAACCGGCGTGCCTCGTTATGAAGTTGAACGATGTGTAGTAGTTTTGCTCGACGGCTTTTTTTCATAGCGAGCTCCAGTTGTGTGTGAGCTTTTTTTCGTCAGTTAGCTTAAGAGGCAAGCACGGTCCGGACGCAATGAGAATTGCCGTATGTTTTTGTAGGCATCAGCTGGATTTCAAAGGCTTTCTGAAGGCTGCTTGTAGTCCTTTTCCTAAAGTTCTGAAAGGGTGGCCAAGCTTCGTCATAGCGCGTTTGCATTTATGGTTTCAGGTTATACACTCAAGATTAATGCATAACGTTAAGCTTTAAATTATGATCGTTAGCTTTAGGTGTTCTGAGACCGAGTATCTGTTTTGCAACGGTAAGACCCGTTTGTTTTCAGCCATTCTGAGTGTCGCGGAACGAAAGTTGACGATGCTTGATGATGCTGTGGCGCTGAAAGATCTTCGATCTCCGCCGGGCAATCGCCTGGAGGCGTTGGAGGGAAATCGAAAAGGGCAGCACAGCATCCGCATCAACGCTCAATGGCGAATTTGCTTTGTCTGGGGCTATAACGGGCCGGAGAATGTCGAAATCGTCGATTATCACTGAGGTGAGTAATGACTAAGAATGGTATGCGCCCGGTACACCCTGGCGAGATCCTCAAAGAGGAATACCTGGAGCCTTTGAGCCTGACTGCTGCTGCTCTGGCCAGAGCATTGAACGTGTCGACACCTACGGTGAACGATATTGTGCTCCAGCGTCGGGGCGTCAGTGCTGATATGGCTCTAAGGCTATCGATTTGTCTGGACACGACCCCAGAATTTTGGCTGAACCTTCAATCGACTTACGATTTGCGTAAAGCCGAGATTGAACGAGGGGCTGCGATTCGAGATCAGGTCGAGCGGCTTGCGCACTGCGCATGATTGTAGTCTGGGATTTATTGAGCCCCACGCCAAAAGCGTGGGGTTTTTTATTCAAAATGCGTGAAGCATCTTCGCGGCTCTTTTCCACCAAGGCGCATTGATCGCGCACCTTGGAGTGTCTTGATCAGGCAGTATCTGCGGAACATCCTGCAACCGAATCCACGGCTGGTTGTTCCAGTGCAGCAAGCTTAGCGACATTTCCGGCCAGTTGAGCAGGCTCAGAATCGGGCGTTCGGCTGAGGTTGGCAGGTGAGCATCTCTCAAAGCTGGGACGACTTCGTGGGTCAGCCATTCGCGCAGGCCTCGGTATTCGGGGCAATAGTGATAGACCAACAATGCGTAAACACCGGATTCGCTGATCAGCAGGGTGTTTTCGATGCGGCCGTAGATGAGGGTTTTGGTAGTTTGGTATTGGTCGGGATCGAGTTTTCGGAGTTGGCGGTCGTTGAGGTAAATGCGCAGTAGGCGGCCGAGGTCGCGGGCGCTGAACCAGGGTTGGTTTTGCAGGAGTACGGCGTGGAAGTGGAGTTTGTGGCGGGTGAAGACGTGGGGGATCAGGTAAGCATCATCTCGATTCATTGATACAGCTCCTTTTGCTTAAGGGCTGCCGGCAATTGTCGCCAAACAATTGGGTGGCAGTTGTACGCGGGTTGGCGAACCGGAGCAAAAGGAACCCGGCAGACCCGGAGGTCTCCCACGCACAACCGCCATGACTTGCATCGATGGTCGTCATGCTCCTTAAGCTTCCAGGTCGCCAAACCCAGAGCTGAAACATTCAGCTGAGGGTGAGCTTAGGAACCGGAGGATCGCGGCGCAATCGGACGGCGGATGAGAATTTTGTAGGACGTTGCCTGGATTGTTGCGGGGCTTAGGATCAAAAAATCGCAGCCTTCG
>NZ_AKJF01000010.1 GCF_000282475.1 Pseudomonas sp. GM78
GGCAGGAGCCGCCGGTGTCAGTACCGATCGCCGCCGCAGCCATCCGGTCGCTGACGGCGACCGCTGCCCCCGAAGAGGAGCCACCCGGGATCAGGCCGATTTCCCGCTGGAACGGGTTGCTCGCCGTGCCGTGATGAGGGTTGAGTCCCACCCCTGAGTAAGCGAATTCGCTCATGTGGGTTTGCCCCAGCACAATGAACCCGGCGGTTTTCAAGCGAGTGATCAGCGGCGCATCGGCTTTGGCGGGCGGGGCGTCGTTCAATACCACCGAGCCTGCCCGCGTGGGGTGGCCGAGGAGGTCCATGTTGTCCTTCACACAGATCGCAATGCCGGCATAGGGTGAAGGGCACAGGCCCTGGCGACGCAGTGCGTCCTGGCGACCGGCCTCGGCCAGCGCGGCCTCGGCCTGCACCCGTCGAAAGACTCTCGGACCTTCGCCCTGAGGGTTTGCGATTCGCGCCAGGCATTGCTCCACCAACGCGCGACTGGTTATCTGGCCGTTGGCCAATTGCTGCGCCAGGCTGTTCAGCGTCTGTCTCATGGATCAGCCCTCATGAGGGCCGAATCTATGATCAATGTCGGCGTGGAACGCGGCGTCCAGCGCACAGGCGATTTCCCCGATCAACACGGTGGTTTCAGGGATCAAGCGACCCATGGTGATAAAGCCATGGATCTGACCCGGGAAATGCCGCTCGATGACCCTCACGCCGGCCTCACGCAAGCGTTCTCCATAGGCGCGCCCTTCGTCTTCCAGCGGATCGCAGCCGCAGGTGACCAGGTAGGTCGGTGCCACGCCAGTCAGGTCTGTCGCCAGCAGCGGTGATGCGCGCCAGTCGAGGCGATCCGCCTCGGTGCGCAGATACTGGGCTTGGGTCCACGCCAGTGTGGCAGCGGTGAGGGGGGGCTCCAGCGCCAGTTGTTGCTGCGAGGTATGGCTGCCGTGGAAGTCGGTGGCCGGATAAATCAGCGCCTGCAGCGCCAGGGGCGGATGGTCGGCGTCCCTGGCCATCAGCGCGACTATGGCCGCTAGGTTACCCCCGGCGCTGTCTCCGCCAACCGCCAGCTTGCTTGCATCAATGCCCAGGTGCGGGGCCTGTGCACGGACAAAATTCAAGGCCGCGAAGGCGTCGTCAGCCGCAGCGGGAAACTTGTGTTCCGGCGCCAGTCGGTAGTCCACGGCAATCACAATGCAGCGAGCCAGCAGGGCGAGTTGGCGGCAGACCACGTCGTGGGTTTCCAGGTCACCGACAACCCATCCTCCCGAATGAAAGAACAGCAGCGCGGGCAGGGCACTGCCGGTTTGCGCCTCTATGCCGCGATAGAGCCTGAGCGGGATGTCGCCACCCGGTCCGGGTGCTACCAGATCCTCAATCGCCGCAATCTGCGGTGCTGGCGAAGCAAGGGCGAGGCGGCTGTTGCGAAACGCCGCTCGGGCCTGTTCGGCACTGGGCTCGCCAGCAACGGCAGGTGCCTGGCGCATCAAGGCCACCACCCGCGCTGCGCCAGGGTCCAGCTGTCTGCGCGCAATGCTACTCATGTCCGCACCTGGGCGATGGCTTCGATTTCTACGAGGGCGTTGTCGGCTGCCAGGCCGGCGATCACCGTCGAACGGGTGGGTTTGTGCGCGCCGAATGCCTGGGCATAGGCTGCGTTGAAGGCTGCAAAGTCTTCGCGGCGGGTGATGAATACGGTGGTCTTGACGATGTCTTCGAGACCCAGGCCATGGGGTTCTAGAATGCTTTGCAGGCGTGCGATGACGGTCAGGGTTTGCGCGGTGATATCACCTTCGATCACGCCCTGTTGATTGAATGCCAGTTGCCCGGACGTGAACACCAGATGATGGGCTTGCAGGGTCGAGGAGAGGTGCGGGGTCGTCATGGGAGTGTCCTTGGGTCGGGAATTATTCGAAGTGCCAGGCAAAACCACTGCCCAGGCGTTGCACGCGGCCAGCCGAGGTGCCGGCGAAATGCGAGCTGAAATACAAGGCGTTGTGGTCGGCGAGATAGTTCAGCAACCACTGACGCGAGCGATTTGCCGCTTCCGGCAGGTCACAGAAGCACGATGCCCACAGCGGTTGTGCCACCTGTATGGGGTGGTGCATGACATCGCCGCCGAACATGGCCGTTTCACCGCCCGAATGCAGGCTGATGGACATGTGCCCGACGCTGTGGCCCTGGGTCGGGTGGAAGTGGAAATCATCGAGAAACGGCCCGCCGTCGACACCGATCATCAACGCCTGACCGGCGTCGATGACCGGTAGCACGCTGTCGACGAAGGCCGCATGACCGATGCTCTGGCGACCGGCGTCGCTGAGAAAGTGTTCGTACTCCGCTTGCGGGAACACATATTTGGCATTGGGGAAAGTCGGCACCCACTGGCCGTCGACCAGTCGGGTGTTCCAGCCGATATGGTCGATATGCAGGTGCGTCAATAATACGAAATCGACCTCTTCGGGCGTTACACCCGCGGCCGCCAGGCGTTCCAGCCACGGCTCGTCGAGCTGGTGGAATATAGGCAGTTCCGGGCGCGGCTTGGCGTTGCCTACTCCGGTGTCGACCAGCACCGTATACTGCGGTGTCTTGATCACCCAGGTATGCACGCTGATGATCAGCTTCTGGCCTGCGGCGTCGAGATTGTCGGGGACCAGCCA
>NZ_AKJF01000011.1 GCF_000282475.1 Pseudomonas sp. GM78
GAGCGGCTGCCGCTCAAGCACCCGCCGCGGGTAGCGAGCCGGCGGATCCGGCGAAGGAAAAGCTCTATTACGATGCTGCCTTCGACCTGATCAAGGCCAAGGATTTCGACAAGGCCAGCCAGGCCTTTGCCGCTTTCCTGCGCAAATACCCGAACAGCCAGTACGCGGGCAATGCCCAGTACTGGCTGGGCGAAGTGAACCTGGCCAAAGGCGACCTGCAAGGTGCAGGTCAGGCTTTTGCCAAGGTTTCGCAGCTGTACCCCAAGCACGCCAAAGTGCCTGACTCGCTGTACAAGCTCGCTGATGTAGAGCGCCGCCTGGGTCATCCCGAGAAGGTAAAAGGCATTCTGCAACAGGTGGTGGCCCAGTATCCGGGCACTTCCGCCGCTCAGCTGGCCCAGCGTGACCTGCAGAAAATGTAAGGGCTGCTTGACCCGTTTCGAAGAAACCCGCGCTTGCCGCGGGTTTTTTCGTTAGAATTCACGCCCATTTTATGAAACACGCTTTTTGGGGCCTGCGCATTGCCGGGGTTCCTTGAAGTGCCTGACGGAGGCGGACAGCCTGTTTAGCTGTTACGCCCGTGGCGACTATGCAAGACACATTGAGAATTACCGAAGTTTTCTACTCGTTGCAGGGTGAAACGCGGACTGCTGGCCTGCCCACTGTTTTTGTGCGCCTGACCGGTTGCCCTCTGCGTTGCCAATATTGCGACAGCGCCTACGCATTCACCGGTGGGACGATTCGCACCCTCGACGATATCCTCGAGCAGGTAGCCGGCTTTCGGCCGCGTTACGTCTGCGTCACGGGTGGCGAACCCCTGGCCCAGCCCAATGCCATTCCATTGCTCAAGCGCTTGTGCGATGCCGGTTACGAAGTGTCACTGGAAACCAGTGGCTCTATTGATATCTCGGCGGTAGATTCCCGGGTCAGTCGCGTTGTCGACCTGAAAACCCCGGGTTCGAAGGAAGCGCACCGCAACCGCTACGAAAACATCGAGCTGCTGACGCCCAACGATCAGGTGAAGTTCGTCATCTGCTCGCGGGAAGACTATGACTGGTCCGTGTCCAAGTTGATCCAGTACGGTCTGGACCAGCGCGCCGGTGAAGTCCTGTTCTCGCCAAGCCACCATGATCTCAATGCTCGAGACCTGGCGGACTGGGTAGTGGCGGACAACCTGCCAGTGCGTTTGCAATTGCAGCTGCATAAATATCTTTGGAACGACGAGCCGGGGCGCTGAAATGTCTGAACCACTGAACACTGCTGAAAAACGCGCGGTCATCCTGTTGTCCGGTGGCCTTGATTCGGCCACCGTCGTGGCCATGGCGCGTGCCGAAGGCTACAGCTGCTACACCATGAGCTTCGACTACGGCCAGCGGTCCCATGCTGAGCTGTACGCCGCCGAACGCGTCGCCCGCGACCTGGGTGTGGTCGAGCACAAGGTCATTGGCCTCAACCTGAACGGCATGGGCGGCTCGGCGCTGACTGACAGCAGCATCGATATCCCGGAAGAGTTGGGCGAAGGCATTCCAGTGACTTACGTGCCTGCGCGTAACACGGTGTTTCTGTCCCTGGCGCTGGGCTGGGCAGAAGTGATCGGTGCGCGGGACATCTTCATCGGCGTCAACGCGGTGGATTACTCCGGTTACCCGGATTGCCGTCCCGAGTTCATCGAATCGTTCGAGCGCATGGCCAATCTGGCGACCAAGGCCGGCGTGGAAGGCAATGGCTTCCGCATCCAGGCACCGCTGCAAAACCTCAGCAAGGCACAGATCGTCCAGGCAGGTGTAAAGCTTGGCGTGAACTACGGCCTGACCGTTTCCTGCTATCAGGCTGACGATGACGGCCGTGCCTGCGGCAAGTGCGACAGCTGCCGACTGCGGGCAGAAGGCTTTGCGGCGGCCGGAATCAGCGACCCGACACCTTATTTTTGAATTATTTTAAAATAGGTGTTGAATAGTCCTTAAAAATCAGTATTATACGCGCCACCACACAGCGGGTCGTTAGCTCAGTTGGTAGAGCAGTTGGCTTTTAACCAATTGGTCGTAGGTTCGAATCCCACACGACCCACCATTTTTGGCGGTTTAGAAAATCCGGAAGGCCCACGCAAGTGAGGATTTCCGGGTTTTTTTTTGCCTTCGATTTAACACCGCCCCATTGATGGGCTGCACTGCAGGGCGCAGGTCAGAATCATCTTTTGCATCCTCCCGATATTCTGTAGCCTTGCGCAGCTTCAACGCTGTCCGTGCCTGATCAATACTCACTTTCCCGGCGGTACCCTGTTGGGTCCGGAGCCGGGTGTATACTCGACTTTCGCGCGAATGCGCCTGCAGGTCTTGCGAACATGACGCAGATTTCCGAACGCCTTCTGGTTCAAGCCCACCTCGACGCCAAGCAGCCCAAACCGCTGACCGCCGATGAGGAAGCTTATTATCGTGCCGCCATCGCTGCCGAGCTCAAGGCTCAGGACGCGGTGCTGGTGGCGCACTTCTATTGCGATCCGGTGATTCAGGCCCTGGCCGAAGAGACCGGAGGCTGTGTCTCCGACTCGCTGGAGATGGCCCGCTTCGGCAATGCCCATCCGGCGAAGACGGTGGTGGTTGCCGGTGTGAAATTCATGGGCGAGACGGCCAAGATCCTTAACCCGGAAAAACGCATCCTGATGCCGACCCTGGAAGCGACGTGCTCGCTGGACCTTGGGTGCCCCGTCGATGAGTTTTCCGCGTTCTGCGACCAGCACCCGGAGCGTACGGTGGTGGTTTACGCCAATACCTCGGCGGCGGTCAAAGCCCGCGCGGACTGGGTGGTGACATCGAGCTGCGCGCTGGAAATCGTCGAAAGCCTGATGGATAACGGTGAAACCATCATCTGGGGGCCGGACAAGCACCTGGGCACCTACATTCAGCGTCAGACCGGTGCCGACATGCTGCTGTGGGACGGTGCCTGCATCGTTCACGAAGAGTTCAAGTCCAAGCAGCTCGAAGACATGAAGGCGCTGTATCCGGATGCAGCGATCCTGGTGCACCCGGAGTCGCCGACCTCGGTGATCGAGCTGGCGGATGCCGTCGGCTCCACCAGCCAGTTGATCGCGGCGGCACAGAGCCTGCCGAACAAGACCCTGATCGTCGCTACCGACCGCGGTATCTTCTACAAGATGCAGCAGCTGTGCCCGGACAAGGTCTTTATCGAAGCGCCTACGGCCGGTAACGGCGCGGCATGCCGCAGCTGCGCGCATTGCCCCTGGATGGCGATGAATACCCTTGAGCGCACGCTCAAGAGCTTGAAGGAGGGGACGAACGAGATCTTTGTTGATCCGGCGTTGATTCCGCAGGCGATTCGGCCGCTCAAGCGCATGCTGGATTTCACCCAGGCTGCGCGCATGAAATTGGCCGGTAACGCCTGAGGGCTATCAGCTAGTCGCAGAAAAACTGTAGGAGTGAGCCTGCTCGCGATAGCGGTCTGTCAGTCACATGCATGTTGACTGATACGCCGCTATCGCGAGCAGGCTCACTCCTACAATGATTTGTGCGATGCGAATTTATTTGGTCTTCTTGGGGATGCGCACCAGCTGGGTATTGGAGTAGATGTCATGCCAGCTGCGTTTCTGCTTGTCGAACAGCGACCAGAAGAACCCCAGGCCCACGCACAGCAAGGACGCGATCGACACCACAAAGCGCAACAGCGCCTGCCACAGGCTGATGGACGAGCCATCGGCGTTCTGTACGCGTACGCACCACACCTGCATGCCCAGGGTCTGGCCCGAGTAAGTCCAGAACTTGGCGAAGAAGCCGAACAACACGAACAGCAGCACCGTTGAAAGCAGTGGATCGCCGTCCAGCGCGCCCGCTTCGGTGAGGGTGCGCATTTTCTCTTCGCCGATGATCGCCATCTGGATCATCTTGTAAGCGCCGCTGGTGACGATCAGCAGGGCGGTGCACAACAGGAAGTCATAGAACATCGCTGCCAGGCGACGACCCAGGCCGACGGCGGGAAAGTCGCCCTGGGGTTTGAGCAGGTGTTTCGACATGGCAGCCTCTGGGCGCAAAAGAAGCCATTTTACGGATTTACGCGCACAAAAAAGCCCCTGATGTCAGCATCAGGGGCTTTTTCGTTACAGAAGATTAACCTTCTGCTTGTACTTCGTCAGCCTGCATGCCTTTCTGGCCCTGCACAGCGATGAAGGTCACTTTCTGGCCTTCTTTCAGGCTCTTGAAACCGTTGCCCTGGATGGCGCGGAAATGCACGAACAGATCCGGACCGCTTTCAGGAGTGATAAAACCAAAACCTTTCTCGTCGTTAAACCACTTGACGGTACCGCTCTGACGTTGGGACATTTCTTATTTCCTTTGACGCAAAAAAATTAATGACAGTCTCTTTCTCATGAAAGAGTACTGGGGCTGGTTGCAGGAGAGTAAGAAGACGTCGAACGGGATGTAGCTAACTTGTAGGCTACTGCCCAGGTCACGATTCCAAGCGACCCATGCAAACACAGTGAACAAACTCTACGCCAACTATGGGAGAAAAAACAAGCCCTGTGAAAGGCCCGGATTTGCTCAGGTTGCTGGCACCCCGACAACTAGCACGGGCTTATGCGCTGGCGGTGTTCAAATGTTTTCGATCGTTATAAGCAAAGTTCATAATCGAAGCTTAGAGCCAAACGATGCACTATTTTATGGCGGTTACGTTACACATTAGTGCAGTGTAAGCGCAACCGCGTTACTTATAGGAACAGTCAATCAGCCGCGATAGTAGCGTTGTGGAACAAATGGCATTTTGCTTACAAGCAAAGGCACCTTTTTCCCACGAACAATTGCCCATACTGGCGTATCGATGGCGATGTAGGCGCTGTCGATGTAACCCATGGCCAGAGGGCCGCCCAGGGTCGGTCCGAAGCCGCCGCTGCAAACGCTGCCGATGATTTCGCCGGCTTCGTTGACGATTTCAGCCCCTTCGCGCACCGGGGTGCGTTCCTGCGGTAGCAGGCCGACGCGCTTGCGGGTAACACCGGCTTGTTGCTGGGCGAACACGCTTTCTGCGCCAGGGAAGCCGCCGGCGCGCGCACCGTCGGCACGACGTGGCTTGGAGATGGCCCACAACAGGCTGGCTTCGATCGGGGTGGTGTCGGTGTTCATGTCATGGCCGTACAGGCACAGGCCGGCTTCCAGGCGCAGGGAGTCGCGTGCACCGAGGCCAATGGCCGCCACTTCAGGCTCGGCCAGCAGGGCGCGGGCCAGGGCTTCGGCGCTGGTGGCCGGTACCGAGATTTCGAAACCGTCTTCACCGGTGTAACCCGAGCGGCTGACAAAGCAGTCCACGCCCAGCAGTTTCACGGGGGCGAACTGCATGAAGGTCATCTTGGCCACTTCTGGCGCCAGACGTGCCAGTACGGTCACCGCGGCTGGACCTTGCAGGGCGAGCAGGGCGCGTTCTTCGAACAATGGCTCGATGCTGCACTGCTCGCCAATGTGCTTGCGCAGGTGGGCCAGGTCCTGGTCCTTGCAGGCGGCGTTGACCACCAGGAACAGTTCGTCGTTGCCCAGGTTGGCGACCATCAGGTCGTCAAGGATGCCGCCGGTCTCGTTGGTGAACATGGCGTAGCGCTGCATGCCTACCGGCAAGTCGACGATGTCCACCGGCACCAGGGTTTCCAGGGCCTTGGCGGCATTGGCGCCGGTCAGGCGGATCTGGCCCATGTGCGAGACATCGAACAGGCCGGCCTGCTCGCGGGTGTGCTGGTGTTCTTTCATCACACCCAGTGGGTACTGCACCGGCATGTCATAGCCGGCGAACGGCACCATGCGCGCGCCCAATTCGATGTGCAGGGCGTGCAACGGCGTTTTCAACAGTTGTTCGGTGGACATATTCAGCTCCTGGAGAAGTGTGAAGATGAGCGCGCATCAGCACTCGATAATGTTGACCGCCAAACCGCCACGGGCGGTTTCCTTGTATTTGCTTTTCATGTCGGCGCCGGTCTGGCGCATGGTGCGGATGACCTTGTCGAGGGACACGAAGTGCTGCCCGTCGCCGCGCATGGCCATGCGCACGGCATTGATGGCCTTGACCGAACCCATGGCGTTGCGTTCGATGCAAGGCACTTGCACCAGGCCGCCAATCGGGTCGCAGGTCAGCCCGAGGTTGTGTTCCATGCCGATTTCCGCGGCGTTTTCCACTTGTTGCACAGTGCCGCCAAGCACCTCGCACAGGGCGCCCGCCGCCATAGAACAGGCCACGCCGACTTCGCCCTGGCAGCCGACTTCGGCGCCCGAGATCGAAGCGTTTTCCTTGTACAGAATGCCGATGGCCGCGGCGGTCAGCAGAAAACGCACCACCCCGTCATCGTTCGCGCCGGGAATGAAGCGCATGTAGTAATGCAATACCGCCGGGATGATCCCGGCCGCGCCGTTGGTCGGGGCTGTCACCACGCGTCCGCCGTTGGCGTTTTCTTCGTTGACCGCCAGGGCGTACAGGTTGACCCAGTCCAGTACCGACAGTGGGTCACGCAGTGACGATTCGGGGTTCTTGCATAGTTGCCGGTGCAGCGCTGCTGCCCGGCGCTTGACCTTCAAGCCACCGGGCAGGATGCCTTCGTTGCGGCAACCGGCGGCGACGCAGTCCTGCATCACTTGCCAGATTTTCAACAGGCCGGCGCGGGTTTCCGCTTCGGGGCGCCAGGCGCTTTCGTTGGTCAGCATCACCTGGCTGATGGACAAGCCATAGGTGGTGCAGTGAGCAAGCAGGTCCTTGGCGCTTTTGAACGGGAAGGTCAGGGGGGTAGCGTCTTCGACGATGCGGTCGGCGCCGGCGGCGTCTTCATCGACGACAAAACCGCCGCCAACCGAATAGTACTCGCGGCTGCGGATTTGCAGGCCCGCTGCGTCGAAGGCGCGAAAGATCATGCCGTTGGGGTGATAGGCCAAGGGCTTGCGAATCATCGCCAGGTGTTCTTTCTCATTGAACGCAATGTTGTGCTCGCCGAGCAGGTTCAAACGACCGTTGCCGCGAATGTCGTGCAGGCGGGCGGCGACGGTTTCGGTATCCACGGTGTCCGGGTGTTCGCCTTCCAGGCCGAGCAACACAGCCTTGTCGCTGCCGTGGCCTTTACCGGTGGCGCCGAGTGAGCCGTACAGCTCGACTTTGACGCAAGCGGTCGCTGCGAGCAGCCCTTCACGGCGCAAGCCTTCGGCGAAACGTGCGGCAGCGCGCATCGGGCCGACGGTGTGGGAGCTGGAGGGGCCGATGCCAATCTTGAACAGGTCGAACACGCTTAACGACATGGTTGTTCTCCGGTTTCTTGTTATAGGTATTGGCGGAAATTTTTCGGGCTGGTCACGATCCTGTGGGAGCTGGCTTGCCAGCGATGGCGGTGTGTCAGGCAACAGAAATGGCGACTGATCCACCCTCATCGCTGGCAAGCCAGCTCTCACAGGGTTTTGTGGTGTTTTTGAAAGTGGGGGCAGGCGAACCCGCCCCCATCAGTTTTAAGCGTAGCTTTCGATCGACGGGCAGGCGCAGACCAGGTTGCGATCGCCGAAGACGTTGTCGACCCGGCCGACCGGCGGCCAGTACTTGCCTTCGATCAGCGAAGCAACCGGGTAAACCGCCTGCTCACGGCTGTACGGATGCGACCACTCACCGA
>NZ_AKJF01000012.1 GCF_000282475.1 Pseudomonas sp. GM78
TGGCTGGCGCTGGCGACCAGCCACTATGTCAACGTCACCGCCGACCTCAGCGTGCTGGCCGAACCCGTGGGTTACCTTGAAGGCCGCCCGCTCAATGTCGGGGAAGAATCCTATTACGACCTGCCGGGCAAATCGCACCTCGAAGAAAGCCTCTATCAGCATTGTGTCCGCGCCATCGAACACGGCCTGCAGCGCGGCAGCCACGGCCTGCCCTTGATCGGCACGGGCGACTGGAACGACGGAATGAACCGGGTCGGCCACCTGGGCCGTGGGGAAAGCGTGTGGCTGGGCTTCTTCGGCTTTGATGTTCTGCAACAGTTTGCCATCACGGCCCAACTGCATGGCGACCCTGCTTTCGCACAACGTTGTTCCCAGCAGGCCGCCTTGCTGCAGGCCAGTCTGGAGGAGCATGCCTGGGACGGCGCATGGTACCGGCGCGCCTGGTTTGACGACGGCCAGGTCCTGGGCTCGGCCAACAATGACGAATGCCGCATCGACTCGATCTCGCAAAGCTGGTCGGTACTGTCGGGCGCCGCCTCACAAACCCGGCGCCGCACGGCCATGGCCTCGGTCGAGCAGCACCTGGTACGGCCCGACACAGGCGCGGTCCTGCTGCTCGATCCACCTTTCGACAAAGGCGTGCTGGAGCCCGGCTATATCAAGGGCTATGTGCCGGGCGTACGTGAAAATGGTGGCCAGTACACCCACGCCGCGGTCTGGGCCGGCATGGCGTTCGCCGAGCTTGGCGACAACGCCAGGGCCTGGCGGTTGCTCAACATGATCAACCCCGCGGGCCATGAAGTCGCCAAGCGGATCGAAACCTACAAGGTCGAGCCCTATGTCATGGCGGCCGACGTCTATGGCACGCCGCCCCATGCGGGCCGTGGGGGATGGACCTGGTACACCGGGTCGGCCGGCTGGACGTACCGCTTCATCGTCGAGTCGTTGCTCGGCTTGCAACGTGTCGGCACTTCACTGCACATCGAGCCGCTGCTGGCGCAAGGCTGGCCTGGTTACACGCTGCACTACCGCTATGGGGCGACGACTTACCATATCGAGGTGCGCCCGGGCACGACCATCACGCTTGCGATCATGCTGGACGGCGAGTTGCTGGGCCAGGACGCACTGCAATTGTCGGATGACGGCAATGAACATCAGGTATTGGTGACATGCCCAGTCAAAGCGCATCAGCCAGAAATACAGGGGTACGATAGAACCGTCGAAGCCGATCTTGAGCGCTGAGAGACAGCGCTCTCGGTAGGTCAGGGTTCAGGCATCAACGGCGGGGCCCTGGTGGTGCGGTTGCACGGCTTCACTGAGCTTGGTGTGAACAGGTTGGTTGGCCGCCTGCCCATGCTTGGCATGCAGGGGCATCGGCGTGCTTTGTGGCTGTTTCGCAGTGGGCTTGCCGGGGCCCTGGCGCAGATTCGGGTCAATGTGCTTGCTCATGTCAATCTCCAACGTTCGTCGCTGCAGATGCAGCGACGTTCCCTTGAGCATCGCAGATCGCCGCGGCGGGTTCGGTGCGTTGCCGCGCATAGTGCGCTTTGGAGTAACCTGTCCCCCTCAGGGAATTTTCCCTCGAAGGGTGGCTGATATGTTTGTTGTACCCAAGCCACAACAGAACTACCTGCTGGCAGCGCTTCCCGCGCCAGCGCTGGAGCGCCTGCTCCCCCACCTCGAACTGATCGAGCTGCCACTGGGCAAAGTGCTCTATGAATCCGGCGGCGCCCTGCGGCACGTCTACTTCCCCACCGATTGCATCGTGTCGCTGTTGTACGTGATGGAGAACGGCGCCTCGGCCGAGATTTCGGTGGTCGGCAACGAAGGCCTGATCGGCGTTGCCGTCTTCATGGGCGGTGAAAGCACGCCGAGCCGCGCCGTTGTGCAAAGTGCCGGGCATGCTTTCCGGTTACCCGGCCAGCAACTCAAGGACGAGTTCAACCGCCACGAAGAGATGCTGCAGCTGATGCTGCGCTACACCCAGGCCCTGATCACGCAAATGGCCCAGACGGCGGTGTGCAACCGCCACCACGCCATCGACCAGCAACTGTGCCGCTGGTTGCTGTTATCGCTCGATCGCCTGCCCGGCAATGAACTGACCATGACCCAGGAATTGATCGCCAACATGCTGGGTGTACGCCGCGAAGGCGTGACCGACGCCGCCGGCAAGCTGCAGCGCCTGGGGGTCATCGAATATACTCGGGGACACATCAAGGTCCTGGACAGGGCTCGTCTGGAGGAGCTGAGTTGCGAATGCTACGCCGTGGTCAAAAGAGAAACCGAACGCTTGCTGCCCTACTTTCCAGTGCGGCGCGACAATCGAATGGAGTGAAACCTGTGACGGACCCAATCAATCTCGGCAGATTGAAGATCCTAGCCGTTTGTGCAGCGATGCTGGCGGCAGGCCAGGCGCTCGCGCAGGATCACCTCGAATCGATCGTCAGCGAAGCTGTGCGCCCGGTCATGCAAGAGCAAGGCATTGCCGGCATGGCCGTGGCCGTCACCCACAACGGCAAACAGCAGTACTTCAACTATGGCGTGGCGTCTAAAGAGAGCGGCAACCCGGTGACGCAAGACACCCTGTTTGAGATCGGCTCGGTTAGCAAAACCTACACCGCCACTCTCCTCGCCTACGCCCAGGCCACCGGCAAGCTGGCATTGACCGACAACGCCAGCGCAGTGCTGCCGGCCTTACGCGGCAGCGCGTTCGACCACATCAGTGTGTTGCAGCTGGCCACCTACAGCGCCGGCGGCTTGCCCCTGCAATTCCCTGCCGAGGCGGATTCGGCCGAGAAAATGCTCGGCTACTTCCAACAGTGGAAACCGCTATACGCCGTTGGCAGCCACCGGTTGTATTCGAACCCCAGCATAGGCTTGTCCGGCTACCTCGCCGCCCAAAGCATGGGGCAGCCATTCGATGAGGCCATGGCAAACACGCTGCTGCCCAAGCTCGGCCTGAAACACACCTGGCTCAAGGTGCCGCAGGAGCAGATGGCGCAGTATGCCCAGGGCTACAGCAAGGATGACAAACCCGTGCGGGTCGGGCCGGGGGCGCTGGATGCCGAAGCCTACGGCGTGAAAACCAGTGCTGCGGATTTGATTGGTTTTGTTCAAGCCAACATCAAACCGGCAAGCCTGGATAAGCCCCTGCAACAGGCTATCGCCTTGACCCATACCGGTTACTACAGCGTTGGCGACATGACTCAGGGGCTTGGTTGGGAGATGTATCGCTATCCGGTCACTCTGGATCGTCTGCTGGCGGGTAACTCGACAGCGATGGCCATGCAGGCGCATCAGGTCCAGTGGCTGAATCCGCCACAAACACAGCCTGCGAATGTGCTGCTGAACAAGACCGGTTCAACCGGGGGGTTCGGGGCTTACGCGGCGTATGTGCCATCGAAGGATATGGGGGTCGTGATTCTGGCCAATAAAAACTACCCGAATGCTGAGCGGATCAAAATTGCCCACAAGATTCTGAGCGCTTTGGCCCTGTAGGAGCGAGCATGCTCGCGATGGTCGTCAACGATGACGCGGGAAACCTGACACCCCACTGCGAGCTCAGGTTTTTCGCGAGCATGCTCGCTCCTACAGAGGGTTAGCGTTATTGCTGTGGGTCGATGTTGTCCAGTGCCCGATTCACCAGTAACTCCCCCACCACCGCCAATTGCTGAATCGACAGCGCTACATTGCGCTTGGAGCTTTCCAGCTCACAGGCCAGATCGGTGACAAGCACGTTAAGGGAAGCGAGGGTTTCGCAGGCGTGGCATAGCAGGGTTGCAGTGTCGACGCCGGGGACGATGGTGAAGATGTGGCTGACCGGATCGGATTGCCTGGGGTTACGCAGACGAGCGCTGACGACGGGTTCGGTGATGTCGGAGAGTGGGACGGGCTCGAGGGGGTCGGCTGAGGATTCGGGAGGGTCAGGAGTAACTTTTTTCATGGTGAAGCTCCAGCAGCATGTTATGGGAAGCTATCCACCTTCATTTCCACATTAGGGTGGCAGCTATGCGCGGTGTGGAAGACCGGGGCTACTGGAACCCGGCGCACTCGCGAGTGCTCCGCGCACAGCCGCCATAACACGACAATGTTGACATAAAAAACGCCAACAGGTGTTCACGAGCGATTGCGCGCCAGTAGCAAAAGATCAGACTTCCACGTCCGACCGCTGATTTTGCAGCGGCCGAAAAAGGGTATCGACGCCCACCCAAGTGCACCAGTTCACCCATATCGCCACGGTTTGCAGGAAATCTCCGAAGCAGTCGAAGGCTCTTGCCTACGCTCATCTTTTCCGCACGCCGTTACAAATTCCTTTTTACTAATGGCCGTTGTTATATAGCTGCAACCATTGTATTTAATGGACCTCCCAAGCCTGCGAACGGCGTCGGATCAATCCGTAGCCGGGAATGACATAATGTGCGCTCAAGTATTCAAACCGACTGACCGCCAAAGGGCGTTGTAATGGAAATCAGCAGATTCAAGGTCATGGATGTCGGTCGGTTTACCGAATTGGACATTCAGTTGGCCCCCACACCGCGACACCCCTCAAATGTGACGGTTCTCGTGGGGAATAATGGCGCAGGGAAAACCACCCTTTTAAAATCATTAGCCACCTCGTTGAGCTGGTTGGTTGCCAGACTTCGTACCGAGAAAGGCAATGGGAATCATCTTGAGGAAGAAGACATTCGAAATGGCACCTCATCTGCTTCCATTTTGATTGCCGTAGTAGACACGTCTCAGACAAACCCAAGTAATCCCGAAGCTGATCCTGAAGATGCACTGTTTAGATGGGGAATTGCTCGCACCAGGCAAGGTCGCAAGTCTGCTGTCCAGAGCGAGTTAGCGGATGCCACTCGCATGGCGGATCACTACCGCAACCAACTGACTGCAGATGATAAAGCCTCGCTCCCACTGATCGCCTACTACCCAGTCGAACGTTCAGTTCTGGAAATCCCCCTAAAAATCCGCACCAAACACTCCTTTGATCAACTCGACGGCTACGACAACGCGCTAAACCGGGGTGTCGATTTCCGACGCTTCTTCGAATGGTTCCGCGAGCGCGAAGACAGCGAAAACGAAACCGGCGTATCCGACTCAGCATTGGCCGAGATTTCCGCCAAGTTCGGCAAGAACAGCGACATCTGGAAAACCCTTTCCCAACTAAAGGCTTCATCCCGAGATCGCCAGTTGACCGCTGTACGTTCCGCCATCGCCGCCTTCATGCCCGGCTTCAGCAACCTTCGAGTGCAACGCAAACCCCGCCTGCACATGGCGATCGACAAAGACGGCGTAACCCTCAACGTCTCCCAGCTCTCGCAGGGTGAAAAGTCGATGATGGCGTTGGTCGGCGACATCGCTCGCCGGTTGGCGATGATGAACCAGTCTCTGGACAACCCGCTGGAAGGTGACGGCATCGTCCTGATCGACGAAGTCGATTTGCACCTGCACCCAAAATGGCAGCGCAGCTTGATCCGGCAATTGAGCGAGACGTTCCCCAATTGCCAATTCGTCCTGACCACCCACTCGCCACTGGTCATCAGCGACGCGAAGGATGTGTTGTGTTACGTGCTCGACGACGGGGAGCTACGGGAACACAACGGCTTGTACGGACTGGATGCCAACCAGGTGCTTCTGGAGGTCATGGACACCGATGTACGCAACAGCGAAGTACAAAAGCGCCTGAATCAGCTGCTCAAGCATCTGCAGGATGGTGATCTGGAAAGCGCCAAAGGGCTATTCGCCGTACTTGCCAATGAGCTGCCAGAGGGGCATCTGGAGCTGGCGAAGGCGGCACTGTTGATCCGTAAGTTGGAGCTACGTCGTGCGTAAGATCGATAAAGGCAAGGAACCGGGTTCGTTGACTAGTTTTAAGCGCTCAAACAGGACGTTGGCTTATCGGGATTTACCACCGCAAGAGCGTCAGTCGATTCGATCATCGTGTATCTCGGAGCAATACGGTTTATGCGCGTATTGCTGTCAGTCAATCACGGTTGATAACGCCCATAACGAGCATCTTGAAGCCCAGGACAGTGCACCGAATCGAACGCTGGAGTTTTCCAACATCGTCGCCAGCTGCCAGCGCCCTCAACAATGCGGTCATGGTCGAAAAACACGGCAGTTGCCACTCACACCGTTGATGGCCGAATGTGAAACCGAGCTGAAGTTCTATTTGTCAGGACTGGTGGAGGGACAAACCGAACGTGCCAGGGTTTCCATTGAGGCATTGAACCTAGGGAATCGAGGCCTTGTCGGTGCACGCAAACAGATGCTCGATTTGCTGATGTTCAATCTAAGCAACCAGCCCGCCGAACTGCAGTTTGAGGAGGAAGAGACACTGGCAATGTTTCTGGATGATCTGAAAACTCCGGATCCCGCACAACGTCTTCAGCCCTTTTCACCTGTATTGGTCAACGTAATCCATCACCTCCTGACCCAGCCTTGAAATCGTTTTGGTGTATTTGACTAAAATCCCCCTTCTTTGCTGTGCCACCACCCCTATCGCCCTCCCCCCCAAACCGCTTAGGATCGCGCCTCATTTTTTTCCACCCCCGCCACGCATCAGCCCCCCGCGGCTCCATGTCGCCTGGGGACTATGCTGAAACAGGACATGAGGGCTGATCCATGAAAGTGCTGTTGGTCGATGACCACGCTGTCGTGCGCATGGCGATCGCGATGATTCTGGGCCGGGAAGGTCACGAAATTGTCGGCGAGTGCGACAACGGCGTGGACGCGTTGAGCCTGGCATTCGCGCTCAAGCCCGATGCGATCGTGCTCGACCTGGATATTCCGCAGCTCGACGGCATGGCGGTGCTCGACCGCTTGCGCATTGGCGGCAGCAGCGCTCATGTGCTGGTGCATACCGGGTTGAAAAGCCAGGCGTATGCCGCCCAATGCATGCGGGCCGGGGCGGCCGGTTTCCTGTCGAAAATCGACGATCCGGTGGAAATCGTCACGGCGCTCAAGGCCGTTGCCAGCGGCAAGTCCTGGTATCCGGTGGGCACCCTCAACTCGGTGCGCCACAGCGATTTCGCCCGTGACGACGCGCAACTGCTCAGTGGTATTACCCGGCGCGAGCTCAAGGTGCTGCATGGGTTGGCCCTGGGCCTGAGCAACAAGCAGATCGCCGACGACATGCTGCTGAGCAACAAGACCGTCAGCACCTACAAGACGCGGCTGATGCTGAAGCTCAACGTCAATACCTTGCTCGAGCTGATCGAGTTCGCCAAGCGCAATGACCTGGTCTGAAGCATGAACCTCATGGGTCGGTTGCTGCTCGGGCTGTTCGCCTTTTCACTGGGGATGGCGGCATCGGCCGAACCGCTGACGCTGCTCAGCCGCGCCAGCGAAAACACCGTGCACCTGTCACTCGGCACGGCGCAGCGTCAGTGGCTCGACGAGGTGGCTGTCCTGCGGGCCGGCGTTTACCTGCCTGACCGACCGCCGCTGGACATCACCGCCAATCAAAAGGATTACGAAGGACTTTCCGCGGATTACCTCGATATCCTGACGCGCGCCTTGGGCGTGCGCGTCAAGGTCGAGCGCTATGCCAGCCAGTCCGAAGCCCTCGCCGCCCTGCAACGGGGCGAGGTCGACCTGGTGCCGCGGATCAATCACCTCGAAAGCCAATACACCGATCTGCGCCTGAGTGCGGCCTATGCCTACGACCAGGCGGTCTTGATCAGCCGCTTCGGTACCCATTGGGCCAACAACCAGTTGCCGGTGGGCACCACGGTGTTGTTCGACCCGGGCTGGATGCAGCAGGAACGGGTGAACGCGTTGTTCCGTGAGCACAAGGTGCAGGCCGTCGATTCCACCCAGGACGGTTTGGGGATGGTGGCGTACGGCGAAGGCAAGGTGCTGCTGACCGATGCGATTTCCGCCCAATACCTGCTCGAACGCAGCTATCAGCAGAGCCTCAGGCAACGCGTCCAGCGCGACTCCGAAGGACTGGGCTTCAGCTTTGCCGTGCAACGCCAGAACAGCCAGCTGCTGACCCTGCTCAACAGCGTGCTGGCCGGTATCTCGATCCAGGAACGGGTCGCGATCGCCCACCGCTGGGGCATCGGCGCCAACCCGAAACTGGCTTACAACCGCCTGCAACTGAGCGCTGCCGAGCAACAGTGGATCAAGGACCATCCACGCATCGACGTGCTGGCCAACGACCTGTACTCACCCTTCAGCTTTTTTGATGGCCAGGACCAGTTTCGCGGCATGGCCGCCGACGTGCTGGAGCTGATCAACGACCGCACCGGGTTGGTGTTCAACCCGAGCAAGATGTCCTCGGTGGAGGCCATGACCCGGCGCACCGAGCGCGACCCGCCCAGCCTGATCGCTGCCCTGACCTACAGTGAGCGCCGCGAGGACCGCCTGGCATTCGCCCGGCCCTTCGCGATCAACCCGTTTGTGCTGGTCACCCGGGTGCAACCGGAACGCAATGGCCTGGCCGGCATGCATTCCGTGGCGATCATCGACAATTCGCAGGCCGCCAACTGGCTGCAGCGCGAGTGGCCGGGCATCAAGGTGGTGCAGGTCGATACCCCCATCGAAACCTACGAATTGCTGGCTGAAGGTCAGGTCGATGGGGTGATTCAGCCGCAAATGACGGCGTCCTACCTGATTGACCGGTTCTTTCGCGGCCGCCTGCAAATCGATTCGGTGCTCGGTTCGCAACCAGCCTTGATCGGCTTCGCCAGCGGCAAACAGAATGTCGAACTGATTTCGATCCTCGACAAGGCCTTGCTCGACATCTCGCCCGACGATCTCAGCGCCCTGGCCAACCGCTGGCAGAACCCGCAGGAAAGTCACGGTGCCTGGAGCGCCTACAAAAACTGGTTCCTGCGCGCTGTGGCAGGGATGATCCTGCTGGTGCTGGTGGGGCTGGCGTGGAACCTCGCGCTGCGTCGGCAAATCGCCGAGCGTCTCAAGGCGCAGAAAGCCTTGAACGACCAGCTGGTGTTCATGAAGGTGCTGGTCGATGGCACGCCGCATCCGATCTACGTCCGCAACCGCGAAGGCCTGCTGCAGACGTGTAATCGCGCCTACCTGCAAGTGATGGAAGTCGAACTCGGGCAAGTGCTGAACAAGGGATTGATCGAAGCGAACATCCTGCCGCTGGCCGATGCCCACCGCTACAAGCGGATCCACCGCGCCACCCTCGAAAGCGCCGAGCCGTCGTTCGACAACTTCACCATGACGGTCAAGGGCAAGACCTATCACGTCTACCATTGGGCGCTGCCGTACCGCGATTCCGACGGCACCATGACCGGGGTCATCGGTGGCTGGATCGACCTGACCGAGCAGCATCACCTACAACACGCGCTGATCCAGGCGAAAAACCAGGCGCAGGCGGCCAATCGTGGCAAAAGCCATTTCCTGGCGGTGATGAGCCATGAGATTCGCACGCCGATGAGCGCCCTGGTCGGGGTCCTTGAACTGCTGCGCGGCCAGCCATCCGGACAGGACAAGGACGCTGATCTGATCGACATCGCGCAGAAGTCCGCCAGCGGCATGATGGAGCTGATCGGCGAGATCCTCGACCTGTCGAAGATCGAATCCGGGCACCTCGAATTACGCAGCGCCCGCGCCCATCCGCAACGCCTGGCACGCACGGTGCTGCAAAGTTTTGCCAGCCTCGCGCAACAGAAAAACCTCGAACTCGAATTCATCAGCCATGGCCCGGACAGCGCGGTGCAGCTCGACTCCCTGCGCTTTCGGCAAATCCTGTCCAACCTGGTCAGCAACGCCATCAAGTTCACCGCCCAAGGCACGGTGACCGTGGAGCTGACCCTGGACGCCGACACGCCCATGGCGCACTTGCAACTGGTGGTGCGCGACACCGGCATCGGCATGGACGCACAGCAGCGCCAAAGGCTGTTCCAGCCCTACACGCAATTTTCCGGTCAGGACAGCGAACTGCAGAGCGGCACCGGCCTGGGGCTGGCGATCTGTCAGCAACTGACCCGGTTGATGGGCGGGCAACTGGACTGTGCCAGCACACCGGGACAGGGCTCGTGCTTCACCCTGAGGCTGGACGTTGCGCTCGTCACCGAAGCGCAAGCCGCGTTGCCGCTCGACAGCGCGCCCCTGCCGCCGCTGCCGACGCGCAATGTGCTGATCGTCGAAGATCACGAGTTCAATCGCATGGTCCTGCAACGCCAGCTCGAATCCTTAGGGATGCGCGTCACCTGCGCCGAGAACGGCCTTGAGGGCCTGCGGCTATGGGGTGAGGATGCCTTCGACTACCTGATCACCGATTGCAACATGCCGTTGCTCAATGGCGACAAGTTGACCCGTCAGCTACGCGCTATCGAGGCCGCCGAAGGGCGCACACCGACCCACGTGCTGGGGCTGACCGCCAACGCCCAGCCCGGGGAAGTCCAGCGCTGCCTCGAAGCCGGCATGAACGACTGCCTGTTCAAGCCGCTCACCCGCGGCGTACTGGAGCGCTACCTGCACGAGGCCGAACACAGCCGTCAGGCCAGCGCGCCGTGTTTTGACCTGTCCAAGGTCAACGACATCACCGCCGGCAACGCGGCGCTGACCCGGCAACTGCTGGCCACGGTTTTGCGCACCAACCAGGAAGACTTCGACGCCCTGCAGGCACTGTTCTGCGCAGGGGATTTCAGCAGCATGGCCCGGTGTTGCCACAAGATCCTCGGCAGCGCCCGGATCATTCACGCCGCGCCGTTGATCAGTGCCTGCGAGCAACTGGAGACAAGCTGCGGGACCACCGTCACGCAACAGGAGCTTCATCGCCTGTTCGATGCCTTTGCCGGCCAGATGAGGCGGTTACAGGAGCACCTGCAAAGCCTGCTCGATCGACAAGCACTGTAGGACCTTTCCTACAAAAACTTCGGAATCACCTGCAATCCCCCTCCCTCGCGCCTGCGCAGAATTAGCCGCCTCATCTCTCTGTTGGCGGCGGATCATTATGTTTGCGTTGGGTCTTTCTCGGGTTTCGGTGTCGGGCGCCTTGCTGCTGTTGGGGGTCGCCCCGGGTCTGGCGCTTGCGGACAGTTGTGATGTCCTCGCCTGTCTGCATTCGCCACAGACCAATGTAGCGATTGACGATGGCACCTGGTTCAACGTCGGCACAGGCGGTGAACTACGCGACAGCAGCGTGAGCAACGGCCGGATCAACCTTCTGGATAGCGCGTCGGCACTGGGCACTCGCGTCGTCGGCGCAGGATGGATGGTGATGGAGGACAACAGCACGGCGGTCGACAGCACGGTGGCGCGCGACGGGACCCTGGTGGTGGTCGGTTCGGCTACGGCGCTGGGCACGCAGGTAGACCAGGGTAATGTCGAGGTGACGCAAAACGCGGTGGTCAGCGACACGCAGCTCAACGCCAGTACGATGTATGTCTTCGGTAGCGCCACGGCCAAGAACACCCGTGTCGGCGACAGCCAGATGACCGTCTACCAGGACGGTCATGCCCAGCAGACAACCATCGACAATGGCGGGCTGATGTCAGTCAGCGACGAGGCCTCGGCCTTAGACACCCAGGTCAATCAGGGCGGCGTGATGGAAAGTGTGGCAGGCACCCACGTGCACTTCACCACCGTGAGGCAAGGTGGGCTGATGGTCCTGGGTGACCGCGCCGACGCCAGCGACACCCGGCTCGATGCGGGGGCCGTACTGCAACTCAAGGGTGATGCCATCCTCGGTGGTTCGAGCCATGTCGACGGTCAGGTCAAGTTCGCCGACCCCGCGGTCAACGGCTTCCATACCCTGTTGATCAAAGGGCCACTGAGCGGCAACGGCCAGTTCCTGATGAACACCGACCTGGCGGCACTGCGCGGCGACCGCCTCCAGTTGCTGGGTACCGTCAGCGGCAGTCACACGCTGGTCGTCGCCGACTCGGGCAACGCCCCCACCGGCGCATTGCAAAAACTGCTGCTGGTGGACGGCGACGGCAGCAGCGGTGACTTCAGGCTGCACGGCCAGACCGTGGATGCGGGCGCATACCGCTATCAGCTACAGCAACAGGGCGATGACTGGTATCTGGCCAATCTGTCGGCGGTCGATCCGGTCGATCCGGTCGTCCCGCCTGTGGAGCCGCCGACGGATACTGTTGATCCGGTCACCCCGGTCACGCCCGTAGATCCCGTTCCCCCCGTTGAACCGGTTTCTCCGGTTTCTCCGGTTTCTCCTGTTGCCCCTGTCGAGCCCGTCAGCCCTGCCCAGCCTCCCCGCCTGCCACAAGCCGAAACCCTGAGCAAAGGCGCCAACGCCGCAGTGGCCAGCCACGCCGCCAGTGCCGCCTTGATCAGCGCCCAGATGAACGCCACCACCGCGCATTTCGGTGAACTGCGCTCAGGCAAGGACAAGGGTGGCATCTGGACCCGCGGCTATGGTGCCGAACAACATCTGGACAGCGGCGCCAGTCGCGCCTTCCAGCAACAGGTCGACGGCATGGAAATCGGTGCCGACCAGGCCCTGCCCTTTGCCGATGGCAGCCTCTACGTGGGCGGCTTGATCGGCCAGGGGCAGGGTCGGCAGGATTTCGGCGAGGCCAGCAAAGGTAAGATCGACAGCCTGACAATCGGCGGTTATGCCAGCTACCTGGATCGAAACGGGCTGTACGTCGACGGCGCGCTGAAATACAGCCGACTGGACAACGAGATCAAGATTACCAGCAACCTTGGCGACAAAGTCAAGGCCGACTACCAGACCCACGCCGTGAGTGCTGACGTGCAAGTGGGCAAACATATCGAATTGGTCAGGGACTGGTTTGTCGAGCCGCAGGTGGGGCTGCAAATGGCGCGCGTCAGTGGCGGCCACTACACCGCGACTAATGGCCTGGAAGTCGAGCAAGATGCAATGCTCTCGGTGCAGAGCCGGGTCGGCGGCAGCGTTGGTCGTGACCTGAAACTGGACAACGGCATGTCCGTCAAACCCTATGCCAAGGCCACCTGGATCACCGAACACGCCGGCGACAGCCATGTGCATGTCAGCGGGGCGAAACTGGACAGCCGCCTGCCGGGCTCGCGGGGTGAACTCGGTGGCGGGGTCATGGTTTCAACGGTAAAGGGACACAACCTGTTCGTCGAGGGTGGTTACACCCAGGGTAACGACATCGAGCAGCCCTGGGCGGTGACGGCGGGTTATCGCTACCAGTGGTAAAACTGTGTCGGCTCAATCATCCGGCATTTCCGGTGGCTTGGCCGGTTTTGCCGGTTTTGCCGGTTTGCCGTTTTTTGCAGCCTTGGCCCCTGGGGGCGGTGGGGTTTCGGCAACCGGCGGTGGTGTGGGGGCTGCGGCTTCCTTCTCGGTCGCCGGCAAGGCATCGACGGTGGCGAAGATTTTCTTCAGGTCGACCGACCTGGAGTCTTCCCCCGAGCTTTCGAGTTTCTTCTCGCCGTCCTTGCCCACCAGGATCACCTTGGGCAACGCGCCGGCGCCCAGTTTCAGGGCACGGATCAACGCCATGGTGTCCTGTTGGCCGAGGTCCTTGCCGTCCAGTTGGCCGGACATGTTCAGCACGCTGTAGATCCTGATGTTGCGCTCGGCGACACCTTGCTTGTTGGCGGGATCTTCCAGTGACTTTTTCAGGTTGACCCAGACGGGGTCGACGGTGCTCGGGGCAATCACGATCAGCGGCCGGGCCCTGCCCTTGTCGATATCCAGAGGTGAATCGCCATCGGAGGCGAACAAGGGGCCGGCAATCGCCAGCAAGGTAGCCAGGGTCAGTGACCTGATGAGCATGCGCATCTCCTTTTGATATCCACGCTCTAATGATTGCGCATCGCGGCGTTCGTTCCGGTGACGCTTGGCAAATGTGTTTCGCCTTGCTCCAAGCTTAGGTCAGGGCGGTCATTGCGCAACAGGCTGGACTAATCTGAAACATATCCCGGCTCGTTGTGAGAGAACGCTATGAGTGCTCAGTTGAACCACACCATTGTCTGGTGCCGCGACAAGCACAGGTCGGCACACTTTCTGGTCGAAATGCTCGGCCTGCCGCCCCCGGAGCCCTTCGGGCCGATGTTGATCGTCAGGCTCGACAACCAGGTCTCGCTGGACTTCTACGACAACGATCCGCCGATCGCCTCGCAGCACTACGCGTTCCTGCTCGGCGACGATGATTTCGACCGGGCCTTCATTCGCCTGCAGGTCAACGGGCAGCCGTGGTGGGCCGATCCGGGCAAGCAACGACCCAGGGAAATCAATGAGCATGGCGGAGGACGGCGGGTGTATTTCGACGACCCGGACGGGCATCTGCTGGAGATCTTCACCCGCGAATGACGCCCTTCTGCGGTTACTGCCGCTCCTTCAGCAGTTCGGCAATCAACTGCGTGGGCTGCATCTTGGCTGTCTGGGCGACCTGGTTGAGGCTGTCGCTGGCTGATGCCACCGAAAACCCGCGTTGGCGCAGTCGCTCAACCAGTTCATCAGGGGTGTTCTTGAACAGCGCTGCGCTGTCGGTCAAAGGCGCCTTGGTCACCAGTTGCACCGCGGCAAAAGCCGGGTTACCGCCCTGCTTGCCCCCCATGCCTGAAACGACAAAAGGCACTGCAACCAGGATCGACAACAGCAGCGGTATATAAAGCGACTTGCGCTTGATATACCCCATTAACGGCCCCCAGTTTTTCCACAAGTGCAGCGCAAATGGAACCAGAAGTACAATACTCAGCCATTCATGCATGCCATGAAACAACGCCGGCGCCCAATGGAAGAACAGTGCCACGCCAGAAATCACAGAGACGACAAACAAGCCTGTGGTCAGCGGGGTTGCGAAGCGATTGATCAGGTTTTTCAAGTGGCAACTTTCCATGGATCATTGGTCTTGGTGATAGCGGGCAAGCGCGAGCACTGGACTGACAAAGAGGGATTTTCATGCAAGGGTTCAAGCGCATGATGGTACCGCTGATCCGTGTAAGGAGTTTGTAAGCCAGAGTAAAGTTTGAAGTTACATTGAGCCCGACAAGTTGCCCCAGCCGCCTCTTTTTTAAGACCCCTTAGTTGACGAACAGCGGAAAAATCCCGCTCAGCAGCGACACCGCCAGCAAGATGAAACAGTTGATCACCGACCACTTCATGGTAAAGCGCTGGTTCTCGGCGTAATCGAGCTTGAGCATGCTGACCACCAGGTAAGTCGACGCGACCAGGGGACTGAGGATATGCACGGGCTGCCCCACCAATGACGCGCGGGCCATTTCCATCGCGCTGATACCGTGATGCTGGGCGGTCTCGGCAAGGATCGGCAAGATACCGAAATAGAACACGTCGTTGGACACAAGCCAGGTCACCGGAATACTCAGCACCGCGGTGATCACCGCCAGGTAAGGACCAAAGCTGTCGGGAATCACCTGCAGCAAACCGCTTGCAACGGCATTGGCCATACCGGTACCGGAGAGCACGCCGGTAAAGACGCCGGCCGCGAAGATCAGGCTGGAGACTGCGAGGATCGGCGGTGCATGCAGCGCCAATTGTTCCTGCTGGGCCTTGAGGTCGGGAAAGTTGACGACCACCGCCAGACAGGCCGCGACCATGAACAGGTAGCTCAGGGGAAACAGCTGCAGGCACAGGCCCAGGATCAAAAGTGCGGTCAACGCCCAGTTGAAGTAGAAACGCCACCCCTCACCACGATGTTCCTTGTGCACGGCGAAGTCGCCGTTCAAATCGATGGAGCCACCCAGCCGCGAACGTTCACGGCGCCCAAACAGGTAGGCCAGGACGAAGGTCGAGCCGACACAGGCGAGCATGGCGGGTAGCATGGGCACGAACATGTCGGCGACGTCGACATTCATCGAGGTCGCGGCCCGGGCTGTGGGCCCGCCCCATGGCACCATGTTGCCGAGCCCGGCAACTTGCAGCAAAAGGCAGCAGACCATCGGCAACGACAGGCCGAGGCGTTTGTAGATCGGCAAAAATGCCGAGAGAACGATCATGTAGATGGTCGCGCCATCGCCATCCAGCGCGACGATGAATGCGAGCAGAACGGTACCGATGAAGATCTTCACCGGGTCACCCCGCACGGCCTTGACGATCCGGGTCACCAGCGGGTCGAACATGCCGGCTTCCGTCATGGTGAGAAAATACAGCATGGCGAAAATCATCAGCACCCCGTTGGGCGCCACCATTTTCAAGCCATCGATGACGTATTTTCCCAGGTCGGCATGGAAGCCGCCCATCAAGGCGAAGGCCGTGGGAATGAGGATCAGCGCCGTCAGTGCGGACAGGCGTTTGCTCATCAGGAAATAGATGAAGCTGGCCAACATCAAGAAGCTGAGAAGCATGAGCATGGCGTTACCCTGTTTTTATAGTTGTACAGGCTGGCGGCGTCCGGCCGATGTCGGCTGGACGCGTTGCATCGTTCAGTCAGACCGGCAATCCCTTAGCCCGTAACAGGGCATTGAAGCGTTCGGGGTCAGCGGTGCCCTGCTCGTTGGTTTCGCGAATCCCCGCTTCACGCTGCAGGTGAGCCAGCGTTCTGGGCAACAGCGCCGCCGCGTCTGCTGCGGCAATGGCGATCACGCCGTCCGCATCGCCAAGCACCAGGTCGCCGGGTAATACGCACAAGCCCGCGCAGGCAATCGGCACGTTGATTTCCCCGGGGCCATCCTTGCTCGGACCGCGATGGGTGTGGCCGGCGGCGAATACCGGAACGATGCCCTCGGCGAGTTCTTCGAGGTCACGCACAGCGCCGTCGATAACGATCCCGCCCAGTTTCACCCGCAGCGCCGTGGTCCTCACCAGGCCACCGATAACCGCCTGGCTGACGTCACCGCCCCCATCGATCACCAGCACATCGCCGGGCTCGACCATCATCAGCGCCTTGTGCACCATCAGGTTGTCGCCTGGGCGAATGCGGATCGTAAAGGCCGGCCCGCAGAGTTTCAGCGACAGCTCTCCGTGATATGCCTTCAAGCCACGGGCGCCGACACTACGGCCCATGCAGTCGCCCGCGACCGCGACCGGGATGGCCCGGAACGCCTCAATCAACTCGGCCGGGAGACTGTCGACACGAGGGTTGATGCGATAGCCCGCGGGCCAGTGTTCATTGGAATAACCAGCCATGGACAAACTCCTGATCAGTTGCAGAGCACAGTCGGATTGACGCAGGCAGACGCCGATACCGCTGCGCCGTTGAGATAGCCGAGTACATTGCGCGCAGCACCTGCCGCCATGGCGGCCAGAGCCGCGGGGGTCGAGCCGCCGACGTGGGGCGTCAGCACGACGTTGTCCAGGCTGAGCAGCGGGCTGTCGGCGGGCAGCGGCTCGATGGCCATGGTGTCCAGCCCGGCGGCGTAAAGACGGCGCTCAAGCAGCGCGTCGATCAGCGCCGACTCGTCGATCACTTCGCCGCGTGCGGTATTGATCAGCAGCGCGTCCCGGGGCAGCAACGCCAGCTGCTCGGCACCGATGAACCCACGGGTTTTTTCCGTGAGCGGCACATGCAGGCTCAACACCTGGCTGCGGGGCAGCAGTTGCTCCAGCGATTCGACGCGTTCGGCACCTTGCAGATCGCTGTCTGCGGGTAGCAGCGGATCAAAGACCAGCACACTCATGCCAATCGCCTGGCAGGCCAGCGATACGCGCCGCGCCACCTGGCCAAAGCCGACCAGCCCTAATGTCCGGCCGCTCAACTCCAGGCCATCTTGCGCACGGGACCAACGCCCGTCGCGCAGCTCCTGGTCCATCCAGCTCACCCGGCGCGCAGCGGCGAACATCAGTGCCAGGGTCATTTCGGTGACCGATTGCGCATTGGCGCCGGGCGTCACGTACACCGGAATGCCGCGTGCGGTGGCCGCACCTACGTCAATGTTGCTGACACCCACTCCATGCTTGGAAATGACCTTGAGTGTCGGGCAAGCGGCGATCGCCGTGGCGGTCAGGTCGAGGGTGCGTGAAATCACTGCATCGACCGGCTCACGGGCGAGGATCTGTTCGATCTCCGTGGCGCCTTGACCTTGCGCGACGAACAGCACTCGGCAATGTTGCGCGTGCAGCAGATCAAGGCCGGCGGCCGCCAGTTTCGGGGCCGTGACCAGAATGGTATGGGGCATGAGTCAAGCCTTCAACGAGGGAAGTGGGCGAATAGGTGGGGCGAGCGGATTCAGCGGAACCTGAAGCGCAAGGCACTGCACAGATGAGGCGGACAACGTCATGGAGTGATCTCCGGCTTTTATTGTTATGCCCCCCACCGGGGAGTAGGCCGTCAGTATCACTGTGCAGATTGTTGGAATCTATTATCGAATTTTCAACAAATCATTCCCCTGAGGAATGTATTGATTGGACGTTCAAGCGTCGCCCTGCTGCTGGAGGATGTCGATAAAACGCCGCGTGGCGGGAGACAGGTAGGCATCGGTGCGATGGATCACACCGAAACGCCGAGGCATGGTGGTTTTTTCGTTGGGGATTTCGCTCAGCACATCGCCGGTGCTGGCCAGATTGCGCCGGGAAACGAAACTCAACAGGCCGGTTTCAGCGATCAGGTTGCGCATCGACGCCAGGGAGCTGGACACGATGGCAACGTCCGGTGCCGGGAGGCCATTAGCGCTGAACGCAGCTTCCAGCCATTGGCGCGTCGCCACCGAGGTGGGCGACAGAATCCAGCGATATTCGCACAACGCTTGCATCGGCACGTGCCGGCCTGCCAATGGGTGATTAGCGCTTGCGACCACCACCACTTCGTCGTTCAGGATCGCCAGTTCGCTCAGCTCTTCATCACGGGTTCCCAACGGCCCCACCACCAGGTCGAGCGCACCCTTGCGCAGGGAGTCGTGCAGCACGTCGTTCATGCCGATCTGGATCTCGAGCAACACCGCAGGCGCTTGTTCCTGAAGCAGGCGGCATGCCTTGGGCAAGACGAATTCGGCCGTGGTGGCCGCCGCCCCGACGCGAATGACGCCCGCCAGGCCCTTGCCCATCGCGGCCGTCTGACGCCGGGTTTCGTCCAGCAATCTTTCAACCTTCTGCGAGCGCTCACACAGCAGCTGACCGGCGCTGGTCAACCTGATCCCCCGCCCTACCCGCTCAAACAGCTCGGCGCCGTAGGCGTCTTCCAGCCGATCAATGCATTTGGATAGCGCCGACTGCGAAACATGCAGCACCTCCGCCGCTCGTCCCAGGTGGCCCAACTCGGCGATTTTCATGAAGTACGCCAAATCACGTATCTGAAGATTGATGCTCATCGAGGCACTGTTCCCTCACGCGAACCCAGAGTGGCGGGCAGGGTAACCCATCAAACAGGAACATGGGGCAGCAGGTTCAGCCCTGCATCAGGAAGGCGCCTGACGGAATCCGCTTTCGCAGCTTCTTGCAGTTGCCTGAGGGAGGCTGATGCCCAGGCGGGCGATCGGGGAACCAGATGCGGCATTGACCCGGCGGCGGCCAATGGCCGCGGGGAATCGCAATCTCATCGTTCGCGGGCTCTGGCTCGGCGGCAGCCACCTGAAATTGTCCTTCGGGCTGCGACCTGGCAGAGGCTGCAGAATCCGCCACGCGAGCGAAATTGCCAGCGAGGGGCCGCGTGTCTGCAGTGGATTGTTCAGCCGCCGCCCGTTCTGCTTCACGGAGCTTTTGCGCCTGCGCTTCGCGTGCTTTCTGTGCGGCGACCAGGTCTTCCTGGGCCTTGGGCGGGGTACCCGAAGCCTGGGCCTGCTGCGCCGCCTGGATCAACTGGAAGTTGCGGTTGCGCAGTTCGATGTTGCTTCCAACCCGCAGGTTCGAGCGCGCCGCCAGGGTTTCCGCTTGCTGGTACTGCCCCTGTTGCAGGCGCAGCACACCGAGATAATGCAGGGTCGCGGGATTGTTCGGCTGGATATGCAGGGCACGTTCCAGCGTGGCGGCGGCCTGGTCCAGCTGGCCATCTTCATACTGGCGCGAGGCGGTCTCGATCAGGGTGGTGGATGCGCTGTTGCTTTGCGCGGGCGTTCGTCGCTCGGCAGCCACCGAGGAAAACGACACGACGGCGCAGCACGCCAGGATGAGGCTTGGCAGAAAACGCAGGGTTGGCATCGGGGGCAGACTCGGCTGATGTCGGACGGCACGGCCATGAAAGCAGGCCACCAGCACTGCTCGGAATCTCCGATGCAGGGCCCCTACTGACCTCGCCAACAGCCTGAAGTTCCCGGCCACAGGCCGTTTTAGGCAGTGTTCGCCCAATACCCATTGATCAGCCAAGCCCGGCTTTTTTAAAAAGCATTAAATTTTCAACTTTAAAAAAATTGAACTATACCCAATGGGCAGCTGTACCTCGCCCGGTCCCAAGCACCTGTGCAGGCGTTTGTACCCGGTATCTCATCGTCAAAACAGACCAGGAGCCACTGGTTATGAATGTTTTGAAAGTTGCTGCGAGCGATGCTGTCCTGGAGTGCTTCCAGACGTCCCGCCCGATTGTTGCCCTGGATCAAACTGACTTTACCGACGTCGCCGCTGCGGTGCTGACCGTGGACGATGTGATGGGCGGCGCGCTGGATGCCATTCAACGAACCGGCTTCGACATCCCGCTGTTTCTGGTGGTGCCTCGCGGTGGCGCGGGCAATCGTGCACTGGATATCTACAAGCGTTTGCACGAGGTGATCCTGCTGGTCAACGGCGTGTTTGACCTCTCCAGCTACAATGCCGAGTACTATGGCAACCAGCTCGAAACCGCCGCCAAGGCCTATGAAGAGAATTTGCTGCCGCCCTTCTTCGACGCCCTCAAACACTACACCGAGGCCGCCAATGCGACCTTCGCCTGCCCCGGTCACCAGGGCGGCCAGTTCTTTCGCAAGCACCCCGCCGGTCGTCAGTTCTTCGATTTCTTCGGCGAAACCCTGTTCCGCGCCGACATGTGCAACGCCGACGTCAAGCTCGGCGACCTGCTGATCCACGAAGGCCCGGCCCTGCTGGCGCAGAAGCATGCCGCCAACGTGTTCAACGCAGACAAGACCTACTTCGTGCTCAACGGCACCTCGGCTTCGAACAAGGTGGTGACCAACGCGCTGCTGACGCCTGGCGACCTGGTGCTGTTCGATCGCAACAACCATAAATCCAACCATCAGGGGGCGTTGATCCAGGCCGGTGCCACGCCGGTGTACCTGGAAACAGCGCGCAACCCCTACGGTTTCATCGGTGGCATCGACGCCCATTGCTTCGAGGAAAACTACCTGCGCGAACTGGTCAATGAAGTCGCCCCGGACAAGGCCCGGCTGCCACGGCCGTTTCGCCTGGCGATCATCCAGTTGGGCACCTATGACGGCACCATCTACAACGCGCGCCAGGTGGTCGACCGCATCGGCAAGCTGTGCGACTACATCCTGTTCGACTCGGCATGGGTGGGCTATGAACAGTTCATCCCGATGATGAAGGATTGCTCGCCCATGCTGCTGGATCTGGGTGAAGACGACCCGGGGATTTTCGTCACCCAATCGGTGCACAAACAGCAGGCCGGCTTCTCCCAGGCCTCGCAGATCCACAAGAAGGACCGCCACATCAAGGGCCAGGCGCGCTACTGCAATCACGCGCGCTTGAACAACGCGTTCATGGCCCAGGCCTCCACCAGCCCGTTCTACCCGCTGTTCGCCTCGCTGGATGTGAATGCGCGCATCCACGCCGGCCGCAGTGGCTTGCGCCTGTGGGAAGACTGCGTGAAATTCGGCATCAACGCGCGCAAGCTGATCCTCGAGGCCTGCACCCTGGTGCGTCCGTTCGTGCCGGAAACCATCGACGGCCGCCCTTGGCAGGACCACCCCACCGACGCCATCGCCAATGACCTGCGCTTCTTCGAGTTCCACCCCAAGGATCGCTGGCACGCCTTCCCCGGTTATGCCGACAAGCAGTACTTCATCGACCCCTGCAAGCTGCTGTTCACCACCCCCGGCATTGACCCGATTGACGGCAGTTACACCGATTTCGGCATCCATGCCGGCATCCTGGCCAACTTCCTGCGCCAGAACGGCATCGTCCCGGAGAAGTGCGACCTCAACTCGATCCTGTTCCTGCTCACGCCCGCCGAAGACTGGGCGAAGATGAGCCACCTGGCCGCGCAGCTGGCGCGCTTCGAGCAGTTCCTTGCCGATGATGCACCCATGAGCCGGGTGCTGCCGGCCATCTACGCACGCCATGAAGACCGCTACCGCAACTACACCATCCGCCAGCTCTGCCAGGAAATGCACGACCTCTACCGCAGCCATAACGTGCAGCAACTGCAGAAGGACATGTTCCGCAAGGAACACTTCCCGAAAAAAGCCATGAACCCGCAGCAAGCGCAGATCGAATTCATCCGCGGCAACGTCGAGCTGGTGGCGCTGAGCGATGCCGATGGCCGGATCGCCGCCGAGGGCGCGCTGCCCTACCCACCGGGTGTGCTGTGCGTGGTGCCGGGGGAAATCTGGGGTGGCGCGGTACTCAAGTACTTCCTGGCGCTGGAAGAAGGCATCAACGCTTTGCCCGGGTTCACGCCGGAACTGCAGGGCGTGTACCTGAAAGAACAAAGCGGCCGTATTCGCGCCTATGGGTATGTGCTCAAGAGCTGATCCTCGACTTGAACAGGGCAAGGAGTGTGCGATGGCTGATTCAAGCAAGAAAATGGGCCTGATGGGGCTCACCACCCTGGTCACGGTCAACATGATGGGGTCAGGCATCATCATGCTGCCCACCAACATGGCCCAACTCGGGGCAGTCTCGCTGTTGTCGTGGATTTTCACGGCGATCGGCTCGATGGCCATCGCGTATTGCTTCGCCCAGTGCGGGGTGTTCTGCTCGCGATCCGGCGGCTTGTCCGCCTACACCGAAGAAGCCCATGCGAAGTCGGGGTTCTTCCTCTGCTCGTACCTGTACTTCCTGTCACTGGCGATCGCCAACGTCGCAGTGGCGATCTCGGCGGTGGGCTACATGAGCGCCTTCCTGCCCTGGCTCAGCAGCGGAGCCATCCCGCTTTTCGTCGGCACGGTCGCACTGATCTGGATCACCATCATCGCCAACTTCGGCGGTCCGAGCATTACCGGCAAGATCGGCGCTTTCACCGTGTGGGGCGTGATCATTCCGGTGGCGGGCCTGAGCATCATCGGCTGGTTCTGGTTCGACGCCAAACTGCTGGAAGCCGCCTGGAACCCCAACAACCTGGCGATTTCCGAAGCCATCGGCAAGGCCATCCCCCTGACCCTGTGGGCCTTCCTGGGCATGGAGTCGGCAGCCCAGGCCACCGACGCGGTGGAAGACCCCAAGCGCAATGTACCGCTGGCCTGCCTGTTCGGCACCCTGGGCGCCGCCACGGTCTATGTGCTGTCGACCACGGTCATCCAGGGCATCATTCCCAACGCCGAACTGGCCAATTCCTCGGCGCCCTTCGCGCTGGTCTACGCCAAGATGTTCAGCCCGTTGGTGGGTAACATCGTCATGGCCCTGGCGATCATGGCGTGCATTGGCTCGCTGCTCGGCTGGCAGTTCACCCTGGCACAAACCGCGAAGATGACCGCCGACCAGAACCTGTTCCTCAAGCTGTTCAGCAAGGTCAACGCGAGCAATGCGCCAGTGATCGGCATGATCGTCTGCGGCGTGTTGCAGACGATCATGGCCGTGTCGACCATCTCACCCGATGCCGCGGCACAGTTCAGCAAACTGGTCAGCCTGGCGGCGGTGACCAACCTGATTCCGTACATAACGGCGCTGACCGGCTTGCTGGTGATCATGCACAAGGCCCAGGTGGGGCCCGCGGTGTACTCGCGCAACCTGGTGGTGCTGCTGGTGGCGGTGGCCTATTCGTTATATGCCCTGTATGCCTGCGGCAAGGATGCGGTATTTGGCGGCACCCTGGTGCTCGCCTTGGGTTACCTGCTCTATGGCTTCCTCGCCAAGCGTTTCGTCGACGTGCCACCCGCCGCCCAGGCCAGGACCGGCAATGTCTAGGCATTGCAACCAGGACTGCACAGACATCCGTACACGGGGAAACCGGACATGAACGTAGCCTTTGCAAAAACCACGCGCCTGCTGCTTACCCTGGTGTTCACCGCGCTGCCGCTGGTGGCGGGTGCCAACACCCTGGAACGCATACGCACCAGCAATGCCTTTACTCTGGGCTACGTGCCGGACCTGTCGCCCTTCAGCGTTGCCCAAGGCGACAAAGCCAGCGGTTATGCCATCGACCTGTGCCTGAAGATCGCCGACAAGCTCAAGACCGAGCTCAACCTGCCCAACCTGCAGGTGCGCTACCAGCCCGTCACGGTGGCCGAAGAGACCAGCGCGGTGAAACTGGGCAAGGTCGACATCCTCTGCACGCCGACCCCGCCGACCCTCGAGCGGCGCAAGACCATCAGCTACTCGATACCGGTGTACACCGCCGGCCTCTCGGTACTGGTGCGCAAGGATGCCGCCGAACCGCTGCTCAACGCGCTCAACGGCAAGGAGGCCAACCCCGGCCCGACCTGGCGGGCGACGATCAACCGCGGACTGGCCAACCAGACCTACGCCACCATCGAGGGCGGAGTGACTGAGGACTGGATTCGCGAACGGATGCGCATGCTCGGCGTGATCGCTTCGCTGGTGACCGTGGCCAATACCGAAGAAGGCGCCGGGCTGGTGGCCGCGCGCAAGGCCGATGCGTTCTTCGCCGAACGCATGTTTTTGAAAAACCAGGTGGAAAAAGGCGGCGCCAACAATGACCTGATGGTCCTGGACCGCATCTTCGAGTACGCCCCGGTGGCCATGATCGTCGAGCGCGGTGACGAGGACTTCCGCCTGCTGGTCGATACGGCACTGAGCGAGGCTTATCGCTCTGGTGCCATCGAGCAGGGGTACGACAAGTACCTGGGCGGGATCAACGGGACGATGAAAAAACTGTTCAGGGTGTATGCATTGCCTTGAACGGTTTTTAGAACGCCAATTTGTAGCCGATCAATACCAGCATCGTCGCCAGGCAAGGGCGTAACCATTCATCGGAGATGCGCCCGGTCAGGTGGCTGCCCAGGTAAATCCCCGGCAACGAACCGACCAGCAAATAACCGAGCACGTGCCAGTCCATGTTGCCCATGCTCGCATGGCCAAGGCCGGCGACCAGGGTCAGGGGGACGGCGTGGGCGATTTCCGTGCCGACCAGGCGGCGGGTCGGCAGCAACGGGTAGAGGATGAACAACGCCACGGTGCCCAGGGCGCCAGCGCCGATCGAGGTCAGCGCGACCATGGTGCCCAGGACCAGGCCCGTGATCACGGTCAGGACATTCAGCCGCGCACCGCTGGGCTTGTAGTTGCCGCCCGCGCGCTTGTGGGCGAAATCGAGCAGGCGTTTCTTGAACAGGATCGCCAACGCCGTGGCGAACAGGACAAAGCCCAATGCCTGTTTGATGATCGCATTCATCGCGTCGGGTGCTTCGTTCAGGCTGCTCAGGAACCACAACGTCAACGCCACCGCCGGCACGCTACCGAGGGTCAACCAACCGGTAATCGACCAGTCGATGTTGTTGTTCTTCCTGTGCACCAGCACGCCACTGGATTTGGTGATGGCCGCGTACAGCAGATCGGTACCCACCGCGGTGGCCGGGTTGATGCCGAACCACAACAAAATAGGCGTCATCAACGACCCGCCACCGACGCCGGTCATGCCGACGATAAAGCCAACCACCAGCCCGGCCACGACCAACCCGATATTCAACAGATCCATTGATACGTCCAAAAACCACAGGGAATAACTGGCCCGCAGCATAGCGACATTTCTTATAACCAGTTATATCGATGCGATCTAACTTTATATCCCGATCGCATCCCGCTCCTGTCACTGCACCGGCAGGAAATTCAGGAACATCAGGCTCTGGGCATAATTCAAGCCGATCCGCCGGTAGCGTTCGTCGAGCATCTGGGTCAGCAGGTCCAGCCGCGCGACGATCTTGCCGAACTCCACGGCAAAACTCAGGTTGCTGCCCTCCTCCGAGATTTCGTTGGAGAACAGCATGGGCTGGCCGTCCTTGTTCTGCCGCTGGCTGAGGATCCAGGTGGCGATCTCGATGTTGCGCGCGGCATTGCTGACGAACGTCGGGTTGATCGCGTCCGTCATGTAGAACTCCAGGCGATTGCCATGGGCGGTCACCAGCATGCTGCCAATGGCGTAGATGAATGCACCGACCCGATCACCGAGAAACTCCGGGCTCATGGCAAACCGCAGCGCCGCCAGATCCTTCTTGCCCCCCAGTGTGGGCAACGGCTCCTGCTGCTCAATGGCCATGCGCACCTGCTTACCCGCGGTGCGGGCATCCAGGAAGCCGGATTTTTTCAACTCCTCGGGGTTGCGCAGGTACAGCTTGCCCATCAGCAGGTAAAGGCTGTCGAGGTTGTCGCGCATGGTCAGCGTGGCCATGCGGTCGACGCTGGTTTGCAGGAACTCCTGGGGTTTGCCATCGCGTATCTGGGTGAAAAGGTCGTTGCCTGGCTGATGGCTGCAACCACTGGCCAGGAGCAACGACAGGCCGGCCAGCAGCAGGCGGATTGAGCGATTGATGTGGGGTGAAACTCGAGCCATGGGTATTGAACTTGGGCATGGGCCGATGGTGGGGATCGCCGTCGGCTGGCAAGGGATAGAGCCGTTGGTGGCGCAAAAGTGCGGTGGGGAGGGTTGCGAATCGATCACCGGCAGTTGTAGGAGCGAGCACGCTCGCGAGAAACCTGAGAGCACCACGGGTTGTCAGGCTCCCCGCGTCATCGTTGACCTCCATCGCGAGCATGCTCGCTCCTACAGTTTGATCGAGTGCACCTGCGGGAGATTGGTCGACTATCAGGCCCTCAGGAGGGAACCCGAGGGACTATCCTGATGCCAACCGCAATAATGACCACAAGGAGCAAAGCATGCGCACCCAGCAATTGGCCGGCACCCAGGTACCTGTCATCGGCCAGGGCACCTGGCAAATGGGCGAGGACCCCGCCCGCCATCAAGCGGAAGTTGCCGCGCTACGCCTGGGCATCGAACTGGGCATGACCTTGATCGACACCGCCGAAATGTACGGCGAAGGCGGTGCCGAGCTCGTGGTGGGTGACGCCATCGCCGGCCAGCGCGACCGGGTCTTTCTCGTCAGCAAGGTCTACCCGCACAACGCCAGTCGCCAGGGCATCCCCCAGGCGTGCGAGCGCAGCCTGCGCCGGTTGAAGACCGAGACCCTCGACCTATACCTGTTGCATTGGCGTGGCCAGTATCCCCTGGAAGAAACGGTGGAGGCCTTCGAACGCCTGCGTGAAGCCGGCAAGATCCGCCGTTGGGGCGTGTCCAACCTTGATCTCGACGACCTGCACGAACTGAACGCATCGGCCTGCGCCACCAATCAAGTGCTCTACAACCTGGAGGAACGTGGCATAGAATTTGATCTATTACCCTGGTGCAAGGAGCAGCGCATGCCGGTCATGGCCTACTGCCCGATCGGCCAGGCAGGGAAAATGCTGGCCAATGCTACGCTCAAACAAGTAGCTGCCCGCCACGACGCCACGCCGGCCCAGGTTTCGCTGGCATGGCTGCTGCGTCAGGACGGCGTGATTGCCATCCCCAAGGCCGTCCGCCCCGAACACGTGCAGCTCAATGCGCAGGCGGCGCAATTGAAGTTGGAGGCTGGGGATCTGGAGGCGCTGGACCAAGCGTTTCAGGCGCCCAAACGCAAGCAGCGGTTGGCCATGGTCTAAGCCATCGCGGTGACAGAGGGCTTCCACATGAGAAGCACCGATCAACCGGACGTCTTTAACCTGCAACGCTTCGTCCAGGCGCAGAACCCGGTGTTCGAGCGGGTCCAGGCTGAACTGGACGCCGGCCACAAGCGCAGTCACTGGATGTGGTTCGTTTTTCCGCAGTTTGCCGGGCTGGGTGATAGCGAAATGTCACGACGCTTCGCGATCCGTTCCCGGGAAGAAGCGCAGGCCTACCTCGCACATCCGCTACTGGGTGTGCGGCTGAGAACCTGTACCCAGCAGGTGCTGAACATCCAGCAACGCTCGGTGGCGGCGATTTTCGGCCACCCCGACGACCTGAAATTTCGTTCCTCGATGACCTTGTTCGCCCAGGTCGCGGCTGACGACAGTCTCTTTCATCAAGCCCTGAACCAGTATTTTCACGGCATCGTGGACGACTG
The DNA here is from genome assembly GCF_000282475.1 of Pseudomonas sp. GM78. Lineage (GTDB taxonomy): Bacteria > Pseudomonadota > Gammaproteobacteria > Pseudomonadales > Pseudomonadaceae > Aquipseudomonas. The sequence continues at coordinate 28,024 of NZ_AKJF01000012.1, forward strand.
GACCCTGTCGCTGATGGACTCAAAACAGGCCCAGTTGCCCCCCCACCAGGGTTGAGAAGTCGTCATCGACAAATGGCAGGATGGCGTCCGCCACCGGTTGCAGTTGCCGGGTGATGTAGTGGTCGTAGTCGATGGGCGCACTGCGGATTTCGAGCGGCTCGGGGCCGGCAACGGTGATGACGTAGCTGATCCAGCCGCCATTCTGGTACTGCCGCGGACGGCCCTGGCGATCGTTGTATTCGTCGGCAATCCGCGCCGCCCGGACATGCGGCGGGACGTTGCGCTGGTAGTCGTCCAGCGTGCGGCGCAGACGCTTGCGGTAGATCAGGCGGTCGTCGAACTCTCCGGCCAGGGTCTTGCGCACGTACTCACGCACATAGTCCTGGTAGGGCTTGCGGTGGAAGATCAGCGAATACAGCTCCTGCTGGAATTGCCGGGCCAGCAGCGACCAGTCGGTGCGCACGGTTTCCAGGCCCTTGTAGACCATTTCGTCGGTGCCATCGGCGCGCGTGACCAATCCCGCGTAACGCTTCTTGCTGCCCTCCTCCGCACCGCGAATGGTCGGCATGAGGAAACGTTTGTAGTGGGTTTCGAATTGCAGCTCCAGCACGCTCTCCAACCCATACTCTTTACGCACGTGCTCGCGCCACCACTGGTTGACGTGATCGACCAGCGCGCGGCCGATCTGCGCGGCCTCCTGCTGGCCGTGGGCGCGCCGCAGCCAGACGAAGGTCGAGTCGGTGTCGCCGTAGATCACCGTGTGGCCCTGGGCCTCGATCAGCTTGCGGGTGCGCAGCATGATCTCGTGGCCACGCAAGGTAATCGACGACGCCAGGCGCGTGTCGAAGAAGCGGCACCCACTGGAACCGAGCACACCGTAGAACGCGTTCATGATGATCTTCAGCGCCTGGGACAACGGCGCGTTGTGCTCGCGCTTGGCGGTTTCCCGGCCTTCGGCGACCCGGGCGACGATGGCGGGCAGGCAATGCCGGGTACGGGAAAACCGCGCGCCGCGAAAACCCGGCACCGAATCCTGGTCATCGGGGTGCTTGAGCCCTTCGATCAGGCCCACCGGGTCAATGAGGAAGGTGCGGATGATCGACGGGTAGAGGCTTTTGTAGTCGAACACCAGCACCGACTCGTACAGCCCCGGTTGCGAGTCCATGACAAAACCGCCGGGGCTGGCTTGCGCCGGCTTGCTGCCCAGGTTGGGCGCGACAAAGCCCTGGCGGTGCATCAGCGGCATGTAGAGGTGGGTGAACGCCGCCACCGAACCGCCCATGCGATCGGCCGGCAACCCGGTGACACTGGCCCGTTCCAGCAGGAACTTGAGCAGCTCGGTCTTGGCGAAGATCCGCGTGACCAGCTCGCAGTCCTTGAGGTTGTATTTGGCCAGCGCCGGCTTGTCCTCGGCGAACATGCGGTTGATTTCATCCATGCGCTGGTACGGGTTATCGATCGACTTGCCTTCGCCCAGCAGGGTTTGCGCGACGTTTTCCAGGCTGAACGAGGGGAAGCTCCAGGTCGCCGAGCGCAAGGACTCGATGCCGTCGATGATCAGCCGGCCGGCGGCGGATGCAAAGTAATGGTTGCCGCTGCCGTGTTCGCGCCATTGCATTTCCTCGCCGCCACGCCCCAGTTTCAGCGGCACGGCGAGGCGCCGGGCGTGTTCATGCAACACCCGCAGGTCGAACTGCACGACGTTCCAGCCGATGATGGCGTCGGGGTCGTGGCGGGCGAACCATTCATTGAGCTTTTTCAGCAGCTGGGTTCGCGACTCGCAGTATTCGAGCTGGAAATCCACCGCACTGTGGTCGCCATTGGGCGGGCCGAGCATATAGACCTGACGCTCGCCGCAGCCTTCCAGGGCAATGGAATACAACTCGGCCTGGGCGGTGGTTTCGATGTCCAGGGACACCAGTTTAAGGCTGGGTCGGTAGTCGGGGTCGGGTTTCATCTGCGCATCGAGCAGCAGGCCGTCAGCCCCCGGTGTGCCGTCAAAACGTACGGGCGCGGTGATGAACCGTTCCATCATGTAGCGCTCGGGCGGACGCACGTCGGCCTCGTACACCTCGACGCCCGCCCTGCGCAATGCGGTTTCCAGGCGCATCAGTTGCCCGTGCTGCCGGCAATACAGGCCGAGCACCGGACGATGGTCGAAGTCCTGCAGGGCCAGGGGCTTGAGCTCGACGTTTTTTTCGTCGCGCAACAGCACCTCGGCCTGCTCGCGCTGATCAGCCTTGATGAACGCCACCGACGGCTGATGAGGCAGGCGGATGCGCCGGGGACCGCTGTCGGTCGCCAGCCAGAACTCGACTTCGGTGCCCGCCGGCGTGTCGCGCCAATGCCGGGTCAGGACGAAGCCCTGCGGTAAATCCACCACTGCAAACCTCGGTTTTTATCCAGGCGGGTAATTCTACGCGTCATCCACAGAGATAGCGCCCACAGAAAAAAACCGCCCAATGACGTTTTTTGCGTGCTATCTGCCGCTTTTGCCCTTGCCCTGAACGCCTGGGTCTACGATCCTTCAAGAACAACGACAACACCCGGGAAACCGCCATGAAAACCGTCGCGCAACTGCTCAAGATGAAAGATCCGAAGAACCAGGAAGTGCACCAGATCAAGCCTGATCACATGGTGCTCGAAGCGCTGATGAAGATGGCCGAAAAGAACGTCGGTGCCTTGCTCGTGGTGGACAATGACGAGGTGGTGGGCATCATCAGCGAACGCGACTACGCGCGAAAATTGGTGCTGCATGGCCGCTCCTCCGTGGGCACGCCGGTACGCGACATCATGGTATCGAACGTCATCACCGTGGACACCCACCAGACCGTCGACACCTGCCTGGGCATCATGTCCGACAAGCGCTTGCGCCACCTGCCTGTGGTGGAAAACGGCAAGTTGATCGGCCTGCTGTCGATCGGCGACCTGGTCAAGGAAGCCATCGCCGAACAAGCCGAACTGATTCGCCAGCTGGAGCAGTACATCCGCGGCGAATAATTTGCCCCCTGTAGAAGCGAGCATGCTCGCGATGGTCGTCAACGATAACGCTGGATGGCTGATGCCCCGCGGCGTTCTCAGGTTTATCGCGAGCATGCTCGCTCCTACAGGGGGGAATTGTTGTAACTACGACGGCCAATGCCTGGCAAACACCGGCGCCAACGTCGGATGCCGGTCAATCCGTTCCAGCCAGGCGGAAAAACCTGGCCGGGTCCGGCGTAAATGCTCGCGGCTGCCTGCCCACCGCGTGATCACCGCCGCCAGCACATCCAGCGCGCCCGGCGTCTCGTCCCCCAGATACAACTCGGCGGAAAACTGGTCGGCAAACACCTCCCAACTCCAGTGAAGACGCTGCCGGGCACCGGCCATGAGGTTTTGCCGCGACGACTCATCCGCACTGGCCAGCCAGCGCTCCGGGTAATCGATGATGCCGATGGCCGCGTAACAATTGCTGACGATGAACGCCAGGCCGCGAATGGCCTGGTCACGGTCTGCAGGGGCAGCCGGCAACAGGTTCGACTGGGGAAACGTCAGCCCGAGATGGATCAGGATCGCCGCACTCTCGGTGAGGATGCTTCCGTTGGGCAACTGCAACGTCGGAATCTGCTTGAGCGGATTGAGTTTCTCCAGCGCCTGGGCGGCCTCCGGGGAGGTCTCGACATCGATGAAGCGATAGGCGATCTCACAAAGCTCCAGTGCGGCCTCGATCGCGGCCGCGCCCGAGTTCTGATGCCCGTAGAGTTGATACATACACACCTCCTGTTGGCCGCGATCAGCACCAGCTAACCAGTGTAGAAGGCGCCATCGACCACGGCCCGAACGTCCGACGACTGCAACATCACGCCCACGAACGGTATCGCCGCGCCCCTATCAATAACGTCGATGTTCACCATCACGTC
>NZ_AKJF01000013.1 GCF_000282475.1 Pseudomonas sp. GM78
GCGTCGAGATTGTCGGGCCCCAGCCACGGCCGGTGTGTTTCCACGGTCTCGTTGTTCCACAGTGGAAGCAGGGCATTGGGCGAGAAGTCGTCGAACAGCTTTTCCGGGACCCGGGTGATGCTCGTCGTTCCCAGTGTGTAGTAACGGTCAGTCATGTTAAAGTCTCGATGATACTGGTCGGTATCAGAATGATACCGATCGGTATCATCGTCAAGAGGAGCCTATGCCAAAAGACCTTCCCAAGTTGCCGCCACGCGAGCGAATCCTGGCCGCCGCCGATGAACTTTTTTATCGGGACGGTATTCGCGGTGTCGGTGTTGAAGCCATTGCTGCCCATGCAGGCACCACCAAAATGGGCATTTATCGGCATTTTGCGAACAAGGATGCGTTGGTCGCAGAGTGGTTGCGGCTGGAGTCGCAGGCCTATTCGGATGTGCTGGATCGCCTCGAGTCACAGCATCCAGAGGACGCCAAGGCGCAGTTGCTGGGGTGGGCGCAGTTCATTGCCAGTCGGTTGGCGATCGAGGCGGATCGCGGTTGTTGTTTCGCCAATTCGGTGGCTGAGCTGCCGGACCGGGCTCACCCGGCCTGGGTGGTGATCGAGGCGCATTCCCGCGACCTGAGCGAGCGCTTGATTGACCTGTGTACGCAGGCCGGGCTGGCTGAGCCCGAGCACGTCGCCAGCGAAATCATCTTTATTCTCGATGGTGCTCAACTGGCGGCCCAGAGCCGCGGTGATGCGCAAAAAGTCGGTGAGCGCCTGGTGAGTATCGTCAGGCGCCTGGTGCAATAGGTGCTGATTCTATAGCGCTATCGAATAGCTCAGGATCAAGCGGTTCTGATCCACGCCGCTGACGACTTCGCTGCGAAAGGCGGCGTTCTTCCAGGTCACACCCAACCCCTTCAACGGCCCGCTCTGGGTGACATAGCTCAGGGCGAAGTCGCGCTCCCACTCACTCAGTTCACCATTGGCGGACTGCACATCGGTTCCCTTCAAATACGCCAGGCTGGCCGTCAGCCCTGGCACGCCAATGCTGACGAAGTCATAGTCATACTGCGCCAGCCAGGTCCGTTCGCCGGCGCGGCTGAAGTTGGCCAGTTGGCGGTCGGTGATCAGGTAGGTCAGTGCACCGCTGGAGCCTGGGTGCACGTCGCCCTGGTTGATGAACGGGAAGTTACTGTTGCCCTCGACCGCCTGGTAACCCAGGCCCAGGGAATGCCCGCCGAGGCTGTAGGTGAACAGCGCGCTCCAGGTCCGGTTGTCCACTTCGCCACGGGTCAGTGCCGCGCCTGCAGCGTTTTCTCCGTAATAACCGGCGGCCAGGTAACCCTCGTCACGACCTTGGGCACTGGCATTCTTGCCATCGGCATCGCTGTACCAATAGCGCAAGTCGGACTTGAGGCTGCCCGGGCCCAGCACCCACTTGTGAGTCAGGCCGAGGAAGTGCTGATCGTAGAAATCGTCTAGGTTGCCAAAGTAATACTGGGCCAGCAGGTCTTTGCTCAATTGGTAGTCAAGACCTGCGAAGTTGAAGGCTTGAGTGTCCGCATTTTTCTGCGCGCCGCCCATGCTCAGTGCGGTCTTGTCGCTGGAGGCCCGGCCTTTGGCGCGGTTCAACTGGCCCGCGGTCAGCGACAGGTTGTCGAACTCTTTCGAGGTGACCTGAGCGCCCTCGAAGGTTTGAGGCAGTAACCGGCCGTCGTTGTACATCACCACGGGCAGCCGTGGCTGCAAGGTGCCCAGCCGCGCCTCGGTCTTCGAAACACGCAGCTTGGCGGTCAGGCCAAGACTGCTGAACTGGTCCACGGCGGCGTTATCACTGTCTACCGGAAACATATTGCCCTGGCCAGCGCGGGCGCTTGGGTTGCGAGTCACGCCACTGGCGTTGTCGCCGGCCCGTCCACCGCCATCCAGTCGCACACCCAGCAACGCCAGGGCATCGACTCCGAACCCGACGGTACCGCTGGTGAATCCGGACTGCAGGTTCAGGTTAAATCCCTGGCCCCATTCTTCCTGGCGCGGGGCTGAACCACTGCCGCGGTTGTCGCTGTTGTAGTAGAGGTTGCGCAGGGACAGTTTCGCCTGGGCGTCGTCGACAAAACCTTCGGCATGCGCCTGGGCTACTGCTCCGAGGCTCAACGCGATCGCGCAGCCGGTCAGGATCCGTAGGGATATGTTCATGGTTGGATGCTCCCGTATTGTTATTGGCTCGGCCACGGTCGAGCCGCCGGGCGCATGCCGGCGGTCAACCGTGACTGGATTCAAGGGCAGTTAAAAAGGCTTCAAGTGCAGCGCTGTAATTGTTGGAGGTTCAAGCCTTCAGCTCGCCACGCCAGCGATGACCTGAATCTCGACCCGGTAGGCAGGGTTGGGAAAGTTGGCTTGCACACAGGCACGAGCCGGTGGCTCGAAACCGCCTACCCAAGCGTCCCAGACGCTATTCATGGCGGCAAAATCCTCTACGTCCGCCAGCCAAATCTGTACTGACAACAGGTGTTTCCGACCCGAGCCGACAGACTCGAGCAGCGCATCGATCTTGCCGAGAATGTCCCGGGTCTGAGCTTCGATACCTTCCTTGAATTGTGAGGTTTGCCCAGAGAGATACACAGTGTTCTGGTGCACGACGGCTTGGGTCAGGCGCGCGCCGATGCCCACTCGTTGAATGTTCATGCTAGGGGTTTCCGTTTGCTGCAAGAGTTAAAGGGAACTCAAGCCTGGGCCCGGCGGGCGGCCATGAAATAGAGCAGGGTGCTGAGCAGGGCGGCCGTCACGCCGACACCGCTGAGGGCGATCCCCAGGCTGTTTTCGACACCCGGCATGGACTGGGTGAGATAACCCACGGCGAAGGGGCCGATGCCGCCACCGACGATATTGGTCAGGAACACCAACAGCGCAATGGACCGGCCACGCATGCGATTGGGGATGGCGACCTGCACCGGGATCGGCGCCAGCGCCATGACGATACTGGCCGAGAAGGCACAGAGTGCGTAGGCGCCAATGTTCCAGCCAAACGTGGGGAGCAAGGGTGCGAACAACGCCAGGGGGATCAGCGCGCAGGAGGCGAGGGCAGACGTCTTGAGGGCTTTGGGCACGGTTTGCTGGTCGCTCATCCGGCTGCCCAGATAACGCGCGAACATCACACCGCAAATCCCGCCGAGCATGTACAAGGGCCCTGCGAGTTTGCCCACTTGACTGGCTTCCATCGCATACTTGCGAATCAGCAGGGTGGCGAACCAGGCTGTGTGGGAATAGAACAGCGTGATCAGGCTCATGTAGGCCAGGAAATACAGCGTACAAAAGCGATTGCGAACAAACAGCTCCTTGAGTACCTCCATCATCGGCGGCGCTTGTTCCGCCACCTCGGCGCTCGCCAGGGCCCTGGTTTCGGTACGCGCCGGTTCGCGCACGCTGAACGCCACCAGAAACGCCAGCGGCAGGCCCGCAAGGCCCACGGTCAGAAAGATGAACTGCCACGGATGCAGGGCGACGCCCAGCACACTGATCACACCCTCGGTATGCGACAGCCAGCCCAGCAGCAAGCCACCACCTGCCAATGCCACGCCGCTGCCGATGTAAGGGCCGAGCATGAAGATGCTGGTGGGGCGCGAGACTTTGCGCGGCGAGTACAGGTCGGCGAAAATCGACAGCACCGCCGGGCTCAAGCCCGCTTCGGCAATCGCGGTACCGGCGCGCCAGAACAGCAGTTCGCTGAAACTGTCCGCGGTCGCGCACAGGGCCGTGCACAGTGCCCAGATGGCCACACAGACCGCGATCAGTCGAACTCGATGGGTACGGTCAACCAGTCGGGCCACCACGACACCCGCGGTGGCGTAGCACAAGGTGAAGGCAAAGCCCTGCAGCAGGCCGATCTGGGTATCGCTCAAGGCCAGCGTGGCTTTGATCGGCTGCACCAGGATGCTGACGATCTGCCGGTCAATATAGGAAAACACGAAACACAGGAAGAACAGGCCGACGGTGTAACCATTGCGCAGGGCGCTGGCTGAACGCGCATTGTCGACGTCGAGCGTTTGGGTAATGGACATGATCATGCTCCAGGCTCAAGGACGGTCGGCAGGCTCACTGCCATTGCGACGGGGCGGCGAGGACAGCAATGCAATCGCCGTGTTCGACCTTGGCGAAGGTGCGTGTGCACACCACCTGGCCGGCCTTTTTGAAGTGCAACTGCAGCGGCGCCTCCCAGGGCGCGTGAGGGTCGAATAGTCGTCCGGCCAATTGCCCTGTCTGCACGTGCTCGCCCAGTTTGAAGCAAGGCTCGAACACCCCGGCGCGGGTAGCGAACAGGTAATGCTCTGGGCCTTCGACCCTTATCAGGCGTGTGGGCGTAGGCGCTGGTGCGGGCTCATCGATCACGCCGAGGCTGCGCAGTACCCGCGCCAAGCCGTCCTCGACAATCCGCAATCCCTCGGGATCGCAACTGCCGCCACCGCCGAACTCCCCGCACAAAAACAATTTGCCCTGGCGCTCGGCGGCTGCACCGTAGGTGCGGTCTTCGCCCAGCAGGTTCATGATCATTGTGGTAGGCGCGGCAAAAGCGTTCACCAGGCGCAGGTATTGATCGTGCTGGGCGGGATCTTGTGGCAAGGCCGCGAGCAGCGTCGGGTAATGCTGGAAAGAAGCGCCCCCTGCGTGCAAGTCGAGGATCACATCGGCGCGGGGGAAGAGCTCGGTGTCGACGTAGTGGGCGATCATTTCAGTGATGCTGCCGTTGCGCTGGCCGGGAAACATCCGGTTCAAGTTGCCCTTGTCGATGGGCGAGGTGCGCGAGGCATTGAGAAAGGCCGGAAAATTCAGCCCCGGCACCACGATCAGCCGGCCCTGGATCTGCATCGTCGGCAAGCGCTGCAGCAGTTTCATCAGGGCTACGGGCCCTTCGTACTCATCGCCGTGGTTGCCGCCGGTGAGCAGCACCGTGGGGCCGGTACCCTGTTTAAGTACGGCAATGGGAATCAGGATGCGGCCATAGGCTGATCGGTCATGGGAGTAAGGGACTTTCAGGCTGCCGGTTTGAAAGCCTTCCTGGTCGAAGTCGATATCGGTGCTGATCAGTGATCGAGGAATGTTCATGAGTGGGCTCACCTGCTTTTTATTCTGGGCGGTTTGGGCGCTGTCGGCGCGCCTTCGGGACCATCATTGCGCAAGTGTCGATGTAGCGATAATGCCGATGTCTTGCACGACCGATGCCTTAAAGGCATCGTTATGCAGGTCAGCCGGCGGCTAGGTTTGCTTGATCATCTGCTGCAATTTTTCCAGGAAGTGTTGCAGCAGCGGGTTCTGGTTGCTGGCCTGCCAGGCAAACGACAAGGGCATCGAGATGGAAAAATTCTTCAGCCGGATAAACCGCACCAACGCAGGCGGCCGTCCGGCATTGGCCGAATTGACGATGGCCGCGCCCACGCCGGAAGACACCAACGCCAGGATCGCCGACTCGGTCTGTTCCTGCTGAACGATACGCAGGCTTACCCCGGCCTGATGGCAGGCGCTGAGCAGGCAATCGTAGTAAGCGGGGTAGACATGACGGGGAAAGGTCACGAAAGGCAGATGTGCGACCTGTTTGAGCTCGATGACGTCATCAGGCAGTTGCCAACTGCTGGGGACCGCCAGCACCACATCGTGGTTGACCAGCGTCAGCACCTGGCAAGGCGTCATCAGTGGGGCAAAGGCATAGATGAAGCCACCGTCCAGCGTGCCCTGTTCGATGGCTTGCAACTGTAGCGGGCTGTTGACCGGCATCAGCTCGATGCTGGCTTCGGGTAGTTCGTCCTGGAACGCGCGCAAGGCGCTTGGCATGAAACCATCCCAGCCAGCATTTTCGACAAAACCCAGGCGCAGATGCCCCAACCTGCCGCCCGCTACGCGCTTGGCGCTCAGCACGGCGTTGTCCAGGTCGTCGAGGATTTTTTGCACCGAGGCGTGAAAGTACTCACCCGCCTTGGTAAGTTTCAAGCCTCTGGGCAAGCGTTCGAAAAGACTGAAACCCAGCTCTTGCTCAAGGTCCAGCAGTTGCCTGGAAATGGCGGGCTGAGTGATGAAGATGCGCTCGGCTGCCAAGCGGATGCTTTTGTATTCGGCAACGGCCATGAAGTAACGCAGGTGGCGCAGTTCCATAACGGCTCTCACAGACACGGACTTTTAAGCCTGCGACTTTGCACGTGGATGGAGATGGCGTCGAGTGGCCCGGGGTAGAATTCAGCAGCAACTTGAAGTTGTCCATTTGAGCGTCATCCGAAGTTCACCGACTGCTTTTGGCCGATTCTGTTGAAAAAGTCGGCCATGGTTTCCACGACAGAAAAGTACGCGCTTGAGATTGAAAATCTTTGCTTTGAGCATGGGATTCGGGGCTCAGATTTCGCGTAGCAACGCGCAAAAAGACGTTTTCAGCGCTCAGTATGGGGGGCTGTCTGGAAGAATCGACTTTTTCAACAGAATCGGCCGTTTTCCGACTGTCGTGACGGGCCGAAATCGACCCAAAGCTGCCCGTGGCTTGAGGCGGCAACCGGTCAAAAGCGGATTTACGCCGACGACCCCGAGGAGGCTAACTGGCGACACTGGTAGTATGGTGGCGCTTTGGCTTAATCATCTGAAAATAGACAGTGAGGCTGTACGATGGAGCGTAGTGAAATCAGAGAGTCGAGAAAGCTCGCCTTGCTTAAGAAAGTCCGTGAGCACGACTATGGAAAGTACTTGCATAAAGCGAGTATCCAGCGGATTAGAGGGTTTTCCGGTGAGGACATTACTTTTGAATTTCCAGTTACGGCACTCATCGGGCCTAACGGTAGCGGAAAGTCTTCCGTTTTAGGAGTCGCAGGTTGTGCATACAAGCCCATCAAGCCTGGATATTTTTTTCCTAAAAGTGCCGTTGGTGATGAGTCTATGTCTGGATGGCGAGTCGAGTATGAACTCGTAGACAAAGCACTCAACCCCCGCCAACTGGTCAAAAGAAGTAGCAATTTCAGACAAGCGAAATGGGTTCGGGGGGAAGTAGCGGATCGAGTTGTTCTATTCTTCGGAATTGAGCGCACCGTACCTGCGGGAGAAAAAACTCGGTTCAAAAAGCTGACAAAGTCGTCTTATGTACACCAAGGTGCACTTTTGTCTCTTGACGCGGAAGTCGCGACTCAAGTCGAACACGTTCTTGGAAAAGCCGTAACTGAATTCCGTGTTACCGATGTGGGCCAAGACGAACTTTTCTTAATCGGAAAAAATGGCGACCAGCATTACTCTGAGTTTCATTTTGGAGCTGGCGAGTCCTCCATCATCAGAATGATTAGTGAGATCGAGCAAGCTCCCCCAAATTCTCTCATCATCATTGAGGAAATTGAGAACGGTCTCCATCCAATCGCTACACGCCGCATGGTCGAGTACCTCATTGATGTTGCTGAGCGGAAAAACGTGCAAACAGTGTTCACAACGCACAGTGACTATGCTCTTTCCCCTTTGCCTAATGAGGCTATCTGGGCTTGCATCTCAGGCAAGCTTAAGCAGGGTAAGCTATCGGTTCAGGCTTTGAGAGCTGTATCAGGCCGTGTTGATAGAAAGCTCGCCGTTTTTGTTGAGGATGATTTTGCAAAAAGTTGGGTCGAGGCGATCCTTCGAGAAAAGCTTGGCGCTGAATTTGAGCAAGTGGAAATTCATGCGGTTGCTGGGGATGGTACAGCCGTCAGTACGCACAGAAGCCATGTACGTAACCCTGCAATTTTGTTCAAGTCACTTTGCATTATCGATGGCGACTCTGAGCAGCAGGGTGATGACGACCCCGAAAGTGGCATTATCCGGCTACCTGGTGATCAACCTGAGATAAGTGTTTACGACGATATTTTGTCTAACATCGAACGAGATATCGCGGTCCTAACAGTATCCTGCCAGCGCCCTCCGGAAGCGCAAGCGGAAGTCAGATCAGCCATGGAGGAGGTTGTGAGAACCAATAGAGACCCATACTTACTCTACGTCCAATTGGGACTGAAAATTGGTTTCGTATCAGAAGTTATTGTCCGAGGGGCGTTCTTCGCCCTTTGGGTGAGAAATAATCCTGAATTTTGCAACGCGTTAGCGACACGAATCCGTGAGCTAATTCAAGAGTCGGAGGCCGCATAGCACCTCTTTTAACTTAGAAAATAAGCCCACCTGTACAACGCCGCTCATGATGGCGGCGTGTGTATTTCTGGCGACCGAACAGCGTGCCATTAAACGTCTTGACGTCCGTTTTTGGCCGGTTGTTGCCTGTCGTGAAGGGCAGCAAACGGATCCAGGGCAGTCAATCCTGGGGGGGATTAGTCAGCAGCAAGCTACTCAATAGGCCACGCGGGGCATTGGTCTCTGTAGTCGATGGGTTGAGAACCTTAGTTACCGCTTCACGCACTCGGCGTTTTCCTTCGGTGCATTTCTTCTGGAACTCTTTAGCCTCGGACGCCTTCTTTCTTAAAGCAGAAGCTAGTCTTTCATGGGCGTACTCAGAGTGAGACTCAAGTTTGACCGCGCGCTCCAAGTATTCACATGCTTCAGTTGGAAAGTCTTTATTAATTAGTAAGTTGCCTATGTTGGCGGTTATCCATTGTGAGGAATCCTCTGCCTTCATTAGCTTCTCTGCTCTGCGATAGGAGTATAGCGCTTGATCGTATAAGTCGAGCTGAAGACAGGAGTTTCCAAGATATCCCCAGTATTCAAGTGAGTTAGGATCGTCGTACGTCAGTCGATCCAATAAGTAAGTCGCTATATGATCTTGGCCAAGCTCCTGAGCCAAGCGTGCGTACTTGAATCGTAGCCCCTTGTGGCTTGGATGCTTCGCGTAGCAACGCTGAACGACTGATAGAGCATCTCTCGTGTTTTCATCTCGTTCAAGGGTCTCAGCCAAACGGATGGCAACTTCCGGAAAATCATCCGGTCCGACACGCTGAAGTTCCGCGATTGCGCTAGCACTGTCTGTTCCATCTGAATGACACAGTGCAAGCGCCATCGCAATTTCAGCATCCTTCGGTCTTTTTTCCTGGACGGCAGTCAAGAGTTCGATTGCTTCGCTAACATAGCCTTCCAAGCGAAGGAATGTTGCAATGATGGATTGAACACCTGAAAATTCAAAGTGCTCATTGGCATATTTTATTAACTCTTCGATGTTGCCATCATTTCGTAGTTTGAGCTCGCAATAGAGAATCCAAGCTTTCCTAGTGAGCGCAACTTCACCGGACAAGCTCTCTATTTCGCTCTGAAGCGAAGCCTTGGCTTGGTCATATTTTTCATCTATAAAATCAAATAACCAATCGCGTCTTCCCGAGTCTTCTGCAATGCCCCCTTCTGTGCTTTCCTCTACGCCAATTCGACCGGGAGCAATACCGAGTTTTTTCATCTGCAGTCGAATTTGGTAGCACACAGAGCCGGTTGCCGCTTGCATGCTGCCATCATCACGTGTTGACTCATATCTGCCAGGCGTTACTCCTAGAAGGTCAGTAGGGATATGTAAGTCACCATCAGATGGCAGTATGAAGAATACTCGCTCTCGCCCTAGTTTGCCGATGAACAGCCCGAACTCAAAAAGCACATTATCCCTAATTGCAGGTGCAGTTATATTACGAATCCGAACCAAATCGTCTGGGGAGAATACGAATATAGCGAAGTCGCTTTCGGAGAGAGTTTTAGTCAGGCTCTCCATCGTAGTCCGAGACAACTCAAAAACGCCTTGGTCCCAGATAGTAACTTCCGCTTCGTGTAGTAGGTGCTGCTGTACAGGATAAGCAACACTGAGCCCCTCAACGGATGAGCCGATGAAGACACGTGGTTTTGGCATTGTTGCTCCTATGGATAAAAATCAATCGAATGCTGGGTTCTGCGTGAGCTCAGAGTATCGCGACGGGAAGGAAAAACAATCCGGAAGCTGGTACGGATGTAGGTTGCGAAGTGAGCGCGTCACGATCCTACTTCAGTCCTTGAACGAAGAAGCCGTCTCCAGCGTCCGCTCTTGGCCGATTCTGTTGAAAAAGTCGGTTCTCCCAGACTGCCCCCATACTGACCGCTGAAAACGTCTTTTTTGCGCGTCCATACGCGAAATCTGAGCCCCGAATCCCATGCTCAAAGTAAAGATTTCAATCTCAAGCGCGTACTTTTCTGTCGTGGAAACCATGGCCGACTTTTTCAACAGAATCGGCCGATTTCTGCCTGTCGTGACGGGCTGCAATCGACCGTAGCTGTGTAAAAACGTAGCCACTGCTTGAAGTCTGAGTCGCTACGTAAAATCTGCCAATCGCCGCTGCTCAGTAGTGCCGTTCGCATATGCCCGTTTGGAGATCAGGTCATGCGCGCCGGCGCGATTCAGGGTGTAGCTAAGTCGCTCGACTTCGGCGTCAGAACTATCGCGCCGTCGATCACTTCAAGGGTCAGTACGTCGCCGATGCTCAATCCCAAACTGGCGAGTAGGTCAGGCGGCAAGTCAATGATGACGTCACCGCTTCCATCCGCAGGATCTTGGCATTTCACTGTCCAGCGCTGGGCTTCGGTCATGATGTTACTCACACTTTGGTCTTGGCGGGGATGATTCATTATGATCGCAATGTCTTCGCCAGTTGAAGCGTGATGCTGACTGCTGATGACTTCTTCTGCTCGATTGTGGCCCTTGGCGACAGGCAGAACCCGGCCGATTGTGTTGAAAAAGTCGGTCCTTCCAGACTGCCCGCGGGCTGACTGCTCAAAACGCCTTTTTTGCGCGCAACTACGCGAAATCTGAGCCCGGAATCCTCTGTTCAAAGTAAAGATTTCAATCTCAAGTGCGAACTTTTTGCCGTGGAGACCATGGCCGACTTTTTCAACAGAATCGGCCAAAAGCGGACGTTCATGAGCGACGGCTTCCGACCGATTGTGTTGAAAAAGTCGATGTTCATATCCTCAACCATTCTGGTGGATTGGTTCTGGATAGATGCTCATGTTGACTGGCTTGAATCATTTTACGTTGGCGGTTGTGAACCTCTCTCGCAGCATTGAGTTTTATGTGGCTCTACCCGGCTTTAGATTGGCTGCCCGCTGGGAGACGGGGGCTTATCTTTCCCTTGGTGATCTCTGGCTGTTGACGCCGACGCCGAATTGACCCCCCTGCCGATGTAAGACTCACCCCACCTCAAATAGCACCTATGTAGAGCAGGCAATGGTTTGTGAGGAGTCAGAGACTGGGGCCGTGACATTTCGGCAACTAGGTCAATTCGGCGTCGGCGCCAACAATTGTGATTTATCCAGCATTATCGACGACGGTTACCAGGGCGCGGAGAGGCGTCTCAATCACTCCAGTACTTGCTGCCCTGGTGACTGG
This sequence comes from Pseudomonas sp. GM78, assembly GCF_000282475.1. Taxonomy (GTDB): domain Bacteria; phylum Pseudomonadota; class Gammaproteobacteria; order Pseudomonadales; family Pseudomonadaceae; genus Aquipseudomonas. Next base: position 11,307 of record NZ_AKJF01000013.1, read on the forward strand.
CATGCGGGCTTGCCGAGCCTTGTCCATCCTCGGCTTGCGACGCTTGCCCGGCACCGGGGCCGTCGTCACCGGTTGGCAAATCTGGTGGGCGACGTCACGCATTTCCTCGTAGGAGTCCAGCAGGCAGCGCGCCAGGAAATCAGGATCAGGAACAATGTTCGGCGAGCTGGTCAGTGAAATGAACATCTTTCCGCAATAGCTGGTCGGGTTCCAGATCAGTGACATGCCATCGGCCAGCGGACCCATGCCCCCCCAGTGCACGAGCTTCGCCCCGAGTAGATAGAGCGGCTCATTCGGACCGGGGACGTTGGTCACCATGCAGTTGTGCAGCAAGACCGGTCCCTTGCCACCCCCGCCGGTCAGTGTCGCCAGTCGGCCGGCAAGGCCCAGCGTCGCCGGTGGGGTGAACTTCTGCAGGTTCGTCAATTCATGAGCGCCAATCGCACTCTGGATCGCCTTGCATTCCGCCGTTGCGAGTTGTACCGCCTGAAGCCGCTCAAGCGGGTCATCGATGTGAGTGCCCAATGGGAATCTCAGGATTGAAATCGTATTGGTCGTACGCTCGGCGCCCTCTTGGCGCGTATTGACGGGCGCCATGCTCACCAGCGATTTTTCCGGCAGTTCGTCCTTTGCCTGCAAGTAGCGGCGCATCGCGCCTCCGATCATGGCAAGCACCGCGTCGTTGATCGTCGCGCCCGGTACCAGGCCTTTGATCTGCTTCACGGTGGCCAAATCCAGTGTCACCGAGTCCCAGACCCGTTTGGCCGACACATTCGCGTTGAATCGCGTGCGCGGTACGCCACCGTCCGACGACCTCAACGACTGGGCCAGCCTGCGCAAGCCGAACGTGGCGAGTTTGGGCAGTACGCGCCGCAGCGGTGCGGCCATGCGTGCGGAAGCCGAGATATTGTCGATGACCATGCGGGTGAGGGTGTCGGTGATCCGCCGCGAATGGCACGGGGGGTGCGCCGGTTGCGGTTTCGGCGTGATTGCGCCGGGTTTGCCCGGTGCGCCGGCCAGGTCGTGCATTGCCCAGGTAAATTCCGCCGCCGCGGTGCCGTCCATCGCGGCATGGTGAGTCTTGGTGATGATTGCGAAGCTGCCTTTCGGTATCCCTTCGATGTTGTCGAGCCCCTCGATCACGTACATCTCCCAGGGCGAGCGGGACAGATCCACCGACCGGGCATGAATGCGCGATAACAGTATGCAGAACTGCCGCCAGTCCCCGGGCTTGGGCAGGGCGAAATGGCGAACATGAAAATCGATGTCGAACAGGTCGTCTTCGACCCAATACGGGTACCCAAGCCCGAACGGCACCTGCACGATCTTGCGTCGCTGCACGTACATCGGGTCGAGTCGACTTTCGATGTGGTGGACTATTTCCCGAAATCCCAGGCGTTGCCCGTTCAAGGTCGTTTGGTCGTAGATATAAATCATCGTGCCGTGGGATGACGCATGCGGACGATCAACATGCAGAAACAGGGCGTCTTGGCCGCTCAGCTTGTTCATTCTTGAGACTCTCGCAAGGTTGTGCACTCCATTGAATAACTTGCCGTTCCGCTCGACCACGCGACCGGCAATTGTAAATACGACCAAAGTAGGGTGCTGACAATTGGCCATGAGAGATGCATTTCCAACCCCTCCAAATAGGGGGTAACACCGGGTCGTGTTCCTGAGGTTTTATGCGCCTACCTGGCATGCGTTGCTCCACAGGCTGCGCACCTTGCCTTTCTCAAGGAAATTGTCCCGTGCATAGGCGTCGTTATGGAAAGTGAACTGCATGCCCCCTGGTGGGAACAACTGCCCGAGGATTTCTGGCAGCAGGCCAATGGTACGGAGCTCGATGCCAACCATCGGTTGAAAGTGCACGGCACTGCTGCCGTCGAGCGGGTCCTGCGCACATCGTTGTCTGCCACGGTGGCGGCTGCCATGCTCACCTCGCTGTACAAGGGCGGCGACACGCGGCGCGAGTTTGACGCGCTGCGTTTCTATGAGCCGCTGGCGCGCGCGGGTGATGCCGGGCGGGTGTTTTTGGCACCGCCCAAGGGTATCGCCATCGAGGTGAGCCCGGCGACCGGCTGTTCGGCGGGTTTGCGCGGTATCCAGCGCTTTCAGTTGCGTTTCGACAGCCCGTTCAAACCCCTCAATCCGGCGGCGCAGGCGCAGTTCGAGAACATGCAGAACAATGCGCAGGCGCATGCCCAGCACTGGTGTCATGGCGATCGGCCGCGCCCGACACTGATCGTGATCCACGGCTTCGCCGCCGACGCGCCGTTTTTGAACGCCCAGGCCCTGTCACTGGCAAGCTTTTACCATCAGGGCTACGACATTCTGCTGTTCACCTACCCACACCATGGGCTACGGGCCGAGCGCGGCGACCTGTTCAGCGGTGTCGGTCTGTTCGGGCGCGGCCTGCTCTCGTTCACGGAGTCACCGCTGCATGCCATTCACGATCTGCGGGTGTTCATTGACTATTTGCAAGGTCGCGGAGTCGAGCACATCGGCGTCACCGGGATTTCCCTTGGCGGTTATACGGCCTCGCTGCTGGCGACGGTCGACGACCGTTTGTCCTTCTGCGTTCCCATCGTGCCTGCGGTGAGTCCGATTGACTTGTTTCTCGAATGGTGGCCCACGAGCATCCTGCTGCCGCGGTTGATGCGTAGCCAAGGCGTGAATGTCGCGCAGATGCGCGGTTTGACCGCGGTGCACAACCCCCTGACCTACAAGCCATGCATAGATGGCGAGCGCGTGCTAATCATCGGCGGTGCGGGCGACCGGTTCAGCGTGCCGCGTCAACTGCGCCTGCTGCAACAACACTGGCCGGACAGCCAGTTGCATTGGTTCCCCGGCAGTCACTTGATGCACCTGGGACGTGGTGAATATTTACAGCGTATGCGCGGGTTTATCGATCAGTGGTGCGAAAATACCAGCGGTCAATCTTCGGATTGATTGCAAGCCAGATCAAAAGATCGCAGTCTGAGACAGATCCGCAGGGAATAGGGCTGCCGGCGCCATCAATCAACCGTCGCATGAAGAACGGTCGATCACGCAGCTATCATTGTTGAAAGAGACAAGAGGGCTCTGAGCTGGCAGCCCCCCCCCCAAAGGAGGGGGGGAGTAGGGATGGCTTGCCCTCACTATCGCCGCATTCAATTTGGAGTGCGCCCATTCCTGCCCATTCTTTCGAGTTAACGGCTGGATGGATCATTACACCGGCGCCGTTTTCAACAATGTTACGTCCTGTTCGGATCTTCCTCAGACGAGCAGGGGATCGGAGATTCGGTTTGCAAATTAATACCGACAAACTGCTGGTTTCGACCAAGTTCGCCCCTCCGCGAATCGGCACCCAATCGATTCCCCGCAGCAGGCTGATAGAAGAACTGCAGCGAATCGAGCACTGTACCGTCGGCCTTGTCATCGGCAGTCCGGGATTCGGCAAGACCACCTTGCTGGTGCAGTGGCGCCAGACCATGATGCGCGCTGGCGCCGAAGTCGCCTGGTTGTCACTGAGCGCCGACGACAAGCATCTCTCGACTTTTTTTGCCTATTTGCGCGGTGCATTGCAGCGCCTCGGTGTGACCATCGACACGGGCACTCCGCTGGAGGGTGCCAGCAGTGAGTCGATTGACGAAATCGTCGCCGCCATCGTCGATGCGGCTTCCAATGTGAACAAAGAGCTGTACCTGGTGCTCGACGATTACCAGCATGTCGCGGATCCGCGCTCGCACCGATTGATGCAAAAACTGTTCGATCACAGCCCTGAGAACCTGCATTTCGTGATTGCTGCGCGCGTTCAACCACCCTTGAGTCTCAGTCGGCTGCGACTGATGGGGCAGGTGGTGGAACTTGACTGTGCAGCGTTGCCGTTCGATTTGACGGAAACCCGCGCCTTCCTTGAATTGAATCTGGCAGCGCTGAAACTCCACGAGGAGGAAATCCACCTGACCCACGAGCTCACCAGCGGTTGGCCTGCCAGCCTGCAGTTGATCGTGATCCTGCTGCGCAGCAACCCTGGAGCGCGGGCGAGCCTGCATGAACTGGGCTGGAAATCGGATGACCTGCAAAGCTATCTGGCTGAGGATGTGATGGCGCATCTACCGGAGGCGTTGGCGGACTTCATGGAGGCGGTCAGTATTTGCCGACGCTTCAATGCCTCCCTGGCAGAGGCAGTGACAGGCAACGCCAGTGCCGCGCAGATGCTCAACCGGCTTGAAGAAGAAAACCTGCTGATCTTCCGTGTCGAAGCCGATGATCGCTTGCCCTGGTATCGCTTCCATCCGCTGTTCAGTGAATTTCTTGCCACACGTCTGATTCGGCGCAATTCGCAGAATGTCGCGCAATTGCATCAGCGTGCGGCGCATTGGTTCGCTGAACGCAAACTGCTGGCCGAGGCCATGCGTCATGCCACGTCGGGCGGGGATCTGGGGTTCGCCGTTGAAGTCATCGAGCGGGCGGCGCCGACCACTTGGGGCCTGGATCAACTGAGTCCGCTTCTGCGCTTGCTCGACCGACTGCCGCAGGAGGTTTTGTTCTCCAGGCCCCGGTTGTTTTTCCTCGGCTGCCTGGCCTATGCCTTGACGGCACGGCCGGCGAAGGCTGAGGCGTGGCTTGAGCAATTCAAGCGAAGTGGCGCTGCGCAGCACGAAGACGTGGCGTTCCGCCTGCCGCTGGTGCAGGCGGTCATCCACGTTCAGCGCGATCGTACCGAGCCGGTCATTGCCTTGCTCGAAGGATTCCAGCCGCTGATCGACGATTACTCGATCATGCGCTACGGCCCACCGACCATGTTGGCACTGGCCTATTCCGCGGCGGGACGGCACGCCGATGCGCTGCGTTGTCTCGACGACCACCCGATTCCCGAGGTCGATCGCAACGACGAGATGGCGCTGCTTGCAGAAGGTACCCGGACCCTGTGTTGCCTGATGGAAGGCAAGATGCTCGAAGCCGAACGCAGAGGCCTGGCGCAATTGACCCGCGCCGTGACCGCGCACGGACATCGTTCGGCCAGTGCCTACACCGGAGCCTCCGCCCTGGCTGAGATTTATTGTGAACTGGACCGGATCGACGAGGCACGTGAAGTCCTGGCCAATCGCAATGGGCTGCTGCAGTGGACAATGCCCGACTCAATGATGCGCGCCAGTATTTGCCGTGCCCGTCTGGATCTTTTGCAAGAGTCTGCGGCCACGGCGCTGGCCTTCCTCGAACGCCAGGAACGGCACTTTCGCAGTATCGGTCAGGATCGCGCTCTGGTGCATTGTCTCGCCGAGCAGGTGCGCATTGAATTGCTCGAGGGTGATCGCGCTAACGCGGGCGTGCATGTCGCGCAGCTCGATGTGCTTGGCCAGGCACATCAAGGGGCGGACGGGTTCCAGGCAGAAATTCCGGCGATGGTCGCCCTGGCCAAGGCACGGCTGCTTCTGGCGACCAACTATCCGGACAATGCTTTGCTGGAACTGCAGCACGTTCGTCGTTATGCCCAACACTATCATCGTGGCCAATTGGGGGTGACCGCATTGCTGCTGATGGGCATTGCTCATGCAGACCTGCGACAGCAGGACGCCGCCGACGATTTACTGATCCAGGCATTGGAAACCGGGCAGCGACTGGGCCTGGTACGCACTTTTCTCGACGAGAGTGCGGCGCTGTATCCAATGCTGGCGCCGCTGGCCGACAGGATCGCCCCTGGCAGTTCGTTGACGGTTTTTCTGCAAGACCTGCTGCCGCGTTTCGAGCAGGGCAAGTCAGGTGCGCACTCGGGCGATGGCAGCGCTTCGGCGGGTCAGAAGACCTTGACCCCACGCGAGCTGGCGATCCTGCAATTGATCAGCCAGGCCATGTCGAACAAACGGGTGGCGTTGACGTTGAGTATTTCGCTGGAAACGGTGAAATGGAACCTGAAGAACGTGTTCTTGAAACTCGGTGTTTCCAGTCGTTACGACGCTGTCTCCTGGGCGCGCAAGCACGGCTTGATTCCCTGAAGCCCTGCGGTCGACGCCGCCCATGTAGTTGCGTGGACTGCATGGGCGGGCGTCCGCAGGTGTGCAACAGCCGCAGCTTAAGGTTTTCGCCGAATACCGGGCCTCCCCGTTTCAGGGAGGTCCACACCATTCCCCTGCAGCCTGCGGCAGTTCCTTCAGGGGGGTGCAGGTTTCGATCGATTCCCCCCTCTCCCTGAGGGGTACAGCAGGCAGGGTGCATTTCCTATCGTGGTATCGACAAAGCCGGTTTGAACCGGCGCGTAGATCCAGCCCTTAGGAGATGCTTCATGATTCCGCGCACCCTGTTTGAGCACGAGCACGAGGAGTTCCGCAAAACCACGCGGCGCTTTCTTGCCGACGAGTGCATGCCGCACCACGAGCAATGGGAAGAGGATCACCTGGTTCCCCGTGCAATCTGGGAAAAAGCCGGTGAACTGGGTCTGCTCAATGCCACCACCCCTGAGGCCTACGGCGGTCTTGGCCTGGATCGACGCTTCTCGATGATTGTCGGTGAAGAGGTCACGCGCGTCAGTGCCAGCGGCCTCATCGGTTTCGGTGTACACGATATCGTCGCCGGCTACCTGAACAACTTCGGTACCGAAGCACAGAAGCAACAGTGGTTGCCGAAAATGGCTGCCGGCACTGCGATTGCGGCGGTCGCGATGACCGAACCGGGCACCGGCTCCGATCTGCAAGGAGTCCAGACCCGTGCCACGCTGATGGGCGACGAATACGTCATCAACGGTTCCAAGACTTTCATTTCCAACGGCACCAACTGCGACCTGGTGGTTGTCGTGGCCAAGACCGGCAACACCGGCAAAGGCTCCCAGGACATCTCGCTGATCATCGTCGAAGCCGACCGTCCGGGCCTGAGCAAGTCGCGCCCGCTGCGCAAGGTCGGGCTGCATGCCCAGGACACCACCATGCTGTTCTTCGAAGACCTGCGCGTGCCGAAGGAAAACATCCTCGGCGGCGTTCCGGGGCAGGGCTTTTTCCAGCTGATGAAAGAATTGGCCTGGGAGCGTTTGGGGATTGCCGGCAACAGTATCGCCGGCGCCCAGGCCGTGCTTGAACACACCCTTGAATACACCCGCGGTCGCAGCGTGTTCGGCAAGCCGATTTTCGACTTCCAGAACACCCGCTTCAAGCTCGCCGACATGCAGATCAACATCGCCGTCGGCCAGAACTACGTCGATAAATGCATGGGTCTGTGCCTGGAGCACAAGCTGACGCCCGAAGCAGCGGCGGCGGCCAAGCTGTGGTGTTCCGAACTGTATTCCAAGGTGGTCGACGAATGCGTGCAACTGCACGGTGGCAACGGCTACATGCTCGAGTACCCGGTGGCGCGCCACTACCTCGATCACCGCGTCCTGCGTATTGCCGGCGGCGCCAACGACATCATGAAAGAGCTGGTCGGGCGCACGCTCTGATCACCGCGCAATCGAGGAATTTGCCATGGAATATCTGATCCCCCGGACCTTGTTCAGCTCCGAACACGAAGATTACCGCCGCCTTACCCAGCGTTTCCTGGCAGACGAAGTACTGCCGTTTCACGCACAGTGGGAAAAGGAAAAACGCGTGCCTCGCGAAATCTGGCGTCGCGCCGGTGAGCTGGGCCTGCTACTGCCGTGCATTCCGGAAGAATACGGTGGCTACGGCGCAGACCGCCTGTACTCGATGGTCATCGGCGAGGAGTACATGGGCTCCGGCGCTTCCGGCCTGGGCATCGGCTTCGGCGTGCACGCACTGGTGGCCGGTTACATCCTGCATTACGGCAGTGAGCAACAGAAACAGACCTGGTTGCCGAAGATGGTCTCCGGTGAAGCCATCGGTTCGATCGCGATGACGGAACCCAACACCGGCTCCGACCTGCAAGCGGTCAAGACCCGCGCTGTGCGCGACGGCGACGACTACGTCATTACGGGTTCCAAGACCTTCATTTCCAACGGCGTGCAGTCGGATCTGGTAGTGGTCGTCTGCAAGACCGGCACCACTGGCACCGCCAGGGACATCTCGCTGATCATCGTCGAGAGCGGTCGCGACGGTTATGCCAAATCGCAGCCTCTGGAAAAGATCGGCCTGCATGCGCAGGACACCTGCATGTTGTTCTTCGACAACGTGCGTGTGCCGTGCAGCAATCTGCTGGGCCCGGAGGAGGGCAAGGGCTTCGGTCAGCTGATGCGCGACCTCGCCTGGGAGCGTATCAGCGGTGCCATCGGCTTCCAGGCCCAGGCCGAAGCTGCGCTGCGCCACACCGTCGACTACACCAAAGGCCGCACGGTTTTCGGCAAGCCGGTCTTCGATTTCCAGAACTCGCGTTTCAAGCTCGCTGAATTGAAGACTGAAATCCAGATCGGCCGATCCTGGGTCGACAGCTGCATGGAACTGGCCCTGCGCAACGAGCTGACACCCGAAGCCGCAGCCATGGCCAAGCACTGGACCGCCGAGTTGAGCCTGCGCGTGGTCGAGGAATGCCTGCAGTTGCACGGCGGCAACGGCTACATGACCGAATACCCGATCGCACGCCTGTTCCTCGATACCCGTGGTAACCGCATCTGGGGCGGCAGCCGCGAAGTCATGAAAGAAATCATCGCTCGCACCCTGTAGGGGCGGGCAGCGCAGTCTCGCTGCGCAATCCAATTACCTGAATGTGCTGTCTGCGGTGCCCGACTCCGGGGAGTCGGGCAGCCGGTAACCAACAACAATACCCATTGGGAAGGAGAGTCACCGTGTCACAAGAACTTCGTTTTGACGGCAAAGTAGCCATTGTCACCGGTGCCGGTAACGGCCTGGGCCGTGCCCACGCACTGCTGCTGGGCTCGCGTGGCGCCAAGGTCGTGGTCAACGACCTGGGTGTGAACCTGCAGGGCGTAGGCGTTTCGTCTGCCGCTGCCGACGCCGTGGTTGCCGAGATCAAGGCCATGGGCGGCGAAGCCGTCGCCGACTACAACTCGGTTGCCGAAGGCGAGAAAATCGTCGCCACCGCGCTGGAAGCCTTCGGCACCGTTGATATCCTGATCAACAACGCCGGTATCCTGCGCGACGTGTCGTTCGCCAAAATGACTGAAGAACAGTGGGACCTGATTCAGGAAATCCACGTCAAGGGCGCGTTCAAACTGACCCACGCCGTGTGGCCGATCATGCGTGAAAAGGGCTACGGCCGCATCATCATGACCGCTTCCGGTGCCGGCATTTTCGGCAACTTCGGTCAGTGCAACTACTCCACCGCCAAATCCGGGCTGATCGGCTTCGCCAAGTCCCTGGCCTTCGAAGGCGCTTCGAAGAATATTCGCGTCAACACCATTGCCCCGATTGCGGCGTCCCGCCTGGTGATCGCCAGCGGCATCCTGCCGGAAGACGTTCACGCCAAACTGGCTTCCGAGCACGTCGCGCCGCTGGTCAGCTGGTTGTGCCACGAAGAGTGCCCGGAAACCGGCGGCCTGTTCGAAGTCGGTGGCGGCTTCCACGCCAAGTACCGTTGGGAACGGTCCCAGGGCCGAGTGCTGCACACCGACACCCTGAGCCCGGAGCTGGTGCGTGAAAACTGGGAGCGCATCACCCAGTTCGACGAACACAGCGTGCACCAGTCCAATGGCGGCGAAGGCTTCCAGGAGCTGTTCTCGCGCCTGGATTCGCCAGCCAAGGGTGGCAACCAGTATGTGGACATGGAAGTGGCAAGCAATGCCGTGTCGACCCTGGAAACCGAGTACAACCAGACCGACGCCGCACTTTACGCATTGGCCGTGGGCGCTGCGAAAGACCCTCTGGACGAGACCGAACTGTTGTACATCAACGAGTTCAAGGACGAAGAGTTCCGCGTACTGCCAACCATGGCCGTGCTGCCGGCGACCCAGGTCTTCCTGCAAGCCATCAAGTCCGGCAAGCCGAGCCTGGAAGGCCTGGAGCTGCCGTTCGCCAATGGCCTGCATGGCGAGCAGTACACCGAGATGTACCGCCCGTTGCCACCGGCCGCCAAGCTCAAGCACACCATGCGTCTGAAGCAGGCGATCGACAAGGGACGCAGCTCCGTTTCGATCCTTGCGGTGGAGACCACTGACGAGAACGGCGTACCGCTGTACTACAACGAAATCACCAGCTTCTACGCCGGTGTGCCGGGCGCCGGTCTGGAAAAAGTGCCTAGCGTTGCGCTGCCCGAACTGCCGGCGCGCGCACCGGATGCGGTGATCGCCGAACAAACCGATATCAACCAGGCCTTGTTGTATCGCCTGTGCGGTGACTGGAACCCGATGCACGTCGATCCGGATTACGCCAAGGCTGCTGGCTACGACAAACCGTTCCTGCACGGTCTGTGCACCTTCGGTTATGCCGGTCGTCATGTGATCAAGGCGTTCTGCAACAACGATTCGCGCCTGTTCAAGAGCATCCGCGTGCGTTTCGCTTCCATCGTCATGCCGGGCGATACCCTGGAAACCCGCATGTGGCGCGAGACGCCGACCCGCGTGGTGTTCGAGATGCGTGCGGTTGAGCGTGACGTGGTGGTGCTCAAGGGCGGCGTCGTGGAAATCTTCGACAAAGTCCCGGACCTCGCGTCCCTGACCAACGCTTCCAAGGAAGAGCCGAAGACCCTGACCGCCCACGACGTGTTCAGCGTGTACAAGGCGCACCTGCAGGCTCACCCGGAAATCGCCGCCGAAGCGCAGATGATCATGCAGTTTGTGGTCAAGAACCGCGAGTCCAACTGGGTACTCGACCTGAAGAACGGCAAGGGCGACCTGTATGAAGGCGTTGCGGACAACGCGGACGTGACCATGACCATCCAGGAAGCGAACATGCCGGAGCTGGCTTCGGGCGAGGAACCGCAACTGCAGAAGCTGTTCTTCGGCGGCAAGCTGAAGTTGACCGGTGACACCATGGCTTCGAAGAAGCTGGAAGCGTTCGCCAGTATCGACAAGCAGCTGTACGCCGCTGCGACTGCCGAGCGTCTTGCCAAGGCGGTAACTTCGGCGTGAGAAAAGCTGCCTCGCCAATCAATTCAGGTTGATCGGTGAGGCCACGACGCTGCCGCTGGTGCTTCGGTGCTGGCGGCAGCCTTTTGTTTCGGGAGAACCACTACATGAATCGTCGCGTCAATGTGATTGGCGTAGGCATGACTCCGTTCATCGCGCCGGGTGCCGGTGGTCGTTATTACGATCTCGCCGCCGAGGCGGGCCGCCTGGCGTTGCAGGACGCCGGCATCGAATATCGCAGGGTCGAAGCGGCCTATGCCGGTTTCGTCTACGGCGATTCCCTTTCCGGCCAGCGCGGCGTTACCGAGCTGGGTTTGACCGGAATTCCGATTATCAATGTCAGCAACCATGGTGCCAGTGGTTCGACAGCGCTCTACCTGGCGCGTCAGGCCATTGAACACGGCATCGCCGAATGTGTGCTGGCAGTTGGCTTTGAAGTATCCCCGCCTGAGTGGTCCCGGCACCGTTGGCAAGATTGCGAGTCGCCCGTGGCCAGGCACGCCCATGGTGGGGCTGACACACTCGTAACCGAAGTTCCGATCGTCACACAGTTATTTGCCAGGGCTGCGCGTGAATACATGCAACGGTATGGTGCGCGCAAAGAAACCTTCGCGATGATCGCAGTGAAGTCTCGCGAACACGCCGCACTCAATCCTTATGCGTTGCACCGTCAGCCTTTGAGCCTGGAAACAGTGCTGGAAGATGAGGTCTGCACACCTTTGACGCGATTGCAGTACTGTCTGCCGGCCTCAGGCGCAGCGGCGGTGGTGTTGTGCTCCGATGAGTTCGCCAGGAAACACGGGATCAACGATCCGGTTTACATTGCGGCGCAGGCCATGACCACCGATTTGCCCGGCAGCTTCAGCGAGGGTTCTGCTATCCGTGCGATGGGTTACGAGCTCGGTTTCGCCGCAGCACGCGACGTTTATGAACGGGCAGGGATCGGTCCGGAAGAGGTCGATGTGTGCGAACTGCACGACGGCTCTACCGCCAGTGAAATCCTGCTGTACGAAGCACTGGGATTGTGTCGGGAAGGTGATGCCGAAAAGCTTGTCGAAGATGGCGACAATACCTATGGCGGCAACCGGGTCATCAACCCCTCGGGCGGATTGTTGTCCATGGGGCATCCACTCGGTGCGACCGGCATTGCCCAATGTGCCGAACTGGTCTGGCAGCTGCGCGGGACAGCGGCCAATCGTCAGGTTCCCTATGCCCGTATCGCCCTGCAACACAACATCAGCATAGGCGGCGCCTGTGTAGTGACCATGTATCGCTGCGATTAGCCTTGAGGCAAATAGCCTTGCGCACGATACGGCATGCGACAACCCGATTAAAATAATCAGGCGGCTACACCGCCTTCAAAATCGTAGGACCTGTCATGACTGAACAACAAGAGCAAATGACACTGCTGCACTGGTTTGAACATTGGGAACGCACCACGCCTGATTCGGTGTACCTGACCCAACCTTGCCCCAATGGCATGGTGTTCGATTACAGCTGGCGCGAGGTCGGCGATCAGGCCCGGCGCATGGCCGCCTACCTGCAATCGTTGAACCTGCCTGCACGTTCGACGATTGCCATCCTGGGCAAGAACAGCGCCCATTGGATCATCGCCGACCTGGCTATCTGGATGAGTGGGCACATCAGCGTACCGCTGTACTCGACGGCGAGCGCCGACACCGTGGCCTATGTGCTCAAGCATGCCGAGTCGCGCTTGCTGTTCGTGGGCCGGCTCGATGGCGATGAACCCGCGTGGCAGGCTGCCAGTAAGGGAGTTCCGGCAGACATGCCGGTCATCAGCCTGCCGCTTTCGGCTCGTACCGAGGGCGATCAGTGGCTGGACATCGTCGCCGAGTCGGTCCCTCTTGCCCGGATCGCATTGCCGGAGCCGGGAGATCTGGCCACCGTCATTTACACCTCAGGCAGCACCGGTCATCCGAAGGGCGTGATGCACAGTTTCGGGACCATGTGCAAAGTCGCGCAGATCAATGCTTCGGCCCTCTATAACAGTAAAGGCGGCCCTGGTCCCCAGGAGCGCCTGCTGTCGTACCTGCCGCTGGCCCATGGTGCCGAGCGACAAGGCGTCGAGTCGACCTCGTTGCGCTACGGCATGCACGTGTTCTTCAACGATTGCCTGCAAACCTTCGGTGCGGACCTGCGTCGCGCACAACCTACGGTGTTCTTTTCGGTGCCGCGGTTATGGGCCAAGTTCTATCAAGGGATTAACGCACAGATACCCACCGACGAGCAGGAGGCTGCCTTCGCCGATCCCGTTGAAGCCGGGCGAATGAAAGAGAAAATCCTTGGTGCGCTAGGCCTCAACCATGTTCACACCGCGTTCACCGGTTCAGCGCCATTGCCAGTGCCGATCATCAACTGGTATCGCCAGCTCGGCCTTGAATTGCTCGACGGATATGGCATGTCGGAAAACTTTGCCTGTTCGCACTTCAGTCGTGCCGGTCGGGTGCGGCTGGGGTATGTCGGCGAGTGTTTGCCTGGCGTTGAGTGCCGAATTGCCGAAGACGGCGAAATTCTGGTCAAGAGTCCCGGGCAAATGCTGGGCTATTACAAGCAACCGGAGCTCACCGCCGAGAGCTATCTGCCTGATGGTTACTTCAAGACTGGCGACCGTGGCGAGCTCGATGAAATGGGACGGCTGCGCATTACCGGCCGGGTCAAGGAGCTGTTCAAGACGGCCAAGGGCAAGTACGTCGCACCGGTGCCGATCGAGGCGAAACTGGGCGGCCATCCACGCTTGAGCGAAGTGTGCGTGACGGGGCTGGGGCTGCCGCAGCCGTTTGCCCTGATCACGTTGTCCGAGGAAACACGCCTGGCGCTGGCATGCGGAGTGCAGCGCAGTGACCTGACCATCGAGCTGGAAGCACTGCTCGATCAGGTCAATGCGCAATTGGAGGATCATGAACGGCTGGACTGCCTAGTGGTGGTCAAGGACCCCTGGACGATCGACGACGGGCTGCTGACCCCGACCATGAAGATCCGCCGTACGCCGATCGAAACACGCTATGCCGATCGCGCCGAAGCCTGGTGCGGCAGTCGACAAAAAGTCATTTTCGAGTAACTCGGGCCATGACGCACGTGGCTTCGGCTACGTGCGTACTTTTCAAACCGAGCCATTTCCTTGCAGGCCATTCCCCATGTCCAAACCTGTTGCCCATACGCGTGAGGCGTATCGTTATTTCCGTCCGATCCAGACGCGCTGGATGGACAACGACGTTTACGGCCATATCAATAACGTCAACTACTACAGCTACTTCGATACGGTTGTGAACGGCTTTTTGCTGAGTGAAGGCCTGCTCGATTATGAGCGTGGCGAGACCATCGGCCTGGTGGTCGAAACCCAGTGCAACTACTTTGCCCCGATTTCGTTCCCCGATGTCATCGATGCAGCGGTGCGAGTCACCCAGATCGGTGGTTCGAGCGTGCGCTATGAAGTTGGGTTGTTCCGTGAAGGCGAGCCGTCAGCGGCTGCGCAGGGGCACTTCGTGCATGTCTATGTGGGGCGCGAATCGCGTCGTCCGGTAGCTCTATCAGACGCGATGCGCACAGCACTTGACCGTCTTGTCGTTGATGCGCAATGAACCAAGGGTGGCTGATGCCGCCCTTGTTCTGATACCTGTTACCGGCCGTTGCGTCGCTCATTCAAACTGTGCGCCGGAATGCCGATCAGCAAGGCCAGTGCGCCGAGCACAAGCACGGCGGCGATGAGGTCGAAGGCCAAGTACAGGTTACCGGTTGCGGTCTTGATCGCACCAACCGCCGTCTGGCTGACGACGCCGGCCAGGTGCCCAAGGCTGCTGATGACCGCGATGCCGCCGGCAGCGCTGGCTGCATTGAGAAACGCCGGAGGAATGGTCCAGAACAGCGGCATGGAGGACAGGGCCGCCGCGGCGCCTAGCGTCATAAGGGTTATCGAGAGCACGGCGTGACCCTGGGTAAATCCAAGCAGGGCGAAACTGCAGGCGCTTACCAGCATGGTCAGGCCCAGGTGCCAGCGCCGCTCCAGATGACGATCGGAACTACGTCCAAGCAGGTACATGCCTGCCAATGCGCCCAGGTAGGGCAGGGTCGCAACCGTTCCGATGGTTGTCAGGTCGTCCAGGCCAAAGTCGCGAATCAACGTTGGCATCCAGTAGGACACGGTGATCGAACCGCTGTAGATGCAGAAGTACGCCAGCCCTGCGACGTACAACCGAGGATCGCGCAGCACTTGGGCGAAACCGCCATGTGACTTGTCCCGTTCGGTCGCCAGCACAGCGGCCAGCGCCTGTTTTTGCTCAGGACTGAGCCAGGCAGCCTGCGCCGGTTTGTCGGTCAGCCAGAACCAGCCGAATATCCCCAACACGATGGCCGGGACACCCGTCAGCACAAACAGCACCTGCCAGTCATGTAACCCTAGCCAGCCGTGGAGGTGGCTCATGATCACACCGGCCAGCGGACCGCAAATGACGCCAGCGATAACTCCCGACATCATGAACGCCGCCGTGATACGCCCGCGCAAGGCAGCGGGAAACCAGTAGGTCAAGTACAGGATCACACCGGGAAAGAACCCGGCCTCGGCCATGCCGAGCAGAAAGCGCGCCGCAATCAACTGGTTGGCCGTGGTGACGAAGGCAGTCGCCACGGTCACCGCACCCCAGAGCACCATGATCCGGGTGAGGGTGGCGCGCGCGCCGACACGTTGCATGTACAGGTTGCTGGGGACTTCGAAGAGGATGTAGCCGAAGTAGAAGATACCGGCACCGATGCCATAGGCCGCATCGCTCAACACAATGTCCTCGGCCATGCGTAGCTTGGCGAAGGAAATATTGATGCGGTCGATGGCGTTGATGATGAAGGCGATCAACAGAAAGGGCATCAGGCGCCAGATGATCCGGCGATAGGTGCTTGCCAGGTCGGTGCAGGGAATTGCCCCGGCGAGGGGTACGGATTGTTCGATTGGTGTCATGTCTTTTCCTGCGCGGGTAACCGGTTATTGTTGTTGTCTGGTTCGCAAGCGGGCGCTGCGGTGGCGGTCACCGCAGCGCAGGGCATCACTGCTGCTTCACGTCACGCAAGGTGGACATGTCGATGACGAAGCGGTACTTGACATCGTTGGTCTGCAGGCGGGTAAAGGCCGTGTTGATGTCCTGGATATCGATCATTTCGCAGCTCGGCATCACCTGGTGTTCGGCGCAGAAGTCCAGCAGCTCCTGGGTGGGTTGCACGCCACCGATGATCGATCCGGCGAGGGTGCGGTTATTGCGCATCAGCAAGCCACCGTGGATCGGCTCCAGCGGTTCGATCGCCCCGACCAGCACCATCACGCCCTCGCGCCCCAGCAGCATCAAATACGGGTTGACGTTGTGGCGGCTTGGAATGGTGTCGAGGATAAAGTCGTAGGCATTGGTCGCAGCGAGCATTGCTTGCTGATCGTTCGACAGCAGCACATGGTTGGCGCCCAGGGCGCGGGCATCGTCGGCCTTGCCGGGTGAGGTGGTGATCACGGTGACTTCGGCACCGAGGGCGACGGCCAGTTTCACCGCCATGTGGCCCAGCCCGCCAAGGCCGACCACCGCGACTTTCGTGCCCTGACCGACGCCGTAACGGCGCATCGGGTTCCACACGGTGATACCGGCGCACAGCAGTGGCGCGGCGAAGCGCGGGTCGAGGCTTTCCGGCATGCGCAGGACGAACTGTTCGCGTACCACGATATGGTCGGAATAACCGCCATACGTGTTGTCGCCGGTCACCCGATCCTTGCCGTTATAGGTCGGCGTCGGGCCGTGGGTGCAAAGCTGTTCCTGATGCTCCTGGCAGGGCGTGCACTGCTGGCAGCTATCGACCAGGCAACCGACGGCCACCCGATCACCGATCCGGAATCGGCTCACACTGCTGCCGACGGCGGTCACATGGCCGACGATCTCGTGACCAGGCACGCAAGGGTAAACGGTGTTGTTCCAGTCGTTGTGCACCTGATGGGCGTCTGAGTGGCAGACACCGCAGTAGGTGATATCGATGGCGACGTCATCGGCACGCAGGGCGCGGCGTTCGAAACGAATCGGTGTCAAGGCGCCGTGGGCCTCGTGGGCGGCAAATCCAAAACAAGTAGACACGGGAAACTCCTTATGGGGAAACGCGTGCCCCGACAGACGTCGGGGCACAGGAAAGGTCAGATCGATGGGCGCAACCATGGCGCCGGTGAGGTTTCTGGCGAGGCGATCTGGTTGGAAATCCACTTGCCCATGCGCCGCAGCGGCTCGATGGAATCCTGCGGAGCCGCCCACTTCATCGCCGCTGCATAGCCCAGCGAGACGATGCGTTGCGCGCCATACAGCGGCAGGACGTCCTTGAGCTCATCCTTGATGCTTTCCGGATAGATGCCGACGGTCTGGGTGTAGGAATCCACTGCCTCCATGACTTCGCTCAACTCGTCGACCGGCACCAGGTTGGCGGTGCGGTCGTCGAGCAGGGTGGCAAAGGACACCGGTTCCGGAATCTGCGAACAGATGATTGCGCCTTCGCCGTCCTGGCCGCCGATCACCTGGTACCACTCGTCATCAAGACGCAGTGCGTCGACGTGGGCCTTGAGGTTCTGGTCGTAACGCTTGGGCACGGTGCTGAGAGTGTTCGGCAGGGTGTGCATGGCGTCGTAGACGTAGCGGCCGAAGGTATTCAACTGCGCCAGGCCCGCCTCGTCGGTGCCGCTCTGCACGTAGACCACCCGCGCGCACACGCAGCCTTTCTGGTTCAGCGCACCGATGTCCATGGCCAGGCGCACAGCGGCTTCGCGCATGGTCGCTTCAGTGGCGAATGTGCCCTTGCCGATGATGCTGGCGCTGCGTTTCGGATCGAGGGAGATCAGCTCCAGCCCCGGCTGGATGTACTGAGTCACATGTTTCATCGAGGCATAACCGCCCCAGGCAACGATCTTCTCCAGGTTCTGCGGCTGGTACAGCCGTTGCTCGAACGCCTGGTCGCCACCTTTCCAGTAAGCCACGCTGAGGTGTTTGGTCAGCGGATGCTCCGGTGCCATATCGACCATGGTGCGGGCGATGGCCAGGGCGGTGAACGGATCGTTCGACGGTGCCTTGATGATCGCATCGCTGCGCAGCACCATGTTGCGGATGATCGTCAGCAATGACAGCGAGGTCGCGTTGCCGGCGACGATGTGCAGGGTGCGCGCGCCGAAGCAGCGGGTTTCCAGTTCAGTGCCGTCGATCAACTGCTGTTTGACCCAGCCTTCCAGGTACTTGATGCCCACCGTGCTATCCACCGCTTCGGTGATCGCCTCGCGGGTCAGCATGTGGCGCAGCCCCATGTAACTGCCTTTGACCATGGTCGGCGTGGTGGGCGCGGTCAGGTAGGACAGTTCGCAGGCTTCCTGCAGGTAGGGATTGCTGGCGAAGTCGAGGCGTTCGCCGAGGGCCTGCGCATAGTCGAGGATATCCTCGAAACTGAGCGTGTACAGGTCCGCCAGCTTCGCCGGATTACCCAGCGGCAGCTTGTCGATGTACTTGTGCGCATCGGGGGTGAGGAAGGCGAGGTCACCGCCACGGCCGCCCACTTCGATGAGATTGTCGATGATGACTTGGCCGCGGATGATCATCGGCGCGATAGGTTGGGTCATGGTTTCAGCCTTCGAAAGTGTTCAGGAAATCCATCGCTTCGCGGTGGGAGTCTTCAGTGGCGGCGCAGGTGATTTTGTCGTCGCCGCCGTTCTTTTCGCTGTAGCGCTGGATAGGGCCGACGACGTATTGGCTCGGGCGACCGCAGGCGCAGGGTGTGTCCCATTCGATGGTGATTTCGTCGCCGGTGATGAAACCACCCCAGCGCACCTCCGCCCCCAGATCGAAGAACGCGGCACGCCCGGTGACCCGGCCTTCGCGCGGCAGCGGTTTGCTGGTATCGGGGTCGAGCAGGTAGGCGATGACGGTGGGCGCTAGGTGGAAGTGCCCATGCTCACAGCGGGCATGGGAGCCGCCGATCACTTCCGACATGGCATAGGTTTCGTGTAACGCTTTGGCGCCGGTAAAGCGCAATACGTCCTCACGCCAGCCTTCGGGTTGCACAACGCCCTTGGCGCCACCCGTGGTGCTGATATAGGAATCGGCGTGGAAAACATTTTCCAGGCCGCACTCCAGGCCGGCCTTGGCCATGTTGTGCAACAGGTTCCAGGTCGCGCCGATGTAGACCTGCTTGCCCTTGAGCTCATTGGCCATCTGCGCGAAGAACGTCGCCAAGTGCTGTGGCGCTTCCAGTTGCAACTCATCGAACTGTTTCTTGCGGGCCAGCAAATCCGCGCTGATGTCGAGGCGATCGAGGGTGCCCTTGGCGTCCGCCGCGCGAATCTTCGCGCCCAGGTGCAGCATGTCGCTGGACAGCGTGGACGGATAGGCGGCATGGAAGTGGGATTCGGCCGGCAGCAGCACCTTGATCATGAATTCGTTGGCGCGCACATGGCTCAGATAACCCTTGCGGTAGTAAGGGTAGGCGGTGTGCAACTCGGGCTTCGGCGTGTCCGGGCCGTCCATGTTCCAGGCGAACAGGCGGCGGATCTCGAAGGTTTTCTCGAACTCGCGGACCCCGTGCGGCAGGAATGACAGGGTGCCGGAAGTCCCCGAGGTATGGCTGATGCGCAGGTCCGGCACCTCCTTGTCCATGGTCTCGAACCAGTCGTCCAGACCCTGGCAGGCACTGACGTCGGCCGCCATGATGGCTTCGCCCACGGCTGGCGTGACCAGTTTGGCCAACCACTTGTTGATCTGGCTGAAGCTGCGCTTGGCCAGCAGTGATGGCGGGTAGGACTTGTAGACGGTGTGCTCGAACAGCAAAGGCACGGCATCGTTGAGGTGCTCGATGGCCTCGATGCCTTCGACGTCGGCCAGTTTCTTCAGCACCGGGATGCGCTCGCGCAGTTCAGCGAAGCGTTTCTTCAGGCCGCAGAGCTGCATCGCTGCAACGTCTGCGCGAGGCAACTGCTGCCAGGCCAGCTGGGAATAGTTGACCAGTTTTGCAGGGTTGGTCAGCAGGAGCTGGGTTTTTTGTTCTATTGACTGTTGCGCGGTTGGCATTGTCAGGCTCTCTACTCGCAGGTGAAAAAACCGGCCGGGGCCGGGTAGGGCAGGGATCGAGTATGGGGACGATGGGCGGGGATTTGTTCCGGATTCGGGTGTTTAGTGATTGAACTCAAGTGATTGAAAAACATCATAAAACCGGTTCTGTTCGGGGTTCCTCATCGGATTGCTCTGTGTTTTCCGCATCGATGGCTCCCCACCCCGAACGAGGGGACCTGCGAGCCGGCCGACTCTCTATCGTGAGAAGTTTCCGGAAGGCATGGGCAGTCAGCACTTGCCAGTCCTCCGGCCACCCAGGAACTCGCGAGGTTTTCATGCTGAAAATGACATTCCAGACCACCCCATCAATCGTCATTGAATCGGGTGCTACGACCCGGCTCGCTTCGCAAGTGAAAGCCAAGGGATGTGCCTCGGTGTTGCTGGTCACCGATGTGGGCGTCATTGCCGCGCGCTTGCTCGAAGGGGTGCTTGACGCACTGGTGCGCGAAAACATCGCCGTCACGGTGTTTTCCCAGGTGCAGGCCGATCCGCCCGAGTCGGTGATTCTGGCCGCGGTGGACGCAGCGAAGGCCTGTGCTGCCGATTGCGTGGTGGGCTTGGGTGGCGGCAGCTCGCTCGATGCGGCCAAGCTGACAGCGTTGTTGGCGTGCAGTCATGAATCGCTCGGCGAGGTATATGGCATCAACCAGGCCAAGGGGCCGCGCCTGCCGCTGATCCTGGTGCCGACCACCGCGGGGACTGGCTCGGAGGTGACCGCAGTCTCGGTGGTGACTACCGGTGCGGGCGAAAAGAATGTGGTTATTTCGCCTTTGCTGCTGCCTGATCTGGCTGTTCTGGATGCAGAACTGACCCTTGGTTTGCCTGCGCATGTCACGGCGGCGACCGGGATCGATGCCATGGTCCATGCCATTGAGGCCTACACCAGCAAGCACTTGAAGAACCCGATTTCCGATTGCCTGGCGCGTGAGGCGCTGCGCCTGTTGTCCGGCAGTCTGTTCCAGGCCTGTAATGACGGCACGAACCTCAAGGCGCGGGAAAACATGCTGCTCGGTGCCTGTCTGGCGGGCATGGCGTTCGCCAATGCGCCAGTGGCGGCGGTGCATGCTCTGGCCTATCCGATCGGTGCACGTTTCCATGTCCCGCATGGGGTATCGAATGCGTTGGTGCTGGGGCCGGTGATGCGCTTCAACCTTGACGCAGTGACGCCGCTGTACGCGCAATTGGCGGAAATCGTCTTGCCGGACATCGATGGCAGCGACCTGCACAAGGCTCACGCACTGGCCGAGTACATGGGCAACCTGGCTGAAGAACTGTGCCTGACCAGCCGTTTGCGTGACGCTGGTATCGGCGAGTCTGACCTGGAGATGTTGGCGGTCGATGCCATGAAGCAGACGCGCCTGCTCGGCAACAATCCACGGCAAGTCAGTTTCGAAGACGTGCTCGCGATCTACCGGGAAATCCTATGAGCGACAAACGCACTGCAGATAACGGCGTCCTTCAGGTCGAGGTGCCGGCCCAGCCACGCAAGGCACCTCGGCAGGCGCGATCCATCGCCCTGGTTTCGGCGCTGAAGCAAACCGCTCGGCAGATTCTCGAAAGCGAAGGGCGCCAAGCGTTGTCAGCCCTGCGCCTGGCCGAAGATTCCGGCGTGGCGATCAGCTCGATCTACGAGTATTTCCCGACGATGGAAGCGCTGGTTGCAGCGATCTTCGAGGACTACCGTGCCGAGGTCCACGGTGAGTTGCTGGCGGGCATCGGCGCCTTGCCGGCCAGCGCTACGCTGTTCGACGGGATTGTCCTGACCTTGCGCATTGGTCTGGCGGCTCACTACAGGAAAACCCTGTTCGATCCAGTATTCAGTGTCCGCTCCACGCACTATGACGAACTGGTGCGCCTTGATTTGATCAAGGCCCGCCAGATCTGGGACACCACCGCGACGGCAACGCTGATGCAGCGTTTTGCCAGTGAAGTGGTGGTCAAGGATCGGGAGAAAGCCGAGTTCCTGGTTTACCAGACATTGCTGGCACTGCCTCGGGCGATGCTGTTGGAAAAACCGGGATACCTGACCGACCAGGACACCCCTTTGATGATCGCGCGCATGTTGCATGCGCTGTTGACGACGCCCGGCCAGTAAACGACATGTGTAGGATCGAGCCTGCTCGCGATGGACGTCAACGATAACGCGTGTCTCCTGGATAAACGCGTCATCGCGAGCGGGCTCGCTCCTGCACGATCAGCGTACGCCGGCGTTACGCAGGGCCGATGGGGTGAAGTCCGCCAGTTTGTAGCTGACGTCGTAGTTCGGGCCTTTTCCGGTCTCGTTCATCATGCCGAACGCTACGTAGCGGCCAGCGACCAGGTCGGCAATGCTTTGCATGGCGTAGCCGGTAATGCCGTTCACGTAGTCACTGAACACGTAGCCTTCGGCGACGCGCCATAGTTGGCCGCGACCGTCGTAGTGGTCGGCTTCGACCAGGGTCCATGAGTCTTCGTCGAAATACATGTCACGTTTGGCATAGATGTGGCGCTGGCTCGGCTTCAACGTCGCCTCGACATGCCAGACCCGATGCAGCTCATAGCGCGCGAGGTCCTGATTGATATGCCCGGGCTTGAGAATGTCGGCATATTTCACATCCGGCGATTGCAGCTTGTAGTTGTTGTAGGGGATGTAGATTTCCTTCTTGCCGACCAGCTTCCAGTCATAACGGTCCGGAGCGCCGTTGAACATGTCCGCGTTGTCCGATGTGCGCATGCCGTCGGAGGCAGAGCCCGGGCCATCGTAGGCCAGTTGCGGCGCACGGCGTACACGGCGTTGCCCGGCGTTGTAGACCCAGGCCTGGCGGGGGTCCTTGATCTGGTCGATGGTTTCATGGATCAGCGATACCGTACCGGCCAGTCGCGCCGGCCCGGTAATGGTGTTCTTGTAGTAATACAAAACGTTGGCCGCTGCTGCCGGGTCAACGCCCTGCATCTTTTCCGGGTAGCCCATTTCCTCGTCAATCTGCACGATGATGTAGGAACCGTCGGGCTGAGGCACGGCCTGGGCGGTTGCGCGGGTGAAGCTGCCCCCGCGGTAACGGGTCGCATGGTTGAAATAGACCTCTACGCCAGACTTGGGGATGGGAAAGGCGAAGTAGTGCGCATCACCGAAGTTGGCCACGCCGTTGCCTTCATTGATCAACTGCGTAGACACCGCGTTTTTCTTCACGATGTCGTAGATTTTTTGCGACCAGGAGCTGGTGCGGTGGGTTGTGTATACCGGGATTTTGTAACTGTTGGGGTAGCGTTTGAACATGGCCAGCTGGCCTGGAGTCAGCTTGTCTTTGTGCTGTTCGGCGTTTGCCGCTGTGATCACCAGCAAGGGTTTCTCGTTGGCGAACGGGTTGCCGATGAACCCGTTGGTCACCGGTGCGGCATTGGGTTTCAGGCCACCGGTCCAGGCGGGGATGGTGCCGTTGGCATTGCCTTCCTTTAGCGCCCCCAACGGGGTCAGCGTCGTGCCCAGTTGGGCGGCTTCTTCAGGGGAGACGGCAGCCATTACACTGGTGGCCAACAGACTCAGCGCCAAAGCACTTGCTCGCATCATGGTTTTTGTTTTCATGCTGTTTTTCCTCTGTCTGACGCTGGTTAGAAGTTCACGCCGAAGCTGAGCGAAAGGAAGTCGCGATCAATCTGGGTATTGAATTCACCGTCGAAAAAGTTGGTGTAGTTCAGGCTTGCGGTGTAGGTGCTCTGGTAATCCGCATCCAGACCGACACTGATTGCCTTGGCGCCTTCCTCGAAGGTCGGGCTGCGGCCATCGACGTCATGCGACCAGGCCAGGTTCGGCGTCAGGTTGACGCCGGCGATGGCGTTCGGATAGTTCAGACTGGCGCGAGCGCGGTAACCCCAGGAGCTGGAGGTGTAGAAGCCCTTGCTGTTGCATTCCTGTTGCGGATTGCTCGGTCGGGTCGTACCGACGGGCGCGCCGGGAACCTGGGTTGGGCTGCCGGCGCAGGTCGCCGCTCCAGCCGCTCCGGGCAAGATACCGGCACCGTAGGTGGTGCTGCGGCCGAAGCGCAGGTCGGTGCCATCGGTTTCACCCAGGCCACCGATGTGCGTGTAGCCCACTTCGCCAATCAGCGTCAGGCGCTCGCCGCCCAGCACCTGGTTGAAGAACTTGGTGGCGGTCATTTGCGCCTGGGTCACCGGCATCCGCTTGTAGCCAGGCAGGTAGGCACCGGCGGATCGGCTGGCAAAACCAGTGGTCAGGACCGGCGTCAGCGGCGAGACGCCGGTGGCGGCATAGTTGAGATCGGCACCGTTGATGCCCAAGGGCATGTTCGGGCGGAAGCTGACTTCGCCACCGAGCGCGACACCTTCGAAGTTGGTGGCGAAACTCAAGCCATACAGGCGGATATCTTCGGGGTACTCGACGAAGTAGCGGGTAGCGCGAACCTGTTGGGCCAGGCCGGGCACGGTCGAAGTGTTCTGCGTGAAGCTGACCGAAGGGCTGCGGCTGTGATAGTTCATGGCGTAGGCGCCGAACTCGGTGTCGTTCAGCTCCGGTACGTTCCAGCGCAGGGCCAGGCCGAACTGGCCGCCATCGCGGGCATCCTTGTCCTTGGAACGCGGCAGATAGACATCGTCCAGCGCCCCGGCGTTGATTTGGGCGAGGGTCGCCGTGTTGCTCGCCACACCTGGCGCTAGGTCGAGGCCGGCCAGTACGTTGCGATCGTTACAGCCCTTGGCGACCGGGTCGATGCTGAAGAAGGTTCCGCAGTTATCGACCACCGACTTTTTCCACTCCAGCTGATAGAACGCCTCGGCGTTGAGGTTCTCGCTCAGGCTTTGCGACACGTACAGCAAATTCACCGGGATCAGGCCTTCCTTGACCTCGGCGCCCGGACGACGCAGCGCCGTCACGTCGACCGGGTTGATCGCGTTGATGCCGTTGCTGATAAAAGTACTCTCACCCCAGCTGACCACCTGCTTGCCCAGCCGTGCGTTGCCCGCCAGATCGCCAATCGTGTAGTTGTGGTAGATAAAACTGTCGAGAAACATCGCGCCTGAGGACTTGGCGGCACGATCGCGGCCATGGTCGTCGATGTCGTAGAACGCTTGGTGCTCATCCATGAGCTCGAAGTCGTACCAGTACTTGCCGCGCACGAAAGCACCACTCTCGCCGTACTTCAGCTCCAGGTCATGTACGCCTTTGAAGATTTTCGAGAAGGTGTCGCCTTTCTTGAAATTGAGCCGGCCGTCGTCGGCATTGCGCGCCGACGAGTCACCGTTCGCACCCACCGAATTGAAGTTGGACACAAACTTCGGATTCGGATCGGCAGCAGCCCAGCTGGCGCCAATCGAAAGCGATGAATCGAATTGCCCCTCAATTTCCCCGATCTTGAAATCAATGGCCTGTGCCTGGGCACTGATGCCAAGCGCAACCGCCATGGCTAGCAGTTGCGGCTGGAAAGCTTGGTTATTTCTTATTGTCATGAGGCGCTCCAATTGCAAAATTCAGAACGACGGGAAGTCAGTCAAGGTGACCGGGATGTTCGCGGCGGTTGAGCGGACGAGAGCAGCAGCGCATGGCTGTGGCGGAGTTGGATGTGATGCAGTGCGGACGAGAGTCACGTTGCGGCTACCTGTGAGATTTTTGTTTTTGTTTTTGGTCGAGCTGGGGGCAACGCTAATCGCAATGCACGCAAACGCTGCCCCCTCGGGGAGAGGGGGGGCGACACGTGGCGGGGAGGGGGGGGCTGCAGCACTTTTCCGGCGTGCAGCCCGCAAGGGGGGCGCTTCGACCCATCCCCCTCGACAGGAGGGGGCAGGATTCAGGCCGGTTTACGTGACTATCGATCCAGGGGTTGCTGTGATCGCCGCCAGACCAACGCGACGAGCGGAGCCTTTCAACTGACCTTGGAGAAAATGATGTCGCAGAAAACTTACGTAGCCGGCGTCGGCATGATTCAGTTCACCAAGCCTGGTGCCAGCCTCAGCTATATCGAGATGGGCGCGCAGGCCATTCGCCTGGCCCTCAAAGATGCAGGCGTTGATTACAACCTGGTGCAGCAGGCCTATGCCGGCTATGTGTACGGCGACTCCACCAGTGGCCAGTCGGCGCTGTACGAAGTGGGCTTGAGCGGTATCCCGGTGGTCAACGTCAACAACAACTGCGGCAGCGGTTCGACCGCCCTGTACCTGGCTCGCCAGGCTGTGGAAAGCGGCGCCGTCGATTGCGCCCTCGCGTTCGGTTTCGAGCAGATGCAGCCGGGCGCGCTGAAGGATCACTGGCTGGACCGTCCAGGCACTTACGGCAAGGGCATGGCTGTGTCGAGCCAGATCTTCCCGGAGGGCGATGCCATGCCGAACGCGCTGCGCCTGTTCGGCGGCGCCGGCAAAGAGCACATGGAAAAGTACGGCACCAAGATGGAGACCTTCGCGGCGATTCGCGCCAAGGCCAGCCGTCACGCCGCCAACAATCCGCTGGCGGTGTTCAAGAAAGTCATCACCACTGAAGACGTGATGGCCGACCAGGTGATTTTCCCGGGTGTGATGACTCGCCTGATGGCTTGCCCGCCGACCTGTGGCGGTGCTGCGGCGATTATCGTTTCCGAGCGCTTCGCCAAGAAACATGGCCTGCGCACCGACGTGACCATCCTCGCCCAGTCGCTGGTCACCGATAAGCCGGACGCGTTCGATCCGCCGTCGATGATCAGCATCGTCGGTGTCGGCATGACTCAGCGCGCCTCGCAGGAAGTCTACGAAAAAGCCGGTGTCGGTCCGGAAGACATTCGTGTTTGCGAAATGCACGACTGCTTCGCCCAGAACGAACTGCTGACCTACGAAGGCCTGGGTTTCTGCCCCGAAGGCGGCGCCGAGAAATTCGTGATGGACGGCGACAACACCTACGGCGGCCAGGTCGTGGTCAACCCGTCGGGCGGCCTGCTGTCCAAGGGCCACCCACTGGGCGCCACCGGTCTTGCACAGTGCTATGAGCTGACCCACCAGCTGCGCGGTAGCGCCGGCGACCGTCAGGTCGAAGGTCTGCAACACGCATTGCAACACAACCTGGGTCTGGGCGGCGCAGGCATCGTGACCCTGTTCGGTCGCGGCTGATCAGCTGTACGCGCGCTCGCTTCGAGCGCGCGTTTTCCCAATCACCTGCAAGGAACCCAGTGCAATGGCAGACATCAGTCTGATCGGCCGTTCGCTCGGCGTGACCACTGCCGAGCTGGAGAAGGGGCGCCTGCGTTTCTTCGCCAAATCCATCGGCGAAACCGATCCTGTCTATACCGACGAAGCGGCGGCCAGGGCGGCGGGGCACAAATCCCTGCCGATGCCGCCGACGTTCCTGTTTTGCCTCGAACGCGAAGGCCGCGATACCGACCACATCATCGAAGGCATCATGGGTTTCGACCTCGGTCGCATCCTGCATGCCGAGCAAAGCTTCACCTATCACCGGATGGCGTACGCCGGCGACGTGCTGACGTTCGATTGCCGCGTGGTCGACGTCTACGACAAGAAGAACGGCGCGCTGCAATTCGTGGTCAGCGAGACCCGCGTGACCAACCAGCTGGGTGAGCACATCGCCGACGTTCGTTCGTCGGTGGTGCAGCGCTGAGGAGCAGACCATGACGATCCCTCGATACAGCGAACTGCAGGTGGGCGATGCCTTGCCGCCGTTGCAGCTGCCGCCGATCAATCGCACCACGCTAGCGTTGTATGCCGGCGCCTCCGGCGATCACAACCAGGTGCATATCGATCTCGATTTCGCACGCCGCTCGCGCCAGCCCGATGTGTTTGCCCACGGCATGCTGTCGGCCGCTTACCTCGGTCGCCTGCTGACCGGCTGGGTGCCGCAAGCGCAAATCCGCTTCTTGTCGATGCGCTTTGTCGGCATCACCCAGCTTGGGCATATCCCGCACCTGACCGGGCGCATTGTCGAGAAATACGAAGCCAACGGTGAAAAGCGCGTGCGCGTGCAGATCCAGTGCAACAACCAATACGGCGAACCTCGCCTGACCGGTGACGCCGTCGTCGCCCTGGCGTGAACTCAATTACAAAAACATTGGCAGGAACCCAACAATGAAAAAGCTCGAAGGTAAAGTCGCCCTGGTCACCGGCTCCGGCCGTGGGATCGGTCGCAGCGTGGCGCTGAAACTGGCCAGCGAAGGAGCGCGCATCGTGGTCAACGATCTGGACGCCGCGCCGGCCGAAGAAGTGGTTGCAGAAATACGCGCTGCTGGTGGTGACGCGGTTGCCTGCGTGGGCAGCGTGACGGCCGTTGACTTCGCCGACCGCCTGGTCAAGACCGCGATGGACAGTTACGGCACCATCGACATCATCGTCAACAACGCCGGTTACACCTGGGACAGCGTGATCCAGAAGATGACCGACGAGCAGTGGTACGCGATCATCGATTGCCACATCACCGCGCCGTTCCGCATCCTGCGCGCGGCTCAGCCGATCATCAGTGCGGCGGCCAAGCAAGAGGCGGCCGAAGGTCGCGTGGTCAATCGCAAGATCGTCAACATCTCCTCGGTATCGGCCGCCGGCAATGCCGGCCAGGTCAACTATTCCACGGCCAAGGCCGGTGTGTTGGGCATGACCAAGGCACTGTCCAAGGAGTGGGGACGCTACAAGGTCAACGTCAACGCGGTGGCTTTCGGTCACATCGAAACCCGTATGACCCTGCCGGTGGAAGGTGATCCGAAGTTCATCAATATCGAGGGTCGGGAAATCAAGGTCGGCATCAGTCCGGCTGTTGTCGAGTCCTCAAAAACCATGATTCCGCTGGGCCGTCCCGGCAACCCTGACGAAGCGGCCAACGCCGTGTACCTGTTCTGCATTCCGGAATCGGACTACCTGTCGGGCCAGGTATTGGTCTGCGGTGGCGGCCTGGGTACGGTTTGATCAGAAAACAACGGCGACCGTGTTGCACGGTCGCCTTTCCCGACTCCGGCGCGAGGCTGTTCGATGACCGACGACGAAGCAACCACTCCTGTGCGGCAACTGCTGCATACCCGCACCGTCACCTGCACCGGCTATTTACGCAGCGACGGCCTGTTCGACATTGAAGGACGCTTACTGGACATCAAGGGCAGAGAAACCGAAATGCCCTTTGGCACCATTGAGGCCGGCGGGGCGCTGCATCAGATGGTCATCGTGATGACCGTGGACGCCAACCTTGTGATCCAGCACGTGGAAGCACGCTCCGAAATCACGCCCGCGCCCATGTGCAAGCAGATCAGCCACGCCTACGCGGCATTGAAGGGCTTGAAAATCGGTGCCGGGTTCAAACAACGGGTGACAGAACGCGTCGGCGGAGAGCGCGGCTGTACGCATCTGACCGAATTGCTTGGCCCCATGGCCACCACCCTGATCCAGACCACCGCACCGTTGTTGCGTGAACAGATGCGCCTACGCGAGACCCGCGAGCCTGGTTTCAAACGCCCGAAGCACTGGGTCATCGGCACCTGCCACACCTATCGCACCGATGGCGAAGCCGTGCGCACGCTGTGGCCGGACCATTACGAGCCCGGTCCATCAGGAAAAGATTGAACCTGGCCATGTTGTGACATCGAAAACCTGTGCTGATCCCAACGAATAACAACAATGGAGATGCAAGATGAAGTGCACTAAAACATGGCTGCCTGCTTTACTATTTGCCACTTTGATGTGGGGCTGGGGTTCTACTGCGCTGGCCGCCGATAAACCGAACATCCTGGTGATCTTCGGCGACGACATCGGTTTCTCCAATCTAAGTGCCTACAACCAGGGCATGATGGGTTACGAGACGCCGAACATCGATCGCATCGCCAAAGAGGGCGTGCTGTTCACCCATGCCTACGGCGAGCAGTCCTGCACTGCCGGGCGCTCGGCGTTTCTGCTCGGCGAGCATCCGTTCCGCACCGGTTTGTTGACCATTGGCATGCCCGGCTCCGAGCACGGCATTCCGGATTGGGCACCCACCATTGGCAACGTCATGAAGCAGCAGGGCTACACGACCGGGCAGTTCGGCAAGAACCATATGGGCGACCGTGACAAGCACCTGCCGACGCAGCATGGTTTCGACGAGTTTTTCGGCAACCTCTACCACATGAATGCCGAGGAAGAGCCCGAGACCTACTACTACCCGAAAGACCCTGAGTTCCGGAAAAAATACGGCCCACGCGGGGTGGTCCACTCTTATGCCGACGGCAAGATCGAAGACACCGGCCCGTTGACCCGCAAGCGCATGGAAACCATCGACGAGGAATTCGTCCAGGCCACCGAGAACTTCATCGACAAGGCGCACCAGGCCGATAAACCGTTCTTCGTCTGGTTCAACAGCACCCGCATGCACGTCTGGACCCACCTGAGCAAGGAAGCCGACGGCAAGACCGGCATCGGCCTGTACCCGGACGGCATGGTCGAACACGACGGGCAGGTCGGTCAGTTGCTGAAGAAGCTCGACGAGCTGGGCATCGCCGACAACACCATCATCATCTATACCACCGACAACGGCGCACAGAAGGTCAGTTGGCCAGATGGCGGCACCTCGCCGTTCAATGGCGAGAAGGGCACCACCAACGAAGGCGGGCACCGCGTGCCGCTGTTGGTGAAATGGCCCGGCGTGATCAAGCCGGGCAGCCATTTCAATAATCTGATCGCCCATAACGACTGGATGCCGACCCTGGCCGCGGCGGCCGGCCTGCCCAAGCTGCGCGAGGACCTTGCCAAGGGCACGACCCTGAACGGTAAATCGTACAAGGTGCATCTGGATGGATACAATTTCCTGCCTTTCTTCAAGGGTGAGGCCAAGGAGAGCCCGCGCGAGGAGTATTTCTACTTCGGCATGGGCGGCGAATTGAACGCGGTGCGCTGGCGTGACTGGAAGGTGACTTTCGCCAGCATGACCGGCTCCTTCGGTTCGGCGACCCGTACGGTCACCAATGTGCCCGTGGTTACCAATCTAAAGGCTGACCCCTTTGAGACAGCACGCCGGGACTCGCCCATGTCGGCGCGATGGGCTGGCGATCAGATGTGGCTGTTCGTGCCGATCCAGGACAAGATCCAGGCGTTCATGGCCACCCTTGCGCAGTACCCGTTCCAGGAAGGTGTGAGCCTCAACGCGGCCAACATCAGCTATCAGAGTCTGGCGGTGAAACAGGCCATGATGAAGCTGCAGAAAATGACGCCACCCGCCAACTGAGCACAGCGACAATCGTCCCCCTCTCCCTGAGGGGGACAGTACCCCCTCCGCATTTCCTATCGTGGACACGCCGGCCGGCAATGTCCGGCTCTTGTCCCTGAGGAAATGTCATGATCCCGCGTATTTTGTTCGAGCATGAACACGAAGAATTCCGTAACACCGTTCGACGCTTCCTGAGCGAGGAGTGCAGCCCGTTTCACGAGCAATGGGAAGAAAACCGCTGCGTACCGCGCGAGATCTGGCGACGTGCCGGTGAGCTCGGCATGCTCAACGCAACGACGCCAGAGGCGTATGGTGGCCTGGGTCTGGATCGTCGCTTCTCGATGATCGCCTCCGAAGAAGTCGCCTTCGCCAACACCACGGGCCTGAACGGTTTTTCGGTGCATGACATCTGCGCCGGCTACTTCATCAACTTCGGCACCGAGGCCCAGAAGCAGCAGTGGCTGCCGAAAATGGCCAGTGGCGAAGCAATTGCCGCCGTGGCCATGACCGAGCCGAACACCGGTTCCGACTTGCAAGCGGTCAACGCACGCGCGGTGCTCGATGGCGATGACTACGTCATCAACGGCGCCAAGACCTTCATCTCCAACGGCACCAACTGCGACATCATCGTGGTGGTGGCGCGGACCGGTAACACCGGCAAGGGCTCGCAGGATATCTCGCTGATATTGGTTGAAGCGAACCGTCCGGGCGTGACCAAATCCAAGCCGCTGAAGAAAGTCGGACTGCATGCGCAGGACACCACCATGCTGTTTTTCGAGGACGTGCGTGTGCCGCGAGCCAACGTACTCGGCGACGTGCCGGGGCAGGGTTTCATTCAGTTGATGAAGGAACTGGCCTGGGAACGCCTGTCCATTGCCATCAGCAGCATTTCCGGTGCCCAGGCGGTGCTCGACCACACCATCGACTACACCCGTGGCCGCACCGTGTTCGGCAAGCCGATCATCGATTTCCAGAATTCGCGTTTCAAACTCGCCGACCTGAAAGCCGAGATCACCATCGGCCAGACCTACGTCGATCGCTGCATGCAGCTATGCCTGGCGCACGATCTGAGCACTTCCGCCGCTGCCGCCGCCAAGCTGTATTGCTCGGAGCTGTATTCGAAAGTGGTCGATCAATGCCTGCAACTGCATGGCGGCAACGGCTACATGCTCGAGTACCCGGTAGCTCGCCATTATCTGGACAGCCGGGTGTCGCGTATCTACGGCGGGGCCAACGACATCATGCGCGAACTGGTCGCTCGCACCCTGTGATGAAAAATGCCGCTCTTCCTGCGATCGAAGAGCGGCATTATCGGTGGCGGAGCGACACTTGTCTTGTTGTTGAAATGTCGTCTCGGAGCGCAGCAACCGCAGCGTACTTGCGTCTGGCGGGGGCCGCATGATGGCCCCCCCTTGCTTCGAGGGGGGGGAGAGCGGTGGGGGCGTTTTATTGTGCCTGCATCCAGCGCAGACCAGGTTCGGTGCGTTGATTGATCCGAGGAGAGATCGATGGTTTCAGACGTGCAAATATGTGTTCAATCGCTGCGCCGCATTACGTAGATGCGATTCTGCGGCCGCGCCCGCAGCGTCTGCATCGCCTGCTTCGATGGCACTGAAAATCGACTGGTGTTCATTTTGAACGTCTTGTATCAGCTCGGCGTAGTTCGTTGCGGTATTACTGCGCGCCTGGCGTATCAGCTTGCGTGCGTGCTGCTCCAGGAAGTCATTGAGCGCTTTGAAATGCGGATTCTTGGTGGCCTCGACGATGGCGTGGTGGAAGGCGAAATCTTCTTCTTCGCCCAGCTTGTCGTTGAGGATGGCGTATTCCATGCCGATCAGCGCGCGCTTGATGAATTTCACATCCTCGGGTGTGCGCCGCATCGCCGCATAGCGCGCGGCGGCCGACTCGAAGGTGACCAGCAGCTCGATGATGTGTGCCAGGCCTTCGCTGTCTTCCAGCGAAGTGGCTTGCAGGCGGAAAGTCTGGCGAGAGCCAGGTTCGTTCACGAAAACGCCCCGGCCTTGCTGGGCCTGGACGAGCCCTTCGGACTTGAGCTGCGACAGCGCTTCTCGCACAGCCGAGCGGCCGACGGAAAATTGCGCGCACAACTCGCTTTCGCTTGGCAGTTTTTCGCCTGGCTTGAGCTGATGCGTCTCGATCTGCTCATTCAGCCAGGCAACAATTTCGCCGGACACGGACTGATGCGCTTGTCCTGCTGTTTGTTTCTTCTTGCTCGGCGCTTTGTGCAGTCCGCTCATTCTGGAAAACCTTGTAGTGGTCGGGGTTGGAGAGCGCCCCGGGGCATGCGGAGCATTTTATACAATGTACAAGCCTCCGTTGATATGCAGGGTTTCGCCGGTCACGAAACGCGCGAGGGGGGAACAGAGGAATGCAATGCCGCCGGCGACTTCCTGCGCCGTACCAAAGCGGCGCAGCGGCGTGCTGTCCAGCATGACCTGACCTTTCTGTTTGAGCAGATCGATCGTCATCGGCGTTTCTATGATACCGGGAGAGACCACGTTGACCCGGGTTTTTGGCGCCAGTTCGAGCGCCAGGCTTTTGCTGAAACTGCTGACCGCGCCTTTCGATGCCGCGTAGTGAGCGTGGGCAAAGCTGCCCCGGTGCGCGGCGACGGACGCCAGATTGACGATCGAACTGTCTTCGCCCAGGTACTTGATCACGGCTCGGCAGATATAGAACGTCCCGTCGAGGTTGATACGCATGAGTCGTTGCCAGTCGGCTGCTTGCATGTCGCTCACCAGCGCCTCTGGGTAGATGCCGGCAGCGTGGATCAGGTGGTCGATCCTGCCGTGGAAGGCAGCCGCAGCTGCCGCCGTCTGCACGCAAGCGTCTTCATCCGCGATATCGAGACCATGGTAGCTGATGCTTGCACGGATACCGGCCGACTCCAGTTCGGCTTTCAACTTGGCCAGCGCTTCCTCATTGATATCGCTCAAGGCCAGGGCGGCGCCTGCGCTGCCCATGAGCATGGCGCAAGCCTTGCCGATGCCGCTGGCGGCGCCGGTAATCAGAACGGTTTTGCCTTCAAACGAAATCATTGTTGTTCCTCAACGGTTCAGTCCAGTTGCGTGTGGTTTTCCGGCTTCAGAACATGTCTGACAAGTAATATATGCTTGTTGACATGCTTTCAGGGACGAGAATACTATCCCTCCACCTGTCAGACAAGATGTGTTTACTTGTTGGTAGATGGCTTGGGTGTCTTGGGAATATCCAGGGCACGACGAATTCAGGGGGATACATGATCAATGGCAAAACACGGGTCATCGGCATCGTTGCCGACCCCATCGATCACGTGCGTACGCCGGAGCGCTTCAACGCGTATCTGCAGCGTATTGGCAGCAACGCGGTGCTCGTGCCGTTCCATGTTCGGCCGCAAGACTTCGCCGGTTTCGTCGCAGGGCTGCCCGCCATTCGTAGCCTGATCGGCATGGTTGTCACGATTCCGTACAAGGAAGCCGTTGTCCGGCACTGCACGGACCTGACCGAGGCAGCGCAACGCAGTGGAGCCGTCAACATTCTGCGTATCGATCATGAAGCGGGGACGCTGACCGGCAGCAATCTCGATGGCGAAGGGTTCGTTCAGGGGCTGCTGGGGCAGGGCCATGTCATTGCTGGTCAGCGTGTTTACCTGGCCGGAGCGGGAGGTGCCGCCAAGGCGATTGCGCATGCACTGGCACGCCACGGCGCATTCGCCATCGCCATCTACAACCGCACTGAAAACCGTGCACGGCAGTTGGTGCAGGAGCTGCGCACGCACTATCCGCAACTCGATGCCGAGGTCGGTGGCGCATCCCCTGAAAAATGCACGCTGGCGGTAAATGCCACCTCACTGGGGTTGAAACCTGGCGACCTGCTGCCGTTCGAACTCGATCGCTTGCCCGTTGGCACGCTGATCGCCGAGGTCGTCATGAACCCGGACATGACGCCGCTGCTGGTCGCGGCCAAGGAACGTGGTCATCCGATTCATCTGGGGCACCACATGGTCGACGCGCAGATCGAGCAGATGGCGCACTTCCTCGGACTGCTTTGAATCCCTCGCTGACGCAACCCCTCTTTCTGGAAGGAACAGCATGATGCAACAGAACACGCTAAAGGCACCGGTGTGCAGCTACACACAACGCTACCCGGAGCTGGCAGGCAAGGTAGTCTTCGTGACCGGTGCGGGCAGCGGCATAGGCCTGGCCATGGCCAAGGCCTTTGCTGCAAATGCGGCACACCTGGTTTTACTCGATATCAATGGCCAGGCGCTTGAGCAGGCCCGCAAGGAGCTGGAGCAGCAACATTCCGGTATCCAGGTAGAAACGATCGCAGCCTCGATTACTGACGAGCACGCCGTCGAGGCCGCCATGGCGCGGACCGTGGAACGCTTCGGTCGCATCGACGTGGTGCTCAACAATGCCGGCATTGCCATGAACCGGCCGACGCTGGAACTGAGCGCCGCAGACTGGCGCCAGGCGATCAACATCAATCTCAACGGCGTCTTCTACTGCGCCCAGGCGGCGGCGCGGCGCATGGTGGATCAGGGTGGCGGCGTCATCCTCAACACCGCGTCGATGTACGGCCTGACCGCTGCACCTCAGCGTGCCGCGTACTGCGCCAGCAAGGCTGCGGTGGTCATGTTGACCAAAGTGCTCGCCATCGAATGGGCCCAATCCAACATCCGCGTCAACGCAATCGCGCCCGGCTATGTGCAGACGGCATTGATCGACAAGTTGGTGAGCGAGGGGCGTATGGACCTCGACGCACTCACCGCGCGCACGCCATCAGGTCGCCTGGCGCAGCCGGAAGAAATTGCCGGCGTTGCCTTGTTTCTCGCGGCCGACGGCGCTGCATTCATCAATGGCCAGGCTCTCGTCGTCGACGGTGGCTGGACGGCCTACGGCTACATCTGACCCCTATTTCAGAGATCGACACTATGTCAGAACATATTGCGCTGTCGCCCGCCGCTCCATGGGTGGAGCTGCGCACCACCGAACAGGACTGGAAGGACGCCGATCCCGCCGTGCTGGGCACGCTGATGGCCCATTTACAGTTGATCCGCGCCTTTGAAGAGTCCGTGCTGGAACTCGCCGCAGAAGGGCTGGTGCATGGCCCCGCGCATTCGAGCGTCGGCCAGGAGGGCGGCGCGGCCGGCTCGATCGTGGCGCTGACGGGCGTTGACCAGATCAACGGCTCGCACCGTGGTCATCATCAGTTCCTGTCCAAGGCCCTCGGCTACCTCAACCCGAACGGCATCGATCCGAAGGCTCCGCTGACGGCGGAAGTCGAAAGCCTCTTGCAGCGCACCCTGGCCGAGATTCTTGGCCTGGCACAAGGCTTCTGCCATGGCCGCGGCGGCTCCATGCACCTTCGTTGGGAGGACGCTGGCGTGCTGGGTACCAACGCAATCGTCGGCGGCGGCGTGCCACTGGCAGCCGGTGCAGCCTGGGCGCACAAGCATGCGGGTACCGATGCCGTGGCGGTGAGCTACTTCGGCGACGGCGCCATCAACATTGGCTCAGTTCTGGAAACCATGAACCTGGCGGCTGCCTGGCAGTTGCCGATGTGTTTCTTCATCGAAAACAACCGCTATGCGGTATCGACGACGGTCGAGGAGGCGACAGCTGAACCGCGCCTGTCCGCACGCGGAGCCGCCTTCAACATACCCAGCTGGCGCGTCGATGGCATGGACTCGCTGGCGGTGTATCTGGCGATGCAGGAAGCGCTGGCGCACATGCGAGCTGGCAAGGGGCCGACCATTATCGAAGCCGACGTGTACCGCTTCTTCCATCAGAACGGTGCGTTTCCCGGCAGTGCGTTCGGCTACCGCAGCAAGGAAGAGGAACAGACATGGCGTGAGCGCGACCCGATCGACAACCTGGTTAGACGCATGCAGGCGCTTGGACTGATCGACGCACAGGGGATCAGCGAATTGCGCGAACGTGCCCAGGCAGCCATGCAGCGTGCCGCGGCGGCGCTCACCGAAGCAGACCCTGCCGGCAAGTCCGGAAAGCGCCGTGTCCGTGCCGAACTCTGGCCTGGCACGGATTTCTGCAACGTTGGCGTACGCGGCGATCTTGCCGAACTGCGAGGCGCCCGTACCGCCGAAGAGGCAAGCTTCAGCGGCACATTGCAACCGCGCAAGTTCATCGACGCAGTCGCCGATGTGATGGCCCGCCGAATGGAAACCGACCCGCGCGTGGTGGTGATGGGTGAGGATATCCATCGGCTCAAGGGTGGCACCAACGGCGCCACTCGCGGCTTGAAAGAACGTTTTCCCGATCGCGTGCTCGGTACGCCGATCAGCGAAAACGCCTTCGCCGGTTTGGGCGGCGGCCTGGCGATGGATGGCCGCTATCTGCCGGTAGTGGAGTTCATGTATCCCGATTTCATGTGGGTCGCGGCCGACCAGATCTTCAACCAGATCGGCAAGGCGCGTCACATGTTCGGCGGCGATATCGAGGTTCCTTTCGTCTTGCGCACCAAGGTTGCGATGGGCACAGGCTACGGTTCGCAGCACTCGATGGACCCGGCGGGCATCTTCGCCACCAGTCCGGGCTGGCGCATCGTTGCCGCGTCCACCCCATTCGATTACATCGGCCTGATGAACGCGGCGCTGGCCCTCAAAGACCCGGTTCTGGTGATCGAGCACGTGGACTTGTATGCCACCTCCGGCCTGGTGCCCAGCGAGGATCTGGATTACCAGATTCCGTTCGGTAAAGCAGCCGTGCGCCGCAGTGGCGGTGAGGTGACGGTGCTGACGTACCTGTCGATGGTCGCCCATTCGCTGGAGGCCGTGGAGCAGAGTGGCATCGACGCCGAAGTGATCGACCTGCGCTGGCTCGACCGTGCCAGTCTCGACTGGGACACCATTGAGTCCAGCATTCGCAAGACCAACAACGTGCTCATCGTCGAGCAGGGTGCGGTCGGCACTTCCTATGGCGGCTGGCTGGCCGACGAGATCCAGCGCCGTTGCTTCGACTGGCTGGACCAGCC
>NZ_AKJF01000014.1 GCF_000282475.1 Pseudomonas sp. GM78
CAGGCTGCGATCTTTTGCTTTAGACGGTTAAATAGGGCAGGTCACGCCGGTACCGCCAATCCCGCAATAGCCTTCCGGGTTTTTCGCCAGGTACTGCTGGTGGTACGCCTCGGCGAAGAAGAACGTCGGCGCTTCGTCGATTTCGGTGGTGATGATGCCCTTGCCGGCCTTGGTCAGTTCGACCTGGAACACCTGCGCGCTTTTTTTCGCGGCTTCCAATTGGGACGGGTTGGTGGCGTAGATCACCGAGCGGTACTGAGTGCCCAGGTCATTGCCCTGGCGCATGCCCTGGGTCGGGTTGTGCAGTTCCCAGAACATTTTCAGCAGCTCTTCGTAGCTGACCTTTGCCGGTTCGTAGACCACCAGCACGACTTCGCTGTGGCCGGTCAAGCCAGAGCAGACTTCTTCGTAAGTCGGGTTCGGGGTGTAGCCGCCCGCGTAACCCACGGCCGTGCTGACCACGCCTTCACGCTGCCAGAACCTGCGTTCCGCGCCCCAGAAGCAGCCAAGGCCGAAGATCGCGAAATCCACGTCCATCGAGAATGGGCCCAGCAGCGGGGCGTCGTGGACGAAGTGTTTTTCCGGCACGGTCATTGGGGTTTCGCGGCCAGGCAAAGCTTGTTCTTTAGTAGGGAGCACGTTTTTGTTCACCAGAATTTCCGAGCGCAGAACCATCGTCAGTCCTCTCAGTCGTTGGAATAATCAGAGATGCAGTTTGCCCGAGTGTTGGCTCGCTGTCAGGCGATCGGGCCGCGCGGGTAGCGTTTGAGCTTGTCGATCAGGTCCAGGCCCGGGATCGGTTGGTCGAACAGGTAGCCCTGGCCAACGTCGCAACGGTGGCGGCGCAGGAAGGCCAGTTGCTCGGCCGTCTCGATGCCTTCGGCCACGACCTTGAGTTTCAGATTGTGGGCCATGGCGATCACCGCGGAGGTGATTTCCATGTCGTCCTGGTTATCCGGGATTTCGTGAATGAAGCTTCGATCGATCTTGATGATGTCGATGGGGAATTTTTTCAAGTAGCTGAGCGACGAGTAACCGGTGCCGAAGTCGTCCATCGCCAAGGTCAGGCCCAGGCGCTTGAGTTGGTCGAGCTGCAGGTGAGTGTCTTCGGTGGCTTCCAGCAGCAGGCCTTCGGTCAGCTCCAGCTCCAGCAGGCGCGCCGGCAGCGCTTCCTCCTTGAGGATGTTGGCGATGG
The DNA here is from genome assembly GCF_000282475.1 of Pseudomonas sp. GM78. Classification (GTDB taxonomy): domain Bacteria; phylum Pseudomonadota; class Gammaproteobacteria; order Pseudomonadales; family Pseudomonadaceae; genus Aquipseudomonas. The sequence continues at coordinate 1,196 of NZ_AKJF01000014.1, forward strand.
ACGCCACCAGGTCCGGGTCGGAGAACTGCTTGGGTGACAGGTTGATTGCCACCTGCAGGTTGCCCAGGCCGGCGGCGGTCAGTGCTTTGCTCATGCGGCAGGCCTGGCGGGCGATCCATTTGCCGATCGGAATGATCAGACCGGTTTCTTCCGCGACACTGATGAACTGGTCCGGGCGGATCATGCCTTTTTCCGGGTGATTCCAGCGCAGCAGCGCTTCCATGCCCAGCAAGCGCCCGCTGCGCAGGCAGAGCTTGGGTTGGTAGAACACGTCCAGTTCGTTCTGGGTCAGGGCGCGGCGCAGGTTGTTCTCGACGAACAGCTTGTAGCTGGCCTCGGCGTTCAAGGCTTCGGTGAAGACCTGCACCTGATGTTTGCCATTGGCCTTGGCCTTGTGCAGGGCGAGCCCGGCGTTACGCATCAAGGTTTGCGGGTCGCGCCCATGCAAGGGGGCACAGGCCAGGCCGACCGAGCCGGTCACGCTGATCAGCTGGTTGTCGACGAACATCGGTTTGTCGAGGGTCGCGAGCAACTGGTTGGCAACCTGCTGCCCGAGTTCAAGACCCGTGTTGTCCAGCAACACCGCGAACTCGTTGCTGGCAAACCGCGCCAGGCTGCCACCCGGGTTGAGGCTGTTGCGCAGGCGCCGGGCCAGGCTGATCAGCAGCTTGTCACCGGTCTGGTGGCCAAGGCTGTCGTTGATCCGCTTGAAGTTGTCGATGTCCACCAGCAACAGGCTGATCGGCGCGTCGCTGTCGCGGGCGAAGCGTTCATCGAGGTTGCGGATGAAGGCCGGGCGATTGCCGAGGTTGGTCAGGTTATCGGTGTAGGCCAGGCGCTCGATGCGTTGCTGGGCGAGCTTGGTCTGCGTGATGTCTTCGTAGATGCCGATGTAATGGGTCAACTCGCGGTTGTCGCCATAGACCTTGGAGATCGACAGTTGGCCCCAGTAGGGTTCGAGGTTTTTGCGACGACTCTTGAACTCGCCCTGCCAACTGTTGCTCTTGGCCAACGCGGAGGGCGCGTCGAACAGCAGTTCACTGAGGTTCTCCAGCGCTGGCAGTTGCGCCAGGCGCTGGCCGTGAACTTCTTCCGTGGTGTACTGGGTGATCGCCGTGAAGCTGGGGTTGACGTACTCCACGATGCCATCGCAATTGACCAGCAAAAAGGCGTTGGCGCTTTGCTCCACCGCACGCTGGAACAGATGCAGGGCGCTGGTGGCGGTGCGCCGATTGTGATTGCTGATGACCTGGGCGAATTGATCCGCCAGCTCGCCGGCGAAGGCGATTTCGTCCTGCTCCCAGGCGCGGGTCGCCCCGGTTTGTTCCAGGCACAACACACCGACCACCTGGCCGTCGACGCGAATGCTGGCATCGAGCATCGCGTTGACATCGCGCGGGCGCAGGCTTTCGGCCATTTCCCGGGTGCGTGGGTCGCGCATGGCGTTGTGGGCATCGATGGCACGGCCGGTATGCAGGGCGTCGAGATAATCGGGGAACACGCTGGCGTCGATCGGTGCCGGCAGCAGGTATTCCTGGGTTGAGCGGTGGTAGGCCGAGATGGGCGCCAGCATCGAGCCTTCCAGGTGCCACAGGCTGGCGCAGTCGATCTGGTAAATCTCGCAGGCGCTGCGCGTGATCAGTTCGGCGGCTTCCTGCAGGGAATTGTTGCTGCTGTAGCGCTGGCGGGTCAGCAGCAGGATCAGGTCCTGCTGGGCACGCACCCGTTCCAGATGCTGCAGTTGTTCCTGCTGGGCGCGCTGATTGAGCTCCAGGGCGATTTGCAGGCGCGAGTTCTGGGTTTCGAGATCCAGCGCCGGCAGCAGCGGGTCATTCTCGAACAGGCCGTCGACGACCAACAGGTAACCGCGCAGCAGGTGTCGATTGTGCTGTTTGTAGGCTTCGCCCAGTTCCAGCAGGCTCAGTGAACCAGAGGCAGTGTGCAGGGTGTAGCGGATCAGATAATGGGGGCTCTCGCTCAACTGCGCCTGAATCGCATCATGCAGTTGATAGCGTGCTTGCGGCTCCATCAGGCTGGCGTAGGGCGAGCCGACCAGGGCGCACAGTTCCACGGCCGGCAGGCCGAACTGGCGCTCACAATTGGGATCGAGAAACAGCAGGGCCCAGCTTGGTTCGTTCAGCCGTTCGAAACGCAGCATGCCGAGCCGCGAGGGCACAGGCAACTGCGTCACTACCTCGGCCACCATACGGCTGGCGGCATCGGGTTGGCTTTTCATGGAGGGAAACTCGCTTCGAATATGCTGATCGCGCCGGGCTCTCGCCCTCTTTACTGTTGCCTGCGGCAAGGTTGCATCATTGCGACACTGACTGACAAGAGACATGAAGGCCAAGTGCTATAAGAATATGTCGGCAGCAGTGAAGTTTTCTCCAGTTAACTGCAAAAAGTAATGCTGTTTTACCTAACGTAAGCCCTCTCGCAGTTTTATATTGATCGATTGCAGCAGGTTGCCCTCCCGATCGTGATAACGCACCTGGACCTGTCCGGAATCGACAATCAGGTGTGCGAAGTTGTCCTGGCTGATCACCTCGCTCGTCAGTTCGTGTCGATAATCGCCAGCAGCCGTGCGGGCCAAGGGCTGATCGAGGATGAAGGTGGAGGCCTTGGCGTAGGGCAGCAGTCGGCTGTTGCACAGCGGCGACGAGACGATGGTGTGGATTTCGAAGTCCGGGTCTGCGCTGTGGGTCAAGCGGCTGGTCAGGGAGCCGTGGACATCGCCGGATATGAAGAAGACATTCCTGATGCCGTGGGAACGAATGGTTTCCAGCAGCCGTAGTCGCTGTTCGGGAAAGCCTTGCCAGGCGTCATCGCCCTGGCGTTTGCTGTCGGGGTAGAACATGACGCTGGTGACCACGAATTTAACCCGGGCCGAACTGTTGATCAGCCATGCACACAAGGCCTGTTCCTGTTCGATATCGAGGATGCGTCGGTCGCTGGCTGCCAGATTGCGTCGGGTCCGGCTGTCGGTAACGAACCACTCGATATCGCCGTCGGTGAACAGGTACCAGTATTTGTCCAGCTTCCTGTCGACTTGCCCGTCATGGCAGAGTTCGTGCGCCGGGCCATGGCTGGCCTGGTACACCTCATAGGCGTTTAGCGCATTGGCATATAGAAAGTCATCGGACTTGTTTTTGTTGGCTGGCCAATTGTCTTCGATCTCATGGTCATCGAGGATCATATAAGTTGGCAGGGCCGACATTAACTTTGCAATGTTTGGCTGGGAAAAGGCCACGCGATACTTGAGAAGAATATCCTTGAGTTCGCGGTCCGGGGCGATGAAGTTCAGATCATCGACGTAGATCTGATCCCCAGTCATCAGCATGGCGCTGACAGGTGGTTCGGCCTGCTCGGCCAGTGTTGCTATTGTCGCGAACATCCTGTCACCCAGATGCGGTTCGGCGGCAATGCCTGCGGTGAGGCGTAGATAGCGGCAAGAGCCCACGACGTAGGCTCTAGGCTTTCCGGTTTGATTCGAACGGGTACGCAGGCTATGGATCTTCCCTGGCCATTTCAAGGGCAGTTCCCGCATTGCCTCGGCAGGGCCCACAGGCTGCGTCGCGCTGAACCAGCCTGCCTGATATTCATGCACGGTGTCGGCAGCCAGGTCGTTGAGAACCAGGACAGCGGACATGTCGCGGGCTTTTTCGAGTTCAGCGAAAACTCCGTTTGACCAGTGTTCATCTCCAAGACGCCGATAGCGAATGCCGGCGAATGCATGGGTATCTTTACTTGAATCTCCACGTAAAAAAATACGTGCATGGTTAGTTGTGGTGTGGCCAATAATTGGCCCGACAGTGGGTTTGAACATATTCGAATCCATTCGGTTTTTAATCAATCGGCTTTAAATGGCCTTGCAGCCAAGGCTAGTTATTTGGCCTTGAAAAATACCGGGTTGAAATGGATTCGACTTGTGGGGGATATCAGCCACAAATGTAGGAAGTTATCTATTGAGGTAAAAAACGGCGGGCAAAAAAAAGCCCCGCCAAATTGGCGGGGTTGAGGTACGAGCGTGGCGCTCGGAAAACGTGAAACGCGACAGGCCCTCCCGCGAAGGAGGGCCGGCCGGTGTTACAGCAGGATGGTGCGGATGTCCGCCAGCAGGTCGCTCAGACGCTTGGTGAAGCGTGCAGCAGCGGCGCCGTTGATCACACGGTGATCGTAGGACAGCGACAGTGGCAGCATCAGTTTCGGCTGGAAGGCTTTACCGTCCCAGACTGGCTGGATGGTTGCCTTGGAAACACCGAGGATCGCCACTTCCGGCGCGTTGACGATCGGCGTGAAGCCGGTGCCGCCAATGTGGCCGAGGCTGGAAATGGTGAAGCAGGCGCCTTGCATCTCATCCGACGAGAGCTTCTTGGTCCGGGCTTTTTCAGCCAGGGAAGCGGCCTCGGCGGCCAGTTGCAGCAGGCTCTTCTGGTCGACGTTCTTGATGACCGGTACCAGCAGGCCATCCGGGGTGTCGACGGCGAAGCCGATGTTCACGTATTTCTTGCGGATGATCGCTTTACCGCTTGGCGCCAGCGAGCTGTTGAAGTCCGACAGTTCCTTGAGCAGGTGTGCGCAGGACTTGAGCAGCAACGGCAGGATGGTCAGCTTGACGCCGGCCTTCTCTGCGACGGCTTTCTGCGCGTTACGGAACGCTTCCAGCTCGGTGATATCCGCCGAGTCGAATTGCGTCACGTGCGGCACGTTCAGCCAGCTGCGGTGCAGGTTGGCGGCGCCGACCTGCATCAGGCGGGTCATCGGCACTTCTTCGATTTCGCCGAAGCGGCTGAAGTCCACGACCGGAATCGGCGGGATGCCCGCGCCACCGGTTGCGCCAGCAGCAGCGGCCGGTGCTTCCTTGGCCTTCTGCATCATGGCCTTGACGTAAACCTGCACGTCTTCCTTCAGGATGCGGCCGTGCGGACCGCTAGCGCCGACCGCGCTCAACTCGACGCCGAATTCACGGGCCAGTTGGCGTACGGCCGGGCCTGCATGAACCTTGGCGCCAGGCTTGGCCGGAGCAGCAACCGGAGCGGCAGCTGCAGGTGCGGCGGCAGCAGGAGCAGCAGCGGCTGGCGCCGGAGCGCTCGCAGCAGCGGCAGCCGGTGCCGGGGCAGCAGCAGG
>NZ_AKJF01000015.1 GCF_000282475.1 Pseudomonas sp. GM78
GTCAACGATTACGCGGGATGCCTGGCAGCCCGCGGTGTTCTCGGGTTCATCGTCGGAACGTCGCCCGGAGCATGCTCGCTCCTACAATGAAGCAAATAATTCCACTCCCCTCGCTTCAAGAGAACGCTATTGCTGGCCGATAACCCATAAGGTCGCAGCGATCTTTACTTCTCGCAGCCCTCAACAGTCATCACGGTTTCCAGAGAAATCCCTTGATGGCTGATGGCTGATGGCTGATGGCTAACCGCTATCATCTGCGCGCCGTAAAGGCAGTGAAGCTGATCTTGTTCGTGCATTCGCCTTTCGGTTCTTCTTCTTAAATTGCCTGGAAATCTTCGATGCTGTCGTATCACCAAAAGAGTTTTCTGATCGTCGATGATTTCTCGGATTTCCGCAGTTCGGTCAGGTCGATGCTGCGGGAGTTGGGTGTCAAGGATGTGGACACGGCCGACACTGGCGAGCAAGCGCTGAAGATGTGCTCGCAGAAATCCTACGATTTCATCCTGCAGGATTTCCACCTGGGAGATGGCAAGAAGAACGGTCAGCAGGTGCTCGAAGACCTGATGATCGACAAGCTGATCAGCCATGAAAGTGTATTCGTGATGGTCACCGCTGAAACCAGCCAGGCCATGGTGCTCAGCGCCCTGGAGCACGAGCCCGATGCCTACCTGACCAAGCCCTTCAACCGTTCCGGTCTGGCCCAACGCCTGGAGCGACTGGTGCAGCGCAAGACGTTGCTCAAGCCAATATTGCAGGCCCTCGACCGGGGTAAGCCGGTTGAAGTGCTCAATGCGTGCATAGCCTTGTGCAAACAGGACATCCGCTATTCGCCGCTGTGCTTGCGCTACCGCGCCGATGCTCTGCGCGACCTCAATCAGAACGAAGTACTGGAGCGTCTCTACGACAGCATCATTGCCGATCGACCCTTACCGTGGGCATTTGCCGGGCTGGGCAAGTTGCTGTTCAAGCGGGGTCAGGTCAGCCAGGCAAAAGGCGTCTACGAAAAAGCGCTGAAAGTGTTCCCGATGATGCCGGCACTCTACGATGGCATGGCAGAGGTACTGGTTGCCGAAGGGGATAACAAGGCTGCCCAGCGCGTCCTGGAGGAGGCAATTCGCTTGTCGCCACTGGCGGTGCGCAGACAAGCACAACTGGGCAAATTGGCAATGACCAATGAAGATTTTGACACCGCGTCCAAAGCCTACCGCCAGGCTGTTGCCCAAGGTGCCCAGTCACGTTTCAAGGATGCCGAAAGCAACCTTGGACTGGCTCACGCCTTGATCAGCAAGGGCAGTGAAAAAGGCCTGGATACCCGCACTCGCCTGGAAATCAACACGACCTTGAGTGCGGTGGCCAAGGACAACCCATCCGATCCCGGTCTGCAAATCAGGGCGCGATTGATGAAGGCGACCAGTCTGCTGATCAACGACGCCGAAACGGCGGAAAAACTGACCGAGCAAGCCATTATGCGGCTCGATGGCATGGAGCAGTTCATGAGCGCCGAAGCGGCGCTGTTGGTGGCCAAGCAATTGCAGATGCTGGGTCAGGCCAGTGCGGGCGCTTCGATGTTGAAAAACTGCGCGGAGATTTACGGCGATGATCCTGCGGTGATGAAGGGCATTGCAAAGTTGACCGATGATCCGAACATCCTCAACTCCGGCAATGTAGCAGCGGATCTCAATCGGCAGGGCGTGCGCGTGTACAAGACCGGTGACCTGGTGCAGGCCCGGGGTATTTTCCGCAAGGCCCTGGCGCTGCAGCCCAAGAACATCAGTATCGCGCTGAACCTCGCACAGTCGTTGCTGCATGGCACCGATACCAATGTTCCTTCGCAGGAAATGGTGGAATGTCGGGCCTGCCTGAAAATGGTCGGCTTGATGCCAGACACCGACTCGCGTTTTGCGCGTTATCAAAAGCTCAAGAACAAGGCATTTGGCGAATGAACGAGCACCAACAGGCACTGGATTTCTCGACGGTGATTGCATCCACCGTACACGACATGAAGAACTCGCTGGCGATGTTGATGCAGGCCCACAGCCAATGCCTGGCGGATTTGCCGGCGTCTGCGCGCCACACCCCGGAACAGGGTGTGATCGAATTCGAGTTCGCGCACCTCAATGGGATGCTGGTGCAGTTGCTGGGCCTGTACAAACTGGGTGTCAACCAGATGCCCCTGCAGCCCGCTTACCACGAACTGGACGACTTCATCGAAGCGCAACTGGCGTGTCATCAAGACGTATTCGCCAGCCGCGGTATTGCCGCCACGTTTGAAGTCGATCCCTTGAGCCCCCTGGGTTTCTTCGACCGTGAGCTGATCGCTTCGGTACTGGCCAACAGCATCAACAATGCGATCCGTTATGCCCGTCACGCGGTGTTGATCAGCGCCAGCGACGAATCCGGGCAGCTGGTCTTGACCATCAACGACGATGGTGACGGTTATCCACCGCAGATGATCGAGCGCCAGGCCGAGTACGTGCAGGGTATCAACCACAGCACTGGCAGCACTGGCCTTGGGCTGTACTTCGCCGGTCGGATTGCGGCACTGCATCAACGTAACGGCGTAGGCGGGCGCACGGAAATCAGCAATGGCGGGCCGTTGGGCGGGGGGCTCTTCAAGCTTTATCTTCCTTGAAACAATGGAACTCACATATTTGTGCATCGTGCTTGATATTCTGAACACGCGGAGCCTATTTTGTACGAGTTGCCGCTCGCGGCTCGTATAAAAACAAGGATTGCGTCATGACAACCGATGGCCAGGGTTCACTCGCGCAGCGATTGACGGGCATTGATGAGATCGAATGCGTCACGCCGGATTTGAATGGCGTACCTCGGGGCAAAGTGATGACTGCCGAGGGCTTCCTCGAGGGGCGCCGCCTGCAGATGGCGCGGGGAGTGATGCTGCAATGCATCATGGGCGGATATCCGCCGGCACGCTTTTACGGTTGTGATGACGGCGACCTCGCGCTGGTCCCTGATCCGGCGCAGATCCACCGCTTGCCCTGGAGTCAGCAACCTCGGGCACTGGCTATCTGCGATGCGGATGAATTGACGGGCGAAACTTCCAGCCTGTCGACCCGCGGCCAGCTCAAGACGGTCATCGCGCGTTACGCGGCCATTGGCCTGGCGCCGGTGGTGGCCACCGAGCTTGAGTTTTTCGTCTTCGCGCCCAATACCGATTCTGCCCAGCCCTTCCAGCCACCGACTGGCCTGGATGGTCGTCGCGAGGACGGTCACTCGGCGTTCAGTGTCAGCTCCAACAACGGCCTGCGGCCGTTCTTCCGCGAGGTCTATGAATGCATGGCGGCGATGGGCCTGCCGCGCGATACCTTCATGCACGAGATGGGCGTCAGCCAGTTCGAAATCAACCTGCTGCACGGCGATCCTTTGCTGCTGGCCGATCAGACTTTTCTGTTCAAGCATCTGCTCAAGGAAGTCGCGCTCAAGCACGGCCTGATCGTGGTTTGCATGGCCAAGCCATTGGCGCACACACCAGGCAGTTCGATGCACGTTCACCAGAGCATCGTCGAGATCGGCACGGGGCGGAACGTCTTCAGCGACGAGGCCGGTCAACCAAGCGCGACCTTCCGCCATTTCATCGGCGGCCAACAAGCGGGCATGGCGGATTTCACCGCGCTGTTTGCACCGAACGTGAATTCGTATCAGCGCTTGTGCCATCCCTTTGCATCGCCGAATAATGCCTGCTGGTCCCATGACAACCGGGCAGCCGGTTTGCGCATCCCCGCCAGTTTGCCGTTCGCTCGTCGGGTTGAGAACCGATTGCCGGGGGCTGACGCTAACCCCTACCTGGCGATTGCAGCGAGCCTGGCGTCCGGGCTGTATGGTATCGAACACCAACTGGAACCCGACGAACCGGTACAGGGTGAGTTCCAGGTGCCGGATAAACTTTCATTGCCCTGTACCTTGCATGCAGCGCTGGAACGTCTGAAACGTAGCCAGTTGGCAATGGAACTGTTCGGCAAGGAGTTCATCGAAGGCTACATCGCTTCGAAGACCTTGGAATTGACCAGTTTCCTTGATGAAATTACTCCCTGGGAGCGGCGTGTCCTGGCCGCCCAGGCCTGACGAAATGTCGACACCGGGCTATCGTTTGAATAGCCCGTCACCCCCACTGCAAGGAGCCGCTCGTTGCGCCAAATCTGGAAATCCTTTCGAGCGCTTTATTTCGCTTCGCTGATGATGTTGATCGGCTCGGGCCTGTTGAGTACTTACCTGGCGTTGCGCCTGGCTGCCGATCATGTCGACAGCCTGTGGGTCGGTGCGTTGATGGCTGCCAACTATTTTGGCCTGGTACTGGGCGGCAAGATCGGCCATCGGCTGATTGCTCGGGTCGGGCATATTCGAGCCTACTCGGCCTGTGCCGGTATCGTCGGCGCAGCGGTGCTGGGCCATGGCCTGGTGAACTGGTTGCCTGCCTGGTTGTTCCTGCGTGTGATCGTCGGCCTTGGCATGATGTGCCAGTACATGGTCATCGAGAGCTGGCTGAATGAGCAGGCCGATGCCAAACAGCGCGGGCTGGTGTTCAGCGGATACATGATCGCTTCCTACCTGGGGTTGGTGCTGGGTCAGTTGATTCTGGTCATGCATCCGGGGCTGGGGTTGGAGCTGCTGATGCTGGTGGCCCTCTGTTTCACCCTCTGCCTGGTGCCGGTGGCCCTGACCCGACGGATTCACCCGGCGCCCTTGCATCCCGCGCCGATGGAGCCTCGGTTCTTTATCAAACGCGTGCCACAGTCATTGAGTACCGTCCTGGGGGCAGGCCTGATTGTCGGCTCGTTCTACGGTCTGGCGCCGCTGTACGCGTCCCAGCAAGGGTTGTCCACGGAGCAGGTCGGCCTGTTCATGGGGAGCTGCATTTTTGCCGGGTTGCTGGTTCAGTGGCCGTTGGGGTGGTTGTCCGATCGCTATGACCGGGCGCTGTTGATTCGCTGTTTTGCGTTCAGCCTGGCGTTGGCGGCCTTGCCGCTGGCGATCATGGAGCGGGTGCCACTGGAAGTCCTGTTCATTGCCGGGTTCCTCTGCTCGTTGGTCCAGTTCTGCCTGTACCCGTTGGCTGTGGCTTTCTCAAATGACCATGTCGAGGGGGATCGACGGGTATCGCTGACAGCGATGTTGCTGGTGACCTATGGCGTTGGTGCCAGCATCGGGCCGCTGGTGGCGGGTGTGCTGATGAAGTTGTTCGGCAGCCAGATGCTCTACGCGTTTTTCAGTTTCTTTGCGTTGGTGCTGGTTTGGCGAATTCGTCCGAAAGCGGTAACCAACCTGCACCAGGTGGATGATGCGCCGCTGCATCACGTCGCCATGCCGGACAGTATGTCGAGTTCGCCACTGGTGGCGGCGCTTGACCCGCGGGTGGACGAGCAGGTGGTGCAGGATCAGATGCAGAATCCGCTACCTTCCGAGCCGAGTCCGGAACCAGAACCAGAAACCGATCACCCCCCGCAAGAACCGGATTCGGGCAGGGAGCAGAGTTTTACCGAAGCCAGGCCCTGACATTCAGGCAAAAAAAACGGGCAGTCACCGCAAGGGGCTGCCCGTTTTTGCTTGAGACCTCATCTCAGAAGTCGTCTTTGTCGAAGCGCCGCGCTTCGCGTTGCAGCTGGTAGACGAACCGCTCGACCTGACGTTGCACCAGCCCGCTCATGTTGTGGAAGCGAACGCCGGCGAAGGTGGTGGAGATCTTTTCTTCGAAGTGCAGGTAGCGCAGTTCGACCGGTGCCGTCATTTTGCCGAAGGGTAGATCGGCATTGAAACGGTCGTAAACCTGACCCAGTTGCAGGCTGCCGGTGATGTCGCCATCGAAGCGCAACTTGCAGCCAGTGGCGGAGATGTCCAGCAGCTTGCCACTGATCGATGCTTTGAGTTTTTCACCGTCCAGATTGACGTTGACCAGTTGGGCCAGTTTCAAGGCAGCACGGAATGCATTGCGGCGCTGGTGGTAGACGACTTCATCGGGCAGGGTGCCGCGGTAGCAGCGGCTGCCGTTGGATTCGTCGATGGTCAGCGGGCCATTGCTTTCCCACGCGATGCGCACGCCTTCATGAAAACCTTCGACCTTGAAGGGTTCGCCGGCCAGCAGGAAGCGTTCGCCATCGCGGGGAATCATTTCGTCCAGGGCAATCATGTTGCGTTCACGATCAAGGTCCACCAGATAGCTCTGGAAGCGCTGGCTGCGCTCGTGGAACGTGATGATCAACGGGTCATGGCTGTCTAGCAGCTGGCGCAAATTGCTGGAGATTTCCAGAGGCGTGCTGAGCACCTTGGGTGGCTGCGGAGCATCTTCCGCATTTAAGGCATTGGACACGGTTAATCAATCTCCAGACAAATTTTGACTACGGCAAGCGGCATTTTGCCAGCATGTTTCGCGTCTTGATAGAGCGTGCTTATCGACAGGCTTAAGCCTGACTGAGCGGGCGTGGTTTCACAAGCCTGGAGAATGATCCGCTGGCGTCATAAAGCGCGGGTTGTTCACCGCCATTAAGGATTCTCAGCTGGGTGGCCGTGGCGGCCTGCTGTACCTGGATCGACTGTCCATTGTCGGCGTTGGCGGCGTGGCATTGAGCCAGAAGGTCGGTCAGTACATCGCTTTGTGCCAGCAACGCTTGACCAACGCTCGATTGACTGGCCAGTTGCTCCAGCCCGCTGCGGTTGGCGGGCAGGTTGAGGCTGGCAAGAATTTCACTGCGTTTACGGCCATGCTGTTCGAGCTGGATGATCATTGCCTGCTTGCGCGCCAGAACATCTTCCAGCAACGGCATGTCGCGGCCATGCAAGGCGAGGGACTCGGTGCGCAGTAACTCCAGCAAGTGTTGCGCTGGAGCAAGGTCGTCGGTGATCAGTTGCAGTAAATTAGTGTCGTGCATGGCTGGCCTTGGGGTTTAAGCGTCCAAAAGCCTGGCGCGGGCCGAGGCCTAGCGCTGGGCTTCGAAGTTGAGCAGTTTGCTGGCTACACGGTTGCTGTCGACTTTATAGCTGCCATCGGCGATGGCTGCTTTCAGCTCGGCCACGCGAGATTTGTCGACGACAGGCTGATCGCGCAGCGTATCGGAGATCTTCTGCAACTGTTGTGCCTCATTGCTCAGATGTACCGATTCCCCGCTTTTGACGGAACTGGCCTGTTCGGCCGGGGAGGTGGGCTCGGCAGGCTTGCCGGCTTCGGCAGTTTCCCTGGCGGCGCTGGTACGTGTACTGCCCGTGAGTGACGGGGAGCTGTTCAAACGGCTGAAATCGATGACCATGGTAAAAAACCTCTGGGAATTTGGACGCTTGCCATGTTTTCGGCCATTCCCTGAAAAACTTTAGGCTCAATTATCAAATGAGCTTGCGCGCGCCAGCGCTTGCCGTGCCTGCACACAGTTTAGGGAACCGCCGAGGCCGGCGCCACATCTTCACCTGCAGTAAGCCCTACATGGACACTTCCACTTGGCCTGGCGCGATGACTTGCGCCTTGATGACCCGCTTGGAATTGAGGTTCTTGACCCGAATCTGTTCGCTCAGGCCGCCACCGGCCAGTGCCTCGCCGGGCATTCGTACGCTGAGCGTACCACTGCGGGCAGTAATCACCACCTGGTCGCCCTTGCGTATCACTTCCGCCTGTTCGATGTGCACCAGGCTGATGACCTGATCGTTGACCATTGGTCGGGTAAGTCGTTGCCCGATGGCCTGGTCCACGGCAGTCAGGTAACCCTGGTTGAGCAGGCTGATATCGCGCTCACGTAGCGCGACGTCCTGTGGCTCGACAATGCCTGCGCGGCGCAGTGGCCGTGTGGTCGTGACGACCTCGCGAAACAGGCGTACTTGAGCGGGCACGAAGACTGTCCAGGGCGATGCTCCCTCACAGCGAACCTTGACCGTTACACGGCCCAAAGGCTTGGCCGGACTCTCCAGCGTGGCTGTCAATTCCTTGTCGCACATCGGCATGCGCAGGCGTGGATCGAGCGGGTTGACCTGGATTTCATAGCGACCCTGGGTTTGACTGGTCGCCAGATAGTCCTCTACGGTGAATTCAAGAAAGCCCTGGGTGACGCCGATAAGCATGTCAGGCAAGGTAACCGCGTCAGCAAGGGCAGGGCTGCCAGCGTTGAACAGGCAGACAGCCGACAACACCCCCAGCCATTGGCGGCAGCGGGTGGTCAGGTGTCGGAATAATGTCGGTTGTGTGTTCATGAAAGATAAAAAGCAAGCGCCGTGCCGTTTAGTGATGAAGGCGCGTCGCAACAACACTTAGCGTTGGCGTAGGAGTCAGGCATGGCTGGTGTAATGGATTCGGTAAACCAGCGCACGCAACTGGTGGGGCAGAATCGCCTTGAGTTGCTGTTGTTCCGTCTCGACGGCCAGCAGCTGTATGGGATCAACGTGTTCAAGGTGCGGGAGGTGCTGCAATGCCCCAAACTGACGCTGATGCCCAAGTCCAGTCCTGTCGTGTGTGGCGTGGCGAATATTCGGGGGGCGACCATTCCGATCCTTGATCTGGCGATGGCGACCGGTTCCGGTGGCTTGAAGGACAAGAACAACCCCTTCGTGATCATCACGGAGTACAACACCAAGACCCAGGGGTTCCTGGTGCGCTCGGTGGAACGCATCGTCAACATGAACTGGGAGGAGATTCATCCGCCACCCAAGGGCACCGGTCGTGATCACTACCTGACGGCGGTGACGCGGGTCGACAACCAGCTGGTGGAAATCATCGACGTTGAGAAAGTACTGGCGGAAGTGGCCCCCACTCCGGAAGCGATTTCCGCCGGGGTGGTGGATGTCGAGACCCAGCACAAGGCGCTCTCCTTGCGCGTGCTGACGGTCGATGACTCGTCGGTGGCGCGCAAGCAGGTGACCCGTTGCCTGCAAACGGTCGGTGTTGAAGTGGTGGCGTTGAACGACGGTCGGCAAGCGCTGGATTACCTGCGCAAACTGGTCGACGAGGGCAAGAAGCCGGAGGAGGAGTTCCTGATGATGATTTCCGACATCGAGATGCCGGAAATGGACGGATACACCCTCACGGCCGAGATCCGCAACGACCCTCGCATGCAAAAGCTTCATATCATCCTGCATACTTCGTTGTCGGGTGTGTTCAATCAGGCGATGGTCAGGAAAGTCGGTGCCGATGACTTCCTGGCCAAATTCCGTCCTGATGACCTGGCATCCCGGGTAGTCGACCGGATCAGAGCAGCAGACATCAGCTAGGGGCGTTCGGCCCCCGGCAGTCAACACGATTTTAGAGGCGGCAGCATTGTCTACGGGTAATTTGGATTTCGAACAGTTCCGGGTGTTCCTGGAAAAAGCCTGTGGCATTTTGCTCGGTGAAAACAAGCAGTATCTGGTCTCCAGCCGTCTCAACAAACTGATGGAGCAGCAAGGCATCAAGTCCCTGGGTGAGCTGGTCCAGCGCATTCAGACCCAGCCGCGCAGCGGGTTGCGCGAGAGGGTGGTGGATGCGATGACGACCAACGAAACCCTGTGGTTTCGTGATACCTATCCGTTTGAAGTCTTGAAGAACAAGGTGCTGCCCGAAGCGATCAAGGCCAGTCCTGGCCAGCGTCTGCGGATCTGGTCGGCGGCGTGCTCGTCGGGTCAGGAGCCATATTCGCTGTCGATGTCCATCGATGAGTTCGAACGGTTCAATCCCGGGCAGCTGAGGATGGGCGTGCAGATTGTGGCCACCGACCTGTCCGGCACCATGCTGAACAACTGCAAGACCGGCGAGTACGACAGCCTGGCCATCGGTCGCGGCCTGTCTCCGGAACGGCTGCAGCGTTATTTCGACCCCAAGGGGCCGGGGCGCTGGGCCATCAAGGCGCCGATCAAGAGCCGGGTCGAATTTCGCTCGTTCAACCTGCTGGACAGCTACGCGAGCCTTGGCAAGTTCGACATCGTGTTCTGTCGCAATGTGCTGATCTACTTCTCCGCCGAAGTGAAGAAGGACATCCTGTTGCGCATTCACAGCACGTTGAAGCCGGGTGGTTATCTGTTCCTCGGTGCTTCCGAAGCGCTGAACGGATTGCCGGATCATTACCAGATGGTCCAGTGCAGCCCGGGGATTATTTACCAGGCGAAGTGATTTTGTCGGTGTCATCAAAACGGGAGCCCCCAAGGGCTCCCGTTTTTTATGGCTGCTGATTTTTCACAGTCGCCGCATGACCCTGTGGGAGCGAGCCTGCTCGCGATTGCGGTGTGACAGATTGCATAGATGTCGACTGACATGACGCCATCGCGAGCAGGCTCGCTCCCACAGGGTAATGCAGTGTCCTTTCGAACGAGAGAAGCGGCAGAAAAGCGGCATCCAGCGGAAACCGCTTGCCGCTTTTCTGTCGCTGTCCTGTGGGCCGGTGCCCGCAAAGCCCCGGTTTATGGGGGTTTTTGAATTGGCATGACGCTTGCTATGGCTATCGTACGAAAAATCAGGTCAGCCGAAGGTTTCCCGCCATGAGCATCAGCTTCGATAAAGCGCTCGGTATTCACGAAAAGGCATTGGGCTTCCGCGCTCAGCGTGCCGAAGTCCTGGCCAACAACATTGCCAACGCCGACACCCCGAACTACAAGGCTCGGGACCTGGAGTTCTCGAAAGTGCTCGAGGCGCAGAACGACAAGGCCAAAAATGGCAGCTTCGCCCTGAACATGACCAACAGCCGTCATATCGAAGCCCAGGGCCTGGGCAATGGCGATGAGTCGCTGATGTACCGCACGCCGATGCAACCGTCGATCGACCAGAACACCGTGGACGCCCAGCTGGAACAGTCGAACTACGCGGAAAACTCCGTCAACTTCCAGGCCAGCTTCACCCTGCTCAACAGCAAATTCAAAGGGCTGGTGTCAGCCCTGCGCGGAGAGTAAGTCATGTCTCTATCCAGTGTTTTCAACATTGCCGGTAGCGGCATGAGTGCCCAGACCACGCGCCTGAACACCGTGGCCTCGAACATCGCCAACGCCGAGACCGTTTCGTCGAGCATCGACCAGACCTACCGTGCCCGTCACCCGGTGTTCGCCACCATGTTCCAGGGCGCTCAAGGCGCTGGTGGCGACTCGCTGTTCCAGAACCAGGACGCGGCCGGTCAAGGCGTACAGGTACTGGGCGTGGTCGAAGACCAAAGCAACCTTGAAGCACGCTATGAGCCGAACCATCCGGCCGCCGATGCCAAGGGCTATGTCTACTACCCGAACGTCAACGTGGTGGAGGAAATGGCTGACATGATTTCCGCGAGCCGTTCGTTCCAGACCAACGCCGAAATGATGAATACCGCCAAAACCATGATGCAGAAGGTCCTGACCCTCGGTCAGTGATAAGGGGCGACTCAGATGAGTGTTACCGATACCACCACTGCTCCGAGCCTCAACGACATCCTGGCCAACTCGTCGATCAAGACCACTACCAATTCCGATAGCCTGGCATCGGCGGCCGGTAGTGCCACGGGCCAAAAGGCCCTGGGCAAGGATGCGTTCCTGCAATTGCTGGTGACCCAGCTGAAAAACCAGAACCCGTTGGAGCCTCAGGGCAACGGCGAGTTCGTGGCACAGCTGGCGCAGTTCAGCAGCCTGGAAGGCATCACCACGCTTAACGATACCGTGTCCGGCATCGCCGGCAACTACAACTCGTCCCAGGCGTTGCAGGCTTCGTCGCTGGTCGGGCGTTCGGTCATCGCGCCGGGCGACAAGGCCGTGGTCGACACCACGAAGGGCATGACCGGTGCGGTCGTCATACCGCAGTCGGTGGCTGAAGTGGCGGTGAAAATCACCGACAAGGATGGCAAGACCGTCCGCACCATCACCCTGGACGATCAGCAAGCCGGTACCAGCAGCTTCACCTGGGATGGCAAGGACGATGCCGGCAACGTCGTTGATTCGGGTACTTATACCTTTGCGGCGAACACCACCATCGATGAAAAGGGCGTGGCGCTGGTCACCAACCTTCCGGCAACGGTCAACAGCGTGACCATCAGCCAGACCGGCGGTGAGTTGATGCTCAACCTGGCCGGGCTCGGCAGTGTCGCCCTGTCCAAAGTGCAAACCATTGGTATATAGAGCCGGCTAACGCGGCACAAAAGGAGTGGAATATGTCTTTCAACGTCGGCCTTAGCGGTCTCTATGCCGCCAGTAAACAATTGGACGTCACCGGTAACAACATCGCCAACGTGGCAACCACCGGCTTCAAATCGTCCCGCGCAGAATTCGAAGACGTGTACTCGGCGACCAAACTGGGTACGGGCAGCAAGGTCGTCGGCAGCGGCGTGCGTCTGGCCAACGTTTCCCAGCAATTTACCCAGGGCGATATCAGCGCCACCGGTAATGTGCTGGACATGGGCATCAATGGCTCAGGCTTCTTCGTGATGAACAACAGCGGCTCGTTGTCCTATACCCGTGCCGGTACGTTCAAGGTTGACAAGGAAGGCTACGTCACCAACAGCGATGGTACCGCGCACCTGCAAGGCTACGGTGTTGATGGCAATGGCAAGATTGTCAACGGCGTATTGACTGACCTGCAAATCGACACCTCCAACCTGGCGCCGAAATCCACCACCACGGTGTCGTCGACGATCAACCTGAACTCTACGTCCCCCGTGATCGATCAGACGGTGGCGACCAACAAGTTCGACCCGAGCAAGTCGGAAACCTTCAGCAAGCAGTTCAGTACTCCGGTGTTCGACACTCAGGGCAACCAACACACCATGGATCAATACATGGTCAAGATCGGTCCGAACACCTGGCAAACCTACACCCTGATCGACGATCGCAATCCGGACGGCAGCGACCCGACCGACGCGACGACACCGCCAATCGCTTCGACCATGACCTTCGACACATCGGGCAAGCTGGTGTCGGTCAGCACGCCGGTTCCACCGACCGTGCCTCCGACCGTTCCAACACCTGCCCCGGTGATCAGTAATGAGCTGAAAATCACCGGCTGGACCCCGGGTACAGTCAAGGATGGCGTCTGGACGTCCAATGGTGCAGCCGCCGATCCGGCTGGCCTTACGATTGCCATGGGTAACACGACTCAGTTCAACGCCGACACCGCACGCTCCATCCCCGTGCAGAACGGTTATGCAACCGGGCAGATCACCAACCTGACCATCGACGGCAGCGGTGTGCTGTTGGCCAACTTCAGCAACTACCAGACCAGGCCGATTGGCCAGCTGGCGTTGGCCAGCTTCACCAACGAACAAGGTCTGCAGGCCGTCGGCGGTACCAGCTGGAAAGAGACCTACGCCTCGGGCATCCCGGGCTACGATGCGCCGGAAACCGGCTCGCTGGGTACGATCCGCTCCAACTCCCTGGAAGAGTCCAACGTCAACGTGACCAATGAACTGGTCGACCTGATCAAGGCGCAGAGCAATTACCAGGCGAACGCCAAGACCATCTCTACCCAGAGCACCATCATGCAGACCATCATTCAAATGGCCTGATGCGGGCTAGCTCAAAAGCGCTGCACAAGGAGCCCCTCGCAAGAGGGGCTTTTTTTTAGATCAAAAGATCGCAGCCTCGCTTCGCTCGGCAGCTCCTACATTGAAATCCGATCCCTGTAGGAGCTGCCGAGCGAAGCGAGGCTGCGATTTTTTTCGTAGGCAAAAGAAAACCCCCGACAAGCCAGGGGCCTGTCGGGGGTTTTGTGTTACCGGCTCAGCTTATTGGCAAGCTTCGCAATCCGGCTCGTCGATGGCGCAAGCCTTCGGCACTGGAGCAGGACCGGCGGGTGCTGCCAGGACCGAGTCGTCACCGTGGTTGCCACCGCTGGAAACAGCGTTGAGCTTACCGGTGTTGATGGTCGACTTCTCGGTGCTGGTCGCGGCCAGGGCACGGAGGTAGTAGGTGGTTTTCAGACCACGGTACCAGGCCATGCGGTAGGTCACGTCCAGCTTCTTGCCCGAAGCGCCAGCGATGTACAGGTTCAGCGACTGAGCCTGGTCGATCCACTTCTGACGACGGCTGGCCGCGTCGACGATCCACTTGGTGTCTACTTCGAAGGCAGTCGCGTAGAGCTCTTTGAGTTCTTGCGGGATGCGCTCGATCTGCTGCACGGAACCGTCGTAGTACTTCAGGTCGTTGATCATGACCGAGTCCCACAGGCCGCGAGCCTTCAGGTCGCGAACCAGGTACGGGTTGATCACGGTGAATTCGCCCGACAGGTTCGATTTCACATACAGGTTCTGGTAGGTCGGTTCGATCGACTGCGATACGCCGGTGATGTTGGCGATGGTTGCGGTCGGTGCGATGGCCATGATGTTCGAGTTACGGATACCTTTCTGAACACGGGCGCGAACCGGTGCCCAATCCAGGGATTCCTTCAGGTCGACATCGATGTACTTCTGGCCACGGGCTTCGATCAGGATCTGTTGCGAATCCAGTGGCAGGATGCCCTTGGACCACAGGGAACCCTGGAACGTCTCGTAGGCGCCACGCTCGTCAGCCAGGTCGCAGGAAGCCTGGATCGCGTAGTAGCTGACCGCTTCCATCGATTTGTCGGCGAACTCGACGGCTGCGTCGGAACCGTAAGGGATGTGCTGCAGGTACAAAGCGTCCTGGAAGCCCATGATGCCAAGGCCGACCGGACGGTGCTTGAAGTTGGAGTTCTTCGCTTGCGGCACCGAGTAATAGTTGATGTCGATCACGTTGTCGAGCATGCGCACAGCGGTGTTCACGGTGCGTTGCAGCTTGGCGGTGTCGAGCTTGCCGCCCACGATGTGGTTCGGCAGGTTGATCGAGCCCAGGTTGCAAACGGCGATCTCGTCCTTGTTGGTGTTCAAGGTGATCTCGGTGCACAGGTTCGAGCTGTGGACCACGCCCACGTGCTGCTGCGGGCTGCGCAGGTTGCACGGGTCTTTGAAGGTCAGCCATGGGTGGCCGGTTTCGAACAGCATGGACAGCATCTTGCGCCACAGGTCTTTGGCCTGGATGGTCTTGAACAGCTTGACCTTGCCCGGGTACTCGGTCAGGGCTTCGTAGTACTCGTAGCGCTCTTCGAAGGCCTTGCCGGTCAGGTCGTGCAGGTCCGGTACTTCGGACGGCGAGAACAGGGTCCACTTGCCGTCATCGAAGACGCGCTTCATGAACAGGTCAGGGATCCAGTTGGCGGTGTTCATGTCGTGGGTACGACGACGATCATCACCGGTGTTCTTGCGCAGCTCGATGAACTCTTCGATGTCCATGTGCCAGGTTTCCAGGTAGGCACACACAGCGCCTTTGCGCTTGCCACCCTGGTTAACGGCGACGGCGGTGTCGTTCACTACTTTCAGGAACGGTACGACGCCCTGGGACTTGCCGTTGGTGCCCTTGATGTACGAGCCCAGCGCACGAACCGGGGTCCAGTCGTTGCCCAGGCCGCCGGCGAATTTCGACAGCATGGCGTTGTCGTGGATCGCGTGGTAGATGCCCGAGAGGTCATCCGGCACGGTGGTCAGGTAGCAGCTGGACAGCTGTGGACGCAGGGTACCGGCGTTGAACAGGGTCGGGGTCGACGACATGTAGTCGAAGGACGACAACAGGTTATAGAACTCGATCGCACGGTCTTCTTTGTGCTTCTCTTCGATCGCCAGGCCCATGGCCACACGCATGAAGAAGATCTGCGGCAGCTCGAAACGCACGCCATCCTTGTGGATGAAGTAACGGTCGTACAGGGTTTGCAGGCCCAGGTAGGTGAACTGCTGGTCGCGCTCGTGGTTGATTGCCTTGCCGAGTTTTTCCAGGTCGAAGTCGGCCAGGACCGGGTTCAGCAATTCGAATTCGATACCCTTGGCGATGTAGGCAGGCAGGGCCTTGGCGTACAGGTCGACCATCTCGTGGTGGGTCGCGCTCTCGGCGACGCCGAGGAAGCCCAGGCCTTCGGCACGCAGGGTGTCCATCAGCAGGCGGGCGGTCACGAACGAGTAGTTCGGCTCACGCTCGACCAGGGTACGGGCGGTCATCACCAGAGCGGTGTTGACGTCGGTCAGCGCCACGCCGTCGTACAGGTTCTTCAGGGTTTCGCGCTGGATCAGGTCGCCGTCGACTTCTTCCAGGCCTTCGCACGCTTCGGTGACGATGGTATTCAGGCGGCCCATGTCCAGCGGCGCCAGGCTACCGTCGGCGCGGGTGATGCGGATCGACGGGTGAGCGTCGACCGCTGCCTCGGCCGGGGCGTGTGCAGCGCGTTCTTTCGAACGACCGTCACGGTAGATCACGTAGTCGCGAGCGACTTTCTGCTCGCCGGCACGCATCAGGGCCAGTTCGACCTGGTCCTGGATTTCTTCGATGTGGATGGTGCCGCCCGATGGCATGCGACGCTTGAAGGTGGCAGTGACCTGCTCGGTCAGGCGGGCCACGGTGTCGTGGATGCGCGACGAAGCGGCCGCGGTGCCGCCCTCAACTGCAAGAAACGCTTTGGTGATGGCGACGGTGATCTTGTCATCGGTGTAAGGAACGACAGTGCCGTTACGCTTGATCACACGCAGCTGGCCCGGCGCGGTGGCGGACAGATCCGAATTCGAATCAGCGGCCTGCGGCAAGGTGCCCTGCGGGTTCTCGCGAGTTGTGTCGGTTTGCATCGGGGGGTGTCTCCACATTCTCTATGTTTGATTGGGCACCATCACGGTGCCCACCGTTCCGTCCTGAAGCACTACAACCGGCGAAGGCCGGGCATAACAACTTCGGGACAGTAGGAAGGGGGCTATTGGGCGCCGCTTCCATGCCGAAGTCTTGGTCTCACGCCTTGGGCCTGAGACCTTGGTCCTTTGAGATGACAGTTGGGAGGTGGCAGTCATGACTGCAACACCCGTACCGTTTTTCACCCCATGGGCCGAAATACAGTAGCCATCCGCGCGCGCGGTTTTGGGCTTTGGAAATTACGTTTGGTTCAACCGGAAAGAGGCAATAAAAGCGCTTGAATTTGGTATCCGGTTTGTGTTTGGTCTTTTACGAAAAACCCTACATCTAGGGTTTTTTTTACGCTGGGCTACAAGATAATGCGTTTTGGGGGGCGATTGCAACGTACTACCTGTGGATAAACCTGTGCGTAAATTGTGTGTTGTGAAAGGAATCGGCGTGCAGGCCGCGACGCTGCTGGACCCGGCTTTTTTTCATCGATTTTCAAGCCGCGAAAACGCTCGAGCGGATTTTTAAGGGCGCGAACCCTATCACAAAAAACTCTGTTGTCCGAACGCATTTACCGGCTTGTGTTCTGCGTGGACGACGTTTATACAATCGGTCAGCGTGTATGCAATTTATCCACCCCTATCATTACAAAAAGACGGGCGGATCCTTCCTTATAAGTGTTCTGGCAAGTAGAGGTCACCGGTGGAGCAAGAAGCCTGGCAGGTATTGATTGTGGAGGACGATCAACGTCTGGCCGAACTGACGCGCGATTACCTGCAAGCCAATGGCCTGCGCGTATCGATCGAAGGCAATGGTGCGCTGGCGGCGGCGCGCATCATCAAGGAACAACCGGACCTGGTGATTCTCGACCTGATGCTGCCAGGCGAAGATGGCCTGAGCATTTGCCGCAAGGTGCGTGACCGTTATGACGGCCCGATCCTGATGCTTACCGCACGCACCGACGACACCGACCAGATCCTCGGTCTGGACCTGGGCGCCGACGACTACGTGTGCAAACCGGTACGCCCGCGCTTGCTGCTGGCGCGCATCCAGGCATTGCTACGACGCAGTGAGACGCCGGAGGTGACCCCGGAGAAACAACGGCGCCTGCAATTCGGCCCGCTGGTGGTGGACAATGCGTTGCGCGAAGCCTGGCTGCACGATAACGGCATCGAACTGACCAGCGCCGAGTTCGACTTGCTCTGGCTGCTGGTTGCCAACGCCGGGCGCATCCTGTCCCGGGAAGAAATCTTCACCGCATTGCGCGGCATTGGCTATGACGGCCAGGACCGCTCCATCGACGTGCGCATCTCGCGCATCCGTCCCAAGATCGGCGATGACCCGGACCATCCGCGACTGATCAAGACCGTGCGCAGCAAAGGCTACCTGTTTGTCCCCGAGGCCTGCGTAGACCCGACCCTGTGAACTCGATCTTCCTGCGGATCTACGGCGGCATGTGCGCCGCGTTGATACTGGTGGCGGTACTCGGTGTGCTGGCCCTGCATCTGCTCAACCAGGTGCGCGGCGAGCAGTACCGCGAGCGACTGGCCCACGGCACCTTTTCGTTGATGGCCGACAACCTGCAACCGATGAACCAGACCGAACGCCAGCGGGCGTTGCTGGTGTGGGAGCGGCTGCTGGGGATTCCGCTGGCGCTGAAAACCTTTGCCCAGACCGACCTCGACCTCACCCAGCGCACCCGCGTCTTGCGCGGCCAGGCCCTGGTGGAGAAGACCGGTCCGCATGCGGCCAGGGTCTATCGACTGGTCAGTGACCAGGAGCAGCTTGTGCTCACCGGTGACGTCCAGCAGATCAGCGAACAACTCGCCCGAGCGACGATCTACCTGTTGGCGGACGAGCTGGTTCGCTACCCCGTGGGCGAGCAACCGGTGCGCCTCGCGCAATTGAAACAGGACAAGGGTTTTGGCTTCGATCTGCGCCTGGTTACGGTCCAGGAGGCCGACATGGACGAGGACCAGAGCCGTCGGGTGTCCGAGGGCGACACCGTAATGGCGCTGGGCAAGGAGGGTGATTCGATCCGGGTGTTCGCTGGCATGGTCGGCACGCCGTGGGTGTTGGAAATCGGCCCGTTGTACCAGATGAATCCTTATCCGCCAGAGTGGCTGGTGCTGATTGCCGCACTGGGGTTGAGTCTGATCGGCCTGATCGTCTATCTGCTGGTACGGCAACTGGAGCGCCGCTTGCGCGGACTGGAATCGGCGGCTACGAGGATCGCCAAGGGCAGCCTGGAAACCCGTGTGCCGACGCGGGGCGCGGACTCGGTGGGGCGACTGGCTTCAGCGTTCAACGGCATGGCCGAGCATCTGCAACAGCTGCTGGCCATTCAGCGCGAGTTGGTGCGCGCCGTGTCCCACGAATTGCGCACCCCGGTGGCGCGCCTGCGTTTTGGCCTGGAAATGATCGGCTCGGCCAAGACCCCGCAAGCCCTGGAAAAATACTGCGAAGGCATGGACCACGATATCGAGGACCTCGACCGCCTGGTCGACGAGATGCTGACTTACGCGCGGTTGGAGCAAGGCTCGCCGGCACTGAATTTTCAGCGTATCGATCTGGATGCCTTGGTCAATCAGGTGATCGAGGAGCTGGCACCCTTGCGCGCCGACGTCACGGTGCAGCGAGGATTGTGCCTGTCGGCCGCCGACTGCGACGACGCGTGGGTCGAGGCCGAGCCGCGCTACCTGCACCGGGCGCTGCAGAATCTGGTGAGCAATGCCATGCGTCATGCTCAATCGCGGGTCACTATCAGTTATCAGGTGGGGCAGCAGCGCTGTCGGGTGGATGTTGAAGATGACGGGCCGGGCGTACCGGAAATGGCCTGGGAGAAAATTTTCACGCCATTCCTGCGACTCGACGACAGCCGCACCCGGGCCTCGGGCGGCCATGGGTTGGGATTGTCGATCGTGCGGCGGATCATCCATTGGCACGACGGCCGGGCGTTGATCGGCAGGAGCAAAAGCCTGGGCGGCGCGTGTTTCAGCTTGAGCTGGCCGAGGAATCAGGAGAAGCGGTGAGGTCCCTTCGCTACGTTTTTGTGTTTGTGATCGGCTTAGAACCGTAGGAGCGAGGCCTGCCCGCGAAGAGTCCCTTACAAACAGCAGGAATCGTCAGGCCTTAATACTGACCAGACTCAACAACTGCCCATCCTTGACTCCGAACTGCGCCTGCAGCTCGGTGCCGTTGCGCCATTCGCCTGACAGGTCGGTCAGCAACCGCAACCGCACTTCACCTGACTGGGTCCACTCCAGCACCTCGGCGTGTTCGAAATAGAAGCGTTTCCGGACAATCGGGTAGAGCGCCTTGAACAAGCTCTCTTTCACTGAAAAAGTCAGGGTTACCAGCAACGCCAACTGATCGCGACGCCCGGCGGCCATGCGCTGCAGTTCCGGCGGGGTGAGAATTTCCCCGGCCAGGCGTTCGGCGCGTTCGGCATTGAGCAGGTTTTCCATGTCCATTCCCAATCCGCGCCAATGGGTTTTTTTCGCGACGATGGCCGCGGCCCGACCGGTGCTATGGGTGATCGAACCGGTGATGTGCGCAGGCCAGACTGGCGCCCGGTCATCGCCGATGCCCGGGCTGAAGTTCAGGCCCTCCAGTTGTTGCAGGGCGGCGCGGGCGCAGATCCGCCCGGCGAGAAACTCGGCCTGGCGTTTGGCGACCGAGCGCTGAATGCTCGCTGGCGCCTCGATGGCGCTGCGCTGGAAGTCATCGCTGAGCAGGCGCGAAGTATCGAAGTGGGTACTCAACAGCACCGTATCGGGCAGCACCAACGGTAGCGGCCAATGGGCATCGAGGGGCGTGCAGCAGACGGGCAGGGCGGGGACGGAATTCATGTCGGGCATTTTGCCGGGTTGCCTTGATGCTGGGTAGTGCTTGAGGGCTTTTGTGGCGAGGGGATAAATCCCCTCGTCACCGCGTCTAGCTATTCAACTGAAGATCTTCTTGAGAAATGCCTGCATATCCGCCCACGATTTTTCATCCGCCGCTTTGTTGTAACCAATATCCGGCCCGCCATGATCGCCATGGCTCAAGCGATCGGCATCGGGATTGCTGAAACCGTGCTTGGCGCCGTCGAGGCTGACGAACCGGTAATCGGCGCCGGCCTTGTCCATCTCGGCTTTGAAAGCAGCGACATTTTCCGGGGTGATCAGGCTGTCCTGGGCGCCGTGTTCGACAAGGATTTTTGCCTTGACGCTGCCCGGTGTCGCAGGGGTATTGGTGGCCAGCGCGCCGTGGAAACTCACGACTCCGGCCAGAGGCGCACCCTGACGAGCGGCATTGAGCACCACGCCGCCGCCGAAGCAGTAGCCGATGGCGGCAAGCCTGTTCGGATCGGTTTGCGCCTGTTGTTTGAGCAAGTCGAGCCCCGCCTGGAACCGCGCGCTGGCAATCGCGTTGTCCTTGAGCACGGCCTGCATGAAGGCCATCGCATCCTTGGGATGCTCGGTGTTCTTGCCGTCGCCATACATATCGATCGCCAGGGCGCTGTAACCCAGGCCGGCCAAGTCGCGGGCGCGGCGCTTGGCGTAGTCGTTCAACCCCCAGAACTCATGCACCACCACGACACCGGGGCGCGGTCCTTTTTTTGCGTCATCAAAGGCGTAATAGCCAATCATCCGGGTGCCGTCGGGACTTTGGTACGGGATTTCCTGAGTCTTGATGGCGGCCTGGGCCAGCCCGCTGACGGCGAGCAAGAAGAGGGCGAAGAGCATGCGCATGGTCGGTCTCCTGCAAGAAAATCATCGAAACAGCTGGGTGGATATGGTTCAGCTCAGGTTAAGCGGGTGTTCAGGGTGAGTTCAGGGCGGCGTGGGTAATCTTGCTCCGTAGCCCAAAACAACGCTAACTCTTGAGGAGCTTCACCCATGACTGGATTCAAAAAACTGCTGCTGGCATTCACCGTCTTCGGCGCGAGCACTGCAGCGTTCGCTTCCAACGACAATTTCGCCAGCCTTACTTATGGGCAGACCAGCGACAAGATCAAAAAGTCCCACGCCTTGAGCGATAACCTCGACCGTCCGAACGCCGATGGCGTGATCGGCAAGGACAACACCTGGGGCTTGCGTCTGGGCCAGCAAAACAGCCAAGGCCGCTACTACGCCACTTACGACAACGTGTCGGGCGCGCACAATGGCATTAAACTGCGTCAGGAAAACCTCTTGGGTAGCTTCGATGTGTTCCATCCGTTAAGTGCTGGCACCAAACTGTTCGGTGGCGCCTCGGCCGGGTTGACCAAAATGACCCAGGAATCGCCAGGCTTCAGTCGCGACAGCAACGTCGGTTACGCCGTTGGCGCACAGGCAGGGATTCTGCAACAGGTTTCGCAAAACACGTCGGTTGAACTGGGGTACCGTTACCTGCGTAGCAACGCCAGCACTGAAATGAGCGAGCGAGGTGGTAGCAAGCAGGGTTCGCTGAGCTTGACCAGTAGCGCACAGACCTACCTTTCAGCCAACTACGCTTTCTGAAAAGCGTGTGCGACCGCCGTGGCGGATCAATCCAGGAGATTGATCCGCCACGGCCTGTCAGCACGGAGGTGCGTCGATCGTGCCTCTGGTGTATTTGATTTGCCTGGGAGAGCGACATGAAACTGCTGGTCGTCGAGGATGAGGCGCTGTTGCGTCATCACCTGCAAACCCGCCTGACGGATAGCGGCCACGTGGTCGAGTCCGTGGCCAACGCGGTCGATGCGTTGTATCAGACCGAACAGTTCAACCACGACCTGGCGGTGATCGATCTTGGGTTGCCAGGCATGGGCGGGCTGGATCTGATCCGTCAGTTGCGCTCGCAGGGCAAGACCTTTCCAATCCTGATCCTCACAGCACGCGGTAACTGGCAGGACAAGGTGGAAGGCCTTGCTGCCGGTGCCGACGACTATGTGGTCAAGCCCTTCCAGTTCGAAGAGCTGGAAGCTCGACTGAATGCCTTGTTGCGTCGCTCCAGTGGGTTTACTCAGTCAACGATCGTTGCCGGGCCGCTGCTGCTGGACCTCAATCGCAAGCAGGCATCCCTTGACGAGCAACCACTTGCATTGACCGCGTATGAATACCGGATTCTTGAATACTTGATGCGCCACCATCAGCAGGTGGTGCCCAAGGATCGTTTGATGGAACAGCTTTATCCGGATGATGACGACCGCGATCCGAACGTGATTGAAGTGCTGGTCGGCCGTCTGCGTCGTAAACTCGAAGGTGCGTCGGGCTTCAAGCCAATTGATACGGTGCGTGGCCTGGGCTATCTGTTCACTGAGCGTTGCACTTGATCGGTTCTCTTCGCGTTCGCCTGATGCTCGCCGCCACGATCCTGGCGGTCTTGTTCATGCTGGCATTACTGCCAGCGATGCAGGGAGCGTTCAGCCTGGCGCTGCAGGATGCGATCGAGCAGCGACTGGCGTCGGACGTCACCACGTTGATCTCTGCCGCACGGGTCGAGAACAACCGCTTGCAGATGCCGGAACAGTTACCCGATGAGCGCTTCAACCTGGCCGACGGCAATTTGCTCGGTTACATCTACAGCCGCGAAGGCCAGTTGGTGTGGCGCTCGAAAGACACTTTGGACGAGAACATCAATTACTCGCCGCGTTACGACGGGCGCGGTAATGAATTCGCCAGGATTCGCCAGGACAATGGCCGGGAATTCTTCGTTTATGACGTCGAGGTCAAATTGCTCGGCGGTAAAAGTGCGGCATTCAGCTTCGTCGCGTTGCAACCGGCGCATGAATACGATGCCACGCTCGCCGGCCTGCGGGACAACCTGTACCTGGGATTCGGCGCCGCTTTGCTGGTGCTTCTGGGGTTGCTATGGGTCGGTTTGACCTGGGGGTTGCAGGCATTGCGCCGGCTGAGCCAGGAACTGGACGAAATCGAAAGCGGTACCCGCGAAAGCCTGAGTGAACAACACCCGCGTGAACTGCTGCGCCTGACCGGCTCCCTCAACCGCCTGCTGCACAGCGAGCGCGAACAGCGTAGCCGTTACCGCGATTCCCTCGACGACCTGGCCCATAGCCTGAAAACCCCGTTGGCGGTATTGCAGGGTGTCAGCGAAGGCATGGCGCAACGCCCTGAGGACCGGGATCAGGCCTGGGTGCTGCAGACCCAGATCGAGCGCATGAGCCAGCAGATCAGTTATCAATTGCAACGCGCCAGCCTGCGCAAAAGCGGCCTGGTGCGCCATCAGGTACGTCTGCAACCGGTGTTGCAGAGCCTTTGCGACACACTGGACAAGGTCTATCGCGACAAACGGGTGCAGGTTAGTTTCGATTTGCCGGAGCAGTGCCGGGTCCCTATCGAGCAGGGCGCCTTGCTGGAAATGTTGGGCAATCTGCTGGAGAACGCTTATCGATTGTGCCTGAGCGAAGTGCGCATCAGCGTGCGCACCCTCAATGGTATCGAGATATGCGTGGAAGACGATGGTCCAGGCGTCCCGCTCGATCAGCGCACGCGGATCCTGCAGCGGGGTGAGCGTCTGGACCGCCAGCATCCGGGGCAGGGTATTGGCCTGGCGGTGGTCAAGGACATCATCGAAAGCTACAGCGCAAAACTGACCCTGGGCGACTCGCCCCTGGGTGGTGCGGCCTTCCGTATTCAGTTTCCGCTGGTGTGATCTTGAACTCAGTTTTCCCGAGCCCGATAGGCCCCCGGTGTCAATCCGGTCCACTTCTTGAATGCCCGATGAAACGCCGATGGCTCGGAAAACCCCAATTGCTCGGCGATCTGTTGCAATGGCAAGTCGTTACGGCCCAGGTGATAAATGGCGATGTCGCGGCGTAGTTGGTCCTTCAATTCCTGAAAACTGGTGTTTTCTTCACGCAGGTGGCGGCGTAGCGTCTGCGGGCTGATATGCAGGTGTGCAGCCACGGCCTCCAGGTCCGGCCAGGGTGAGCGGTCACGACTGAGCAAGCGTCGCAACTGGCTGCTCAGGCTGTGGCCGTCATCGGGACGCGATAACAGATCGGCAGGCGAGCGTTCAAGGAACTGCTTGAGCGTGCGTTCGTCCTGCAGCAGTGGCATGTTCAGGTAGCGACTGTGGAACAGCAGGCTGCTCTGTTGTGCCGAAAACTCGAGCGGGCACGAGAACAGCAACTCGTATTCACCTCCGTGTTCCGGTCGCGGGTAGCTGAACGTGGCGTTCTCCAGTTGAATACGCTGGCCAATCAACCAGCTGGCGAAACGATGCCAGATCACCAATAGACTCTCGGTGAGGAAATGTTCCGGGTCCCAGAGCTGCGAATCGTCCAGGCTCAGTCTTATCATTTCGTCTTCGCGCGCCAGCGTCAGACGCGGGGCGTCCGGGAATAGGCTATAAAACATTAATCCGCGATGCAGTGCCTTATCCAGATTGCGGCAATGGATCACGGCATGACACATCATCGCGAAGCTGCCTGGCTTGCTGGCGCCTTGCCCGAAGCCCAGGTACTCATCGTCCAGTGCCAGCCACAGCGCCTGGATCAGGCGGGTGAATTGCTCTGGAGGGATGCGCGCCCGAGGCTCTTCGAGCAACTCGGGGCTGATCCCCAATTGCTGCAACAGTCTCGAATAATCGTAGCCACGCCGTTGCGCCCCACCGAGGACGGCACGGGCGAAATGACTGGCAATGGTGCGTTCGCGCATAGCAGGCAAGTCCTTCCATTGAGCGACGGATGGTAGCCGTGCTTCGTATCCATGAACAAGGCGGATATCCGCCAGATTACCGGGGTGTGATTTGACCAGAGGGCGGAAATCCGCCATTGCGCAAACGTCTCGCGGTGATCCGGAAAAATCTGCAGCCCTTGATGTCAGAAGGCTTGCAGGCTTTTCCTACAAGGTGGCACGGGCTTTGCGATAGAACCAGCAGATGCCTGCCGTCGCGCAGCTCGAAAAAACAAATCCCTCCAGTGCAGGAGGGTTCGCCATTGGGTGAGGTGGGCAACAGTTGGATGTTGTCGCCGCGCACTCTTGAGGAACTTTGCAATGACGACTCGTCAGCCACTGTACAAATCCCTGTATTTCCAGGTGATCGTTGCAATTGTCATCGGTATCTTGCTCGGTCACTACTATCCACAGCTCGGTGTGGCCGTAAAACCGCTGGGTGACGGGTTCATCAAACTGATCAAGATGATCATCGCGCCGATCATCTTCTGCACCGTCGTCAGCGGTATCGCTGGCATGCAGGACATGAAATCGGTCGGCAAGACCGGTGGCTACGCACTGCTGTATTTCGAAATCGTTTCGACCATCGCGCTGCTGGTCGGCCTGGTGGTGGTCAACATCGTCCAGCCGGGCGCCGGCATGCACATCGACGTGTCCACACTGGATGCCTCCAAAGTGGCTGCCTATGTCTCGGCCGGTGCTGATCAAAGCGTCGTCGGCTTCCTGCTCAACGTGATCCCGTCCACAATCGTCGGTGCGTTCGCCACCGGTGACATTCTGCAAGTGCTGATGTTCTCGGTGATCTTCGGTTTCGCCTTGCATCGCCTGGGTGCCTACGGCAAGCCGCTGCTGGACTTCATCGATCGCTTCGCCCACGTGATGTTCAACATCATCAACATGATCATGAAGCTCGCACCAATCGGTGCCTTCGGTGCCATGGCTTTCACCATCGGTGCCTACGGTGTCGGCTCGCTGGTGCAACTGGGCCAGTTGATGGCCTGCTTCTACATCACCTGCCTGCTGTTCATCCTGATCGTGCTGGGCAGTATCGCTCGCGCTCACGGCTTCAGCGTGTTGAAACTGATCCGCTACATCCGCGAAGAACTGCTGATCGTGCTGGGTACTTCCTCTTCGGAGTCGGTGCTGCCACGCATGCTGATCAAGATGGAGCGTCTGGGTGCGCAGAAGTCCGTAGTTGGCCTGGTGATCCCGACCGGTTACTCGTTCAACCTCGACGGTACTGCGATCTACCTGACCATGGCGGCCGTGTTCATTGCCCAGGCCACCGACACCCACATGGACATCACGCACCAGATCACCTTGCTGGTGGTGTTGCTGCTGTCTTCCAAGGGCGCTGCAGGTGTGACCGGTTCGGGCTTCATCGTACTGGCAGCCACCCTGTCCGCCGTAGGCCACCTGCCGGTTGCCGGCCTGGCGTTGATCCTGGGTATCGACCGTTTCATGTCCGAAGCCCGCGCACTGACCAACCTGGTCGGTAACGCCGTTGCCACCATCGTTGTGGCCAAGTGGGTCAAGGAGCTGGACACCGACGTGCTGCAAGCTGAGCTGGCGTCTGGCGGTCGCGGCATTGCCGACGAGCCTAAGGACGATGTTCTGGGCCACGTCGAAGCGGTAACCCCGACTAACGCCAAGTAAGCCTTGTTGTCATGAAAAACCCGCTTTGGCGGGTTTTTTCTTGCCCGGGATTTGAGCGCAACGGTCATTGGATGTGGCGCATAAGGTGATTGCTGCAAAGCGCTTGGCTGCCTAGGCTGGGGCATCATCCAGGGAGAACGCTCATGCTCGGTCCATTGGCATCACTCAAGGTTCTGGACTTCTCGACATTGCTGCCGGGGCCGTTCGCTTCGCTATTGCTGGCGGACATGGGCGCCGAAGTGTTGCGCATCGAATCGCCGACCCGCATGGACCTGCTGCGCGTGCTGCCGCCGCACGATCAGGGCGTATCGGCCAGCCATGCCTACCTCAATCGCAACAAACGCAGCCTGGCCCTGGACCTCAAGCAGCCCGAAGCGCTGGAGGTGATCAGGCAATTGTTGCAGGACCACGACATCGTGCTGGAGCAGTTCCGTCCCGGCGTCATGGAGCGTTTAGGCCTGGGTTATGAAGCCTTGAAGGCGATCAATCCGAAGCTGATTTATGTATCGATCACCGGTTACGGCCAGACAGGCCCCTACAAGGATCGCGCCGGTCATGACATCAATTACCTGGCGCTGGCCGGGCTTTCGAGCTACAGCGGTCGCGCCGACAGTGGGCCGCTGCCGTTGGGCATGCAGGTGGCAGACATTGCCGGTGGCTCGTTGCACGGGGTGATCGGCCTGCTGGCCGCTGTCATCGCTCGACAGCAAACCGGGCAGGGCCAGCACCTGGACGTGAGCATGACCGATTGCGCATTCAGCCTGAACGCCATGGCGGGTGCCGGGTACCTGGCCTGTGGTGTCGAACCGGGTCGGGAAGACCAGATGCTCAATGGTGGCAGCTTCTATGACTATTACCGTTCCCGGGATGGGCGCTGGCTGTCGGTGGGCAGCCTGGAGCCGGGGTTCATGAAACAGTTGTGTGCGGCGCTGGGGCTGGAGGAGTGGGCGAGCCTGGGGTTATCTACGCAACCTGCGCAGCAACGCAAGCTTAAGGATGCGTTGAAGACCGAGTTCGAAAAGCATGACTTTGCCGAGCTGTGCGCGCTGTTTGCCGAGCTTGATGCTTGCGTCGAGCCGGTATTGAGCCTGGGTGAGGCGGTACGGCATCCGCAGTTGCAGGCGCGGGAGCTGGTGACGCAAGTGCCGCGGGGCGATGGTTCGAGTCAGGCGCAGATGGCTTGCCCTTTGAAGTTTTCAGGCGGATTGCCGCAGCCCAGGCATATTGGTGCAGCGTTGGGACAACATACCGATCAGGTGTTGGGGGAGTTGGGGTTCAGCGTTGAGCGGGTCGCCGAGTTGCGGCGTGCCAAGGTGGTTCTCTAGCGTCTGATAGATCGCCTTCGCCAGCAGGCTGGCTCCCACAATGGATTTGTGGCGCACCGATGATCCCCTGTGGGAGCCAACCTGCTGGCGAAAAGGTCGACCCAGGCACCGCAAATCCGACTTACTCGACCCGCATCTCGCCACTGAACACCAACGTGTTGCGACACCGTCGACACAAATACCGCCGCCCCTGCCGTACCAAACCATGACGTTGCGCCGAGAACGGGAAATCGCTGTCGGCGCACGGGCACTTGTAGATGTAGCGGGTCACGCTGCGGCGCTTGACATCGTAGGTGTGGCAACGGTTGGGGGGCAGTTCGTACACGCCGCGCATGATCAGTTGCCACTCTTCGCCATGGGGCTGGATGCGGTCACCGAACAGTTGATGGGCGATCAGGTGCGCGACCTCGTGGGCGACGGTCTGCTTGAGAAAATCTTCGGTGTTTTCACGGTACAACTGCGGATTGAAGCGCAGCAGGTTCTCGTGCAGGTGCGCGACACCGGCTTTCTGCCCACGCAGCTTGAAACTCACCACGGGGCGTTTGAACGGTCGTTTGAAAAAGGCTTCGGCTTGTTGGAAACAGTCTTCGACGCGGGTATTGAGTTGCTCGGGCATGCTTGATGGATCTCCAGAGCAGTCGAGTATGCCGCAAGCCAGGGGCCTTGCGAATCGGCGAGGTGCCGAATGGTCTTCGGCGCTCTTTGTGCCTGGGCATTAAAAGGCCGCCTTGCGGCGGCCTGTGTCGGCAGATCTGATTTTTTTGTGGTGAGTTGCTAATTGGTATAGACCGGCCCCACGCCGAGTCCCCAGACAATCACGGTGAACGCCATGATGGCTACCAGCACCACCAGGCCTACGGCGAGCACCGAACTTGAAAATAGAAAGCCCTCGTCAGATGGTATGTTCATGAAGGTTGGCAGGCCCACATACAGCAGGTACACCGTGTAGCAGATGGCCGCCGTGCCGACGACCATCCCCAGCCACAAGTGGGGGTACAAGGCCGCGAGGCCGCCGATGAACAGCGGCGTAGCGGTATAGGTTGCGAACGCAATGCAGCGTGCGAGGCTCGGATTGGCGTCATAGGTGCGGGCCATCCAGTGGA
This sequence comes from Pseudomonas sp. GM78, assembly GCF_000282475.1. Lineage (GTDB taxonomy): Bacteria > Pseudomonadota > Gammaproteobacteria > Pseudomonadales > Pseudomonadaceae > Aquipseudomonas. The sequence goes on from NZ_AKJF01000015.1 coordinate 29,302, forward strand.
TGAATGCCCCCATCACCGCTACACCGCCGAGCATCGCCAGGTACGACATGACGGTCATCCATAGTGCGCTTTCCACGGTCAGCATCACCGGCGGGCGATTGCCGATGACCCAGCCCACCTGCGTGGTCCCGATGAAGGCCGATACCGCAGGTATCGCCGCCAGGATCAGCGTATGGGTCAGGTACATGTGGCTGATACTTTCTTCCTGATCGCCACGAATCTCTTTCCATTCTTGGTCAGGGTGGGTGAAGAGCCCCACTACGTGATGGATCATGCCAGTCACTCCTCTTGTTTTTACCGTCGCCCCCCAGTGGAGCGCCTACGGGCCAACGAGGCCAAGTAAGTAGTAGGTCTGTATGTGATTCGACCTTATGTCGCAGTATAGGAAGGACTTAACCCTACAGGGGGTAGGGCTTAGAGCAAATTGCGCTGTAAAGCGCCGGGGTAATCGCTGTTGCGTCTGTAGGGCGCGCGATCCGTCGGGGCACTTCGTTCCTGAAGGGTTTTTGCGTAAAATGCCGGCCTTTCGTCACACCTCACGGATTTCGCGTCATGGGCACTCTTACGGTCAACCAGAACAAACTGCAAAAGCGCCTTCGCCGACAGGCCGGTGAGGCGGTCGCCGATTTCAACATGATTGAAGACGGTGACAAGGTCATGGTCTGCCTGTCCGGCGGCAAGGACAGCTACACCATGCTTGATGTGCTGATGCACTTGCAGAAGGTCGCGCCGATCAAGTTCGAGATCGTGGCCGTGAACATGGACCAGAAACAGCCGGGTTTCCCCGAGCATGTGCTGCCGGCCTACCTCAAGGAGCTGGGCATCGAGTACCACATCGTCGAGAAAGACACATACTCGGTGGTCAAGGAACTGATTCCGGAAGGCAAGACCACCTGCTCCCTGTGCTCGCGCCTGCGTCGTGGCACGCTCTACACCTTCGCCGACGAAATCGGCGCGACCAAGATGGCCCTTGGGCATCACCGCGACGACATTGTCGAGACGTTCTTCCTGAACATGTTCTTCAACGGTTCGCTCAAGGCCATGCCGCCGAAGTTGCGTGCCGATGACGGGCGCAACGTGGTGATCCGCCCCCTGGCCTACTGCAACGAAAAAGACATCCAGGCCTACTCGGACCTCAAGCAATTCCCGATCATCCCGTGCAACCTCTGCGGCTCCCAGGAAAACCTGCAGCGCCAGGTGGTCAAGGACATGCTGCAGGATTGGGAGCGCAAGACCCCGGGCCGCACCGAAAGCATTTTCCGCAGCCTGCAGAACGTGATCCCGTCGCAATTGGCGGACCGCAACCTGTTCGACTTCACCAGCCTGAAGATCGACGAATCCGCCGCTTCGCGTTTCGTCAACGTGGTCAACCTTTAAACACCATCACTGTGGGAGCCAGCCTGCTGGTTCCCACAGGTGTTGTTACATTTTTCAATCCTCAGGAGAGGGCATGCGCGACTACAAGTGGCTGAACGAATACTGCTTGAACCGCTTCGGTTCGGCGGCTGAACTGCAAGCCCATCTGCCCGTTCCCAAGACTGCGGCGCAACTGCGCGACATCACAGACGATCGTTACTTGTCGACCATGGCATTGCGCGTATTTCGCGCCGGGCTCAAGCACAGCCTCGTGGACGCCAAGTGGCCGGCCTTCGAAGAAGTGTTCTTCAAGTTCGACCCGGAAAAAGTCGTGCTGATGAGTGCCGAACACCTGGAGCGGTTGATGCAGGACACGCGGATCATCCGCCATCTGGGCAAACTCAAGAGCGTACCGCGCAACGCGCAGTTCGTGCTGGATGTGGCTCATGAGCAGGGTAGCTTCGGCGCGATGATCGCCGATTGGCCGGTGACCGATATCGTCGGGCTGTGGATCTTGCTGAAAAAGCGCGGTCATCAGTTGGGCGGGCTGTCGGCGCCGCGATTCTTGCGCATGGTCGGCAAGGACACCTTTGTGCCGAGCTATGACGTGGTGGCCGCGTTGAATGCACAGAAGATTGTCGACAAGGTGCCGAGCAGCCAGCGGGACCTGGCGTTGGTGCAGGACGTGTTCAACCAGTGGCATGAAGAAAGTGGCGGGCGGCCGATGAGCCAGATTTCGATGATGCTCGCGTACACAGTGAATCATTGAGACCGAGTCGCCCCAATCGCGGGCAAGCCCGCTCCCACAGGTTTTTGTGTCGATCACATACTTGTGTTTCAACAGAGATCCTGTGGGAGCTGGCTTGCCAGCGAAGGCGTCGGATCAGGCGACGGGGATTTCACCCTCGCCAGCCAACTTGCGATTCAGCTGATACCGCCACCGCACATACAACAGTGCCGAACAGAACACCGCCAGGCTCGCGGCCATCTCCAGCACGCCGAAGATCTGCCGGTTCGGGTCATAGGCGGCCAATGCACCCTTGATGAAGTACAGGTTCACCACAAAGCACATCCACGAATGCCCACGGGCATTGCCGACAATCATCCCCGGCGCGAGCAACAGCAGTGGCACCAGCTCAATCAGCAGAATCACCCACGGCCGCGCACCGTGCAGGTCGGCGACCATCAGGTAGTAAACGCAGAGCAATCCCACCAGGCCAAAGAAGCACAGCAGGCTGATGGCGCGCATCGCCTTCACCCGTGGTTCAAGCCATTCGATAGCGGGCAGGACCTTCGGCTTCTTGGCCACCCTCAACCCTCCAGTTTCTGTGCAGTCTTGGCCAGGCGCATGCCCAGGGCCCGGCACAGTGCCACTTCGTGGGCGTCCAGACCGCTTTTGCCATCGGCTCCGGCGTGATGGCTGGCGCCGTACGGCGTGCCGCCGCCCTGGGTTTCCAGCAAGGCCGACTCGCTGTAGGGCAGGCCGGTGATCAGCATGCCGTGGTGCAACAGCGGCAGCATCATCGACAGCAGGGTGGTCTCCTGCCCGCCATGCAGGCTCGCGGTGGAGGTGAACACACCGGCGGGTTTGCCCACCAAGGCACCGGTCAGCCACAGGTTGCTGGTGCCGTCGAGAAAGTACTTGAGTGGCGCGGCCATGTTGCCGAAGCGGGTCGGACTGCCCAGTGCCAGGCCGGCGCAGTTTTTCAGGTCATCGAGGCTGGCGTAGAGCGCGCCTTCGTCAGGGATATCCGGCGCCACGGCTTCGCACTCGGTGGAAATGGCCGGCACCGTGCGCAATCGGGCTTCAAGGCCGGCCTGTTCGACGCCACGGGCAATTTGCCGGGCCATTTCGTTGGTCGAGCCGCTGCGGCTGTAATACAGCACCAGAATGTACGGCGCACTCACGGCAACAGCTCCAGGATCTGCTCTGGCGGACGGCCGATGATGGCCTTGTCGCCCACTTCGAGGATCGGTCGCTCCATCAGTTTCGGGTGGGCGGCGATGGCGGCGATCAATTGCGCCTCGCTCAGGCTGCTGTCGGCCAGGGCGAGGGTCTTGTATTCGTCTTCGCCGGTGCGCAGCAGTTGCCGCGCACTGATCCCGAGTTTGCCCAGCAGGCTCTGGATTTGCGTGGCATCCAGCGGCGTTTCCAGGTAGCGGACCACCGTCGGGGCCAGGCCGCGGGCTTCAAGCAGTTCGAGCGCACCGCGGGATTTCGAGCAGCGCGGGTTGTGATAAAGCGTCAGATCGGTCATGAGCGGGTCGCATCTTGCGTAAGGTGGCGGCTATTCTAACTGGGCAGCGCATAATCCTGAACCTTGCCGGGCAAAGGGTCGCAGGCGCTTTCAATTTTTGACAAGGAACACGACATGACAAGGCGACTGGCAGCGGCATTGACCATTATCGGGGCGTTGATGCTGGGGGGCTGCGGTAACGACTACGGGATCGATCAGAACGGACAGAAGGTCGCCTCCGAGCGTCTGGACGGCAAATGGCTGGTGATCAATTACTGGGCTGAATGGTGCAGCCCGTGCCGTACGGAGATTCCGGAGTTGAACGCGTTGGCCGACCAGCTCAAGGACAAGAAGATCGGCGTGTTCGGGGTCAACTTCGACAACGTTCAGGGCGAAGAGCTGAAAAGTGCCAGCGAGAAACTCGGGATCAAGTTCACCGTGCTGGCGCAGGACCCTTCCGAATTGTTCGAGCTGCCGCGCAGTGAAGCGTTGCCGGTGACCTACATCATCGATAACAAGGGCAAGGTGCGGGAGCAGTTGATGGGCGAGCAGACGGCGGCGGGGGTGGTGGCGAAGCTGGAGGCGTTGCAGGCTAAAAACTGATTGCGCTGATCGTTCCCACGCAGAGCGTGGGAACGATCAGGTAGAGGGCATCAACCCTCTTCCAGCCACCAGCGCAGTGGCTTGCCTTCGGCTGGCCAGAAACGCATCTGGTCGATAGACGAGACGTCCCAGCTCTGCACGTTTTCCAGCGCCTGGAGGAAGCGTTTTTCCTGCTCCATCAGCGCTGGCGCACAGAGTTTGCGGGTGCTGCCGATCTTGCCGAAGCTCAGCTTGTTGCCTTCCAGGGTGTACGGCGCGAACCAGTGGTTGCAACCGCCGCTACCATAGGCCCGACCGTCGTCGCCCAAGGTAATGGTCAGGTGGCTGTAATCCATCAACGGACGTTCGCCGATCCACTCCAGGATGTAACTGCGATTGTGCTCAAGCTGCACCGGGTCCGCGGCGCAGCCCAGCAGGCTTGCACCGACCAGTGCGGTCAGGGCGAGGCGTTTCATCACGCAGGCTCCTGGCATTTAGGGCACAGGTGTTTCTCGCCAACGGTAGTCCAGCCCAACTCGGCGATCCGCGCGGAGGCAGCAGGCTTTTCGGCCTTGTTGCCAAGCTTGGCGTCAACGGCGAACTCGAAACTCAGTTCCTTGGCGCAGCTGTCGCAGTTCACCTGCCAGGTATGGATCGCCAGTTCGCCGAACACCGGGCCACTGGCCACCGCGACCCATTGGCCGGGCGGGTTGATCAGGTGGCGAACCGTTTCGACGGTCAGGCGCATGGACAAGTCCTTGGCGCCCTTGAGGGTCACGACCAGCACGTCGTTATTACGAATCGAGCCGCCGTTGCCGGTGACTTGATAACGCCCCGGCACCAGGGCGCGGCATTCGGTGAGGGTGTGTTGCGGGTTCATCAGGGTGTAGCGGAAATCGTGTTCGACCATGGGTCCTCCAAATATGCGCGATATGCTAGCACGGGCATACGCGCAGCATGGCGCGGGCATATGACCTTCGATCAGGTTCAATCACCCTCGACCTGATTCTCCGGCGCTCCGGCCGCCCAGGCAGCGATGTTCTGCAAGGTGGTCGCGGCAATCGCGCCCAGGGCTTCGCGGGTCAGGAAGGCCTGGTGTGCCGTGACGATCACGTTGGGGAAGGTCAGCAACCGCGCCAGTACATCGTCCTGCAATGGCAGATCGGAACGGTCTTCGAAAAACAGCTGGGCTTCCTCTTCATACACATCCAGTCCCAAATAACCCAGCTGGCCGTTCTTCAAGGCATCGATCAGGGCAGGGGTGTCCACCAGGCCGCCGCGACCGGTGTTGATCAACATGGCGCCAGGCTGCATGTGCGCCAGGGATTGGCGGTTGATCAAATGCTTGCTCTGTTCGTTGAGCGGACAGTGCAGGCTGATGATCTGCGACTCAGCCAGCAACTGCGGCAAGCTCAGGTAGCGGGCGCCAAGCGCTTCGACCTGCGGATTGGGGAAGGGGTCATAGGCCAGCAGTTGGCAGCCGAACCCGTGCATGATTTTCGCGAAGGTCGCACCGATCTGCCCGGTGCCGACCACGCCGACGGTCTTGCCCACCAGGTCGAACCCCGTCAACCCGTGCAGGCTGAAGTCGCCTTCGCGCGTGCGGTTGTAGGCGCGGTGCAGGCGGCGGTTGAGTGCCAGGATCAGTGCTACGGCATGCTCGGCAACGGCGTGGGGCGAATAGGCCGGGACGCGCACGACCGCCAGCCCCAGGCGCTTCGCCGCCGCCAGGTCGACATGGTTGTAACCGGCCGAACGCAGGGCGATCAGGCGGGTACCGCCCGCGACCAGGCGTTCGAGCACCGGGGCGCCGAGGTCATCGTTGATAAAGGCGCAGACCACCTCGTGGTGCTCCGCCAGTGCGACGGTATCGAGGCTCAGTCGTGCCGGCTGAAAGTGCAACTCGATAGCCGGCGGCAGGTTGGCGGCGAGAAAGCTGTCGCGGTCGTAGGTCTGGCTGCTGAAAAGAATCGTGCGCATCTGTTCTCCTTGAAGACTCATGCCCTGGCGTTTTCACAACATTATTAGCCCTTCCATCGCCCGGCGCCTTGCGCTGCATCAGGCATTGATGCGCGCCTGGGCGGCCAGGCGATTGATCGCCCGGTCGAGATCTTCAAGTGCGCGATAGGCCTTCGGATCTTGCTGCTTGAGCAAGGTTTCACTGCGCTGGCAGGCGGCGCGCAGTTGCGGTACGCCGCAATAGCGGGTTGCGCCGTGCAGGCGATGAACCCGCTCGATCAGGGCGTTGTGGTCGTTGCTTTGCTGGGCCTGGCGGATGGCTTCGCGGTCGGCTTCCAGCGATGCCAGCAGCATTGCCAGCATGTCAGCCGCCAGATCGGCCTTGCCTGCGGCCAGGCGCAAGCCTTCTTCGTGATCGAGCACCTGCAACTCGTAGGTGCTGCCGTGGCTGTCGCCTGCGCGCTCTGGCGTGTGATTGCGCAGGGCCAGCCCGCTCCATTTGAGTACCACTTGCGCCAGTTGCCGCTCGCTGATCGGCTTGGTCAGGTAATCGTCCATGCCGCTTTGCAGCAGTGCGCGTTTTTCGTTGGCCATGGCATGCGCCGTGAGGGCCACGATCGGCAGCGGCGTGCAATGGCGATCGCTTTCCCATTGGCGGATCGCTTCGGTGCTTTGACGCCCATCCATGCCGGGCATTTGCACGTCCATCAGCACCAGGTCGAACGTCTCGTTCTGCACCGCCTTGATCGCCGCGTAACCGCTTTCCACGGCGAGCACCTTGGCGCCCATGTCTTCGAGCAGGGTCTGCACCAGCAGCAGATTGGCCGGGTTGTCGTCGACGCACAGCACCTTCGGCGCGCGGCTTGACAGCGGCTCGCTGGATTCGCTACGCGATTGCCGCGGGTTGACCAGGTCGGACAACGCGCGCCGCAGCTTGCGGGTACAGGCCGGTTTGGCCTGGAGCTGGCTGTGGGGGTTGGGCACCGACAGGTGGAACAGCGTCTGTTCCGTGGTGGGGCACAGCACCAGCACTTTGCAGCCCAGGTGTTCGAGGTCCCAGATGTGTTGGTTGAGACGTTCCGGTGGCATGTCGTTGCTGGTGATTCCCAGCACCGCGAGTTCGATCGCCTGATCGGTCTGATGCGCGCCGGTGACGCCGTTGGTCAGGCTTTCCAGGGTATTGAACGTGATGACGTCCAGGCCACAGTCTTCCAGTTGATGCTGCAACGCCTGGCGCGCCAGTTCATGATTTTCCAGCACGGCAACCCGCCGTCCGAGCAACGGCGCGCTCGGCAGGTCTTCGGCATCGTCGCGGGTCTTGGGCAGGTTCAGGCTGATCCAGAACTCCGAACCCTCGCCCGGGGTGCTGTCGACGCCAATTTCGCCACCCATCTGTTCGATCAGGCGCTTGGAGATCACCAGGCCAAGGCCCGTGCCACCGGGTTGCCGCGACAGCGAGTTATCAGCCTGGCTGAAGGCCTGGAACAACGCGCGCACATCCTGGCTCGACAGGCCGATGCCGGTGTCCTGGATGCTGATGCGCAATTGCACGCTGTCTTCGTGTTCTTCTTCGAGCATGGCCCGGGCGACGATGGTGCCCTCGCGGGTGAACTTGATCGCATTGCTGACCAGGTTGGTCAGGATCTGCTTGAGCCGCAACGGATCGCCCACCAGCGACAGGGGCGTATCGCGATACACCAGGCTGATCAGTTCCAGCTGTTTGGCGTGGGCGGCCGGGGCGAGGATGGTCAATGTGTCTTGCAGCAGGTCGCGCAAATTGAACGGAATATGGTCGAGCACCAGCTTGCCCGCCTCGATCTTCGAAAAGTCGAGGATCTCGTTGATGATCCCCAGCAGGCTGTCGGCGGACTTTTCGATGGTGCCCAGATAATCGAGCTGGCGCGGGGTCAGTTCACTTTTTTGCAGCAGATGGGTAAAGCCGAGGATGCCGTTGAGCGGCGTGCGTATTTCATGGCTCATGTTGGCCAGGAACTCGGACTTGATCCGGCTCGCCTCCAGCGCTTCCATGCGGGCCAGGTCCAGTTCGATGTTCTGGATCTCGATGGTCTCGAGGTTCTGGCGCACGTCCTCGGTGGCCTGGTCGATGCTGTGTTGCAGTTCTTCCTGGGCATTCTGCAGGGTGCCAGCCATGCGGTTGATGCCGGAGGCCAATTCATCCAGCTCCTGGCTGCCCAGTGGCGGCAGCCGAGTTTCCAGGTGACCGTCCTTGAGTTGGGCCACGGCTTGTTTGATCTGGGTCAGCGGCCGATTAATCGTGCGGCCCATGCGCAATGCCAACAGCGCCGCGCCGCCGAGACCGCCAGCGATCATCAGCAGGCTGGCAAAGAGGCTGCGGTAGCCACGCAGAAGCATGCCGTTGTGGGACAGTTCGAGTTCGACCCAGCCCAGCAGACGGTCGGCTTCATCGGGGATCACGTCGCCTGCCAGGTTGCGATGTTTGCCGAACACCGGCAGCAGGTACCGCGTTGCTTCGCTGCCACTGCGGCGCAGCATCTGCGAGCCTTCGCCCATCGGCGCCTGGGTCAGCATGATCGGCCCGGCGTGGGCCCGCGGCGTGCGGTCTGGCGCAAGGAAGGTCACGGCTCGCACGTCCGGTTGTTCCAGGGACTGGGTGGCGATGCGTTCCAGCATTTCGTTGTTGTTGTGCCCCATGGCTGGCGCCACCAGCGGTGCCAGCTGCTCGGCGATCATTTCGCCGCGCTGCAGGAGTTGGGTTTGCAGGTCCGATTGCTGCATCCAGGTGAAATAGCCGCCCAGGACCAATGCCATGAGGCTGGTCGGCAGCAACGTCAGCAACAGCACGCGGCCCTTGATTCCCAGTTTCGTCAGCACGCCTCTCTCCTGCAACCGGCTATTTATCGGGCTGCGCGTGCGTCCGGCACGCGCCACTTGCGCAGTGTAGCGATTTGCAGGCGGGCAATCCTCGATAATTGATGTCGTCATTCGTCGGTTGGTCGTGCGCTTTTTCACCCGGTGCAAACCCTTGGGTTGCCCCGGGCGAGGCAATCTTGAATAATTACCAACTGAGAATTATTTGCAGATACTAATGACGACCATCAGCGCTGGCCATCCCCGTATCCTCTCCATCGAAGACGACCTCGTACTCGGTGCCTATGTGCATGAACATCTGGGCCGCAGCGGCTTCCAGGTGACCTGGTGCCAGAACGGCCAGGAGGGCCTGGACATTGCCCGCGAGCAAGCCTTCGATGTGGTGCTGATGGACATCCTGTTACCGGGTATGGACGGGTTGGCGGTGCTGACGCAACTGCGCCGCAGCCATTCCACCCCGGTTTTGCTGATGTCGGCACTCGGTGCCGAGGCCGATCGCATCAGCGGCTTTCGGCTGGGGGCCGATGATTACCTGCCCAAACCCTTCAGCATGGTCGAGTTGCGCGTGCGCATTGAAGCCATCCTGCGCCGCGTCGCGCTCGATCGCCGGCCGACCCCGGTGGCAATGGTGGCCGACGTGGACAGCCTGCGTTTTGACGATGAATGCTTCGACGTTTTTTATGGCCAGCAGCCTGCAGGCCTGACCCGAACCGAGTACCGCCTGCTGGAAACCCTGAGCCGCAGCGTCGATGAAGTGTTGAGCAAAGCCTTCCTTTATCAGCAGGTGCTGCAACGCGGTTATGCCGCCCACGATCGTAGCCTGGACATGCACATCAGCCAGATCCGCCGCAAACTCAAGGCCATCGGCTACACCGAGCGGGAGGTGCGCACGGTCTGGGGTAAGGGCTACATCCTGAGTGCCGTCGATGAAGTGTAAGTTGCCCGGCCGGCATTCGCTGTTCTGGAAACTGGCGTGCCTGTTGGTGGCGTTTTGCCTGCTGATGATCTGGTTGAGCTGGTCCTGGGGTCGCTACATGGAGCAGCGCAACCAGTTTCTGTCGGATGAAGCGCGCGGCACGCTGACGCGCTATGCCGCCGAGGCTGAGCAAGCGTGGCAGCAGCGCCAGCAAGAGGGTGTCGATAGCTGGCTGCAGAGCATGCACAACCGCGAAACGGGGTGGGTCGGTGTCATCGGCGGTGATCTGCAGTCATTGAGCAGCTATACGCTGACGGACAAGGAAATCGAGCGCCTGACCTTTCTACGCGGCCTGGATTGGCCCGTCCACAAGAAAGGCCGGCCATGGATGCGAGTGCCGTTTCCCGGCGATCCGGCCGCCGGCAGCCTGGTGATCGAACTGCCGAAACGGTTCGTGCCCGGGCGCTACCGGGTGTTCTGGCGGGTGATCACCAACGGCGTCATTCCGGGGTTGTTCACCTTGCTGTTGTGCGTCGGCCTGTACCGCTTGCTGGTGGTGCCGCTCAATCACTTGCGCGAACAGGCCAATGCCTGGCGTGCCGATCAGCTCAACGTGCGACTGTCACGCCGCACCACCAATCGCGCCGACGAACTGGGGGAGCTGGGCAGGGCGTTCGATCACATGTCCGAACGCCTGCAAAGCACCGTGGCCTTGCAGCAACAACTGTTGCGCGACCTGTCCCACGAACTGCGCACGCCGTTGAGCCGCCTGCGGGTGGCCAGCGAAAGCGAGCAGGAGCTTGAACAACTGCGCGAGCGCATCGGCCGCGAGGTCGATGGCATGCAACGGCTGGTGGAAGACACGCTGCAACTGGCCTGGCTCGATACGGAGCGCACGCGATTGCCCGACGAAGCGATCCAGGTCCAGGCCTTGTGGGAAATGCTCACGGAAAACGCCTGCTATGAAAGTTGCTGGCCGGATGCGCAGTTGCAGTGCTCGGTGGACGCCTCCTGCTGGGTGCGCGGCCATCTCAATACCCTGGCCCAAGCCTTGGAGAACATGCTGCGTAACGCCATTCGACATTCACCCAAGGGCGGCATCGTCCACCTGGGCGGGCGACGCGACGGCGACTTCTGGCACTTGTGGCTGGAGGATCAGGGTGGCGGTGTGGCGGAAGCGGATCTTGAGCGGATCTTCCTGCCCTTTACCCGCCTCGACGGCTCACGGCCGGGGGATGGCGGATTCGGCCTGGGCTTGAGCATCGCCAGGAATGCGGTGCGGCGCCAGGGCGGCAGGCTTTGGGCGCAGAACACCGGGAGCGGGTTGCGGATGAATATGCGCCTGGTGGCGGATGATGGCGCTGTCAGTGACGACGCCTTCGCGAGCAAGCTCTCCCATCCTGCAACGTGCTGATTTTGCCGGAGCGTTCCTGAGTTCCTGTACGACATTTCCCAAAGGCTATCACCGGTCATTTCGAACATCCCTGGCGGTTTAAGCTCGCGCTTTTACTCATGTTCAAGGATTCACTCATGACCGTACCCCAAGTACCCGGCAGTACCACCGACGACCGATTCAATGAAGTGCTTGCACTGGTTCAAAGTGCCAGGCGACAGGCCATGCAGGCGGTGAATACTCAACTGATTGAGTTGTATTGGCAGGTTGGTGCCTATATCAGCCGCAAATTGGAGAAAGCCGAGTGGGGTGATTCCGTTGTCGGTCAACTCGCGGAACATCTCAGTCTGACCCAGCCCGGGCTGCGTGGATTTACCCGCTCGAACCTGTTTCGCATGCGCCAGTTTTACGAAACCTACCGTACCGAACTAAAAGTCGCACCACTGGCGCGACAATTATCCTGGTCACATAATTTGATCATCTTCGGCCAATGCAAGCGGCCAGAAGAGCGCGAGTTCTATCTGCGAATGGCCGTTCAGGAAAAATGGTCGAAACGCGAGCTGGAGCGTCAGTTCAAGGCGGCGCTGTTTGAGCGCAGCGTGACCCAGCCGGCCAAAGTCTCCGCAGTACTGAAACAAACCCACCCCTCTGCGTTAGAGATATTCCGTGACGCCTACATGGTCGAGTTTCTCGACCTGCCCGGCGCCCACGGCGAAACCGATTTGCATCGAGGCTTGCTGGTGCGTCTCAAGGAGTTTCTGATCGAGCTAGGTCGGGATTTTTGCTTTGTCGGCTCCGAATATCCGCTACAAGTCGGCGGGCGTGATTTTGCGTTGGACTTGCTGTTCTTTCACCGCGGTCTCAACTGCCTGGTGGCCATCGAACTCAAGGTCGGGCGTTTTGAGCCGGAGTATCTGGGCAAGCTGGGCTTCTATCTGGAAGCCCTGGATCGCGAAGAGCGCAAGCCTCATGAAAACCCGGCAATCGGTGTCCTGCTCTGTGCCAGCAAGGATGACGAAGTCGTCGAATACGCCCTTAACCGCAGCCTGTCGCCCGCGCTGATCGCGGAGTATCAGGTCCAGCTGCCGGACAAACAGTTGTTGCAGGCCAAGCTGCATGAGTTCTATGCCTTGAATGTCGCCCAATCGAAAGAGGGCTGATTTAGCTGCTTATTCCCATAAACCATAAGCACCACACTTTGCGTGATATGGGCTTGCGAGGTTTGCCGGTATGATAGGCGCCCCCGCAGTCTGGATTGCGAATACGCCATGACCTTGCAGTACCCAACCATCGCCGATTGCGTCGGCAACACTCCGCTGGTCCGTTTGCAGCGCCTGCCCGGCGAAACCAGCAACACCCTTTTGCTCAAGCTCGAAGGGAACAACCCGGCGGGTTCGGTCAAGGACCGTCCGGCGCTGTCGATGATCACCCGCGCCGAGTTGCGCGGGCAGATTCACGCAGGCGATACGTTGATCGAAGCGACCTCGGGTAACACCGGGATCGCGCTGGCCATGGCCGCTGCGATCAAGGGTTACAAGATGATCCTGATCATGCCGGACAACTCCAGCGCCGAACGCAAGGCCGCCATGACCGCTTATGGTGCCGAGTTGATCCTGGTCACCCAGGAGCAAGGCATGGAAGGCGCCCGCGACCTCGCCCAGCGTATGGAAGCAGAGGGTCGCGGCAAGGTGCTGGACCAGTTTGCCAACGGGGACAACCCGGAGGCGCACTACACCACCACCGGTCCGGAAATCTGGCGCCAGACCCAGGGCACCATCACCCATTTCGTCAGTTCCATGGGCACCACCGGCACCATCATGGGCGTCTCGCGCTACTTGAAAGAGCAGAACGAGCGCGTGCAGATCATCGGTCTGCAACCGATGGAAGGTTCGGCCATTCCGGGTATCCGTCGCTGGCCCCAGGAGTATCTGCCGAAGATCTACCAGGCTGATCGTGTTGACCGCATTGTCGATATGGCCCAGAGCGAAGCCGAAGACGTAACCCGTCGACTGGCCCGCGAAGAAGGCATCTTCTGTGGCGTGTCCTCCGGCGGTGCTGTGGCAGCGATGCTGCGCCTGTCCAAAGAAGTTGAAAACGCGGTGATCGTCGCGATCATCTGCGACCGTGGCGACCGATACCTGTCGACCGGCATTTTCGACGCGCCCAACTGATGGCCAAGCATGAGAGAGGCCTGCGCTTCCAGCCCACCGGCGGCAGCAAGGCCCCGCAAATCCCGACCGGCAAAAAACAGCGCTTGAACATCGAGCGCCTGGCCAACGACGGTCGCGGTATCGCGTTTTTCGAAGGTCGCACCTGGTTCGTCATCGGCGCACTGGCCGGTGAAGAAGTCGAGGCGCGCGTACTCGGCGCCCACGGCAAAGTGGTCGAGGCGCGTACCGAGCGGGTATTCAAGGCCAGCGAACTGCGTCGCCCGGCACCGTGCGCCCATGCCAGCCGTTGCGGCGGGTGCAGC
>NZ_AKJF01000016.1 GCF_000282475.1 Pseudomonas sp. GM78
CGCCACAATCGCTGACGAAATAATCGACTTGCATACTGCGACCCTTGATCCGAATGGAATAGCAGGCCAGAAGGTCTGCCACATTGCTCGTAGGCCATATCCAACGCCTTGATCACCAGATCGGCGTCCGGCTTTTCCGATAACCCCCAGCCCACCACCCGGCGCGTGCAAAGATCCAGCACGACAGCCAGGTAATGCCATTTCCCCTGGGCCTGTACGGACCGGACACTTGGTTGGGGGCCGGGACATCGAACTCCCGATTCAAGATGTTCGGGATATCGAGTCGCTCTACCGTCGCTCGTTTGTAGGCATGTGATCCGGGTTGTTTACTGACTAAATCAAGCTCACGCATCAAGCTGCGCACTTTGAACCGGCCGAGCTGCTCACCGTATTCAAGCATCAGCGACAAGATGCTGCGGCTGCCGGCAGCGCTACGACTTTGCGTGAACAACTCGCTCACCCGGCTGCGCAACCGAAGCCGTTCAACATCGGGCGTGCGGCGCCTAAGGCGCTGGGCGTAGTAGCACGAACGAGTGACTTCAAACACCTTGCACAGCCAATCAACCGGCTCATGGACGCTCAGCTGATTGATCAGCGCGTACGCTCGTGATCTTCCGACATCAAGAGCGCGGTAGCCTTTTTTAATATCGATTTTTCCCGTTCAAGGCGGGCGATCCGGGCTTCCAGCTCCTGGATTTTCTGCTGTTCTGGGGTCAGCGCTTTGCTCTGCGGAGTGACGCCTTGGCGCTCCTGCTGAACCTGATCGACCCAGCGGCGCAGGGCCGACTCGCCGACGCCGAGTGAACGGCTGGCTTCGATGTAGCTGTAGTTTTGCTTGAGCACGAGGTCGGCAGCCTCGCGTTTGAATTCAGCAGAAAAGGAACGGCGTTGTTTGGTTATCTGACACCTCGATCTGGCGAGCATTCTCGCCTAAATGGGTGTCCGGTTTCATTAGACCACTACATGGAATGGATAAGATGACACTCAAAGTTGATTGTGAGTTCTGGAGGCGTAAATTCCGACACGGGCAGCTCCTGGTGGAGCGTAGCGCATCACATCGCTCTTTTTGGCTCTATAATTGCCAGCATTGTGGCGGGCGCACTCATTCAGGTGGCACCGAATGATTCGCCACATATAGCAGCCACCACTCTTACGGCCATCGCTGCAGCTTTGACTGGTATGGCTGCGGCAGGCGGGTTTGAGCGCAAATGGCGCAGCAACAGATTGAGTCGAAGTAGAATTGATGGGCTGCTATTGGATCTGGACGCTGACTCAATCGATATTGGGGCGATCACCAAGCAGCTCAAAGTAATAATCCTTCGGCACGATCAAGACATAGTTCTTCAAGATCCAGCAACGTAGGAAGTTCAATTCGGTGCGATGATCTCCTCACTGGAATCGCGTTTAATTTCGGCCAGGCTTTGACTATTGAATTCCCACGTCACGATTTCAATAATCACGATTTGGTGGCGCGATTACAGCGCTTCTCGCGCACCTTCAGATCCGAGCGAGTGCAGATAGCGCAGGCAACCTTCAATCACGGAGGCCAGCTAGGTGTCCTCGATCCAGGCCGTGAGCTCTTCCAGCTTCTGTCAGGTGTCAAGTCGACACCGGTGCCGCAGTTCCTTCTCGTCATATCCGATCCGCTTCAGCGCTGCTTTGGCCGATCGTTCTTTTCCACTCTTGGTCATGACCTACCTCTACAATTCCAGTGGCCGGGAGCCCAACGTCTTGATGGTGGAGGCGATGCAGCGCCCGTGGTCGAGATAGTACCCGACAGCCTTTTCCCGTTGGGCCAGTGAGTACTTCGGCTTCGGGAGCACGTAGCCACGCGACAGGTTGAGGCATCGCTCGTACTCTTCATGCCAGCTCTTCAGAGAATTCTTCGTCGGGTAGCCCAACTGACGAATGGTTGCCCCGGTGCGCTTCCCCAGTTTGATGTAGAGCTTGACTGCTCGGATGCGGTCTTCGTATGAATACATGAACTACCTCCAGGTAGTCCAAGATTTCTACCGCACCCCCGGTATCCGGTTCAAACCATTAATCGGTTGGTGGGCCCGTGAAATCGAAAAAGAGGCCGGCGTTGCTTTCTCCACGACCGGCCTTTTTCTGCCGACCCCGCCAGAGGTGGGTGGAGCCATCGGTCCATCTGGCCAGTTGGTCGACCATTTGCAGGCGTACTCCTGCGCGGCTTACTTCCTCCTCATACACTCGGTCGATGTCGAGACCGAGCAAGCTCGTGGCATCGCGGAGCGTGACATTGTCAGGCTCAAGGAGCAGACCGCGCTCCAGCATGAGCGAACCGTTACCGTCGGCGCTGGGGTCGATGGTGACGAGTGGAACCCAACCTTGGGGTATCCAGGTAGCGACCTGATAGACGAGGTCAGGAGGCGTTTCGCCTTCGGGGAGATTCTCCACGCTGAGCGGTTCAGGTTTGCCAGGGGCGACGGCAACCGGGCGGCCAGCGAGGCCCAGTATAGACTTCTCAATGATCCAGGCGAGGTTCGCTTGCTCATCGCGTTCGAGCAACACATCCTCGAGCGGGGCGCTTTGTTGGCCGTAAAGGACCGCAGGCGGGATGAGGAGGAATGATTGGTCCGCCAACGGATCTTCCGTGGTGGAGAGTTGAAACATCCGCCCAACCTCGTCTTCGTCTTGGGTGAGATGGGTACCGATGAGGGTTTCAACGCCAAACGTATCGGTCACGATGATCCAATCGATACGGGTCACGGAGCCGACGGGCAGTTCCAACGGTACAACGAACCAATCGGGGCTGTAGATCACGGCATATTCGGTGGCAAGCATACGGGCGATGTCAGTGGGGCCGGCATCGACCGTGCCTAGATCGATGAGTCCGTCCTCCATCTCCCAGAAACGGTCTACGGGCATACCAGGGAAGCTCACCGGTTTGGGGAGGTAATGGGCATGGATCGATTCAGGAGCAACTTTGGCTGTGTCGAGTGAGGCGTGTGGGGCCACGTCGAGGTGGTACCAATCCAGGCCCGTGCCATCATACTCGGTGGCGGTCATGGTGATTTCGCTGTCAAAGGCGGGTGAGGAGACCGAAAAGGCGTATTCAAGCCGCTCCTTTTGCCAGGTGTTACCTTGCGCGTCATCGCTGGGGATGCCCAGTTCATCGTTCATCCACTTGCGCCAAGCCTTAAATACTTCGTTGAACTTGTCAGGATTGCCGGAGGCAGCGCGGATATCAGCGAGTGCTGCGTTTTTTTCGGCGTTCGCACTGATGCCATTGATGGCGTTTTTGAATATGGCTGCGTAGCGGAGCTCGTGCGTGCCTGTATTTTGGTCCCGGTCGTTTTTCGGCGGGAATGGAAAGCGATCCCGCAGTAGCGGAACGGCTGCTGCCAGACCGTTGGCTAGGAGCTCCCGTTCGAGGCGCAAACCACCTTTCGCGGCAAGCTCCCAGGCGCGTTCAATTGCTAGAGGTTCAGCTTCGATAAGAGGCTCGAGCGGCATCGTATTCGGATCGTAATCGACTGCGGCACTGGGAGCGTCCGATAGCAGCCCGGGGCGGTAGCGCGCCAGTGGGGCCCAAGATGCGCGAAGCTCAATATCGACGGGCGACCCGCCGTCGTCCCCGGTAAACTCTCCGAGCTGGAGCTGGCGCGCCAAGAACCACATGGGGTCGGCGACTTCGGCCGCGAGGCCCACATCGATGTCGGTGGTTGCGGCGTGCGGTTCGATACGCGCCCAGGTAGTCAGTTGCTCAGTCATCGCTGGTCCTTAAATCACGGTTAGCCGCCCGCCAGATTTCGTTGGTGCCATTGAGCCATTCTTTAGCGATCGCGTGGAGCCGTTCAATGTGGTCCATGCCGTCGCGGGCATAGATGGCGGGAAGGTATTCATCCACGGCGGTGGGTTCGAGCTGCGGTAGCTCGACTGTCCGCAGCGAAGCCAGTTCCAGCGTGTCGCAGAGCATGGCTTCGATCATGGTCCACGACCACGGCGAGGCGCCTGCGGGGTCTGGATGGACCGCAAGCAGGATCGATTGCGGGGCACGGGCGTTGGGCGCGTTGTAGTTGAGACCGACACCAGTGGTTTGAGTCGCAGAGGGGATGATCTCGGTCCACTGGTCAAGGACCAGTGCTTCGATCTTCGGGAGAGATCCACCGCTGGCTTCGACGACAACCATGTGGGTTTGGGGGCCTTGCCAGGGCTGGTAGCGGCGTAAAGGGTTTTTCTTCGCACCTTTGACGACAACCTTCTCGGGCAGCATACCGCCCAGCCAGTTGGTCTTTTCACCCAGTGGCAGCTGGAAGACACGTGGCACGGGTACATCCTTGTCGTTGAGGACTGAGGCGAAGGTGCTCAGGTCGTCATAGGCGGCGACAGCCGGCTGCACTCTGGCCATGTGGGACAGCCACTTTTCGACATCGTCCGCATTGGCTGCAAACGAGGCGTCGTCGAGCAAGGGTGATTTCACACCAAGCGTCAGGGTAACGGTGGGGCCGAGCAGGGCGCGAGCTTCTGCGATCAGGTGATCAAGCGGGGAATCAGTGTCTTTGGGGGTGGTTGCCTGCTGGGCAGCCGTGGGGAATGATTTGAGTCTTGCCGCCTCGGTCGCCATGAGAATTGCTTCGGCGGAACAGATTGCTGCACGGATGCGGTCGGTGAGGTGGGTGTCCTTTGGTCCGACAGCGCTGGGTACGCCAAAGGTTGCGAGAATCTGGAGGTACTTATTGATAGAAGCATTATCGAGTTTCTCTGCCTTGACGGCACCGAGCTCGCTTGGGAGAGATGCCTTGAGGTTTGTCAGAGCGTCTTTAAATGTGCACTCTAATTTATCTAGCAATGCCCTGAGACCCTTGAGTTCACGTTTGCCTGGGGCTGGGGCAAGGGGGTCGCCAGGCAGTTGTAGATCGCGCTGGGTCAACGGGCGAGCCGTAGAAAGTACATCGCGTGCCGCGCCTGCCAGAGCCTGCAATTGGTCCCAGCTGTACCCCTTACCGGCGTCTCTGACCCTCGCTCCATCCTTGCCGGCCTTGGCGACGCAACGGTCGGCCAGGGGCGACTGGGCGGCGATGCCGCCGGTTGCCTCGCATATGACATCGAGGGCGCAGATCGGCGGTTTGAGGTCAGATAGCTTGATCAATCCCAGATCTTCTTCGCCCGACGGTTTAGGCAGGTAAATTTGGACTTGCCAACGACTTGCTGAGCCCAGTAGGCGCCGTGCCCAGTACTCGAGCGAAGAGCAAAGGCGCGCACGCGGCGCGTTGTCGCTCCATCCCTCAACGCCAGGATCGCCGCCGTCCAGGGCCAGGACGAGCCGATGGTTTATGGCCTGGCCGTTGCGCGGGCTGCGGACCACATCCAGGTCGGGCGGCAGCGGATCGCCTCGGGCAATGGCGTTGAGCGTTGCCGCAGCCCGCGCATGATTGCCGCCGACAATGTTGTGGACGCCTTCGGCGACGAGAATATCGGCTACGGACTCTACGGCAGCATCGACCACCTGCATGGCGGCGTCGGCTGGCTGGAAGGCTTTGTCGTACTCATCCATCCGGTCACCGCTGACACCGTCCGGCAATTGTTTTTTTCCGCTGTCTATCCACACCTTCCACTGCCGCCAGGCGGTCCAGGCTAGTTCACCATCGACGACATTGTCAGGGACGGTCTGTTCGGCGTCGCTCTTATCCGTTGGCACACTGCGCTGCGGGAAGAGTTCACGCAGTGAATAGACGTGTCCGGAGAGTTCAGCATCCTGCAATGAGCGCTCCAGGCGATAGCCCAAGACCGCACCTAATGGTTGCCCATTGTGTACAGCATCGATGAGGTTTACCGCCGTCCGGATCCGCGCCGAGGTCAAGTCGATACGAGCCAGGGAGCTTCCATCTTCGTTGGCGCGACTGAGTTCGGCCGAGCGAAGCACGGAGGCGGTCTCAGCCTGGGTGATCGATGGCGCATGCACCCAACCCACTTGCGGCCGAGGCGTAACCAAAGGGAGTTCACTATCGCGGTCCACAAGTTCTGGCTGAGCGTCCTTGGCGGCAGGATCGGCAGGTTCATGGGGCTTGGGATAGGGGGGAAGATTGACAAGCCAGCCATAGGCACCGATGCGTAGGCCCTCCGGTTGCGCTTGCCGCAGGAAGTCGAGCCGGCAAGTGGCAATGGAGGTGATCCATGCATCGAGACGGGTGCCGCAGGATGCCAGGGTTTCGCCCATGAGCCGGGCGAAATCATCACCGCAAAGTCCTGCCGGATTGTCGGCTGTACGCGCCGCCGCACAAAGACCGGCTATCGATTTCTGCGTGTCGGAAAAGGCCATGATCGGTGGAGCTTCATCAAGCTGCTTTGGATGCACGCCGATGATCTTTGTAATGATCGCCTCTTGCTCCACGAGCTCGGAGGGGCTGAAGTCAGCGAACTCCTCACCGATCTTGAATTTGAGATCCTCGGCGAGCTTGCCAAGCTTGGTCGTGGGGATAACTGACGGTGGTTGAAGATCGGAGGCGAATCCGGACTGAACGGAGGTGAGCTCGACCAAAATGCGGTGGTCACCCGAAACTTCAGTTACCACCGCTAGCGCCGAGTGCTCGTTGGCGAGGAGCAGCGACCGAATGAGTAGCTGGTAAAGGAGGTCGCGGGGTGCCTTACCCTCGGGCCATAAGTCGGCTGACTTGAGCTCGCCGACCTTGGAGGAGGCGAGTTTCGCGAGGTAGTCGAGCGGCAGCTTGCCTATCTCGGTTTCGACTGCCGGAATGGTCAGGAGTACCGGTTCCTGCATGTCGTAATCGAGGAAACGTGCCTTCTTGGGGATACCGGGAATGGTGCCCAGCAGGATTCGATAAATTCGCCCCTGAATTGAAGCGGCGAGTAAGCCGACATCGTCCGGGTCTTTGATGTTGATCAGGTGAATGGGATTGCTGCATTGGGCCAGCGTTCCAGCCTCGCCGGTCACGGTGCGCACGCAATATCCATTGGCATGGGGTACTGGTCCGAGGCCCATGATCTCGACAAAGTTCTGGCTTGCCGATTCGGCATCCTTGAGGTCGCGGGTAAGTCTGGGTGTTCTTTCGGCGCCGTATTCCCAGAACGGTCGTAGGCGGTCGAGCAGGGTCGCAAGCTGCGTGAGCATTGTTTTGTTCTCAGCCTCGTTAGCCTGCTGTTTCCATGATGAATGGTCGGTAACAGGCAGGATCCCGTAGGGTTGACGACCGAGTCGTAGCACCGGCAGAGGGCCCCGGCTTCGTACGTAACTGCGGAAATGACCGCGACCGAAGCTGAGTGCGGAATTCAGCCCTTCAATCAGTGGCTTGTCCGTTGTGCCATCGAACACCTTCGGCATCAGGAGGTTGCCGATCATCTCGCCCCAGGTCACCGCAAAAAGCGCATCGTTCATCAGCCGGGCGTGGTCCTGTTCATGCAGGGTCGCGTTGTCCAGATCATCGAACGTCCCTGCCGGAAGGCCGAACGCAGCGGCGAGTACCTCGCAATTGCTGCCGCCGCCGCTCAGGACATCTTTTGGAAAAGGCAGCGTTTTGGCAGCAGTGGCGGGGCGCACCGAGCCCGGGTCGGGACGGGACTGCCAGCCGGAACTGGCCCCCTTGAGGTTGTTGGTCGGTGTGCCCTGCGCAAGGATGCCGGCGCCTCGCCGCTCCTTGTGCTGTCGGACCATCCTGGCGAACGCCTGGGACTCGTTTTTGGGTTCCGCGTCTTCGCGCATGCCGAAGACGAGAACGCGGCTGATAGTGCCGGTTCGTGCGGCAGTAGGATTGCCGGCATCGTCGAAAAGATCGACGGTCACTGCCATGCCGGCAGCTTCAGCCATCGAATAGTCAGCAAGCCACAGGGTATCGGCATCAAACTTCAACCGGCTTTGCGGATCAATGTTGAGCCGCTGGTCTGCATCCTGGGCGAAGCTGACGGCGAGCGGTTTGCGTACCGGCTGGCTTATGACTGAAAAGGCGTGTTGATTGCCCACCCAACCGGTGACAACCCACCTGTCAGGCAGGAGTTCGGCAGTGGCGGCCGGGCTGTCGTTGCGCTGGGGGGCGCCGTGGTCGTCCTTGGTGTTCTTTTGCACGGAAGCGGCGCGATAAGGGCCGACGCGGCGGACCAGACGCTCCCAGAGCGCGCGCTCAGCGATGTACGAGGACTCATCCTCGGGAGTATTGGCGACGTCGGCCCAGTATTCAGTGCCGGCCTCGACTTCGGCTTTGCTGAGATCCTGCCTGTTGTCCCGGATCGAGATATCGTCAGGATAGATGCGCAAGCGCAGCACTGGCATTGAAAGCTCACGACCATCCGCGAGTTTGGCAAGGCGATTACCGAAGCGCATTTCCAGGCGTACCGGCAACAGTGCAAGCGGCAGGTTGCGCTCCAAACCGCTGAAGATGTCATTTGGGATTGGCAATGTAGTCACTCGCTTTAAGGAGAACCTGAAATGGACGCTGGAAGAGCAAGGTGGCGATTTGCCCGGCGTCGGTCGACGGGCCCCAGCGAGCCGGGGGCGTGTCTGGTTTCCAATTTTCCTGGTTGGGTATGCCCTTGCTGACAGTCAGGTGCTCGCGGTCGACCAGGCTTGCGAGGTTCTGCCAGGAAAGATCGTCGGGGGTAGGCCCCTTGGCTTTGCCATCGCCAGGATTCTCGGCGGGTTTTTCAGCCTCGTCTGGATTCTCGTCAAGGCCAAACTTGGGCTCATCCATGGGCTGAGTGAGAGCGATGTACCAGCAGCTCTTGTCGGCGAGATCGGGAGCCCTGAGAAACTCTCGGCTTGCAGCCAGGCCGGCATAGGTGATGTCGGGATCGAGGAAACCCGGGAACATCTGTCGAATGGGATTGAGGTCGGGGTTGCCGATGGTCTGGATGAATTGGCCTGCATCCACGCGGCCGTGGATGGCAGATATGTCGGTATTGGGATACACCCGGAGCAGATCGCCACGCACAACCACGACGATATCTTCGCCGGGATGGAGGTCATCGGATGGACCGTTCTCGCCCAGACGCTTGGTCCATTCGTGAAGGGCGGCAATGTCGTTGGGCCCCGTGGAAGACCAGAAGTGAGCAAAACAGGTGCCCATGAGGTCTGTCGGATAGCGCCGCCATTGCAGTTCGCGCGCCATTTCGTAGTTCGCCCCCACCAAGAGCGCCTCGACGAAGCGAGCATTGGTGATGAGGATGCTGATCGAGTTCAGCGGCAGTTTTTCGGAGTGCCCCAGCAACCATTGCGGGTTGAGTCGCTTAAGTCGTTCGAGCACCGCATCTGGAAAGCGGGGTGCGGCCATAATCTGATGTGCTGGCGAGCGACGACGAGGGAGGCCGACAACTCTCTCGCTTGCCAGTGGCAATGCCCATTTGAGCATGCGGGTGTATTGACCCAGCGGTTCGAGACAATCAACGATCGATTGCTTGACGGTCTCGGTATCGAGCTTTATCACGGGGCGCAGCGCAGTGCGCTGTTCGGCAAGCGTGACAATTGGAGGCATCTGCTCGGTAACCGCTTTGACAATTTCGCTATCGTTCAGAATGGCGGGTGGACCGAATTGGTAGTCGTGGTTGAACTGGGAAAAGAGGACACTCTGCATGCGCAAGTTTTGGCCTACAGCGGTGATCTTGTCGGCGTTCTGCTCAGTAATGGCACCTACGAATTTGTTGAGGTTCTCCTGGCTTTTTTCAGAGAGCACATAGGTGGTATTTGCGGCGATGGCGGCTTTGCCCAGCACGCCGCCGGGTTGAATCAGTGTCGGGAGCTCCTTGGCTGCAACTGCAAACGCGTGCAACGGCTGGCCGACCTTGGCGGGTGCGGCAGCAGCAATAGCGTGGATTTGGGGGGAAAGCAGCGCTTTATCGGCGGCCCGGGTTGCAAGCTTTTTGAACTGGGTCGGTGTCGCGATGACGACGGCCTGGACAGTAGGGGACGCGACCAGGCCGGGGACGACGACGAATTGGTTCAACAGCTTCCCCAGCCCTGCGCCATTGCCCGCCTGTTGGACTATGAGCCCGCCCGGTTCAATGCCGAGTTTGCCGATATCCGGAACATGGCCTTCATCGTCGAGTTGACCGGCTTCGAACCGTTTGTGTTCGACTTCCGGGGCAAGGACGATTCTGTCCTTGAGGGTGGGGATGGTTGCGGTCAGCGCCTTGAGCTTATTGATACTGTCATCGAGCGTCAGGCCACTCATGGCGATGGTAACTCTCTCGCTGAGCGTGGGATCTTTGAAGAAATCCCTGAACTGCTCCGGTGCGACGTGCTGCACAGGAGTAAAGCGATTGCGCAAGACCGAACTGCCAGTGAGCATGATCGGTACAAGACTCTCGACGATGCCGGTGTTGTGCTGCGCGCCGTGAACCTGCATCGATGATCGCGCGACGGCCTTGGCGGCAAAACGCGTCGCGCGTCCAAAAGCGGCGCCAACGACGGTGAGCGGTAGCGAAGTGGCGACGATCCGGGTAGCGACAGTCGTGCCGTCCACTATCAGGCGCCCAAGGGCCGGCGAGGTGAGGCGCAGGACGCTGGTTGCGCTGCGAACTTCGAGCCGCTTCTTGTGGAGCTGCAGTGCGGTGCTGAGGAAGACCTGGCTCCAACGCGCGCGGCGGTTGGCATCGGCGATGGACTGTAGCTGCTGCCAGGCTTGCGCCATCAGCGCTTCCTGGTCCTGTTGCACAATCCGAGTGCCAAGGGCTGCGGCGGCGCGCATTTCTGGGTCGGCATTGAGTTCCGTCAGCCAGGGAGCATTGCCGCTGACCACCACATCAGGACTCTGGGGCTGGTCGTCGATTGACGCCATCTGGGCATGCCAGCGGCCATAGATCGGCGGGCCGACCACGTAGCGCTCCTTACCCTTATCGTTCTTGGCTTTGGCCTTGGTGAGGTTCACCAGCATTTTGAGCTTGTTGTCGACGACCTGGCGAAGCTGCGCTTGGGTCTTGTCGTCTGAGATCGGAGAGAGTGGACCGGGCTTGCCATTGTTGGAGATTGCCGTGCCCATGTGTAGGGTGATCGGCTCGAATTCAGTCTTGCCGTTTGCGCCGAGCTTGGCAGCAAGGCGTGATGCCTTGGGGTGCAACCAGATACTGCGTTCGCCAACCGAGGCATCCGGTATGCAGGCGGTCAGCTTTTGTGCCAGCGTCTCGAAATCTCCTGCTGGGCCAGTCTTGAAGCGCCAATAGTGGAAGACCGGCAAGCGAACTTTAGCGTGTGAATCAATCGACCAGGCCAACGATGGTTCGGGGCCCGTCTCCTTCTCGAATTTAGGTATTTCGCCAAGCCCCGCCTGAACACCCAGGGCGAAGGTGGGAACGACGCACGCTACCCAGCTGTGGTTCTTCTCAAGTTTGCGCGGACAGATCAGGCGCGAGATGATGAGACCACTATTGGACTCCCAGTCCTTGAGCAGATCGGCAGCTCTGCCGTCGGTTGCGACTTGCACATGGGCCCAGGCCCAGCTTTGGTTGAGGTCCGGCAATAGCTTAGGGCTAACAGTCAGGGTCGGGTTGGGTGCACCGGGTTTTATTTCCCAGTCATTATTTTTGTGGCAATCCTCAAGAACGATGAGGTTGATCCAGGGCTTGAGTTGATGGTGCTCGTTGGGCGCGTTAGGGGTGAGCAGCCAAGGGAGATCCGGGTGGGCAAATTCGATATGGGCGAGATAGTTTGCCTCGTGGATGTCGTTCTTGGGGCCGGGCGCCATCCTGACAACTTGGCTCGTTTCGAAACCGGTGACGTCTCCCGGGCCCAGCAAACCATATTCACATTCGAAGTTGGTGTGTCGTTCCGCTCCTTCGCGCTCGGTCAAGTGCAACACTAAGCTAACCTTGGCCCTGGCGCGACCGTCCTTGAGATTCCCCGCAGCAATCCCTGCCGCAGATCCGTGTCGGGAATAGGGGAGGAATTGATAGTTACTGGTGCTCATGCCTGAAGCTCCCATTGCGCAATTGCGGTCAGAGCACGACCGGCCGCATCGGTCAGACCGATAGTGGCTCCCGGCTGGACGGCAATACCGGGGTCCAGAACCGTTATCAATTGCTCGAACTTGTGGACGGGGCGCAAGTGCTCACCGATGATCACGCTCGAAAAAAAATCATCCCGGTTGAGCTTCGCCATGATCAGGCGATCGTTACGTAGTTCGCGGATTTCGTAGGTACAGGGGCAGCTCGATTCCAGCCCTTGCATAGAGGCCGCCGATCCGATGTCGAGACCACAAGGAAGATCGACATAGCCGCTGCGGCTGAGCCGGTCATTGCCTTCGATCCGCAGGAAGCGGTCGGGGATGAACTTGTCCATCACCAACCTGAGCTCGATCTTGTCTAGGTTGACGCTAAGGGTCACCGGCTTGGGAAGGGTGACGCCATCGACCAGTGCCAGTTCAGTTGCTATCGGGATTCTGTGCTGCCGGAAGGATACGCCGCTCAAGGGATGAAACAGCGTGTCCTCGCCAGCTCCACCTCGCAACCTCACAATCGGCGGCACTTCGGCGGAGGTCACAGCCCAGTTTGAAGGTTCCTTCAACGCCTCCTGGAGAACGCAGAGTGGATCAAGTGCCGATGCCCGTACGGCTTCTGGTCCCCAGCTCAGTGACGGCAAGTCGATATCGACATCGAAGAATAGGATCGAGATCGAGGCATGCCCGTTTATGCGCCATTTAGCGGGGCCGCTGAAGACTCCACTGAGGCTGATACTGGCGACGTCGAAATCGGCGCATTCGACGCTGACCTCACCCGTCAAATCAGCCTCGAAAGTGAAGGGGTCATATTGGATAAATGCGTCGAAATGCGCGTGGCCGTGGATACCATAACCATCGATGCCCGCGATCAGCTCGACCACGGCACCGAACTGCAGTGCAGTGGTGGTGATGGCGAGATAGGCCTCCGCCCGCAGCTGCATCAGCGGGTTGGGTGACAGATCGACGCTGAGCCGCCGCATCCCGGTCATCCCTTCAGGAGCGGCATACCCAGGGTAGAATCCACCCGCTGACAGGACAAAGAGCGGGTCGGGACCGGTGATCATGCGAAGGCGGATATCGCCATCGACTGGCATGAAAATGATGCGCGAATTGCGGAGCGTTGCATCGATGCGCACACCCGATTGGTCGATATCACCCTTGATCAGGGCTTGCAGGTAGATGAGAGGAGCGGACTCAGAAGGAAGCGTAACCGCGATACGGCCAAGGATGATGGCCTTGGCGTCGGCGGTTGACAGGATGATGGCAAGGGTCGCAGACATCATCGTCGGTGTGCCCCAGCCCATCTTTACCATCGGCCCGACAAGCACGCCGCCATCCTTGTAGGGGAAGCAGCGGCTGGCCACATCAAGCAAGTGCGGCGCTTCGACGACGGGGTCTCGGGGGAAGAGCAACCGGGAGAGGTCGCCTGCACTCAAGGCATCGGTCAGAGCATCCTCATTGGCATGACGGTTTATGCCGACAATGCCACCTACACCGACAAGGGTAAAACCGAATGAGAGCTGCAGTGGCGGGTTGAATTCGGCAGCCATGAGCAGGAGCGTCGAAAACTGGTCGAGCCCGATGACAGCTAGCGCATTGACGCTGATAACGCCCAGATTGGCCGCGAATGAGCCCCTCAGTTCCTTGTTGCTTTCGCCATATTGCGCTAGATATCCGCCGCCGCTTACCGGCGGGACGGTGATTTCGGCGGCCATGCCTCGAGGCGGTTTTGGAATAGGGTTGAATGAAAGCGCTCCGAGGTCGCCATCGCCGCCCTTTTTGAGCTGGATTTCGATCATCGCGCCGAACCTGTCCACCGTCGCAGAGATGCCTGGCAGGCTGATGGAAGCAGTCGCGTCAATGCCAAAAGACAAGAGCGTATTCGGATTTTCCGAAGGCCGAGACGAGGAAATGTCGAGATCGATGATGATCTTGGTGCTGTCGCTCATGGCGCGCTCGAATGGTTGAGTTCGAAGACCGGTGACTGGCCCTTCTCCACAGTGAGCGAGGGGCTGTACTGCTCGTTAAGTGGGTTGGTGCTGAACATGACCCAAAGATTTCCGAGCAAGGGCCTCAGGTCTGCCTTGGCTCCAAGGCCAGGTGCCTTGGGCTCGCCCATCTGCGCAAAAACGCTCCAGTCAATCGTGCCGTCGGCAGTGACCTCGAGTTTGCCTCCGAGCGCTGGTGCACCGATGGTCAGGTCGAATCCCATATCTGCTGCGGTAGTGCCAGCGAGGATGGGTGCGGCGAACGCCATCTTGGCGGTGATGCTGGCGGTGCCGACCCCCACTCTGGTTATCGCGCCTCCGATGGGGATACGGAATTCGACATCGCCAACTCCGGCGGCCTCGAGCTTTAAATGGCCGACGTCCTTGTTAATTTTTGGGCCCTTGCGGGTCGAGACGATGAAGCCGCTGATGGCATTCGGACCGAGGGATATGGCTAGACTGAGTTCGGCTTCGCCGGCGCCTAAGGGTTGGGTGAAGTTGAGGAGCAGTGCCCGGTTCCAGTTCTCACCAGGATTATCCCAGACGCCGATGGTAAGCTGTTCGCCTACGATATTTCTGAGCTGGACGGCCAGGAAGATCATCAGGCTCAACCAATCGGGTGGATCGACCACCCGCTGGAGTTCCTTCCATAGGTCATCGGGTAGCTTGGCGATCTGGCGCTTGGCATTGTCGGCAACTGTCCCGACCTGCTCGATCGTTTTGGACAGAATGTCGGTGAACCGATCGGGCGCCTTCTGCACAATTTGGCTAGCCTCAGCAATGCCGTTCTGAAGCACTGTTGCGAGCTCATTCGCCAGTTGGTCTAATGCAGATGCCATTCGCTCAACTCCAGCCGATTGCGGGGATGAGGTATACGCGCGAAATAAATGCTCAGATTATCCAGCGGATTGGGTCGTTGGAAGTTAGCTTCAAATGTTAGCGCGTACAAACGGCGTCCTCAGAACGATTGGAAATTGAGTAAATTTCGGAATTTCGGCGTTTTCCAAGGTGGTTGTCGCGTCAGCCATCAAACTATGCAGCTTGATCGAGGTGCTGCCGCTCCTGATTGGGGTTCAGCAGCACCGTACCAATCGGCTTCCAATTGCGAGTTCGTCCTGACCATCGCTCTGGATTCTTGTTTCGTGCCTGTTCATACAGCTCATGGCGTAGGGCCAGGATTTCCCCGTCTTGGCCCCGGTGACGTTCTGCTGGTGTAACGAAGCGGATACGGCTATGGCGATGCTCGTGGTTGTACCAACGGATAAAGTCCCGCACCCAGCACCTCGCAGCGTCCAGGCTTTCAAAGCCCTTATGCGTCTGAGGTTGCGAGCGACACAGACATCAAAGGCATAGTGCAGAAACATGTTGGCCAGCAACGGGCTTACGATGCCACCTTGCGGCGTACAGCACGTTCGAAAAACGAGCTCGATCCCCCAGATAGCTATTGATTAGCGCCAGAATCCCAGCTGCCACCTTGTGTTACTCCAGCAAGCGCCGGAAGTTGATCATGGTGATTGCATCGGAAATGCGCTCCTGGCTTGGGTCGGCGAACTGACGCAGGATTGTGCTTTAGTGCAGCGCTTACTCCTTCGCCGGATCGCTGTAGCCGAACCAGTTCTGCATCGGGTGTACACGCACACCATCAACGAATAGTATGACCGACCACCTTCGCCATTCGGGTAGTGCGGCTCGATCAGGCAATTAAGGCCTTCCATGGCACCCCCATCAGGAACAACTCCTTGCGCGTCTGTTTGCGTTTGCCGACGTACTTAGCGTCGGCGAAGGTCACCTCCTTCAGCGCGTCTCTAAAAACGGATCTGAACGTTGGCTTCAAAGTGAAGATTTGCAATATATGTTATTTCAAATTTACAAGTGTAAATTCTTACCACTCTTCCTACACTGATCCCAACTGGTGCACTGGGAGGTGGTGAAATGATTACTAAAGCATACTTCATTTATGGTGGAAATTACGTTAGATATGATGCCGCAACAGATTCAAGTGATGCAGGATATCCAAAGCAGATCTCCGGTAATTGGCAAGGCTTTTCCGCCTCCGGATTTGACGCAGGGATAGAGGCTGCTGTAGATGATAACGGATTAAAAATATACTTCTTTAAAGGAGGTCAATATGTTAGATATGATATTTCTTCAAATAGGATTGATAATGGCTATCCGTTGAGGATTGCCGACCTTTGGCCTGGAATGTCTGACTCTGGATTTGACTCAAATATTGATGCTGCGGTCAACTGGGGTAATGGCAAGATATTCTTCTTTAAAGGCAACCAATATCTAAGGTACGACTTGGCCGCAGATCATACGGATAATGGCTATCCTGTTTTAATATCAGATGGGTGGCCTGGCTTTCAAGCGGCGGGCTTTGCAGATTCAATAGACGCGATAGTAAACTGGGGGAACGGCAAGGTTTATTTCTTCAAGAGCGACAAATATTTGAGATATGATATTGCTGCCGATGCAATAGATCCAGGATACCCAGATGATATTGGTAATGGATGGGATATAGGCCCGCAAGGAAGGATAGACGCCGCATGGACGATTTCACATCAACCAATAAATCCCACGAACTTCAACTACTTAGGTCAACAATTCTTTGCAAAACTAAAAGCCACCTGTGTGCAACTGAATTGTAGCGCTGAAGACCTGCTGGGTGTAATGGAAAGTGAGAGCAGCATTCAACCAAGTGCGCAAAATCCCAATGGCAAGGCAACAGGATTAATCCAGTTCATGCCTCAAACCTTGATAGGTCTTGGATGGAATAATGGTCCAGATGCATTCAGGCAACTATCTGCATTAGATCAATTGCCCTATGTAGAGAATTATTATCGTCCACATGTAGGCAAGCTCGCAACAGCAGGACGGTTATATCTGGCTACATTTCTCCCCGCCTTGCTAACCCCCAACACCCAAGAGGCAGATGTTGTATGTGAGCCCGGCGGAATAAATAGTCAATTTTATCAGCCAAATCAGATGCTGGACACCAATAAAGATGGGAAAATTACTGTAAGCGACCTAACTGAGCGCATCACCAAGGTTCAGCAAGGCGCCAGATGGGACGCATTGTTGGCATTACTGAATGGCGCTTGAATTCAGATAAGTCCCTAGTGTGGTGTTTCATAAAAGCCACCGAAAATCACTTTCTAGTGGTCTAATGAAATCGGGAATGTTGGCGCCTACGCCGAATTGACCCAGTTGCCAAGATATCTCTGGCCATGTCTGATTCCTCGCGAACCACTACCTTTGCTGGATTTGTGCCGTTTTGGGCATGAGTCAATTTTGCGTCAGCACGTGGGTCAATTCGGCGTAGGCGCCAACAACGCTTGGGTTGGTGAGAGTCTCAAGGTGTTCGCCTAGTAGGTTCCATGCGGCAGTCATTTCGGCTGTATAGCTGTGGCGCTGGTAGATTCGCTTCACCTTATTTTCTTCGGTGTGATTCAGGCAGCGCTCAGCAACTTCAGGTATCACTCTCAGTGCGGTCATTAACGTTGCGCCTGTGCGACGAAGGTCATGAGGAGTCCATTTGCCACCTGGAAGCAGCAGGCTTTGAGCTTTAGCACTGCGTCGGCTCATTGTTCCTTGCTCAGGCTGGCGTTGACGATCACCCAGCTGTTTGGTCACGGTCTTGGAGTTGACTGGACCACTGTTATCGGTATTTGGGTAGCACCAGGCCGAACTGCTATTGACGCTCTGAACCCGCTCAAACTGATTTACAGCGAAGTTTGGCAGGAAAACAGTATGCGGCTTGCCATTCTTGCTGTGCTCAGCAGGAATTAACCAAGTGCGCTGCTTGAGGTCCACATGCTCCCAACGACTATTTAGTAGCTCACCGATGCGGCAGCAGGTGGAAAGTGCAATCCAGATTGCAGCTTCTGTCGTCATTAGAAGTCCCGCCTTTGGAGCTTTCTTCGCAAGGCTACGAATTTCATCATTAGTCAATACTCGGTCGCGTTCGACGTCTTTACCGCCAATTTTTGCTTTTCGGATACTAGCGCTGGGATCGTGCTCTATGAGGTCACGGTCTACTGCGAATCTGAACATCTGGCGCATCAGGGAGAAGGCAATTTTTGCAGCACGGTTGACGCCTCTGGCAAGCATGGTGTCAGTTACTTCTGTGATGTGGCCTTTTTTCACGTCCGCTACGGCGTATTGGCCTAGAAAGGGCAATACGTCTTTTTCAAACATTCGTCGCACTTCTGCGCCGCCATCTTTTCGATTGATCAAATCGACCCTGGCCCAGTGTTCAAACAGCTCGCTCTTGCGGGAGGCCTGGCGAGCAAGTTCGGTTTCTGCAGTGGCTCTTTCCGCATCTAACCGTGCTAGCTCGGCGTTGCGGGCACCCATACGTGCAGCTTCTTCGGACTCAAGGTGTTCACGGACGTTTTTGATGCCAGCTTTATGAAGACTGGCCAACTCCATTGCTCTCTGCTGGTGGACGACGCCATTGTCGTGGTGGAGAACGTTGAGCGGGTGATGTCCGAAGAAGGGTTGTCACCCAGGGAGGCCACGCGCAAATCCATGGTGCAGATCCAGGGCGCACTGGTAGGCATTGCGCTGGTGTTGAGCGCGGTGTTTGTACCGATGGCCTTCTTCGGCGGCGCGACAGGCATCATCTATCGGCAGTTCTCGGTCACCATTGTCTCGGCCATGGCGCTCTCGGTACTGGTGGCGCTGGTGTTTACCCCGGCCTTGTGCGCAACCATTCTCAAGCCCATCGATGCCGATCACCATCACAAGAAAGGCTTCTTTGGCTGGTTCAACCGCAGCTTCGATCGCGGTGCCGAACGCTACAAAAACGCTGTGGCAACCATCGCCCGGCGCAAAGGGCTGTTCCTGGTGATTTACCTGTTGATCGTCGGTGCCATGGCCTGGCTGTTCCCACAGATTCCAACGGCATTCCTGCCGGACGAGGATCAAGGCACGATGGTGGTCCAGGTGCAAATGCCGCCCAACACCAGCGCCGGCAGAACGCAAGCGGTGCTCGATGAAATACGCGGCTACCTGATGGAGCATGAAGGTGACGTACTGGAGTCGGCGTACACGGTCAACGGCTTCAACTTTGCGGGGCGCGGGCAGAACTCCGGCATGTTGTTCATCGGCTTGAAACCGTGGGAAGAGCGGGAAGGGAGCGACACCTCGATCTTTTCCTTCACCCAACGCTTGCAGGCGCGTATTTCGCAAATCAAGGACGGTACGGCGATCGCCATTGTGCCCCCTGCCATCCTGGAAATGGGTAACGCCAAAGGCTTCGACATGTTCCTCCAGGATCGTACGGGCCTGGGCCACGAGACCCTGATGGCGGCGCGTAACCAGTTCCTGGAACTGGCTGCCCGAGACCCTGTGCTGATGAACGTGCGGCCCAACGGATTGAATGACGAACCGCAGTATCAGGTGGTCATCGACAACGAAAAGGCCCGTGCGCTGCAGGTCAGTATCAGCGACATCAACAACACCATGAGTACGGCGTGGGGTTCTGCCTATGTGAATGACTTCATTGATCGAGGTCGGGTCAAGAAAGTGTACGTGCAAGGCGAAATCGATTCGAGGATCTCTCCTGAAGATTTCGAGAAGTGGTACGTGCGCAATGCCCGTGGCGAGATGGTGAAGTTCTCGTCGTTTGCCAGTGGCTACTGGACTTACGGCTCACCGAAACTTGAGCGCTACAACGGTATTCCCGCGGTGGAGATCATGGGCGAGCCGGCGAACGGCTACAGCTCCGGAGACGCGATGCAGGCGGTGGAACGGATCGTGAAGCAACTGCCTGACGGCATCGGTGTGCAGTTCACCGGCATTTCCTTTGAGGAGCGCCTCTCCGGTTCGCAGGCACCGGCGCTCTACGCCATTTCGGTATTGATCGTTTTCCTGTGCCTGGCCGCGCTCTATGAGAGTTGGTCGGTGCCGGTATCGGTGATCATGGTCGTGCCCCTGGGAGTCATTGGCGCCGTGTTGGCGACGCTGATGCGGGGGCTGTCCAATGACGTGTTCTTCCAGGTCGGACTGCTGACCACCGTGGGGTTGTCGGCGAAAAACGCGATCCTCATCGTCGAGTTCGCCAAGGCCTTGCACGAAGAGCATGGCAAACCCCTGGTGGAAGCCGCGGTGGAGGCTGCGCGCCTGCGCTTGCGGCCAATCATCATGACGTCGCTGGCCTTCATGCTCGGTGTATTGCCCCTGGCCATTTCCAATGGCGCCGGCTCTGGCAGCCAGCATTCGATCGGCACTGGTGTTATCGGCGGGATGATCACGGCGACGTTCCTGGCGGTCTTTTTCGTGCCGATGTTTTACGTGGTGATCTGCCGGCTGTTCGCCCCCCAAAAAAAACCTGGCCCGGTGGAAATGCCTGAAGGAGAGCGCGCATGAAAACGTTTCGTCGCAATGCTGCGCTTTCATTGGTCCTGATGAGTGTGGGCGGCTGCTCGCTGATTCCCCACTATCAGCGGCCTGAGGCGCCGGTGGACAGTGCCTGGACGACGCCTGTCGAAACGCGGGCAACCGGTGGGGATCGGGTGACCTGGCAGGCCTTTTTCCATGATGAGCCTTTACGCCAGTTGATTACTCAAGC
Organism: Pseudomonas sp. GM78; assembly: GCF_000282475.1. Taxonomy (GTDB): domain Bacteria; phylum Pseudomonadota; class Gammaproteobacteria; order Pseudomonadales; family Pseudomonadaceae; genus Aquipseudomonas. Next base: position 20,463 of record NZ_AKJF01000016.1, read on the forward strand.
GTTGGACAACAACCGCGATGTGCGCGTGGCGGCGCTGAACATCGAGAAAGCCCAGGCGCAGTACCGGATCAGCCGTTCGCAAACGCTGCCTTCGATCGACGGCTCCGGATCCGGCACGGCCCAGCGCTTGCCCGGTGACGTGGCATCCAGCGGTTCGACCGGCACCAGCCATCAATACAACGCGGGCATCGGGTTTACCGCCTATGAACTGGATTTCTTTGGTCGGGTCGACAGTCTCAAACAGCAGGCCCTGGAAAGCTACCTGGGCACTATCGAGGCGCAGCGCAGTGTCAGATTGGCGCTGATTGCCCAGGTCGCGACGGCGTATTACCAGTTACAGGCTGATCAGCAACTGTTGGCGATTGCCCGGCAGACGTTGGCGAGCCAGCAGAGCAGTTATGAGCTGGTTCGCAACAGTTACCGCATGGACGTCGCCACCGAGCTGGATTTGAGTCAGGCAGAGAGTACGGTGCGCACCGCCGAGGCCAGTCAGGCGCAATATTCCAGAGCAGTGGAGCAGGACAAGAATGCGTTGGTGTTGCTGGTGGGCAAGCCGTTGTCGGCACCCTTATTCTCGGCCGTCCAGCTTGATGCCTTGAATGTGGAGAGTGACCTGGCGGTGGGCATCCCGTCCGATCTGTTGACGTGGCGACCGGACATCCTCGCCGCCGAGCACGCCTTGAAAGCCGCCAACGCCAACATCGGCGCGGCAAGGGCTGCATTCTTTCCGAGCATACAGCTGACCGCATCGACCGGTTCCGCCAGCGCCGATCTCGGTCAGCTGTTTGCAGGCGGGCAGGGTGCCTGGACGTTTGTGCCGTCGATCAACCTGCCGATTTTCAACTACGGACGCAACCAGGCCAATCTCGATGTCGCCAAGGTGCAAGCGTCGATCGAGGTGGCCAATTACCAGAAGGCTATTCAGGTGGCATTCCGGGAGGTGTCCGATACCTTGGTCGCACGTGAGTCACTCGACATCCAGGTCAAGGCCGAAAGCCAATTGGTCCAGGCCAATGCCCGCAGCTATCGCCTGGCTGAAAGCCGTTATCAGGAAGGCGTGGACACCTACCTGAACGCTCTGGATTCCCAGCGCAATCTGTACAGTGCCCAGCAGACGCTGGTACTGACCAAGTTGTTGCGCATCAACAACCTGGTTTCACTGTACAAGGCGCTGGGTGGCGGGGAAGAGGTGGGAAGCAGCTCACGATAGCGACTGATTCAGCACTCGGTTTCCTCCTTGGCCCATGAGCGTTTTTTGTCATGGGCCTTTTTTGGTTCGGATCTCGGTGCCGGCCTTTTTTTGCTTTCCCTCGCTTGAGCAATGGCATAGATGGGCTTCATTCCACCTAAATCGAGCGGCTGAACGCTGCCCAGTCAACGTACCAGAGTTTGCCGATCTGCTCGCCGGAAACCGTTCCGTTCCGGATGCCCTTCATCACGGGCATGTTTTCGAGAGGCATAGCGATATCCTCGCCCGCCGATCAATGGCAGGCTTATGCTTTAATGAATTAGATCTTGAGTAGGGGGTGGTGATGCATAAGGTTTTTCGAAACATGGGGTTCATTACCGGGGTACCAATGGTGATTGTTGGACTCGGCGTTTGCCTGAACCAACTACTTTGGGGGCGAAGTGTCGGTTACTTGGCTTTTGCCTTTTTAGTCTCAGGCTGCACGTTGTTGCTGATTGGATGGCTGCAGAGGAACAAGTGAAATTCTAGGTCTTACCCCGGCCCCTTGTAGCAGTACACGTAGGCGAACAGGCGAGGGTGATCATGGCGTCACCTTCTGGCCGAGCAGCACGTCGCTGACAACCCCCCAGAGCTGGGCCAGCGACCACTGGAACCGGTCGAAGTCACCACCCGGCTCAGTGCAATGAAAGTCGTCGGCCTTCATTCGGTAGGTTGATCCAGCAGGAATAACCCTGCGATGCGCCTGGAGCATGTCTACGCGCCAACCTTCCGACGTATGCCTCCGATAGCCGCTGTTTAAGCCATCGCCAGGTGTCGCCCGCCAGCGAAAATACGCCCCCCCGTAACGATGACCGCCTACTCACCTACGGTCACTCGAGGCTGGATATTTCACTGCGGAACAAGGTTCACCGCAACCGCTCTCACTGCCGCGGCTCTCACTGTTGGCTGCCGAGAGCCATTGTCGAGGTGTCGGATGATGTCCTCGGAATCGTTTCGCTGGCCGAAAGTGGTCTGGACATCTGTCAGGCCTATGACTTCATCATTCGCGAGAACGTGCAGCGGGGCCCTCAGCAGTCCGCTCTGCAAGATGATCTTCAATGATCAACCGAGGCTATTTAACGGCATATACTTTGCGCACATAGCGCGTGCTTTTCCATGCGCACGGCGCACCTTGTGGCACGAACACAGTGTCCCCGGTATCAACGGTCACATTCGATCCGTCAGGTGCCAGTAAAGCCACGCTGCCTTCGATCAAATGCATCAGCTCATTGAGTTTGTGCCCTCGGCCGTGACGTTCGTAAGGTGTCGAATCCCAGACGCCGACGCGCAGATTGGTTGCGGCATCTTCGAAGGTATTACGTGACCGGCATTGCGGTGTCGGGCCAATCAGTATCTGTGGCTCCGGTTCTGCTGAAGGCGACAGGATCGCCAGCGGGTCGAGCAGGGTCAGGCCGGGTGTTGGCGCTGCGGTGGTCATGGCACAAAACGCCCACTGGGTGCCAACCCGAGCCTCGATCCGCAAGGCTGTGCCGCGACCGATTACCGCGCTGGTGCCGAGAGACAGTTCCAGCGTCTGTTCTTGGGTTTTCAGCGTCACGTGGCCGGAGTGGACCACCATCACTTCGGTGTGCGGGAAATCCTCGATATCAAAAACTTCACCTGCCTCGACGATGCCGGCGGACACACCGTCAGTCCCTGACCAAGCGACCTTGCGACCGTCCGTGAATGGATCGGCCGCACTCAATGGCAGTTGTTTGAAAGGCGTGACGACGCGGCTGCCATCGGCGCGAGCCAATAGCAAAACAGTAAGTTGGGGCATGCGGGTGACACTCCATTTGAATGAGGGAGTTGGGGCGTGAAAATCGGGGCAAGCCAAATGCTCAGCCGATGGCTTGAGTGACCAGTGCAAACTGCCGTACACCGTTGGCCGTTTTGGGGGGGGTGCTGCGGGCCATCTGAGCCACGGTGTCGACCTTTTTGAGCCCGGCCGACTCCAGCCAATCGGCCAGGCCACAATCGGCCGGAATATCGATGCGCACAAAGGCGTCCGGTACTTGGGCCAGCAGCACTGCGATCAGGTGTTGGGCCTGCTCGAGGTTTTCGGCGATCACCGGGCCGATGCAACGACCACGGCCGAACGGACGCAGCAGGGCGAAAGCATGCACCTGGCCGTCGCGCACAATGCCCACCGAATGCTCGACGACAGCGAATAGCTCGCTGAGCACTGCTTGCCGGTCCAGTCCGCTGCCGGCGTTGGCCAGTTCCAGCACCCGCGCCTGATCCACTTTGCGCAGCGGATGGCATTCTTCACCGTCTGCCAATGGCGACGCCACGGGCGCTTGCGCCTGGCCCTGATGCTGCTGAATTAGGCCGAATTCGACAAACCCCTGGCTGGCATAGAGTGGTGCCCCGGCCAGGGTTGCGTTCAACATCGGGGTGCTTGACTGGCAGGCCTCAAGCGCGAGTTCCATGAGTTTGCGACCGATGCCCTTGCCTTGGTAATCGTCGCTGACGATCACCAGGCCAATGGTGGTGTACTCACCTTGGGGACAGGCGAAGGCCGTACCGATCAGACGCTGACCATCGAGCACTACAAAGCCGTTGCTGACCCTTTGCAGCATGGCCCAGTCGTCGAGCCGATGGGGCCACTTCAACTGTACGGACAGTGCGTGGGCAGCAGGCAGGTCGGCGCTGCTCATGGCGCGATAGACGTAAGAGGGAAGCGGTGCGGACATGGCGAGTCTCCGATAAAGAGTGTGCGCGAGCGGCCGGTTTTCCGGCGTGGTGACGCCTGTATCCCATCTGTTTGAAAGCCTGACAAGAGGGGATGGAATATTCGGCAGATTCCGCGAAGCACAGACCCCAAGACCACACTTACTACTTAATTGCTGCCTGAGGTCGGCAGCAAATGCTTGGCTCTTTTAACCCTATAAAAGGCTAAACCTGAGACTCACCGACTTAGGGTGGAATGTGCCATGAATAGCTTCAATTCAGAGGGAGGCAGGCGAGCACCGCATGAACAGATGGGGAAGCTGCCGTGCGGCGCAGTTTCTGCGGGCAAAGGCGGGATACGCAGTCCGCGCAGGCTAATAAAGGTCCATAGGTGCGCATAAATAAGGGGTTTGCCCAAGGTTGGAGCGCACCGCAAAGTCTGCTGAGGGGAACGGCTAAAACGGTTATTTGTATCGAACGAAGATGACTTTTAACGCCATCTGCTGATTTCACGGTGTTGTAATGGCGGTGTGCTGCAGCGTTTCATCGCTGCCGCGCAAACCAGGCAAATGCTTGTCGCGCCAATGACCTCAACGAACTTCAGGAACGCACTCAATGAGCTTTCTTCGCCCCAAATTCATTACGTTCGACTGCTACGGTACGCTGACCAATTTCCACATGGGCACGATGACGCGCGAGCTGTTTGCTGATCGCGTTCCACCGGAGCAAATGGATCAGTTCGTCAAGGATTTCTCGGCCTATCGTCTGGACCAGGTCATGGGTGACTGGATGCCCTACGACGAAATTCTCAAGACTGCCTTGGCGCGCACTTGCAAGCGCTGGGGGATTGAATACCGCGAGGAAGGCCAACTCTATTACGACGCCGTGCCAACCTGGGGCCCGCACCCGGACGTGCCGGCCGGCCTGTCGAAAATCGCCGACAAGATCCCTTTGGTGATTTTCTCCAACGCCAGTGACAGCCAGATCATGTCCAACGTCGACAAGCTTGGCGCGCCATTCCATAAGGTCTTCACCGCCGAACAGGCCCAGGCCTACAAGCCACGGCTGGCTGCGTTCGAATTCATGCTCGACAACCTTAACTGCGGTCCGGAAGACATCTTGCATGTATCCTCCAGCTTCCGTTACGACCTGATGCCGGCACACGACATGAAGATCAAGAACAAGGCTTTCGTCGCCCGTGGTCACGAAGTTCCGGCCAATGATTTCTACGGCTATCAGCAGATCACTGACATCGGTGGGCTGGCAGCGCTGGTCGGTCTGTAACGGCATCTTCATTGGCATAGGCGGATTAAACATGGGCAGTGAATCCTACTGGCTCGACACCGCACCGGCCTTCACCGGTGCTCAGCTCGGCGCATTGCCCGGGCAGGTCGACGTGGCCATCGTCGGTGGTGGTTTCACCGGGTTGGCGGCGGCTCGGGCGTTAGCCCTCAAGGGCGCCAGTGTCGTGGTGCTGGAAGCCGGGCGGGTGATCGGTGAGGCCTCGGGCCGCAACGGTGGTCAGTGCAACACCGGAGTCGCCCAGGATTACGCCGGCCTCAGTGCCAGCCTCGGTGCCGACAAGGCGCGGGCCTATTATCAGGCCTATGAAAGCGCGGTGCAGAGTGTGGTATCGCTGGTGCAGCAGGAGCAGATCGCCTGCGATCTGATCCGCAACGGCAAGCTGAAGTTGGCCGCCAAGCCGATGCACTACGAAGGCCTGGCACGGACGTACGAATTGATTCGCCGGGAAGTCGATGCCGATGTCGAGTTGTTGTCCGCCGACCAGACCCGCGCCGAAGTCAATTCGGCGCAGTTCCACGGTGGTTTGCTGCAACGCAACGGCGTGCAGATGCACGTCGGGCGTTTTGGCGTCGGCTTGGCTGAAGCGGCGGTGCGTCACGGCGCGCTGATCCACCAGGGCACCTCGGTGCTGGACTGGAAAGCCCGGGCCGGCGGTTATCAGGTCAACACCAGCAAGGGCTCGCTGCACGCCGGGCAAGTATTGCTGGCTACCGGTGCCTGTCAGCACGGAGGTCTGGGCTGGTATCGGCGGCGGATCGTGCCGGTGGGCAGTTTCGTAGTCGCAACCGAAGTGCTTCCCCAATCGCTGATTGACCAGTTGCTGCCAGGACATCGTGCCTATGTCACCAGCCGCATGATCGGCAACTATTTCCGCCTGACGCCGGACAACCGCTTGCTGTTCGGCGGCCGTGCGCGGTTTGCCATGTCCGACAGCGTCAACGACGCCAAGAGCGGCAAGGTGCTGCAAGCGGCTATGGCGCAGATGTTCCCGCAGTTGGCCAACGTGAAAATAGATTATTGCTGGGGTGGGTTGGTGGACATGACGTCCGACCGTTTGCCCCGGGCCGGCCAGCACGGCGGTGTTTATCACTCCATGGGTTACAGCGGCCATGGGGTGCAGATGTCTGTGCACATGGGCCAGGTCATGGCCGAAGTGATGGGCGGGAAAGTCGAGGCCAACCCATGGCGCGAACTCGACTGGCCGGCGATCCCCGGTCATTTCGGCAAACCGTGGTTCCTGCCTTTCGTGGGCGCCTATTACCGTTTCCAGGACTATCTGCATTGAGTTGATGTTGTGGCGTCACCGTCGTCTACGTTCCCAGGACGTTCCGGTCAACCGGGACACTCGAGCCTTCTTATTTTCGACAGGTACAACCGATATGACAGACAACAATAACGACTCCAAACTGATCTCCGGCCAAGAAAGCCTGCGAGTATTCGAAGGCCTCAATCGCGGCATGTCACGCCGCAGCGCGCTGCAAATGCTCGGTGTGGCGGGTGTCGCCGCCGTGGGAGCAGGTAGCCTGTTTGGTACCGCCGGCAAGCTGTTCGCCGACGAAGCGGCTGCCCCCGGCAAAGGCAAGCCGGGTGGGCGAATTCGTGTCGCTGGCATGTCCAGCTCCACCGCGGACACCCTCGATCCAGCCAAAGGCGCGCTGTCCACCGACTACGCGCGCCACTTCATGTTCTACAACGGCCTGACCCGTTTCGACAGCCATCTGGTGCCGCAACTGGAGCTGGCCGAGCGCATCGACAACACCGATGCCACGCTGTGGACCATCACCTTGCGCAAGGACGTGACCTTCCACAATGGCAAAACCCTGAGCGCCGCTGACGTGGTGTTCTCGTTGTCGCGACACAAGGACCCTCTGACCGGTTCCAAGATCATGCCGCTGATGGAGCAGTTCACCGAGATCAAGGCTACGGGCACCAACGAGGTACAGATCCGCCTGAGCGCGCCGAACTCCGAGCTGCCGTCGATCCTTGCCGTGTCGCACTTGCTGATCGTTCCTGAAGGCACCACCGACTTCAATCAGGGCATCGGCACCGGGCCGTTCAAGGTCAAGGAATTCAAACCGGGCGTACGTTCGGTTGCCGCGCGCAACACCGGCTACTGGAAACCGGGCCTGCCGTATCTCGACGAGATCGAGTTCATCGCGATTGCCGACGAACCGTCGCGAGTCAACGCGTTGCTGTCCGGCGACGTGCATATGATCAACGAGGTCAACCCGCGTTCCACCAACCGGATCAAGGCCAGCGCCAAGCACCGGGTCGTCGATGCACCATCGGGCAACTACACAGACTTGATCATCCGCCAGGATCAGATGCCGGGCAAAAGTGCGGAATTCACCCAGGCCATGAAGTACCTGCTGGACCGCGAACAGGTCAAATCCGCTGTGTTCCGTGGCTTTGCCGTCGTCGGTAACGATCATCCGATTGCACCCGGCTCGCGTTACTACAACGCCGACCTGCCGCAAAGAGTCTATGACCCGGAAAAAGCCAAGTTCCTGCTGAAGAAGGCCGGAATGGAAAGCATCAGCATGCCGGTGGTGGCCTCACCAGCGGCCACCGGTTCGGTGGACATCGCGGTGCTGCTGCAGCAATCGGCGAAGCAGGCCGGCCTCAAGCTTGACGTCAACCGCTTGCCGAGCGACGGCTACTGGTCCAACCACTGGATGAAGCACCCGCTGAGCTTCGGCAACATCAACCCGCGGCCGAACGCCGACGTGATGTTCTCGCAGTTCTTCCAGTCGAAGGCGCCATGGAACGAATCCGGTTGGCAGAACGATCAGTTCGACCAGCTGCTGATGCTCGCCCGCGCAGAAACCGACGACGCCAAACGCAGCAAGATGTACGCGGACATGCAGGCTCTGGTGCATGACCACAGCGGTATCGGCGTGCCGGTTTTCATCAGCAACATCGACGGTGTCGACCAGCGCATCAAAGGCTACGGCAGCAACCCGCTGGGTGGCTTCATGGGCTACATGTTCGCCGAGCAGGTCTGGCTGGACGCTTGATGGTGGTCAGGTAGTACGTCAGGGACAGTGCAGGAGGGTAGGCGATGAATAGCAACACGCTGTGGTTGATCGGCCGGCGTCTGGGCGCCGCGGTCGTGACTTTGTTGATCGTGTCGATGGTCGTGTTTGCGATCACGGCAGTGCTTCCCGGGGACGCAGCGCAACAATCCCTCGGGCAGTTCGCCACGCCGGAACAGGTGGCGGCACTGCGCCTGAAACTGGGGCTCGATCAGCCCGGTGTGGTGCGTTACCTGCACTGGTTGATGAACCTGCTCAGCGGCGACATGGGCCAGTCGGTGTCCAACGCCATGCCGGTCGGCGAGTTGATGGCCGGCCGAGTGCCCAACACCCTGATGCTGGCGGCCGCCACGGCGCTGGTATCGGTTCCGGTGGCGCTGATTCTGGGCATCGGCTCGGCAATGGGGCGCGGTGGGCGCATTGACAGCTTCCTGAGCTTCTTCACCCTGGCCATGGTCGCCGTCCCGGAGTTTCTGGTGGCGACTCTGGCGGTGCTGATTTTTGCGGTGAATCTGGGCTGGTTGTCGGCGCTGTCCTATGCCAGCGACATCACTTCACCCTGGCAATTCATGCGCACTTATGCCTTGCCGGTGATGACTTTGTGCTGCGTCATCGTTGCGCAAATGGCCCGCATGACTCGGGCGGCGGTGATCGATCAACTCGACAGCCCTTATGTGGAAATGGCCCGGCTCAAAGGCATAAGCCCAATGCGCATCGTGCTGACCCATGCCTTGCCTAACGCAATCGGGCCGATTGCCAATGCGATCGCCTTGAGCCTGTCGTACCTGCTGGGTGGGGTGGTCATCGTCGAGACAATCTTCAACTATCCCGGCATCGCCAGTTTGATGGTCGATGCCGTTACCAACCGTGACATGGCGCTGGTCCAGGCCTGCACCATGCTGTTCTGCACGGCGTACCTGGGGTTGGTGCTGATTGCCGACCTGTGCGCGATTCTGTCCAATCCGAGGCTGAGAAACCAATGAACAATCTCATTGTTAAATCGACGCCTGCGACACCCGACCTGTCGGTTGGCAAGGTGTCACATGGTCCGGCCTGGCTGGGTCTGATCGGGGCTGCAACCTGTGTCATCTGGTTGCTGGTGGCGATCTTCGGGCCGTTGCTGGCGCCGCACCCGGTGGGCGAAGTGGTCTCCGACAATGTCTTTGACAACATCAGTGCCCTTTACCCGTTTGGCACCGACTACCTGGGGCGCGACATGCTCAGTCGCGTGCTCGTCGGCGCACGCTTCACAGTTGGCCTGGCATTGATTGCGGCAGTGTTGGCCAGTGGCTTGGGCACCGGTTGCGCGCTGCTGTCGGTGGTTTCGCCCAAATGGCTGGACGAAGTCATCAGTCGCTTGATGGATGCCTTTATCTCGATCCCGAGCAAGATGCTGGCGCTGATCATGGTCTCCGCCTTCGGATCTTCCGTGACCTTGTTGGTCTGTACCGCTGTGCTGAGTTTCACCCCCGGCGCGTTCCGCATCGCCCGCAGCATGGCAGTGAATATCGAAACCCTGGAGTACGTACAAGTCGCTCGTACACGTGGCGAGCGCCGGTTGTACATCGCTTGCGTGGAAATCTTGCCCAATATGCTCAACCCGGTGCTGACTGACCTGGGCCTGCGCTTTGGTTTCATCGTGTTGCTGCTCAGTGGCATGAGTTTTCTCGGCCTCGGTGTGCAACCGCCCGATGCGGACCTCGGTTCGCTGGTGCGGGAAAACATCGGCGGCTTGAACCAGGGGGCGCCAGCCATCGTGATCCCGGCCCTGGCCATCGGCACCCTGACCATCGGTGTGAATCTGTTTATCGACAGACTGTCGTCCCGACGTAGTCGCCGTACGGGAGGCCATTGAAATGAGTGAATTGATTCGAGTCCAAGACCTGCGCGTGGTCGCCTGTGGTGCGCGCGGTGAAACGGAAATCGTCAAAGGCGTAAGCTTCGCCCTGAAAAAAGGTGAAGTCCTGGCGTTGATCGGTGAATCCGGTTCCGGCAAGACCACCATCGCTCTGGCGTTGCTGGGTTATGCCCGGCGTGGTTGCCGGTTATCCGGCGGCGTGGTCCAGGTCGGCGAGCACAACATGCTCGCGCTGAGTGAGCAACAATTGCAGGGGCTGCGCGGTAATCGGGTGTCGTACATCGCGCAAAGCGCGGCGGCGGCGTTCAACCCGGCGAAGAAACTGATCGATCAAGTGGTGGAAGGGGCGTTGATTCATGGCCTGGGCACCCGCGTCGTGCTCGAAGCCAAGGCCGTCGAATTGTTCCGTGACCTGGCCTTACCGGACCCGGGCAACATCGGTCAGCGCTACCCGCACCAGGTCTCTGGCGGGCAGTTGCAACGGGTGATGGCGGCCATGGCACTAATCAGCGATCCGTTGCTGGTGGTGCTCGACGAGCCAACCACCGCCCTTGACGTGACCACCCAGATCGACGTGCTGCGTGCCTTCAAACGTGTGGTTCGGGAGCGTGGGGCGACAGCGGTCTACGTCTCCCATGACCTTGCGGTCGTCGCGCAAATGGCCGATCAGGTCGTCGTGCTCAACGGTGGCCAGATTTTCGAACAGAGCGCGACCGCGCCGCTGCTCAAAGGCCCGGCTCACGAATACACCCGCAGCCTGCTGGCCGCCGCGCGGCCGGACACTACGATTCGTCCTCCCTGCGGTGTCGCTGAAGACGAACCGCTGCTGACCATCAAGAGCCTGACCGCCGGTTACGGCAACAAGAACGCACAAGGCATGCCGTCGATCCGTGTACTGGAAGACATCGACCTGACTGTGCGCCGGGGCCAGGCCATCGGCGTGATCGGTGAGTCGGGCTCGGGCAAATCGACCCTGGCGCGAGTGGTGGCGGGCTTGTTGACGCCGGCGTTGGGTGGCTTGACCTTCGATGGCCAGCCACTGGGTGGCTGCCTGTCCGAGCGCACTGACGACCAGTTCCGCCGCATCCAGATGGTCTTTCAGAACGCCGACACCGCGCTCAACCCGATGCACAGCATCAGCACCATTCTGAGCCGGCCGCTGAAGATGCATTTCGGCCTCAAGGGCGCGGCGTTGCGCGAGCGTATCGGCGAGCTGCTGGATCTGGTGCGCTTGCCCCGGACCTTGGCCGAGCGCCGTCCAAACGAACTGTCCGGCGGGCAAAAACAACGGGTCAATTTGGCCCGGGCGCTGGCCGCCAAACCGGATCTGATCCTCTGCGATGAGGTGACCTCGGCGCTGGATACCGTCGTTGGTGCCGCGATTCTCGAACTGCTGCGCGACCTGCGTCAGCAACTGGGGGTTTCGTACCTGTTCATCAGCCACGACATTTCTACCGTGCGGGCCCTGTGCGACGACATTGTGGTGATGTACAGCGGTCGCAAAGTCGAGGCGGGCAGCCGCC
>NZ_AKJF01000017.1 GCF_000282475.1 Pseudomonas sp. GM78
AGCCGCTATGGCTACCAGCCGCAATGGCTGGATTTCGGCCCGGCAACCCCCAGTGCGTCTGGCTGGTGGGATTGCTTCGTCGCCTACATGGGCGTTTGGGTGCTGATGCTGTTCACTTTCGATTACGCACGTTTCGGCAAGCCTGAGGACGCTGAGTATCACGGTCGCTGGAACTTCGGCATGCCGTTCTACGCGGTGACCTTTCTGCTCAACGGCGCCGCGGGCATCTATCTGGTCAGCAGCATTCCCCATGAAGGCGCGTTGAACGAAGTGTCGGTGGTCATGGCGATCCTGCAGTTGATGGGCCTGTGGGGCTTGTTGTTTGTCTGGGCCACGCAAACCCGCATCAATACCGCCAACTACTACCTGGCGACGCTTAACATGCAGGCGTTCTTCGCCCGTTTCGGTGTGCGCGGTTCGTACTGGGCATGGGCCCTGGCGGTTGGGGTGATCGTGTACGGCCTGATGCTCGCCGATGTGTTTGCCTATTTGCTCAAGGCGTTGGCCTACCAGGGCATTTTCGTGGTGGCCTGGGTCGGCGTGGCGCTGGCGCAGATTCTTTACGGACGCAGTGACGTGGCGGCGCTGGAACGCGTGGCGGCCTTCAACCCGGTGGGCCTGACGGCCTGGTTTGGCGCCACGGCAACGGGCCTCGCCCTGATGTACAGCGGTGGTAGCCTGGGCAGCTTTTCGGCGCCTTCGACCGTGGTCCTGGCGTTTGCCCTGCAGGCCGGTTTGTCACGTCGAAGCCGGTTGCGCCTGCAGGTGGCGCAGTAGAGGAGCAGTCGGACATCTCGCTGCGGGTGCCTTGTCCATACGGCACCCGCGGCAGTAGCTACCGGGTCATGACAGGCTTGATTCGCCTGTCGTACGGCTCAAGTACCCGGCAGCAACGCCGATGCGCGAGAACACCAGCCAGGCAAACAGCAGCACGCTCACGCCAATCAAAATCGATGCGACGCCAATCAATGGCTCGATCGACGCAAAGCCCTTCAGGCGCAGGGTCAGCGCGCCGAGCATCACCGGCACGCCCAGGTTATACGTCCAGAACTGCACGGCAGCTGCGCGACCTTCGGTCATGCACGGGTGCACTGTGCCGATGACGCCGAACAGCGCCATCGACACCCATCCCAACAGATTGATGTGGGCATGTACGGCGAAGAGCGAGTGGTCGCCGGACGCGCCCATCGTCACCCCCAGCATCACGCCAATGGCAAAGTAGAGGGCTGCGAGCCGAAACCAGGTCCGCGAACGGGAAGTGTGATTCATGGCATTCACCTCAAGCGCCCTGAGGCGCGCTCAGTTGCTGGAAAATCCCTGAAATCGTGATGCCCGCAGGTGCTGCGCACAGGGGCGGTGGCAGATCCCGTGCCGTGCGTCTATTATGAGACTCATGTCTCATTACAAGACAAGGTATCATTTATTCCATGTCGAGCTCCCAGTCAAGCCCGTCGATCGGCGAGGGCAGAATCAACCAGAAGCTGCGCACCCGCCAGGCGCTGATCGAGGCCGCCGTCGCCTTGCGCGACGAGGGCCAGCAGCCCACGGTGGCGCAGGCGGCCGAGCGCGCCAGGGTATCGCGCGCCACGGCCTATCGCTACTTTCCCACGGTCGAGGCGTTGCTCAGCGAGACCGCGGCCGACCGTGACATGCCGCCGCTGGAGCGCATCTGGCGCCCGGGTGACGATCCGGTAAAGGGCATGGGCCTGGCGGCGAACGCGTTGAACAAACTGCTGATCGACGACGAGATCGGCCTGCACGTGATGGAGCGTTCGTTCATGACCGTGTGGCTCGAAAACGAGTCCCACGAGCCCCTGCGACCGGGCCGACGCCTGAGCTACATCGAACCGATAGTCGACTCGCTGAAGGACGTGCTGTCAGCCAGAGCGCGCAAACGCCTGAAGCAGGCGCTGTCGATCGTCATGGGCACCGAGGCGTTGATTGCCGTGCGCGATATCGGTGGCGCGAGTATCGAAGAATCACTCGCCACTACCGCCTGGGCAGCGCGCGCGCTGGTTCGCCAGGCGTTGGATGAGGATGAACGAAACCGTCGAAAGCGTGGCTGATCTGCGCGATGGTACGTGCGCGCACTCCTGATCGTTCCCACGCAGAGCGTGGGAACGATCAACCCGCCTCAGTCCGCCTTCTCATCATCGGCCGGCACTTCAGTCCAGCTGTCATCCGGATCAAAGCGTTTCATTGCCTGCGCCAGCTTTTCACTCCCAGGTCCCAGGTCTTTTTCGAAGACCTGTCCTTCATGGCTGATCATGAAACTCATCACCCCGGTTTCACCGTATTTCGCCGGCCAGGCGATCAGTGCAAAACCCCGGCTCATCTTGTCGCCGATGAGGTAGCTGTAGGCCCCACCCGGTGCAGAAGGCCCCTGGCCCAGCAGGATGCGGAAGCGGTAACCATGCCAGGGTTCCCCAGCAATGGTTTTGCCGAACTCGGGGCCCAACGGGCTGATCTGCCCGCTATCGTCGTCCGCCCAATAGAGTCCGTCGTGCTTGCCGGGGGTACTGAAGATTTTCTGCGCGTATTCGAGTGCGCCGTCACCGTCACGATCCACCGAGGCATAGTCCATCTGGGCATCGTGATAGGCCAGCGCCGATTGCACCGCGGCCAGCTCGTTGCGGCCAATTTGCCGTGTACGAAGTTCAGCACTGCCGGCCTTGATGTCGAAGCGCCAACCCTTTGCGCTTTTGACGATGGGGATCGGCAGTGTCCATTGCTCCTTGCCCACCGACAGGATCGCCTTTTTGTCAGTGGTTTTTTCGATCTTGTGTTGCTCGTGGTATTGCTTCAAAAACGCTTCCACGTCTTCACGTTCCGCGCCGTCGCGAGGGATAAAACTGCGCCAGTTTTCACCCAGCAACTCGGCCAGGCGCTTCTGATCGGCGTTTTTCGTACCCAAGGCTTCGACGAACGCTTGGGCGGCCTTTTCCGGCGTTGCAAATTCCTGCTGCGCCGTGGCCATGCACGACCAGGCCAGGGCGACCGTGATCGCCAGGGCATGCACAAACACGCTCTTGCGTGCCTTTACTCGAGGATGGTTATTCAACGGCGGCCCCCCCTTGAACGCGCTGCGCCGGACGGCCGACTGATCTGATGCCCGGCTGCCCGCGAGGCATTCGGGCGCTGGAAGGAAGCCTGGCTGGCCCGGCCACGGTTGGCTTGCAGGTTGGCCTGGGACGGCGAACGCGCGCCGGCGAAGGCATTGTTGCGGGCACTGCCTCTATTGACGGCCGGTGCAGCCTGGCGGTTTTGCGCCGCCTGGCGCGTTTGTGCGCGTTGATTGGCCTGGTTCTGATTCCTGGGTTGCTGAACTCTCGATTGCTGATTCTCCCGGGTATTTCTGGCGGTACCCTGGCTTCGGTCAGCCGTTCTCGGCCTATCGGCCGCTTTCGGCCTGTCTGCACCGGCCTGCAGCCGATTGCCAGCCGCGGCCCGGGACTGGGCGTCGCGCGCCCGATCACGGGCCTCCAGGTTGCTGGTGGCAGGTCGTTCTATGCCGTGCCGGTCCATTGAGCTACGAGCTCTATCACGCGCCTGGGCGCGCTGGGCATTGTCCCCTCGATAGGCCTGGCGTTGACTGGCGCCGTCCAGCTGCCGGCCAAACTGTTCGCGGCTCCTGCTGTCTCGATAGGGCACGCCATTGCGATGGGCGGCGTTGTGCTGCCACTTGTTCTGGTTGTTGGTGATCCGGTTGTTGGCATTGATGTTGTTGTAGCGATTGACGTCGATATCGACGTCGTTATTGCCCCAGTCACATTCACCCCACAACGCACCGACGATGGCCACCCCGGTGCCAAACGCCAGCCCGGCCATCAGCGCCTGGCCAGGGTAATAGGCAGGCGGCGGGGGATAGTAGGCAGGCGGTGACGCGGGATAGGCCCAGGTGCCGTAGGTGGTTGTCGGGTTATAGGTGGGGACGTACACCACCTGCGGATCGGCCGGCTGAATGATGATGGTCGAGCTGCTGCTCGCAGGGGCCGGAGCCTGCGTCGTGGTCGTGGCGGCCGGTGCGGGGGCCGGTGCCGCGTTCTGGATCGTCACGTTCTGATACTGGTTGCTCTGCAGGTTGCCGGCGGCCTGGGCCTGACGACGCAAGCGTTGCACGGCATTCATGAGATCGTCGGGCTGCGCCAGGAAGGCATCCCCCAGGCGTTGTACCCAGACCGGATCCTGCCCCAGCGTTGCCAGGAGCTGCGGGAAGGCAACCAGCGCCTGCACACTCGGGTCCCAAGGCTGGTTCGCCACTTGCTTGACCGCATCATCGCCCTTGGCGTCCGGGTGAGCCTTCGACCAGGTGACCGCCTCGGCGACTTCCCCGGGATAAGTGGACGCCATCAGTAGCTGTGCCAGCAATGGGTCCGGGTAGAGCGCGATGGGCGCCAGCATTTGATCCAGCTGTTCCTGGGTAAACACCGGGTCTTTGGCGGGCACCGTGGCCGCTGCCGTATTGGCAGGGCTGGCTGTCGGGGTGGGGGCTGGATCCGCGGCCTGCAGGGCCGGGCCGCTGAGAAAAAACATCGCTGACAACACGTAGAAAAATGGGGTACGCATCACCGCTCCCTGTGGTCAGGCAGATATGAAATGAGTGGATCAATGCCAGGTGAATGCAAGCCGACTGCGCAAACCCGGACCTCAACTTCGACGCCGTCCATTGATAGTAGCAAACATAAAAATTCTGCCCGAAATACCTTCGGTTCTCGGACCAATAGCAGTCGATAGGTACCGCCCAGTGCAGTGAACACGAAAAAGCCCGGCTGATCAGGCCGGGCTTTTTGTGGGTGCGGTGCAGCGATGGGGTCAGGCGACGGTGTTGCCTTGCAGGCGGTCGGAGCCATCGGCGGCGACGGTGTTGCCTTGCAGGCGGTCGGAGCCATCGGCGGCGACGGTGTTGCCTTGCAGACGATCAGAACCATCAGCAGCGACGCGATTCTCGATCAGGCGATCCGAACCGCCTTCAGCTACACGATTCTCGACCAAACGATCCGAACCACCTTCAGCCACTCGGCTTTCAATCAAACGATCCGAGCCGCCTTCAGCGACAACAGGCTGAACAGAGGTAGCGGCAAAAGCGTTAACTGCAAAAACCGAGAATGCGATGCTGAGGAGGGTTTGGCGTTTCATGATCGTGTGCTCCGGGGTGTTGTTGGTTGGTATGGAGCTGATGTTACGCCGCGGATTTTTTAAGAGAACTTCATTGACGTGATGTTGAACATCGATGCGATTGATAGGGCCAGCGCGAGCCCCCTGGTGAGCGTGATGATATGGCACGGAGCATTGATTACATTGCGTATCAACTGTAATGCCCGATCACGCCGTTATCATTAATGCCAATCGCCCATAGAGTCAGCCTGACGATTTTGTTTATGGCGTAGTCAAGGTGCCTCTCATGGTTCAAAGCATTATGAAAACAACTGCCCTGGCAGCACTTCTTGTCGCAAGCGCAGCCATGCCGTCCGTTCAGGCGCAACCATTGCCACTCGATCAAACCGCTGCCTTGCGTAGTGAAGACGTGGAATGGCGCAGCTTCCCCGCCTTCCCCAAAGAAGTAAAACTGGCAGTTATCGCCGGCGACCCGAGCAAACCAGCACCCTACGTGGTGCGAGTCAAAGTGCCGAACGGCACCCGATTAATGCCCCACACCCATCCGGAAAACCGTATCTACACCGTCATGTCCGGTGTTTTCTATATTGGCTTCGGTACGGTGTTTGATCGGGACAAGCTGGTTGCCTATGGACCGGGCAGCGTCGTGATACTCCCGGCCAATACGCCACACTTCCATTGGGCGAAATCAGGAGAGTACATCTCACAAGTCTACGGGACGGGGCCGTTGGGGCTTGAGTACGTGGATGGCCATGATGATCCTCGTAATGCGTCGAAGCGATAAGGATTCAAAGTTCCTGACAACTATTCCCCGACGCCAACACCCGATCCTCCCAATTCTTTCGGCACATCCTTGAACTTCGGCAATCCATCCTTAACGCGCAGCACCGACTCCTGATAATGCACATGCACCCCCGGCGAATACTCAAGATCCGGGATGAGCGCGGCATACACATCGATGAGCCCCATCCCCGGGTGCTCGGTGAACAGATGCCCGCCGCAAATCTTGCACCACTTGCGGTAACTCCGGGGTGTCTTGTTGTAGGTGCCGATGTTGTCGGCGCCCCGAGTCACTTGCAGCGCCTCGGGTTTCCACAGGGTGAAGGCGTTGACCGGCCCCGCTGACCAGTGCCGGCACGACTCGCAATGGCAATAACCCATCGCGGCCGGCTCACCGCTGACGGTGAACTCGACGGCACCGCAAAAACAACTGCCTTGGTAAGACCGTTCAATGTTCATGGCATGACTCCTTGATCAATGGTCAGGGCATTGCTCGCACAAAAGGTACCTGCCTTCACTCGTCGACATAGCTCACCGCTGTCGCCGGCGTGCGTCGCACCTGCAGGTTGAAAATGTCCGGGCGCGCGTAGTGCCCGGTGACGTCGAGCGCCCGCCGTGCCGGGGCCACGAGTGAGACGTCGATGTCGGCATACAGAATGCCTGCCTCTCGGTGCAATGGACCTGCCACGATCCGGCCTTGCGGATTGACCACTACCGAGTCGCCGTCGTTGATCCATTCGTCCGGATCGGCAAACAGTTGCGCACGGGACGGGAAGTCGTCGGGGATGTCGCTGCCGCGCAGTGCGGAGCCACTGCCGAGCACCCAGCAGCGGCCTTCGAGGGCAATGTGACGCATCGTACAGATCCATCCCTCGCCCGTGTCGTAGGTGGGCGCGACATAGATTTCCACCCCTTGGGCATACAGTGAATAGCGCGCCAGCGGCATGTAGTTTTCCCAGCAGATGAGCGCGCCCACGCGGCCGACCGGTGTATCGACCGGACGCAACCCGGTTGCATCACCAAAGCCATGCACCATGCGCTCGGGATTGGTGGGCATCAGCTTGCGGTGTCGGTTGAGCACGGCGCCGCTCGGGCCGATAACGACTACGCTGTTATAGAGCGTGCCGCCACCATTGCGCCGGTCGCATTCATTGATGCCGCACACGATCGTCACCGCGTGGACGCGGGCCGCCTCGCACAATTGGCTCAGGTCACCGTTGGCGATATCGACGGCGTTGGCCAGCAGCCGGGCGTGCAACTGGCCCATTACCGCCCCGTCCTTTCCCGCCGCCAGTCGCCAGATTCACGACGGGTAACCTGGAATGAACGATTCGGGCAGAACAATCAGCGAGGCTCCCGCCGCCGCGGCCTCGGCGACCGATTGCACGGCCCGGGCGATCGTCGCACTGCGATCGAGCAGCACGGGCGGGCGCTGAATGATGGCGATCTTGGTCATGATGTTCTCCTGGGGCGGTTGGCTGTCGGAGACTTGAGCGTGCGCGTGGCGAAGTCCCGGGGCTAGTTCAGAATCTGAAGCGTTGCAGCGGTGGAGTGCAGGCGATGGACGAAAGCTACGGTCAGTTCTGCACAGTTGCGCGCGGTGCTGAAGCACTGTGCGAGCGCTGGACACCCTTGGTCGTGCGCGAACTGTTGTGCGGCAGTAAACGCTTCAATGAACTGCACCGCGGCGTACCCCGGATGTCCACCGGTTTGCTGGCACAGCGGCTGCGCCATCTGGAAGAAATCGGTGTAGTGCATCGCACAGCGGTCGGCAAAGTCTGGGAATACAGCCTGACCGAGGCGGGCGAGGAATTGCGCCCCATCATCATGGCGCTGGGGCATTGGGGCGCGCGCTGGATCGGCAGTCGCCTGCGCGACGACCAGCTCGACGCGGGCCTGCTCATGTGGGACGTGCGCCGGTTCGTGCGCCTCGAGACGTTCCCCTCCCGGCCGGTGGTCATCCAGTTCAAATTCCGTGACGCGCGGTCCGGCGAGCAAGCGTGGTGGCTGGTGGTCGAGGAGGGTGTGGCAGACCTGTGCCGCGACGATCCCGGGCGTGAATTGACCCTCGTCGTCGACTCCAGCGTGCGTGCCTTGACTGAGGTATGGGCGGGCGACCGCACACCGCGGGAGGTGCTTGAGTCGCGAGAGCTGCGTGTGGATGGCGCAGCGCAGGACGCGCAAAACCTGTGGCGCTGGCTGGGTACAAGCGCATTTGCCGGTACCCGGAGCGCGGCGCGATAGCCATTCAAATCAAACGAGACGCTACAGCCCGCTGAACATCCCGATAATCACGGCATTGACCAGGTCAATGAAAAATCCGCACACCAACGGCACGATGAGAAAGGCCTGGTGAGCCGCACCGTACTTCTGGGTCACGGTCGTCATATTGACGATGGCTGTCGCGGTGGAACCCAGCGCAATGCCGCCGAAGCCTGAAGCGATCACGCTGGCTTCGTAGTTGCGGCCCATGAAGCGGAACACCAGAAAATACGTATAGAGCACGGTCAACAGGATCTGCAGGGTCAGTGCGCAAGCAATGAACAGCAGCGCGCCGCTGAGCTGCCACAGCTGCAAGCCCATCAGCGCCATGGTCAGGAACATGCCCAGGCAGACATCGGAAATCAGCGACAGGCCCTGGCTGGCGCCGCTCCAGGATTTCAGGCGCTGCTCGCCGATCAGCCCCCGGACGAGGTGGTGAATGACGATACCGGCGAACAGACAACTGACGAACTTGGGCAGGGTGATCCCGCTATCGACCAGCAACAGGTTGAGTCCATAGCCGAGCATCAAGGTCAAATTGAGCCACATCCACGCCCAGAGCACGTCGTAGTAGTCCAGTGGCTTGCTCTGCTGTTGCTCGAGAATGCCGACTTCCAACGCTGCATCCCCAGATGGCGTCAGTTGATGGCGACGGATCAGGCGGTTGGCGATGGGACCGCCGATCACACAAGCGGCAATCAGGCCGACAGTGTTGCTGGCGATCCCCAATTCGTGCGCGTTCTCGATGCCCAGCCTTTCGACGAACAGCGGTGCCCAGGCCAGGGTCGTGCCAACCCCGCCGGTGAGGGAGATGGAACCCACCATCAGGCCAGCCTTGGGATCAAGCCCGAATACCTCGGCCATGCCCATGCCCAGCGCGTTTTGCAGGAAGATGAACACCGCGGCGAGCACCAGCAGGATCAACAGCGGTCGCCCACCCTTGATCAGCTGGCGCATGTCCGACCTCAAGCCGATGCCGGCAAAGAAATACAGCAGCATGGTGTCGCGAACTTGCAGGTCGAACTCGACCTGGATATTCAGACCGAAGTACAACAGGCTCGTGACCGCCGCACAGACAAAGCCACCGACCACCGATTCTGGAATACAGTATTGACGCAGCAAGGTGCTGTGCTGCACCAGCGTCTTGCCCAGGAAGAGCAGCAGGATGGCGAGGGTGAAACTCACCAGGCCATGAACAGCGAAGAGTTGGGCGGTCATCTATAGCCTATTGAAAAACCTGAAAAAAATATTATCCAGAGTCGATCGCACGGCTTTGCGACCTGGATCAATGAAAGTACAGATCGCCGACGAAACCGGACGCGGTCAAGGCCCGGGTTCGCCGAAGTGAGTCAAGCACCTGATCCCGGAACACGCAATCGCCGGGGCAGGGGGCGTACATCCATGAGAGTGGCCAGGAGCCTTGCATGAAAGTTGGCGTGATTTCCGATACCCATGGCCTGCTCCGCCAAGAAGCGCTCGCGGCGTTGCAGGGCTGTGAACGGATCATTCACGCCGGCGACATTGGCAAGCCGGAAGTTCTCGAACAACTGGCGTTGATCGCGCCGCTGCATGTCGTGCGCGGGAACAATGACCTGGCGGCTGCGTGGGCTGAACATCTCGCCGATCACCTGAGTTTCGAGCTCGAGGGATGGCAGGTTTTGCTGGTGCACGACATTGTCGATGTCCCGGCAGCGCTGGAACCAGGCACGAGGCTGGTGATTACCGGGCATTCCCACAAGCCGCTCATTGAGTGGCGCGGTGAACGGCTGTTTCTCAATCCAGGCAGTGCAGGGCCGCGACGGTTCAAGTTGCCGGTGACATTGGCGTTGCTTGACGTGCAAGCGGGGGTGATTGAACCGCGTCTGGTTTCGTTGCTGGAGTGAGCGTTTTATTAGGGGCGGGTATTGTCTTTGATAAAGGGGGCGACTAGCAATGCTGAACTGAGGGGGTAAAGGGGGCAGCGCAATGCTCCATTTAAAAATCTTCTGCCTCGGGCGCCCGGAAGGCCTTGCTGTAGTAACCGGACTGGTCGAAACAGCAAACCTGCTTCTTGCCGGATGCAAGCATCTCGCAGGCATCACCCATTCGTTTTGCGCGCGTCTTGAGTTGCTTGGCTGAAGTAATCCAGTGTATCCAGTCCACTCGTGCGAGGGTCGTCGTATTTTTCCAGACTTTATGAGCCTCGGGATTGGCTGCCAATGCCTCCTGAAAGTCAGCTGGGATGTCAGGCTCGGGTTCCTTCTTCACAGGTGTCAGCTCTAGCGTAACGACATCCCCAGCGGCCGCGCCTGCGGCTTCGAGTAACCCGTTACTGACCTGCAGCCAATGGCTCAGCTGACCATCCGGCTCAAGGGTTGCCTGGAAAGGGTGCCCATTGATTGTGCCGTCAACGGTCGTCCTTCCTCGCCTCGGAAGCTGTTCACTCGCGTCTCTTGGCAGTACGACGAACGCCCACGACGTATCATTGCCAGGCTTTGCCGGACGAAGAAGCTTTGCTTCGAATCGGGATTTCACATCGATTGTTGTCATTGCGACTCCTCCAACCAATACGCCTGACTATTCTCTGGCGACATCACTGTCGCGTTTAAAACCGACAGTGATGTCGCCAAGCTCAGCTGCGGTAAATATTCAGTGCAGAAGGTCGACGCTACCTATTAGCCACTAACCTGTCCAGCGGGTGCTAATGGCCGTTGCAGCCAGCTGCGAAGTGCCTCAGTCGACCCAAAAGACACATTCGTACCGACTGCTCTTGGCCCATTTGCCGGAGTGATACCGTCATCACTTGAGATCGATAGTTACCTGTTTGATGGTACCGGTGTAGGCGTTATCCCATGGATCGTAATCCTTCGTGACCGGGGAGAACGCGTCCTTGCCGATGTCGGCGGTTTCGGCGGCCAGGGAATACAGCGCCCCCATGGTTTTCTCGATCCGGCCTTCGCCGACCTTCTTGCCATTGACCTTGATGATGCCTGTCGCACCTTTGTGCAGGCCGCCGCCGTCATAGTTGAAATCGAACTCCAGATCGACTTTGCCCGGGGGCAGTTTTTCAGTGCCTTCGATGACATACAGCTCGCGCGCCAGCCAGTTGTAGGCATACTTGGGTTTTCCATCTTTGACGTAGAAGCTCCAACCACCAAATTTTCCTGCCTGGGACAAGATGACCCCGTCTGCACCTTGTGCGGGCACATCGATATCGGCCTTGATGGTGTAAGAGGTGGCTTTGGTGTTGATGAAACTGTTCTCGGTCATGCCGGGCATGCCAGGGTACAGGGTCAACGACTTGCGACCGAACATGAGGTCAGGACGTCCAGCCACCTCGGGGTTCAAACGTTCGACTCGGCGATCGTCCAGGGGCAGTACGTTGTTCCTGGTCGCTTCGGCCAGAAACAGCGCTTTCATTTCTTCGACTTTCTGCGGGTATTTCGCCGCGAGGTCGGTGGCCTGGCCGAAATCCTCGCGCACGTTGTACAACTCCCATTTGTCCTTGGCAAAGTCATCGGTACGGTTTTTCGGCTCCCACAGCACGGTGTGTACCACCGCAGCCAGCCAGCCATCGTGGTAGATGCTGCGGTTGCCAGCGGTCTCGGTGTATTGCGTGGTATGGCGTTCCGGGGCGTTGGCGTCATCGAAGGCGTAGCGCATGCTGACACCGGGCATCGGCAATTGCTCGACACCGTTGACCACTTTAGGTTCGGGGATGCCGACCGCATCGAGAATGGTCGGCACCACGTCGATCAAGTGGGTGTACTGGGTGCGGCGCTCACCTTTGGTTTTGATGCCTTTGGGCCAGTGCACCACCATCCCGGCGATGTTGCCGCCCCCGTGGGCGAAGGTGATGCCCCAGGTCGCCGGGGTCGAGCTGGCCATGGCCCAGCCGACCGCGTAGTTGGGATAGGAGTCCGGCCCACCGTACTCGTCCAGACGCGATAACAGGTAGGGCACATCTTCCGGCGCACCGTTCAATGCAGACCACTCAACGAAGGTGCCGTTGACGTCACCGACGACCGACCCGCCGTTGTCGCCGAAGATGTAGATGAACAGCGTATTGTCCAGCTCGCCCAGATCGCGAATACCCTCGACCAACCGTCCGACCTCATGGTCAGCGTTTTCAGTTAGCGTGGCGTACACCTCCATCTCACGGGCAAACACTTTCTTCTCGTCGGCCGACAAGGTGTTCCAGCGTTTTACGCTTTCGGGGTTTTCGGCAAGCTTGGTGCCGGCGGGCATGATGCCCATTTTGATCTGCCGCTCCAGGATTCTTTCCCGCAGCACATCCCAGCCTTCGTCGAATTTGCCTTTGTAAGGATCGCGCGCCATCCAGTCTTTTGGCGGCGTGTGTGGCGGATGGCTGGCGCTCGAGGCGTAGTAGATCAGGAAGGGCCGATCCGGAGTCAGCGAATGGGTGGTTTGAACCCATTGGATGGCCTTGTCGGTGATGTCTTTATTAAAGTGATAGTTAGGGTCGCGAGGTGTGCCAATGAAGGTGGTGCCATCAATCAGGCTCGGGCTGAAGGACGATTGCTCACCGGCGATGTAGCCGTAGAACTTGTCGAATCCGCTGCGGGTCGGCCAACGATCATAGGGTCCGCTGACGTTGACTTCGTTGTCTGGCACCTCATTGTTTTTGCCGAAGTAAGACGTCACGTACCCCCAGTTCTGCAGGATGGTGCCGATGGTGGAAATGGTCGGTGGGCGAATTCCGGTATCGCCGGGGTACGACGTATTTGTACCGGTGACCCCGGCCATGCTGTTCTGATGGCTGTTGCGTCCGGTCAGCAGGGCGACGCGACTGGGGGAGCAAAGCGGATTGACGTGAAAATCGGTGAAGGTCACGCCCTCTTTGGCAAGCATGTCCATGGTCGGTGTAGTAATGGCCCCACCCATGGTCGAGGGATCTGAATAGCCAGCCTGATCCATCAGCACAATGACTACGTTGGGAGCGTCTTTGGGAGGCCTGACCTGGAAGCGTTTGGGCGCAGGTACTTTACGCCAGTCCATCTCGGTAATGGGCTCAGCCTTGGGCGCCTGGATCGGCAGTACCTCGCCCACTTTGCCGGGTAACGCTTCGACACCCATCACTTCGACGGCGAGCGCGGTTTGACTCAGGCCCAGCATTAACGTGAAACCAAAAGCTGCACTCATCAAGGGACGCAATTGCTGTCTCATTCCTGATCTCCGAATCAACGCATGGGTGTCCCCCGACCGAGCACGTCAAGGAACCCTCTGGAGTGGAGTTCTTGCTGACGTTGATGAGCGTAGTTGGAGGCGGTTGAGACACAGAAGTGAACAGATGAAAGGTGTAGTTCATTCTCAAAAGTGAGTGCAGCTACTCGTTTTTGGCTCACGGCAATCTGAAGCTGAACGTCCGCTAATGGCCGGTTTCAGCCCGTCATTCTCTGTTGATGTCATTGCCCAACACTTCAACAATTCGCCGGGCGATATGCTCGACGTGCGTCTCCAGCGCGAAGTGGCCGGTATCCAGCAACTCGACGACCGCATTCGGGTTGTCACGCTTATAGGCTTGCGCGCCTGGCGGAATGAAAAACGGATCACCCTTGCCCCAGATCGCCAGCGTTGGCACTTGGCTATCGCGAAAGAATTGCTGGAACGCCGGGTACAGCTCCAGGTTGTTCTGGTAGTCCAGGAATAGATCGAGCTGGATGTCCTTGTTACCTGGGCGCTCCAGCAGAAGCGCGTCCAGATGGTAAGCCTCGGGTGCGATGACCGCGGGGTTACGTACGCCCTCCACATACTGCCAGCGCGTGCCTTCCAGATGCAGGATGGCATCCTTGATCACCTGGCGATTGGCGAGCGACGGGTCGGCCCAATACTGACGGATCGGCGCCCAGGCATCCCCCAGGCCTTCGAGATACGCATTGCCGTTTTGCGAAATAATCGCGCTCACCCGATCCGGGTAGGCCAGCGCCAGGCGCAGGCCGGTGGGGGCGCCGTAGTCGAAGAAATACATCGCGTAACGCTTGAGTGCCAGTGCATCGACAAACTGCCGAATCGTCTCGCCAATGGCATCGAAGGTGTAGACGTAGTTACGTTCCGTAGGAACTTCCGTGAAACCGAAACCAGGCAGATCCGGCGCGATGAGGCGGTATCTGTCCGCCAGTAGCGGGATCAGGTCACGGAACTGGTGCGACGAGCTGGGGAAGCCGTGCAGCAGCAACAGTACTGGGGCGTCGACAGCGCCGGCTTCGCGATAGAAAACCTTGACGCCATCGGCTTCGACAAATTTGTAGGCGACGTTGGTGTGCTGGGAGCGGGACATGGCTGCTTCTCCTGTAACTGTATAAAATTGTTTTTACGGGTTACTTGAGCTTATTTTGCACGAGTCTAGTAACTTGTAAAGAGTTTTTTATGGGTTACAATCTGGCTATTGCTTCCCTGGAGATTCCTATGACCAACCCCGTCATCCCCCCCCAACTGCCAGCGCCATTGATACTGGCCGATCACCCGGCGCTGGATCTTCTGAACACCCAAATGGTGGTCGAAGGCCAGCGACGAGACCTGCTCGGCACCGATGCCGATGCGGCGTTGTGGCTGCAGCAGATTGGTGTCGGTTCGGCGACAGACGTGGCGGGAGGCGACGGGCATCTGCTCGCCCGATTGCGCAAGCTGCGCGACAGCATCGAGGGCCTGCTCGCGGCTCGCCGAGAAAACCGCGTGGCGGATCCGGCGGCGCTGAATGCCTTTCTGCTGCAGGCGGTGCCGCAACTGGTTTGGGAGGGGGCGGGCGCGCCAGTACTGGATCGCTTCCGCCAGGGTGATGCCGCCAGCCAATGCCTGAGTCGGCTGGCTTATGCCGCTGCCGAGTTACTGGCTGAAGGTGATTTCAATCTCGTGCGCAAATGCGAAAGCCCGGATTGCTCATTGATGTTTTATGACCGCACCAAGTCGCACAAACGGCGCTGGTGCAGCATGGCGCTGTGCGGAAACCGGCATAAGGTTGCCGAGTTCCGCAAGCGGCGTCAGGGTGCTGTGGAGTGATAATGGCAACGTTGCCCGGTCAGGGCAGACCCAATAGCTTCGGCTAAGACGCGGGCTGCCTGTTAGCCAGTTCCCTCCTGTAATATGCCCCTCCAATCCTCCACGAGCCTGGAAAATGGAACTCCACTCGATTCTTGCTTTTACTCTGGTCGCCGCGATTGCCATCGCCAGCCCTGGGCCCGCAACCTTGATGGCGATCAACAACAGCCTGGCTCATGGACAGCGCAGCGCGGTGTGGTCTTCCCTCGGTAATGCCAGTGGCCTGTTCTGCTTGTCGGCTGCTGCCATGTTGGGGCTGGGGGCGCTGCTTGCCAGTTCAGAATTGTTGTTCAATGCGGTGAAGATCATCGGTGCCGGCTATCTGTTCTACTTGGGTGTCAGGCAGTTATTGAAAAAAAGCCCAATGCTTGAGAACGGCATGCAGGATGGTTTGAAGAAGAGCAAGCCCACTCGCCTGAAGCTCTACAAATCGGCCTTCCTGACGGCGGTGACCAACCCCAAGGCGACGATGTTCTTCACGGCGTTGTTCCCGCAGTTCATCGACCAGAGCGCGGCGTTGCTGCCGCAGTTCCTGATCCTCACCTCAATCTTCATGGGATTGTCGGTGGGGTCTCTGAGTCTGTATGCCGCGCTAGCCTCAAGAGCTAAGGGCGTGCTAACGCGACCCGACCTGTCGCGGTGGGTGAGCCGGGTGGTGGGGTCGACATTCATCTGCTTCGGAGCAGCCATCCTGACAATGCGTCGACAGGCTACATAGGATTGGGCTATCCATGTTGGTGGTTGCTAATGGGAAAGGGGGGACGGAACGGGGGGACAGATTTATTTAGTCTTATCTTCGTTTTCAGCAGGTAAAGGGCCCTTCGAGGACCCTTACCAGTTAGCACGATTCAATCATTCCAAGAAGATTTCACTTCCCATCGACAGACCGTCGATCGGTTAAAGCGCTGCCTCCACATTCCGCCCAAACACCCGGTTGTATTCAGCCTTGGCAGTCTGCTCGGTAAACTCCCCCGACCATTTCGAAACCACCACCGTCGCCACGCTGTTGCCGATGGTGTTGCAGGTGGCGATGGCCATGGACATGAAACGGTACACGCCGAACAGCAGGGCGAGGCCTTCCACCGGCAATACGCCAATGGCGGTCACCGTGGCGGCGAATACCACGAAACTGCCACCGGAGACGGCTGCCGCGCCTTTGGATGTCACCAGCATGATGGCGATGGTGCCCAACTGTTGCTCCCAGCTCATCGGTACGCCGTAGGCATTGGCGATGAACAGCACGCAGAGCGACATGTAGATGGAGGTTCCATCAAGGTTGAACGCATAACCGGTCGGCAGGACCAGGCCGACGCTTTGCTTGGAGCAGCCGAATTTCTCCAGTTTTTGCAGCAGGCGTGGCAGGGCGCTTTCCGAGGAGGCGGTGCCGAGCACGATGAAGATCTCATCCTTGATGTACTTGAGGAAGCGCCACAGGCTGAAGCCTGAAATTCGGCAGACCGCGCCCAGCACCACGAAGATGAAGAAGGCGACGCAGACGTAGAACATCAGCACCAGGTTGGCCAGCGACATCAGCACGGCGCTGCCATTGCTGCCGACGGCGTAGGCCACCGAGCCGAAGGCGCCGAGCGGGGCGAACTTCATGATCAGGTTGATAAACTCGAAGAAGCATTCGGAGACACGGCTCAAGCCGTCCTCGATCACGCTGCGGCGCTCGGGTTTGAGGGCCAGCAAGGCAAAACCGAACAGTACCGAGATCACCAGCACTTGCAGCAACTGACCACCGGCGAAGGCGCCGACGAAGTTGTCCGGGAAAATCCCGTAGATGAAATCCATGGTCGACGCCGGCGCGTGGCCCTTGGCGACGGCTGCACTGGCGGCTGCGGCGGTGGCGGAGCTCGGGTGTGCGTCATGCATGCCCGAGCCGATGTTCAGCAGGTTGCCCCACAGCAGGCCGATGGCCAGTGCAATGGTCGAGACGATCTCGAAATAGATCAGCGCGCGCAAGCCGACCTTGCCGACCCGCTTGATGTCGCCTGCCGAGGCGATGCCATGCACCACGGTGAAAAACACCAGGGGGGCAACGGCGGTCTTGATCAGCTTGAGAAAGATATCGCCGAGAATCTTGAATTTGGCGGCCAGCTCCGGGGCCAGGAAGCCGAAGGCAATGCCCAGCACCATGGCGGCGATGACTTGAAAGGTCAGGTCTTTGTAGAACGGCTTTTTGTTGACAGTGGTCATGTCTGCGATCTCGTTGTTTTTATTGGCGAGCAAAGTGCAGAAGGGCTCGACCCATGACCGAGCCCCGTGGGATTAGCGCTTGACGGAGCCCTCGCGGGACAGGGCGATATCCACCATTTGCGGGGCCAGACCCAGATAGTTAGACGGGTCGGTGAGGCGCTTGAGTTCCTCGATATCCAGTTGCGCTGTGGCTTCACCCTGGGCGAGCAACGCATCGAGCAGGCTGGTGCCTTCATCGTTCGCCATGCGGCAGGCGGCATACACCACATCATGCGCCACCTGACGGCCCAGGGCCGGGGCCAGGCCCATCATCACCGCTTCAGCCACGATCAGGCCCTGGGTCATATCAAGGTTCTTGCGCATGCGCTCGGTGCGTACTTCCAGGCCTGCGAGCATGAATTTCGCTTGGCCAAGCGAGGCGGCGCTCAAGGCGAACGCTTCGGGAATGGCGATCCACTCGGCCTGCCAAGGGCCGGTCGAGCGTTCGAAGTCCTGGATCATTGCATCGAGCATCAGGCCCGCGTGCTGACGCACACCTTTGGCCGCGGCGTACATCAACTCGCAGGAAATCGGGTTGCGTTTTTGCGGCATGGTACTGCTGGCACCCCGTCCCTTGACGAACGGTTCGTACACTTCACCCAGCTCGCTGGTCATCATCATCATGACGTCCAGGGCGACTTTGCCCAGGGAGCCGGTGACCAGTCCGAGGAAGTTCAGGGTTTCCGCCAGGCCGTCACGGGCGACATGCCACGTGGCTTGCGGCACGCCCAGGCCCAGTTCGGCCATCAACGCTTCCTGGACTTCCAGGCCTTTATCACCCAGTGACGCCAGTGTGCCTGCGGCGCCAGCGAATTGACCGATTTCCACCCGTGGACGCAGCTCCACCAGGCGCTCGGCATGACGGTCGAACATGCTCAACCACACCGCACATTTGTAGCCGAAGGTGATGGGCAGGGCATGTTGCAGGTGGGTACGGCCAGCCATCGGCGTGTCGCGATAGCGCTTGGCGAGATCGGCCAGCAAGCCACGTACGGCCTGGATGTCGCGCTCCACCAGTTGCAGTGCCGCGCGCACTTGCAGGACGACGGCGGTGTCCATGATGTCCTGGGTGGTGGCCCCCCAATGGACATAGCGCCCGGCTTCGCCACAAATTTTCGACAGTTGTTCAACCAACGGCAGGATCGGGTAACCGACGATTTCGGTTTCGTGCTGCATCAGCGCCAGGTCGAGGGAGGCATAGGTTGCCAGTTCAGCGATCTGTTCGGCGGCCTGGCTCGGGATTACGCCACAGCGTGCTTCGGCGCGGGCCAAGGCCACTTCCACCTCGATGTAGCGTTCGATCAGGGCTTTGTCGGAAAACACACCGCGCATCTCGGCGGTGCCGAACATGTCGCGAAAGAGGGCGGAATCGAAGACGGTGCTGGACATGGGGTAATCCTGATATGTTTGTTATTGATCGGACATATTTAATATGTCCGTACATAATAATTACGCCCTCACTGGTACACTGTCAACTCAGGTAATGCTTGGGACTGATGAAAGGTATGAGCCAGACGCGCTATGCGGTCGTTGCAAAAGACTTGATGGAAGGGATTTCCAGCGGGAGATTTCCGGTCGGGACCTTGCTGCCCACGGAGTTCGAGCTGTGCGAGCTGTATGACGTGAGCCGCCACACCGTGCGTGCCGCCATCACCCAATTGCAGAACCAGGGGCTGGTTTCACGACGCAAAAGGGTGGGCACCCGGGTTGAATCCGCCACCCCCAAGGGCGGCTATTCGCAGTCGCTGGCGTCGGTATCGGACCTTGTGCACCTGGCTGAAACACAGGTGCGTAGCATCCAGAGCGTGCAGCACTTCGTGGCCGACATCGCGCTGGCCAAGCGATTGGGCCTGGAACCCGGCGAGCATTACTTTTGCGTATCCAGCATCCGGGTCGATCAGCAGAACCTGCGGGCGCCGCTTTGCTGGACTGACGTTTATGCCCAGGATATCTACTCAGAGGTCATCGAACTGGCCGAACAGCATCCCGACGAGCTGATTGCCGCGTTGATCGAACAGCACTTTGGTCGACACATCGATGTGGTGGATCAGCAGGTACGCGCGGTACTGCTGTCACCCGAGATTTCAAAGAGCCTCAATGCTGAGGCCGGCTCCCCGGGCTTGAACATTGTTCGCCAGTATCGTGACGAGGAGGGGGCTGTGATGGTGGTGTCGGAGACCACTCATCCTCAGGATAGATTTACGCTAGTCACCCAGATGCGTAGAGAAAAAAACCTGACGTCTTAGGGAGTAGATATTGATGACTGCTCATGGGCCGGTTGCTGCCTTCCACGACTGGCCGAAACCTACCCAATAAGGATAGTCCGTCCCGCCTTCACCGATATTGGTAATGCTGTCAGCACAGCCGGACTCAAGGGCGGTCATCGATCAAAGCAGCCCCATTCAAATAGTTCCTTCCATGTGTTGACTTGATCGTAGTGAGATACGGCCGTGCTCACTAGCATAACGAGCTGCTTTTTGCCGATTGCTGCCCATCACGCAGGACAACAATCGACCCACTGCAACAGCTTCTACCCGCCCATCAAAAGTAGTACCCAATATTGACGTTCGTTCGGTAGTACCACTGATTACTGCCGATCGAACTGGTACTGGTAAACCCCGTGCCGTTTTCCGCGCCGCCATAGGGGTTTGCGTTTTTCGCCCAGGTGAAATCAACCCACGCCATGATCGGCATCGCCAGGAACTGCGCGCCAACGGTGTACATCTGCGAGTCGTCCCAACCGCTCTGGTCTTTCATCATGCGGCTGTAGTCGTTGTACAGTTTGATTTTCTTCAACGGTCCCAGTTTCGGTGTGGCGATGTCGTAACTGACGTTCAGCGAAGCGATGGTGGCTTTGGCGGCAATCAGGTAGGCGGGCGTCAACCCGTTGCTTCCCATCAATATTGAATCGTCGCTGACGCCGCTGGGGTTTTTCGGGTCGTACTCGTAGCGAATGCCTTGGGTGCTGACGGTCCACTGGCCGGCGTTGATGATGGCGTGGACGCCGCCGGCCCAATAGTCGCCGTCGTCTTTGGTGGTGGCGTTATAGAGCTGGGCCGTGGCCAGCGATGCGCCGATTTCGGTTTTCCAGCCATCGTTGACGAAGGTCCGCGCGACGCGGGCGTTGAGCTGGTTGCGTTTCTCGTTGTCCTGGCGCGACTGGGTGAAGGGGATGGCATTGTCCTTGAGGTCGGCGTAGCGCCCGACCTCCGGCGAGTAGCGAATGTCGGACGGCAACATGCGCGGGAAGTAGCCCAGTTGCAGGTCCCAGTCCTGGTCCTTGTAGCTGTACTTCAAACCGGTGCCGGCGCTGACGCCGTAACCCATGAAGAACGGCAGGTGATAGCTCCAGCCGAATTGCGGGTAGGGTTCCAGCCCGAACGGTTTGAACGGCGCGCCCACTTGCAGGTTGGCGTTGCTGTTGAGGCGATAGCCGACGAAGCCGCGATCGATGGAACGTTTTCCGTCGTCCTGGAACCAGTAGCCGACATCACTGTAGAGGTTCTTGTACGTCGCTTGCACATCGATACGGAAGGTGTCGAACAGAAACCGGCCATTGTTTTCGGTGGTGTCCCAATGTTCGTCGCGGTAGTTGGTGCGCAAGGCACCGCCGATGTCCAGGCTGCTGGTGCCGTCATCGCTACGCCAGGCGATGTGCGGAAACGGCTTCTTGCCGGTGGTCGACGTCACGGGGGCGGCAGGGCCGGGTTCGCCTGCGAAACTGACGCAGCTGCTGATGATCAGTCCCAGACCTATTACGTACTTCTTCATGTTGACTCCCCTGCGATGTTGAGTACTGCAAAGTAACCGGCAACACTTTCCCGCTTGCCTTGAAAGTGGCAATGCAAGGAAGACTTCTTGTGTTGCTGTTATGCAGCGTGTTTTTTGTTTTGGCTGTTTCGTAGGTAATACGGTGTCTGACCTATGAACCTGATAGAGATAGAGCAGAAACCATGCCAGTCCTTACCTGGGGCGTTGTTAGGCAATAAATCCAGTAAAAACAATTGTTTATATGGGAATCGAATTTTGTTGTATTGCCTGCGAAACAGGCAGTTCCTGGGGTAACGAAACTGCACGTTAATTGTGCGGCTTTACCTCGCGCGCATTAAAAAGGCCGACTAAAAAGTCGGCCTGTTCAATGGATGAAATAACGCAACGTTGTTATAGATCGAGTACCAGGCGCCGGCTCTTGCACCCTGAAACACAGACCATCATGGATTTATTCGCCGCACGCTCGGCCTTGGTCAATACGCCGTCACGGTGATCGACATCACCTTCCAGGACGCGTGTTTCGCACGAACCACAGACACCCTCGCGACAGCTGTGCTCAATGTCACAACCTGCCTCCAGCAGCACATCGAGCAAGCTCAACCCCGGCTCGATGGACAGGGTCTTGCCGGACTTTTTCAGCTCGACGCTGTAGCTGCTCTGCGCGTCTTCGGACGGCGGCAGTTCAGCCGCGGCAAAACGCTCGATATGTGCATGGGGATAGCCCAGGCCTTCGCAGGTGCTTTCGAAGGCATCGAGCATCGGCGTCGGACCGCAGCAATAAAAGTGCGTGTCGTCGGGCTGGCCCGCCAGATAGGCGCTGAGGTCCGGCGGCATGCCTTTTTCGTCGTTGAAGTGGTAGACCACCTTGGCACTCAGGCCGCTGAGTTCTTCCACCAGTGCGGCTTCCTGCCGCGAACGGGCGCAGTAGATCAGCTCGGCGGATTTCCCCAGTGCCAGCAGCTGTCGGAACATGCAGTAGATCGGCGTGATGCCGATACCGCCGGCCACCAGCACGCTGTGCCTGGCGCTCAGGTCGAGCTGGAAATTGTTGCGCGGCGACGAGATCGGCAGCTGCATGCCGACCCGCAATTGCCCGTGCACGTATTCCGAACCGCCGCGGCTGTTGCGATCGCGCAGGATGCCAACCACATAGCGGCCACGGTCGCTCGGCGAGTTGAGCAGTGAGTAGCTACGCACCAGGCCGTTGGGCAAATGCAGGTCAATGTGCGAGCCGGCTTCGAACGGGGCGAACACGGTGTCGCCATAGGGCCGCAATTCGACGCTGATGATGCCTTCGGCTTCGTAGCGCAAGGTGTGCACGAGCGCGGTGATGGGGGAGGAATGGGACATCGGTCACCTCTTTTCGACAGTTCGCAATTCGACACACGCGCCGGGCAGAACAGGATGCGCGATCGGCTTCATGGCAACTGCTTCGCGTCGATCAGCTCAAGCTGGGCCTTGGCTGCGTTCTTCAGGTAGCGACGCAGGCGCACCACACCAAGGTCATGCTGGTAGAGGTTTTCCCGCTGGTTGGCGTCCGGTTCCATGAATTCGAGCAGCACCCGATCCTGTTCCAGCACCGCCCAGTGGCGTGCCTCCAGACGGTTCTTGTAGAGGAAGCGCCAGGTGTCGCGCTGCCAGCCGGTCAGTGGCCGGCAACGCCAGTGGAACACCGCCGAGAGGGCGCTGCTGCTCGGCGTGTAGCTGCCGATGATGGTGAAGTTGCCGCCCGGCCCGCCGGTTTTCGGATAGGGGATTTCCAGGCGTAGCCAGTGGCAGCTGTCGTCCATGAATTCGGTCCAGTCGAAGTTCACCCCGCGCTGGCCTTCCTTCTCGAAGAAGAAACCTTTGTCGGTATCACGGGTGACGAACTTGGCGGTGGCTTCGCCTTCACTCATGGAGTGCGACATCTTGTGCAGGTAGGTGCCGTGCATCGGGTCCATGACGTTGTCGATCACATAGCGGTAGTCGCCTTGCCACTCGGCATAGCAGAGGAAGCTGCTCCACTCGGGGGAGCTCAGTTGCTCGGGCAGTACCAGTTCCGGCGGGGTGTCCACGTGCGGTTCGGCGGCGTTGTAGAGGAAGATCGCGCCGGCGGCTTCACGGGTGTGGAACATCCGGGTCGGGCGACTGCCTTCGAGTTTGCAGCCGGGGCTGCCGGGCACCTTGGTGACAGTACCGTCGCAGCGTACTTCGACGCCGTGATAAGGGCATTGCAGGCGATCGCCCAGCACCGGGCCCTGGGACAACGGCGCACCGCGATGCGGGCAGTGGTCTTCGAGGGCATGTACGCTGCCGTCATTGTCGCGCCACAGGGCGATCTTGTAGCCCAGTCGGCGAATCGACACCGGTTTCTCGTTCAGTTGATCGCTGGGCAGGACCGGGAACCAGAGGTTCTTCAAGCCATTTGCCAGGAGGTTTTCTACAGGATCGACGGTTGTGTTCATGTTCATTTCTTATTTACCTCCGGCGGGTCATTCGCCCAGCCGAGCCATCAGGGTTGTATAGGCATCCGTGGTCCACTCGCCGCTGGTCAGCGGGCAAGGCGGCCCGGCCAGGTTCAGGTGCGCGAGCAACTCGGGCAACTCGGTCACGCCGTTGCCGAAGGCGCGTTCGATGGAGTCGCCGAGCAAATCCTCGAACTGGGTATTCGGGCGTTTACGGGCCTGATGGGGCTCCAGGTAGGGTTCGGTATTACGCATCTCATTGACCTCCGTCTGAGGATTTCGGTTTGTCAGTCAGGAACTTGCCTTGCGGCGCCTCGACGTTTTGCTGGCGGCGGGTGTTGCCGTCGATGCCACCGGCAATCGCCCATTCGGCGAAGACTGTGGGGCCTGGCTCGAAGGTGCGTGGCTGCCATTCGCCGGTCAGTTGGTCTTCGTCGGCGTAGTACTCCACCAGTGCCCCGGCCGGGTTCTTGAAGTACCAGAAGAACGCCGAGGACACCGGATGGCGCCCCGGGCCGATTTCGGTGGCCCAACCGCAGCGGGAAATGTGCATGCCGCCGCCGAATACCTCGTGCACATCGCGCACGGTGAAAGCGACATGGTTCAGGCCGGCGCGAGGGGCGGGCAGTTGCAGCATGAACAGGTCGTGGTGACCGCCTTCTTCAGCGGTGCGCAGGAATGCGCCACGATCCGGATAGCGGTCGGAGGCCTGGAAGCCGAAGCGCTCGTGATAGAAGGCTTCGCAGGCGTTGACGTCCTTGACGAAAAACACCACATGCCCGACCTCGATGGGGGTTGCACGTTCGTAGACCGGCGCGGCCTTGTTGATCCGGCCCTTGGTTTGCCAGGTGTTATGGCCGCTGCACTCGATGTCCAGTGCGCGCTTGCGGGTCACTTGCAGTCGGATCGCCAGGCCATTGGGGTCGGTGCAGCCGATACGGCCGTTTGCTTCGATGAAGCCCGGGTCGTTGGCAATGCGCTCGCTGTACAGCTTCAGGTCAGCGTCGCTTTCGACGCCCCAGACCACTTCGCGCACCGTTGAACCGGCTTCGATCGCCGGTGGCAGGCCGGCCTTGTCAATGTCGGCGAGCACCACACGGCAGCCGTTGAGGGTTTCGAAGATCACCTCGTCAGGCTGCTCGCTGACTTTGCTCAACCCCCAGTCGCTGAAAAACCGCGCGCTGGTCTCCAGGTCCTCGACGCCATAGGTGACTTCATCAATGCCTAAAACGCTCATAACCCTACCTCTCGTTGCACACCGGCCCAGGCCAGTGGCTGTTCATTCATGCCCCAATAAAGGCTTTTCTGTTCCATGTACTGCAGGATGCCCAGGCGACCTTTTTCACGGCCCAGGCCACTGTCGCGCCAACCACCGAACGGGGTGGAAATCGAGAACTGTTTGTAGGTGTTGATCCACACCGTACCGGCCTGGATTTTTCGACCCAGTGCCCAGGCGCGCTTGTAGTCGCGGGTCCAGATGCCGGCGGCGAGGGCGTACAGGCTGTCGTTGGCCTGCTGCAGCAATTGCGCTTCGTCGTCGAACGGCATGGCGACCAGCACCGGGCCGAAAATTTCTTCCTGGCACACCTGTTGGTGGTTGTTCAAACCTTCGAGGATGGTCGGCGGGTAGTAATAGCCCTGGTCGTAAACACCGCCGACGGGACGCTTGCCACCGAGCAACAGGCGTCCGCCTTCGGCCAGCCCGAGTGCCACATAGCGCTCCACCGACTCGCGGTGACCGGCGCTGATCAGCGGGCCCATTTGCGTGCGCTCATCCGCCGGATCACCGACCCGCAACTCGGCCGCCGCCGCCACCAGGCGCGCCATGAACGGCGCATACAGTGCGCGGGCGACGAACAGCCGCGAACCGGCGATACAGGCTTCGCCCGAAGAACTGAAGATGCCGTACAACACACCGGCCACCGCGTGGTCGAGGTCGGCGTCATCGAGGACGATGGTCGGCGATTTGCCGCCCAGTTCCAGGGACACCGGCATCATCTTGTCGGCGGCGATATGGGCAATGTGCTTGCCGGTCTTGGTGCCGCCGGTGAACGACACGCGCTTGACCAGCGGGTGGCGGGTCAGTGCATCACCGAGCAGCGAACCCTTGCCTGGCACCACGCTGAGCAAGCCTTTGGGCAACCCGGCGTCTTCGCAGATGCGCGCCAGTTGCAAAGCCATCAACGGTGTGATTTCCGCCGGCTTGATCACCACGGCGTTGCCGGCCGCCAGCGCCGGTGCGACTTTCTGCGCTTCGCTGGCAATCGGTGAGTTCCACGGCGTGATCGCGGCGACAACGCCCATCGGCTCATAGACGCTCATGCTGACGAAATCACCCCGCGATGGCGTGATGGTTTCTTCGAGGGTTTCACAGGCGGCGGCGAAGAACTGGAAGGTGCCGGCAGCGCTGGCCACCAGGGCTCGGGTTTCGTTGATCGGCTTGCCATTGTCCTGGCGCTGTAACTGCGCCAGTTCTTCGCTGCGCTCACGGATCAGCTCGCTAATGCGATACAGCACGCTGGCGCGCTCATGGGGTTTGCGCTGCGCCCAGCCGCTGTGCAGAAACGCCTGGTGGGCGCCTTGTACGGCATCTTCCACATCGTCGACGCTGGCGGCGTTGAGCCAGGCAACGGCTTCGCCGGTGGCGGGGTAGCAGGTGGCGTAGCGTTCACCACGCCCCTGGCGCCATTCGCCGGCAATGCAGATCGGTAAAGTCTGTTCGAGAGTCATTGTCTGTCCCTTAAATCGAAATCGCGTGGGCGTGGTTGCCCAGGGCACGGACGACGCTGTAGACGGTCAACGCCGAGGTTTTCGGGTTGGCAAGCAGCGGTTTGCCACGCAGGCTCAGTTCGAACCCGCCAAAGGCGCCACGGGCTTCGAAGTGATGGACGTTCTCTTCGCTGAGCGGGTCGGCGATCAGGGTCACGTGGGTGCGATCCAGGCCGAGCCCGGCCAGCGACAAGGTCGCGGCGACGTTGGCGTTTTTCGGGTAGAGGCGGGCCGCTTCGCGGGCGCTGCCCTGAAAAATCACCGTGGCTTCGGTGAGGCTGTCCAGGTCAAAAGCCTGTTCAGCCGGGGTGTTTTTCCAGGCGCGCGCCGGTTTGCGTCCGGTGTAGTCGACCGAGTCCAGGCCGCCGACCTTGGCCGCCGACAAGGCGTCGATGCCGCCGATGGCGCCGGGCAGCAATTCGATGCGGGTCT
The DNA here is from genome assembly GCF_000282475.1 of Pseudomonas sp. GM78. Taxonomy (GTDB): domain Bacteria; phylum Pseudomonadota; class Gammaproteobacteria; order Pseudomonadales; family Pseudomonadaceae; genus Aquipseudomonas. The sequence goes on from NZ_AKJF01000017.1 coordinate 26,850, forward strand.
GACCGCGTTCGGCGGCCGCTTCCAGACGCTCCACCAGGCCGACTTCGGACAGCGCGCCGACCGAGACGATCAGGCAGGCAATGCCACGCTCCAGGGCCGGCAATACATGTTCTTCGATGGCTTTGTGGCCGGCGCACTCGACCAGCAGGTCGGGGCGCGCGTCGGCCGGCAATGCCGTCAGCACTTGCGGCGGTTGCCTGAAGCTGGCCAGCCGTTGGCGTACAAGTTCCTCGGAACCGGCCGAGGCGATGACGTAGTCGACGCACAACTGCGGGTCTTTCTCCAGCAGTTCGAGCACGCCGACGCCAATGGCGCCGCAGCCGATCATGGTGATATGCAACATGGCGAAGTCCTCAGGCCGTGGCTTTTTGCGCTTTGGTTTCGCTGTTGGGCGGACCGGCGAACTGGGTGGCGAAGCTGCCGACGCTGAGCATGTCCACTTCCAGCAGGAACGGGCCGGGTTGCGCCAGCGCACCGTCGACGACCTTGCCGAAATCCTTGAGGTCGGTGACCAGGCCATGGCGCAGGTTCAGCGATTCGGCCAGCTTGGAGTAATCCGGTGTGTGCAGGTCGACGTAGCAATGGCGACTGCCGTACACCGCGTCCTGGATGTTGCGGATCACCCCGTAGCGCTGATCGTTCATCAGCAGGATCACCACGTTGGCGTTCTCTTGCACCAGCGTCGCCAACTCGCCGAGGTTGAGAATGAAGCCACCGTCACCGGCCAGGGCGAAGACCTTGCGTTCAGGCGCCGTTTCCGCTGCCGCAACGGCCGCGCCGATACCCATCGACAAACCCTGGCCAATGCCGCCGCCCAAGGCATGCACGCCGGCGCGTGGATGGAACAGTGTCAGCAGGCGGTTGCCCCAGATGCTGTTGGACAACGTGACATCGCGCACCCAGCTGAAATTGCGCCCGGTGAGCGCTTGCAACTGTTCGACCATGGCCGAGTACGGGCCCAGATCGGCGATCAGTTGCGTGCGGGACTTTTCACGCACTTGCTTGAGCTCGGCGAGGAACGTCGGGTCGATGTGCAAGCGACCTTCCAGGCGATCCGCCAGGCCTTCCAGCGCCAGCGCCGCATCACCGCAGATGAACAGTTCGCTGTTGTAGCTGCGGCCTTCGATGGCCGGGTTGGCGTCGATGCGCAGGGTATTGCGCGGCAGCTTCAGCGCGTATTTGAAGGTCTCGTTGCTGCGCAGGCGGGAACCGGCGATCAGCAGGGCGTCGCAGCTTTGCAGGAACTGCTCGACCAGTTTGTTTTGCGAAAACGCACCGAGGCAGCGTTCGTCATCTTCGTTGACCACACCGCGACCCTGGGTCGAGGTGATCACGCCAACGCCCATGTCCAGCAGGCGCTTGACTTGCGGGCCGGCATGCCGTGCGCCACCGCCGAGCCACAGCAGCGGGCGGCTGGCCGTCGCCAGGCGCTCGGCCACCAGGTCCAGCGCGTCCGGCGCGGGTACGGCAACCGGAACGGGCAGCGGCGACAGGTCGGTCGGCATCGGGATGAAAGTCGACTGGATGTCGATCGGGATTTCCACGCTGACCGGCCCGGTCGGCGCGGTCAAGGCGGTCTGCACGGCCAGCTTCAGGGTGCTGAGGGCGGTCTCGACGCTGCGCACGCGGAACGCGGCCTTCGACACCGCCTTGAGCATGGTCAGCTGATCGCGGGCTTCGTGGATGTAGGCGAATTCCTGGTCCAGGTACGGCGTTTCGATCTGCCCGGTGATGTGCAGCAGCGGCGTGCCGGCGGTCAGCGCCTCGACCATCGCCCCGGCGGCGTTACCGGCCGCGGTGCCGGTGGACGTCAGGCAAACGCCCAGGCCACCGGTGGTGCGGGCATAGGCGTCGGCCATGTTGGTCGCGCCGGCTTCACCGCGGGCCATGACGAAACGGATATTGCCGCGCACGGCGAACGCATCGAGGATCGGCATGTTATGGATCGAGATCACACCGAACGCGGCCTTGACATCGCATTGCTCGAGAAACGCGGTGATGACAGCGCCGACGGTGACAGTATTTTCATTACGCATGGCGGGACAGGCCTCCAGAAACATCGATATGGCTGCCTGTGGTGTAGGACGACAGAGGCGAAGCCAGAAACAGGATCGCGCGGGCCGCTTCAATCGGCAGGCCCAGGCGCCCCAAGGGAATGTGTTTGCGTTGTGCCAGCTGAGCGGTCCACTGGGACCAGTCCAGGTCCCGTTCTTCGCGGGCTTCGAAACGGCGGCGCCATTGCCCGGACTCGACCAGGCCAATGAGGATGCCGTTGACCCGAATGTCATCGACGGCAAATTCGGTGGCCATCGAACGCACCAGGTTCATCACCCCGGCGCGCGCGGCCGAGGTGGCGACCATGTGCGGTTCCGGCTGGCTGGCCAGCAGCGAATTGACGCAGACGATGGCGGCGTTCGCTTCACCTTGCAGTTGAGCCTTGAAGGCGCGAACCGGGTTGATCACCGAGAAAAACTTCAGGTTCAACTCTTCGGTCCAGGCGCTGTCGGTGGTTTCGGCGAAGGTCGACACACGACCTTGGCCGGCGTTGTTGATCAGCACGCTGGCCGGCCCTAAAGCGGCAAGGCTGGCGGCAGCAAAGGCGTTGACCGAGTCGGCGTCCAGGACGTTGCAGACCTGGGCCAGCATCCGCGCCTCAGGGAAGCGTTGACGTAATTTGTCTTCGGCACCGCGCAGGCGATCTTCGTCGCGGCCACAGAAGGCCACGGCCGCGCCGGCTTCGAGCAGCAGCTCGACACAGGCCAGGCCGATGCCCGATGAGCCACCGGTGACGATCGCAGTGCGGTCTTGCAGTTGATAGAGACTCATCTCAATCCCTCATCAGAGCCGTTACGCGGTTGTGGCCGTCGTGGCCAGTCGCGCTGTTGTAGTCGAGCAACCGCGACAGTTCGTCGGCGCTACGACGCACTTGCAGGAGCAATTCGTTGAAGTTGACGTGAGCGATCTGCGTGGTCGGGATCGTCACGCCCAGCGCCGCGACGATCTGCCCCGATTGATCGCGCACGGGTGCGGCCACCGAGGAAATCGCCGACTCGAAGAAGCCTTCACCGCTGACGAATCCGCGTTGCCGGTCGGCCTGGACCATGTCGAACAGCTCCATCACGGTCTTCGGCGTGCAAGGCGAGAACTGTTCCAGATGATCTTCCGGGTACAGCTCGCGTAACTCCGCCAGCGACAGGTCTTCGAGCAGGATGCGCCCAAGGACCGTGGCGTGGGCAGGCAGGCGGGTACCGACATTCACCGCGCTGGAGAACACCGACGGCGGCGAGACCTTGGCCACGTAGACGATCGAGCGGCCGTCGCGCACCACCAGATTGCTCGGGTAGTTGAGGCGGTCGCACAAGCGGGCCAGCAGCGGCTGACCGAGCTCGGTCAGTTCCAGTGAGGCGAGGTACTCGAAGCCCAGGCGCAGCACCGACATGCCGAGGCGGTATTCGTTGCCGCTGCGGGTCACGAAGCCCATGGTTTCCAGGGTCGTCAGCAGGCGAAAGATCGTCGAGCGCGGCAGTGACAGGCGCCGGGCCAGTTCCGGTGCGGTCAGCGTGCGATTGCGCCGGCTGAATTCGCACAGCAGCAGCAGGCCGCGCTCCAGGCCCGGCACGATGTATTTGTCCTGAGCGTCCTTCAGCAGATCTGAATCGTTCATAGCGATGCACCTGTCAGGGATTCTTTGATGGCGAAGGCCAGGCGGCCCGCCACCACACAAGGTTGTTCGATGGGACTGGCGTGTCCGGCATCGTTGATAAGCGCGAAGGTGCCGCCCAGGGACTTGGCCAGGATCCGGCAGCTTTCGGCCGTGGTGATGCCGTCGGCTTCGCCGCAATGCACTTCGCAAGGCATGGACAGCGGTGCATGGCGCAACAGGTCGTCGCCGCACAGCAGTTCTATGGCCTGGCGATAACCCTCGGGATTGAGTCGCGCCATGTTCCACCGCACCCAGGCCAGTGCCTGAGGGCTGGCAGCAGGCGAGAGCATGTAGGGGCTGCGCTGCTCGGCCATCTGCTGAAGGCCCAACTGTTCCAGCGCGTGCAGGCGTTTGTTGCGCACTTGCTGGCGCTGCTCGGAGCGCGATGGATGGCCGTAGCCCTGGGCCGGGCTGATCAATACCAGGCGGCTGACGCGCTGTTGTTGCACGCCGCTGGCGAAAGCGACGGCGGTCATTGCCCCAAGGGAATGCCCCACCAGCACGCAGCGCTGGATGCCCAGTGCATCGAGCATCTGCAGCAGCCGTTCGGCATAGTCCGACGCATCGGGAGCCAGGGCCCTGAGCGGCGTGGAGTCGCCGTAGCCGGGCGCATCCCAGGCAATCACCCGGGCTTTGCTGCCAAGTTCCTGCGCCACCTGCAACCACGACGCCGAACCCGAGCCGATCCCGTGCAACAACACAACGGCTGGCCCGCTTCCACATTCGCGAAAGGCCTGGCGTGCACCCGCGAGCTCCAGCGTGCGCTGGGGAAAGTTGCGGGCCAATCGGGCCTGGAGATCGGCGGTGAGTGGCGAAGCAAGATTATCGATGGCGTGCGACATGGGCTTATCCGCGCTTGATCGAGGCCAGGGGGTGTTCTGGCGGGTAGGTCGGGGTCAGTGGTTTTTTCGCGCCGAGCATCACGCACATCAACGCGTCTTCATCGCCGATGTTGATCTCTTCGCGGTACACGCCGGGTGGTACGGAAATCACGTCGCGGTCGGTGAGGATGGTTTCGAAACGCTCGCCGTCCTTCTCGATTACCACCTTGAGTTTGCCGCGCAGCACGAAGAACACTTCCTCAACGTCGGTGTGCAAATGCGGCGGGCCTTCGTGACCGGCCGGAATCACCATGGTCGAAAACGTGAAGTTCTCCGACGGGATGGTGTTCATGTCCGCGGTCACGCCGGTGCCACCGGTGCCGATGTAGCGCATTTGCGCGCGGCGGAATTTCGGGTCGTAGTCGGCCTGGAATTTCAAGGCGTTCCAGTCGTACTTGCGCGTTTCGTAGCGGGCGATACGGGTGTTCATCCAGCTTTCAAGGTCGCTGCCGGCCGGCTGTTCCCAGCTTTTCGGGGTGCTTTGCTGTGCGGATAAATCGGTCATGGCTATCTCCTGATCAAGGCATGACGAACCCGCCGTTGACCGGCAGGGTTTGTCCAGTGATGAAGCGGGCGAGGTCGGACAGCGCGAACAGCACGGCGCCGCTGACGTCTTCGGGAAGTTGTGGGCGCTGGATGGCCCGTTGATCGTTGTACAAACGGTGGCGCGCCTCAGGCACATAGGCCGTGGCCTCGACCAGCACCAGGCCGGGCGCGATGGCGTTGACCGTGATGTTGTCGGTCCCCAGTTCGCGGGCCAGGCTGCGGGTCATGGCGATGATTGCGCCCTTGCTCGCGACATACGCCAGCAGGTTCGGCGCACCCCACAGCGGGGTGTCGGACGCCAGGTTGACGATGGCGCCCTGGCCACTGGCGCGCAGGGCTGGCAGGCAGGCCTTGGTCATCAACCAGGTGCCGCGCACGTTGACCTGCATCACCTGGTCCCAGGTGTCCAGGCTCAGCTCTTCGCAAGTCTTGCCGCCGGAGTTGGTGATCGAGGCGTTGTTCACCAGACCGTCGAGCCCACCGAGCAAACGGGTGGTCTCAGCGATGCAGGCGTCAATTGATTCCGGTTGCGCCAGGTCGACCGTCACGCCATGCACATTCAGGCCTTCAGCCACCAGTTCGGCGGCCGATTGCTGCACACGTTCGGCGAGAATGTCGGCGATGACCACCTGGGCACCGGCGCGGCCGATGGCCTGGGCAAAGGCATAACCCAATCCGCGGGCGCCACCGGTGACCAGCACGCGGCGGCCTTCGAGCAAGCGATTGAAGGTCGTCATCATTGAGTGCTCAACATGGCTTTGGGCATGTAGTGCAGGACCCGTTTTTCAGTCCATACCACCGCGCCGTAAGCGAGTACACCGATCAGCGTGAGCATGACGATGGCGACGAACACACCCGCGGTATTGCCCTGGCCTTCGGCATCGACCAGCAGGAAGCCCAGGCCCTGGTTACCGCCGACCAGTTCACCGACGGTGACACCGATGACGGCCAGGGTCGAAGCGATGCGCAGGCCGGAGAACAGCGCGGCCATGGCCGAGGGAAACTCCACCAGGCGAAAGATCTGCCAGCGACTGGCGTTCATGGTCCGCACCAGGTTGATCATGTCCGGGTCTACCGTGCGGATGGCCGACAGTACGTTGATCATCACCGGGAAGAACACGATCAGGATGGCGATCAGGATCTTCGGGTAGATGGTGTAGCCCAGCCACATGACGAACAGCGGGGCAAAGGCGACTTTCGGGGCGATCTGCAGCGCCAGGATGTACGGCGAGAGCATGGCCTCAGCGGCGGGCGAAAGGCCCAGCGATACACCGATCACCACGCCGAGCAGGGCACCGAGGCCAAAGCCGACAATGATTTCGAATGCGGTGATCAGCGTGTGTTGCAACAGGCCGCCTGTGTGCCACATCACCAGGCTTTCCTGGGCCACGCGGCTCAGTTGCGGCATGACGAATTCGGGCATGCCAAGCAATCCCGGGCCCCACTGCCAGAGCACCAAAAACAGGACCAGCAGGCCGACGCTGCCGAGCATGGAGTTATTGAGGTTTTTCATCGTGTCGTTACCTTGTTGTCACTGGCCGTCATTGCGCGGCTGTTTGGGTGTCGATGAACTGGTTGGTGTACAGGTCGTCGAGCTTCGGCTCCTGGGTGACGATGCCTTCGCTGACATAGAACTGGCGGACCGCTTCGAGTCGCGCCGGATCGATGCGGCCCAGTACGGTCTGGTTGGCATAGACATGCTCGACGTAGAGCTTGAAGATTTTCTCCAGCGAATCCTCCTTGCCGGCATAGGCAGGAACGGCCTTGGCAAAGGTTTCTGCGGCAGCGCGTGGGTCCGCAATGATGTCGCGCATGCCCTGCAGCGTTGCCTGGACCGCGCCGCGCACGATATCCGGGTGATGCTGGATGGCATCGTCGGAGGCGAGGATCGACTGGGCCATGCTTTCGAAAATCTGTGATTGCGGTATCAGCTTGATCTTCAATCCCGCTTCTTCGGCGTTGACCACCCAATCCGGCACACCGGCCATCGCTTCGGCCTTGTTGGCCGAGAACAATTGCCAGACACCTGCCGGGCCGGCGGCCTGGATATCCACATCGTTTTTGCTCAGGCCGGCTTTACGCAGCGAGGCGAGCAGGGCGTAGTAGGTGGTGTCCGAGTAGGACATCACCGTCATGGTCTTGCCCTTCAGATCGCTGATCGAGTTGATGTTCTGCGCCGCATTGGTGGCAATCATGGTCACGCCGCCGGCACCCAGCACCGCGACCGCGCGCACCGGAATCCCGTTGGCCCGCACCACGATCGGGGTATCGCCGAGGGCGCCGCCGAGCATCGCGTTACCGGCACCGATCTGTTTCGCGACATCCACGCCGCCCTTGGCCGCGATGAACTTCATGTTCAGGTTCTGGGCGGTGTAGTAACCCTTTTGCTGGGCAATGATCCACGGGGCGAACGCCGGCAGGTTGGGGGGGGCCGGCAACAAATAGGTGACGTCGGTAGACTGCGCCTGGGCGACGAAAGCCAGGCCCAGGCCGAGCGTTATGCCGGTGACCTGGCTGAAGCGTTGAAACAGGGACTTGAACATGCGTACTCCTCAATCGGTTGCTGGCCACACAGGCAGGATCAATGCAGTTCGGTGTTTTCGCTGACTTGCAGCAACTCCATCAGGCGACCGACCAGCGGGCCGATCTCCGGCAGCTTGCGGCGCTCCAGCGGGTTGTCGCGAAACGGCAGGTCGATGTTGATTTCTTCAATGATGGTGCCGGGGCGGGCGCTCATGACCAGCAGCCGGTCCGACATGGCGATGCCTTCGATCAGGTCATGGGTGATGAACAGCGCGGTCTTCTTTTCATCGAACAGCATTCGCGCCATGTCCTGTTGCAGGATCATCTTGGTCTGCGCATCCAGCGCCGAGAACGGCTCGTCGAGGAACAGCACTTGCGGGTCGATGGCCAGGGTGCGGGCCAGGGCCGCGCGCTGACGCATACCGCCCGACAGCTGGAACGGGTAGTGGTCGGCGAAACCTTGCAGGTGGCAGCGAACCAGCAGATCTTCAGCCACGGCCTGACGTTTGGCGGCCGCCACGCCTTGTATTTCCAGGCCCAGTTCCACGTTGCGGCGAATACTGCGCCACGGCATCAACAGGTCTTTTTGCAGCATGAAGGCGACCTGACGGACCGGGCCGGTGACCGCTTCACCGCCGACGAACACTTCGCCTTCGGAAGGGCGGTAGAGGCCGGAACCCATATTCAGGATGGTGCTCTTGCCGCAACCGGAAGGGCCGATGATCGACACCACTTCACCACGGCGAATCTTGAAGTTGACCCCGCGAATGGCGAACGGCGCTTCGGACTTTCCCTTGGCCGGGAAACATTTACCGACATTGCGAAATTCAATTTCAGTGGGCTCCAGATCTTCCTTGGGAGCGGGTTTGTTCCATTGAGGGGCGACGGCGTACATCTCTTTCACAGCCATTGGGAAGGGTCTCTGGTCTGTTTTATAGGTGATACGGCGTTTAGTGCATGAACAATGCCAGAGATTGACCAAGTCGTTTTTATGTTTAAAAAACGTTTAAAAACAATGGCATAGGAAATATTTAGAAATTTATAGGCGTTTCATATATGAAACGTAGTTTCTTATATGGCACGAAATTGCACATCGATTGTGCGAGGCCTGGCGATTTGCGAGGAGGCGGTGCTTTTTTAAGTAACGCCGAGGGTGGGAAAACAACGAATTTGTTTTAAATGTGAAACAAAGTTCTGCGAAACGAAAAACGGGCCCAATCAGGCGCCCGTTTTTTGCTGCAACGACTCAACTGGCCGAATGGTTGGATCTAGTGCCTCAAAGGCCTGAAGAATGCCCTGATCTCTTCAGCAAGGATTTCGGGCTGCTCCAGCGCTGCGAAATGACCGCCACGCGCCATAGGCTCCCAACGGTGGACATCGAATACGCGCTCGACCCAGCTGCGGGGTGGCATGGGCAGCTCTTTGGGAAACAACGCCACACCCAACGGAGTCTCCACCCGCTCGTTGGCTTGGAAAACCAGCGGATTCAGTCGATTTTCCTTGTATAGCCTCAAGGTTGCTTGAATGCTCCCGCTGAACCAGTAAAGCGCTATGTCGCTGAGGAGAGTGTCAAACGGCACCACTTGTTCAAGATCGCCGGAATGATCTACCCACGAGTGGAATTTTTCGACAATCCACGCAGCAAGGCCCGCTGGCGAGTCTGCAAGCGCGAAAGCCAGGGTTTGAGGTTTCGTACCGTGCAAAGCAGCGTAAGCCCCTTCGGTCGCCGCGAATTGGCTGCTTCGATTCAGAAAATCCTGTTCTTCTTCGCTCACCCCGTCCTCGGCCCCGCCTAGCGGTGGCCTGAAACTACCCGGGATGTAATTGAGATGGGCGCCTATCAAGTTGGGGCCGTAGTTACGTGCGAGCCACATTGATACACCCGCACCGATATCGCCTCCCTGAGCGCCAAATCGATCGTAGCCCAGCTCTCCCATCAACGCTGCCCACAGTCCGGCGATTTGCCTGGAGCTGAAACCCGCTTTGGTCGGAGCAGGAGAGCAACCGTAGCCGGGTAGAGAGGGCACCACTACATCAAAGGCGTCTGAAGCATCGCCCCCGTATTTCGCAGGATCGGTCAGAAGCGCAAGCAACCGCTCCATCTCAAGGAAGGAGCCCGGCCAGCCGTGGGTAATGATAAGTGGCATAGCCTTGGGCCCAATCCCCCGCTGGTGCAGAAAATGAATCTGCTCGCCGTCAATTTCCGCCATGAACTGTGGCAACCGGTTGATTCGCTGCTCATGAATGCGCCAATCAAACTGGTTGCGCCAATAATCCAGGAGGCGCGCAAGAAAATTTGCGCTGGTTCCGTCATCCCAACTGTCCGCTGCCAAGGTGTCTGGAAAGCGTGAAGCGCGCAGGCGTCGATCGAGGTCGTCGAGCTGCTCAGGGGTAATGGCAAGCGTGAAAGGGCGGATCGACATGACGATTCTCTGTGTGAGGGGACTGGGGACGCCCTCATCGTCAGATCACTTTAACGGCTCGGCCAATGAACTGCACCGGTCCTGTGGGTTTGCCGGTCTGCGATCCATTGGGATTCTCCAGCGTCAATTCAAAGAGCTGGTTGGGTTCCAGCGGTGGTAATTTATCCAGCGGGATTGAGAGCGTCTGCCCGGGTTTGACCAATCCAAGGGACACCGGTCCTTGCCAACCGTCCGCCTTGGTCCAGAACTCAAGTGCCTTGTCGGTCGGGACTTGCGCTACTCCCAAGGGTATCAGTTGGATTTCCTTCGGGTTGCTGGCTTGAATCACCCAGCCGGGTGCCTGGTTCTGCGGAGCGACCAGAACGACGAGGTAGGTAGTCGGATTCACCGGCGCAGTTCGTGTCAGCATGACTGTTGCGAGTACAAGCGTTGCGACAAGACCCGCTCCCGCGAGCCCGCGCCATAGTGCTAGCAGGTTCCACCAGGAGGTTGGCTGCGCGGCGGCCATCACGCGTGGTGCTGGCTGTTCATTGCTACTCAAGCTGCGCTCGATTCGCCCCCAGAGCTGCGGAGTAGGGGGTTGCGGTTCAGCCAGTTCGGTCAACGCAAACAAACGCTGTTCCCACGCATCGACAGCCGCTCGCAAATCGCCGTCCTCAGCGAGACGCCTTTGTACCTCGATGCGTTGCTCGGCCGGCAACGTGCCCAACACGTACTCACTCGCCAGTTCGTCAATATTGTCGGGGGTGTCTCCTTCCGGGCTTGAGGTCATCCCATGCACTCCCGCAATGCCGCCAGACTGCGCTTGATCCAGGCTTTGACGGTTCCCAGCGGGGCGCCCAGCTTGTGTGATATTTCCGAATGCGAATAGCCGTCTACGTACGCATGAAGTATGCAGTTGCGCCGCACCGGCTCCAGTTGCTCAAGGCACAGATAAATCCGTCCTGAACGGGCTCGACAATCGAAGGGGGCCGCAGTCTCTGACGATGTCTCGATAGACGCTGAAGCGTGCAGTGCCATTTCGCTGTGTTCGCTAACTTGAACCTCCCGGGCATTATCGCGCATGAAGTTGAGCGCCAAATGCCGCGTGACGCTGAAGATCCAGCCACGCGCAGTGCCGCGTGCCGGATCGAAACTGGCGGCACGGGTCCATATCCTGATATAGGCATCGTGCACGATGTCTTCGGCCAAGACGTTATCGCGAGCGATTCGCCTGGCGACCCCCAGAAGGCGAGCACTTTCCTGCTGATACAAGTCCCGCAAGGCTTGCCGCTCACCCCGGGCGCAAGCGATCAGGCAGGCTTCATAGTCAAAACAGGGCTCTGGTAAGGACAAGGTTTTCAGCCGCCAGCGGGAGGTCAATACCCCAGCCATAGGGCTGGGGTTCCATCGGAGCAGAGTAGACGAGTTTTGCTGACAACCGGTTCTGAGTCCTCGGTCTAGTTGGCGGCCCAGAAAATATAGTCGGCCTGATATTTGACTACCTCGCGTTTGCCCTTGTTTGCGGCGGTGCATTCGGTCTTGGGCGCTACGCCCCCTTTGGCAGCCACTCGCTGAATGTAGCTGACGCCGTTCATCGCACCTTTGCCTTCAGCAGGGTTGGCCTTGACCAACTGGTAAGGAAGGTCGCCGGTACCTGAGGGGGCAACAGCCAGTTGCGTCCCGGTGATTTTGGAGCCGTCCTTGGCTTGCCAGGTGGCAGGCGGTCCGAAGTAAGTGCCGACCGGTTTGCCACTGCGATCATTGAGCACCGCTTTAGGTCCGACAAAAAACCATTCAGTCTGGCCGGCGGCGTTAGCCTTGTCGCGACACTCATACGTGATTTCGCCCACGCCGACCGTCTCCAGCGCGACCTTATGCCCGTCCGGGACCTTGATGCTGTCGGGCAGATCTGTTTGCGCATAGGCAGCTGGCACTGTGACCAACAAGCAGGTGGCAGTGAGCGTGGTGCTGACAATGCCCAGCAATCGTTTAGCGTTCATGCACATCTCTCCAGAAAGGTAATCGGTTCAGCAGCTGTGGCTACTACCTGTACTACCCGCTGGAGGACGAACTGGATGCAGCTGATTGAAAAAAATCTGAACGGGATGGGTGAGGTCCAATTCGAGCGACAGCCTGACCGGGCACTTGGCTGTACGGTTGCTCAATTGATGCCCGGACCGTTTGTCCCTCGCGTTGCACTGGAGTGCTCAGGGTTACTCCAAAGAAAACCCACCGCCTTGAAGGATAGGCTGCGCATGAGCATCTGGTTGACAAGCCTCGAGTCTTTTCGCAACAGGATCGCAGCCGATACTCCGGTACCCAGCTGCGGTGCCACGTCTTGCGTCTGTGCCAGCTTCGGGCTTGCGCTTCTGCTAATGGCACTTCGTAAATCTGATACCCGCCACCTGGAAGACCAGCGAGAAAAAAACATCCATGAGGTGGAGCAACTGATGGACGTCATGAAGGCCCACGCCGACAATGATGTTCGAGCGTTCAGTGCCTATATCGAAGAGCCCTTGTCCGACGCTCAGGGTCACAGTCAGCAGCGAACCCTGGAAGTGACCCTGGGTGCACTCGCTGCTGCGAGAGGCTGCCTTCAAGGTATCGAACTGGCACAGTGCGGCTTACCCTGCGTCAAGCCATCCTTGCAATGCGATGTGGTCGCCGCCGTGCTGATCCTGCACGCAAGCCTCTCGGCGCTCTTGCTCAATGTCGATTCGGACGTTGATCAGATCGTGCCGTCGGCCAGGAGAGCTGAACTGGCACAAGACCGCCGCGACCTTCAGCAAAAAGCCGATGAAGCGCTGGCTCGCGCCTGGCATCAGGACAAAACGTTTGTGCAGAGGTGATCATCATGCACTTGATCGAGGTCTTCCTACCGCTCAACACCAACGATGGCGCACCGCAGCCGGTCGAGCTCTTGCGCCATGTACGCGAGCACCTGACCGACCAGTTCGGAGGCGTGACGGCGTTCATCCGCAATCCAGCGAAAGGTATTTCGTTGCAGGAAGGCAACGAAAGATCAGAGGACGACATCATCATCTATGAGGTGATGGTGGAAGCGGTTGACCGGCTTTGGTGGCAAAGTTACAAGCGTGACCTTGAAGAGCGATTTCAACAGGAAGAAATCTTGATTCGTGCCACTGCTGTGAATCTCATTCGGTGACCCTCAGCAGCCCACCCCAAAATGCGGTGCATTCGGCAGAAATTCGATGGGCTGATCTTGAAGGCCGGATGCAGTGTTGTCCGTGCAGATAAGTGAGGTAGGGTGCAGGTGCCAGAGAAACACGGGGGATATCCAGTGGTTACGTCAATGGGCGTACTTGCAATACGCCAGATCTCAGCGCTGCCTTCAGAAGTCCTGGTGCTGGAAGCGGAGGCAGTGACAGAAGGGTTCAGGTTTCTTACGCGTTTGGTTGCAGATTGGAAAAACGGGTCCAATCGATTCAATCAGCCAGGTGAATGCCTTCTTGGTGCCTTCCGCGACGGGCAACTGATTGCTATCGGCGGCCTTTCATATGATCCATATGCTGGACCGGACATCGGTAGGCTACGCAGGGTATACGTCGCGCGCGTATCGAGGGGCCAGAATGTGGGGAAAGCGCTGGTGCAGCAGCTTCTGGCATATGCGGCTGGGCGATTTCGGGTCGTGCGCCTGTCCACGGATACACCCGAGGGAGCCGCATTTTATCTTCGCTGCGGGTTCCAACAGATCCACAATGATTTTGCTACTCATGAGAAATCGATAGTAGATGAAACTTAACCGCGTTATCCAAGGTGGAAAGCGCGGCTAGAGCACTTTGCTTCACGAAAGCCTCGACCACTCGTTGTGCTTATCGTAAGTATAGGTATTCCTTAATTTTTTTTGATTTCGTGCTTGACGCCCCAGCAGTAAAAAACGTTTAATTGCGCCGCGGCCCAGATAGCTCAGTCGGTAGAGCAGGGGATTGAAAATCCCCGTGTCGGCGGTTCGATTCCGTCTCTGGGCACCACCTTTCGTTTCAGGTGATGCCAAGCACACCTGAAAGCACACAAAAAACCCGCCCAGTGCGGGTTTTTTGTTATCCAGGGTTCCCCCACCGCTCCCTTGTAAACCCAAACAGTTTGTCTTGCCCTGAGATAGGTTTACACCTAGTACAGTCTCGAATGCCAGGCGCTGTCTTGATAGTGGGTAGGCCAAGGGGGGGAAGCCATGACAACGCACACACTAACCATTAACGACCTGCAGTTGAACGTTTCGATCCGCGGTCAAGGCTCGCCGCTGCTCTTGCTCAACGGCCTGGGTGGTTTGATCCGTACCTTCGATCCCCTGCGCGCTGAACTGGTGGACTACAGGACCATTACGCTGGACGTGCCCGGGGTCGGCAAATCGCAAATGCCCCGCTGGCCGATGCGTCTGCCACGCCATGCCGACCTCATCGCCGAGATGCTCAAGCAATTGGGAATCGACCAGGTCGATGTGTTCGGCGTGAGTTGGGGCGGTGCGCTGGCGCAAGAATTCGCCCTGCGTTACCCAAGCAGGGTGCGCCGGCTGATCCTCGCGGCGACCTCGGCCGGCCCGGCGATGCTGGTGAAGCCCGCCGACATCCTGGAGTTTTTTGCCAGCAGCAAAAGCGCCAAACTGCGCAAGCAGGCAGGCTCGCGCCATTCGATACAGACGCTGCTGCGCTTCGGTGTGGGCAAGGGCATGCTCACGGTCGACCCGCGAACCTATTACCACCAGCTCACCGCCCTGGTCGGCTGGACCAGCCTGCTGCGGCTGTTCCGTCTGCGCCAGCGCACGCTGATCCTCACCGGCGAACGCGACACCCTGGTGCGGCCGTACAATGCGCACATCCTGCACCGCGCCATTCACCGTGCCGAACTGCAAGTCCTGCAGGGCGAGGGGCATTTTTTCGTGGTGACCAGCGCCAGGCAAACCGCTGAAGCGACGCGCGAATTCCTCTGCCAGCGGCATGGCGATGAATAGAAAACGGTATAAAAGGGCCCTTCAAGCGCCCGTTTTCATTTACTCCGCCGCCTGCGCCCGCAAGCGCCGCCCAATCACATCCATCAAGTCACAACCATCGCGCAACGGAATCGCCAGCAGCTTGGAAAAGTCCGACAACACCACCGTGTCGCAACCGATCTCGGCGCGAAAGGCGATGTTCTCCAGTACCTGCGTCACCGTGCGAATGCGGTAATCCGCCATGGCTTGCAGAACGTCGAGCGGGGCTTGGGTGTCGATGAGCAGGGAGGCCGGGATCAGGTCGATTCCGGTGAGGGGCATGTATCTTTCCATAGGTGAACGCTCCGATCAGTGCAAAGGTTGACTGTCCCTCATTCGTCGCCAAACAAATGGGTGACAGCTGTACGCAGGTTGGCGAACCGGGATCGGAATCCGGCAGACCCGAAGGTCTCCCGCGCACAACTGCCATAAAGACAGCTTTGCGAACGTGCAAAAGCACCTGCAAGAAAGCACAGAGCTTTTGCACCCGATCAGTCAGGTCGCCAAACCTGAGTCGCCATTTGGGCGACGGGCGGACTATAAGCTTCATCGGATCGATGGGCAAGGTGAGGCATTCCGAGCTTTATGTAGGACCTGTGATGATGAATTCTCAGACCTTTCCCATCACTGCGCTGGAAATCCAAACACAGACCTGAGATGGTCATCGCCCGTTGGTTTCAGCCACCGAAGCTATCCTCATTCAACACGCCAGCCGTCGAGATGGACCTCAACCCAATGCAAACCCCAGCCCAACCGCAACATGCCCTCTGGAAAACTTACCTGCTATTCCTCGCCCCCATGGTGCTGTCCAATTTCCTGCAGTCCATGTCCGGCACCGTCAACAGCATCTACATTGGCCAGATGCTCGGCACCCAGGCCCTGGCGGCCGTGTCCGGCATGTTCCCCATCGTGTTCTTTTTCATCGCCCTGGTCATCGGCCTCGGCGCGGGGGCGGGTGTGTTGATCGGGCAAGCCTGGGGGGCGCGGGAGACGCATTTGGTGAAGGCCATTGCCGGGTCGACGTTGTTGTTGGGGTTGTTGATCGGGTTGGTGGCGGCGGTGGTGGGGAGTGTGTTTGCGCGGTCGTCGTTGGTGGGGTTGGGGACGCCGGGGGATGTGCTGGACGATGCGGTGGCGTATGCCCATGTGATGTTGTGGTTCATGCCGACGCTGTTGGTGTTTGTGTTGTTCACGCAGTTGCTGCGCGGGGTGAGTGATACGTTGTCGCCGTTGTTGGCGCTGGTGGTGTCGACCTGTATCGGCCTGGCGCTGACGCCGGCATTGATTCGCGGGTGGTTGGGGTTGCCGCCGATGGGGATTCAGAGCGCGGCGTTTGCCGGGTTGGCGGGCAACCTGGCGGCGATGGGGTGGCTGGCGTGGCGCTTGATTCGCAAAGGCCATCCGTTGGCGCCGGACCGGGCGTTTTTTGCGGCGATGAAGCTGGACATGGCGATCCTCGGCAAGGTGTTGCGCATCGGCTTGCCCACCGGGTTGCAGATGGTGGTGTTGTCGTTGTCGGAGCTGGTGATCCTGGCGCTGGTGAACCAGCACGGTTCCCAGGCGACAGCAGCGTATGGGGCGGTGACGCAGATCGTGAACTATGTGCAGTTCCCGGCGTTGTCGATCGCGATCACGGCGTCGATCCTCGGTGCGCAGGCGATCGGGGCAGGGCGCATTGAGCGGATCGGGCCGATCCTGCGCACGGGGTTGATGATCAACGTGTGCCTCACTGGTGGGCTGGTGGTGTTGGGGTATTTGCTGTCGCACTGGTTGCTGGGGTCGTTCCTCACCGAAGACGCAACGCGCAGCATGGCCGAGCACTTGCTGCACATCATGCTCTGGAGCCTGTTGGTGTTCGGCTTCCAGGCGATCATCGGCGGCATCATGCGCGCCAGCGGCACGGTGATGGTGCCGGTGGCGATTTCGATTGTGTGCGTAGTGGGCGTGCAGTTGCCGGTGGCGTATTTGCTGGATGCGCGGTTTGGGCTGCAAGGGGTGTGGATGGCGTTTCCGGTGGCGTATCTGGGGATGCTGGCGTTGCAGACGCTGTATTACAAGCTGGTGTGGCAGCATCAGAAGATTGAGCGGTTGGTGTAGGAGGGTGGGCGCCAAGATCGCAGCCTTCGGCAGCTCCTACAGGGGAACGCATTCACCAGCGATCAGGCCGGCCGGTAGGCCGCGTTGGCTTTTGCTTTGATTTTCTTGCCACCTCTCGCCCTGAGCCTGTCCGTCAAAGTCAACACCTATGGGCGATTGTTGTCGGAGTACATATCCATTGCTGCGGTAACGACCACTTATGGTTTCGCCCTTACGGCGACTCACTTTTCCAAACGCCGGAGTGCCGGCCCAGCGAAAAGTAAGCAAAAGGCTTTGCCCCACCACTCGGTGCCTCGCTAGGGCTCGGCATGCCGTAACGAAGGCATTGCTCCGTGAGTCGCCGCGCTGGGCAATGCCTGCGTTCGGCCATCGTGGTTAACGGGGCACCCAGATAAAAAGCCAAAGCGAGGCGGCCTGACAGCCGACCTGACTTTTGTAGATAGACTTTTGTAGATATCCCCAATTCCCTGTCCCCAATTCCCTGTGGGAGCCAGCCTGCTGGCGATGGGCCTCAACGATAACGCGCCCTGTCTGGATGAACGCGTTGCCTGGAAGTCCATCGCCAGCAGGCTGGCTCCCACAATGGGATCGCGGACAGACCTGCAATCAGGTCGGCTTTAAGGCCGCCTCGCTTTGGCTTTTGATCTTGATCTGGCTTTTGATTTTCTTGCCCCATCGCGGCGACCCACGGAGCAGGACCGGAGCGAGGGCATGCCGAGCCTTAGCGAGGCACCGAACGCCAGGGGCAAGAGCCCTTGGTTACTTGGGGCTTTTCCAAGTGACTCGCTGTAAGAGCGAAACCGCCAGACGCCGTTACCGCAGGAATGGATATACACCCAATACAGCTATGACTTTTCTGCACAACGCACCGGCTTTTATGAGCATTTTTAATTCATTTTTGCATGCATATACTGGACTCAAGCACCGGTCATGATCCGGGCCAGACCCAACAAAAACAAACAAGGGCATCCACCGTGAAGACATCCATGCTTGCCATCGTCTCCCCGCTCTCAGGTACCCGCACGCGTCACGTACGCATTGCCCCCCGCAGCGAAGCGCCCCTCGCCGCCTGACCATCCCGTACCCGTTACCGCGCCGATCGCCCCCGCGATCGATGGAGACTCCAATGAACAGCAACTGCCAACCCTTCATCAAAGCTCGCGATTTCCTGCTGGCCCACCGTACCGACTACGCCACTGCCACGCGGGACTTCCGCTGGCCGCAACTGAACGAATTCAACTGGGCACTGGATTACTTCGATGCCATGGCCGAGGGCAACCAGGCCAACGCCCTGTGGATCGTCGAAGAAGACGGCAGCGAACAGCGCTACAGCTTCCAGCAACTGGCCGCGCGCTCCAACCAGGTGGCCAACCACCTGCGCGCCCTTGGCGTGCGCCGTGGTGAGCGCATCCTGCTGATGCTCGGCAACGACGTCGCCCTGTGGGAAACCATGCTGGCCGCCTTCAAGCTCGGCGCCGTGGTCATCCCCGCCACCGCCCTGCTCACCCCTGAAGACTTGCGTGATCGCATCGAGCGTGGCCACGTGCGCCACCTGGTGGTCGGTGCCGCCCATGTCGACAAGTTCGACGGCCTGGGTGAAGGCTGCACGCGCATCTGCGTCGGCCCGGCCCCCGCCGGCTGGACGCCGCACAGCGCCGCCAGCGAGCATTCCGAGCAGTTCGACAGCGAGGGCCAGACGCTGGCCACCGACCCGATGCTGCTGTACTTCACCTCTGGCACCACCTCCAAGCCGAAGATGGTGCTGCACAGCCACCAGAGCTACCCGGTCGGCCACCTGTCGACCATGTACTGGATCGGCCTGCAACCGGGTGACCTGCACTTGAACATCTCGTCCCCGGGCTGGGCCAAGCACGCCTGGAGTTGCCTCTTCGCCCCCTGGAACGCCGGTGCCTGCATCTTCATCCACAATGTCGCGCGCTTCAGCGCCCCTGCCCTGCTGGGCGCCCTGGAGCGCTACGGCGTCACCAGCCTGTGCGCCCCGCCCACGGTCTGGCGCATGCTGATCCAGGAGGACCTGGCCAGTTATAAGGACCGCCTGCGCCTGCGCGAACTGGTGGGCGCCGGTGAGCCGCTCAACCCGGAGATCATCGAGCAGATCCTGCACGCCTGGAACTTGCCGCTGCGAGACGGCTTCGGCCAGTCGGAAACCACCGCCCTGGTCGGCAACACGCCCGGCCAACTGCTCAAACCCGGCTCCATGGGTCGTCCGCTGCCGGGCTACCGGGTGACCATGCTCGACCCCGACGGCGTACCCGGCAATGAAGGCGAAGTCGCCCTGCCGCTGGACGTGCGTCCACTCGGCCTGATGTTGTGCTACGAGGACAGCCCGGAAAAAACCGCCGAGGTGATGCGCGACGGTTACTACCGCACCGGCGACACCGCGCAGATCGACGATGAAGGCTACATCACCTTTGTCGGCCGCGCCGACGACGTGTTCAAGGCCTCCGACTACCGCATCAGCCCCTTCGAGCTGGAAAGCGCGCTGATCGAGCACCCGGCGGTGATGGAATGCGCCGTGGTCCCCAGCCCCGACCCGCTGCGTCTGGCCGTGCCCAAGGCCTTCCTGATCCTGGCCCATGACGAACCCGGCAGCGCCGAACTCGCCGGCAATATCCTCGCCTTCGCCCGCGAGCACCTGGCGCCGTACAAGCGGGTGCGACGCATCGAATTCGTCACCGAGTTGCCCAAGACCATCTCCGGGAAAATCCGCCGGGTGGAACTGCGGCAGATGGAAACTCAGCGTCGTCAGGGCGACACGCGCGGTCCTCAAGAGTACTTCGAAGAAGACTTCCCACAGCTCAAGGGCTGAACCCGGGCCGGTGCGCCGGCCCTCCTGAATTCACATCCGACCACTCGGCCGACCCGGCCGAGGGGCCTCACTCGACTCAAAGAAAGCAGACAGGACCCGAAAATGACCTCATCCAGCGTTCCAACCGTCAAGCTTCTCATCAACGGCGAATTCGTCGAATCGCGCAGCACCGAGTGGCGCAACGTGGTCAACCCGGCCACCCAGGAAGTCCTCGCTCGCGTGCCCTTTGCTACCGCCGATGAAATGGATGCCGCCGTGGCCAGCGCCAAGGAAGCGTTCAAGACCTGGCGCAAGACGCCGATCGGCGCCCGCTCGCGGATCTTCTTCAAGTACCAGCAGCTGATCCGCGAGAACATCAAGGAACTGGCCGCCCTGCTCACCGCCGAACAGGGCAAGACCCTGCCAGACGCCGAAGGTGATGTGTTCCGCGGCCTGGAAGTGGTCGAGCACGCCACCTCCATCGGTAACCTGCAAATGGGCGAGTTGGCCAACAACGTCGCCAACGGCGTCGACACCTACACCTTGATGCAGCCGCTGGGCGTGTGCGCCGGCATCACCCCGTTCAACTTCCCGGCGATGATCCCGCTGTGGATGTTCCCGATGGCCATCGCCACCGGCAACACCTTCGTCCTCAAGCCGTCCGAGCAAGACCCCCTGGTAACCATGCGCCTGGTTGAACTGGCGCTGGAGGCCGGTGTACCCAAGGGCGTGCTCAACGTCATCCACGGCGGCGTCGATGCGGTGAACCTGATCTGTGACCACCCGGACATCAAGGCCGTGTCCTTCGTGGGGTCGACCAAGGTCGGCACCCATGTCTACAACCGCGCCACCCAGAACGGCAAACGCGCACAGTGCATGATGGGCGCGAAGAACCACGCCATCGTCCTGCCCGATGCCAACAAGCAGCAGACCTTGAACAACCTGCTGGGCGCCTCCTTCGGCGCCGCTGGCCAACGCTGCATGGCCCTACCGGTGGTGATCCTGGTGGGTGAAGCGCAGACCTGGCTGCCGGACCTGATCGAGCGCACCAAAACCCTCAAGATCAATGGCGGCACCGAACCTGGCACCGACATCGGCCCGGTGATTTCCTGCGCGGCCCTGGATCGCGTCAACAGCCTGATCGCCAGCGGCATCGAAGAAGGCGCCAGGCTCGAACTGGATGGCCGCAACCCGAGCGTGCCGGGCTACCAGGACGGCAATTTCGTCGGCCCGACCATCTTCTCCAACGTCACCGCGCAAATGTCCGTGTACCGCGAAGAAATCTTCGGCCCGGTGCTGTGCGTCATGCAGGCCGCCAGCCTGAGCGAGGCGATCGAGATCATCAACGCCAACCCCAATGGCAACGGTACCGCCCTGTTCACCCGTTCCGGCGCGGCGGCCCGTCACTTCCAGGAAGAAATCGACGTCGGCCAGGTGGGCATCAACGTGCCGATCCCGGTACCGGTCCCGCTGTTCTCCTTCTCCGGTTCGCGCGCCTCCAAGCTCGGCGACCTCGGCCCTTACGGCAAGCAAGTGGTGACCTTCTACACCCAGACCAAGACGATCACCCAGCGCTGGTTCGACGAGGACGAGGTGGTTGGCGCGGTGAACACCACGATCACCCTCAAATGACCTGTGGCGAGGGGATTCATCCCCTCGCCATCACACGCAAAAAGGTAACCATCATGCATATCGGATTTCTCGGCCTCGGCAACATGGGCGGCCCAATGGCCCGCAACCTGCTCAAGGCCGGCCACAGCCTGACCGTCTTCGATCCCTTCCCCCAGGCGGTCGCCGCCCTGGTCGAGGCCGGCGCCAGCGCCGCTGACTCGCCCGCCGGCGTGGCCAGGGCCGGGGTTGAAGTGATCGTCACCATGCTGCCAACCGCAGACCACGTGAAACAGGTCTATCGCGGCAAGGACGGCCTGCTGGCCAATATCGGACAAGGCGTGCTGTTGATCGACAGCTCGACCATCGACCCGCTGAGTGCCCGCGAGGTGGCCAAATTCGCCCTTGCCCAAGGCAACCCGATGCTCGACGCGCCGGTCTCCGGCGGCACCGGCGGCGCGACGGCGGGCACCCTGACGTTCATGGTCGGCGGCCCGGTCAGTGTGTACGACCAGGCCCTGCCGGTCCTCTCGGCCATGGGCAGGAACATCGTGCACTGCGGCGCGGCCGGTAACGGCCAGGTGGCCAAGATCGCCAACAACATGCTGCTCGGCATCTCCATGGTCGGCGTCGCCGAGGCCATGGCCCTGGGTGTGGCCCTGGGCATGGACGCCAAGGTGCTGGCCGGTGTCATCGGCACCTCCACCGGTCGCTGCTGGAGCTCGGAGATCAACAACCCGTTCCCCGGCGTGCTGGAAAATGCCCCGGCCTCGCGTGGCTACACCGGCGGCTTCGGCACCGACCTGATGCTCAAGGACCTCGGCCTCGCCACCGAAGCCGCCAAACAGGCGCGCCAACCGGTGGTGCTCGGCGCTGCCGCCCAGCAGCTGTACCAGACCTTCAGCCTGCAAGGTAATGGCGGCCTGGACTTCTCCGCCATCATCAAACTGTTCCGTGGAGAAGCCCAGGCATGAGCGGGCAGCAAGCCCCGGTGCTGGCCTGCGTGCGCAACCGCATCGGCCACCTGACGCTGAACCGGCCCAGCGCGCTGAACACCCTCGACCTGCCGACCGTGAAGCTGCTGTGCCAGTACCTGTGGGTGTGGGAACAGGACCCGGACATCGTCGCCGTCACCCTGCGTGGCGCCGGGGAAAAAGCCTTCTGTGCCGGTGGCGACATCCGCATGCTGTACGACAGTCACCAGGCCGGGGACAACCTGCACGAGCTGTTCCTCGAAGAGGAATATGCCCTGGACGAGTACCTGCATGGCTACTCCAAACCGGTGCTGGCGCTGCTCGACGGTTTCGTCCTGGGCGGTGGCATGGGCCTGGCGCAGGCCGCCTCGCTGCGGGTGATCACCGAGCGCACGCGCATGGGCATGCCGGAAGTCGGCATCGGCTTTTTCCCCGATGTCGGCGGCAGCTATTTCCTGCCGCGCCTTCCCGGTGAGCTGGGGATCTACCTGGGCGTCACCGGTTGCCAGGTTCGGGCCGCCGACGCGCTCTATGCCGACCTCGCCGACTACTACCTGCCCAGCGAGCGACTGGTGGAACTGGACGCCGCCCTCGATCACTTGAACTGGACTCCCGCGCCCGAAGAAGACTTGCAAGAGCTGCTGGCCGGCCTGGCCACCGAGCGCATTGCCGGATCGGAACTCAAGGCTTACCGCCAGGTGATCGATGAGTATTTTTCCCTGCCTGATGTGCCGGCGATTCGCAATGCGCTGCAGCGCGAGCAACGCCCCGAGCTGCGCGACTGGGCCGAACAGACGGTCGCGCTACTCGACAGCCGCTCACCGCTGGCAATGGCGGCGACCCTGGAACTGTTGCGTCGCGGTCGCTACCTGAGCCTGGCCGACTGTTTTGCCCTGGAGCTGCACCTGGACTACCAGTGGTTCGACAAGGGCGACCTGATGGAGGGGGTGCGCGCCTTGATCATCGACAAGGACAAGACCCCACGCTGGAACCCGCCCACCCTGGCGGAACTGGTGCCTGCGCGGGTGCAGGCTTTCTTCAACGATTTCCGCCCGGCCTCTGGCAAACCCCTTCGCACCGCCTGAACGGCAGGAGACTCGCAATGCACGATATCGAATTGACCGAAGAACAACGCATGATCCGCGACATGGCACGCGACTTCGCCCGCAGCGAAGTCGGCCCGCAGGCCCAGGCCTGGGAAAAGGCCGGCTGGATCGATGACGCCGTGGTTGCGCAGATGGGTGAACTGGGCCTGCTGGGCATGGTGGTGCCGGACACCTGGGGTGGCAGCTACACCGACTATGTGGCCTACGCCCTGGCCGTGGAGGAAATTTCCGCCGGCGACGGCGCCCTCGGCGCCTTGATGAGCATCCACAATTCGGTGGGCTGCGGCCCTCTGCTGAAATACGGCAGCCCGTCCCAGCAAGACCGCTGGCTGCCGCTTTTGGCCAGCGGCCAGGCCATTGGCTGCTTCTGCCTGACCGAGCCACAGGCAGGCACCGAAGCACACAACTTGCGCACTCGCGCCGAATTGCGCGACGGCCACTGGGTACTCAACGGCGCCAAGCAATTCGTCAGCAACGGCAAGCGCGCGAGCCTGGCCATTGTGTTTGCCGTCACCGATCCGGAACTGGGCAAGAAGGGCCTGTCGGCGTTCCTGGTGCCCACCGACAACCCAGGATTCGTGGTCGACCGCAGCGAACACAAGATGGGCATCAAGGCCTCCGATACCTGCGCGGTGACCCTGGATAACTGCACGATTCCCCAGGACCATTTGCTCGGCGAGCGCGGCAAGGGTCTGGCCATTGCCCTGTCCAACCTTGAAGGCGGCCGCATCGGCATCGCCGCCCAGGCCCTGGGGATTGCTCGCGCTGCCTTCGAGGCCGCCTTGGGGTATGCCCGCGAACGCGTCCAGTTCGCCAAGCCGATCATCGAACACCAGAGCGTGGCCAATCTGCTCGCGGACATGCACACCCGGCTCAATGCGACCCGCCTGCTGGTGCTGCATGCCGCGCGCCTGAAAAGCGCCGGGCAACCGTGCCTGTCCGAAGCGTCGCAGGCCAAGCTGTTCGCCTCGGAAATGGCCGAGCGCGTGTGTTCCAGCGCCGTGCAGATCCATGGCGGTTATGGCTACCTGGAGGATTACCCGGTGGAGCGCTATTACCGCGATGCACGCATCACCCAGATCTACGAAGGCACCAGCGAGGTCCAGCGCCTGCTGATCGCCCGCGAGCTGGCCCACTACGCCCTTTGAGCCCTTGGCCGCACGCGCCCTGCGTGCCGGCCGCCCCCTCGCCTGCCCCTTCTGGAGTTGCCCATGCCCGGCCTGCGTAACATTCCCATCAGCCGCCGCCTGTGGCTGATCCTGCTGACGTCCATCCTGATGCTGCTGATTCTCGCGGGCCTGCTGCTCAAGCAGAACCATGACGACCTCTATGCGGCCAAGGCCCTGAAAACCCGGCACGTGGTCGAGACCGCCAGCGGCATCCTGCGCCACTTCCAGAACCTGGAAGGCCAGGGTCTGGATCGTGAGCAGGCGCAACAACAGGCCCGCGCGGTCATACGCGACCTGCGCTACGACCGCGAGGACTACTTCTGGATCGAAGACCTCGACACGCGCATGGTCATGCACCCCAATGCCAAGCTCGAAGGCAAGCGCATGGCCGGCACCCGCGACCCTGACGGCAAGGCGCTGTTCGACGAGATGGTCGCCGTGGCCAACCGCGACGGCTCCGGCCTGGTGCACTACCGTTGGCCAAAGCCGGGCTCCGATGCGCCGGTGGAGAAGGTGTCCTATGTCGAACTGTTCAAGCCCTGGGGCTGGATCGTCGGCTCGGGCATCTACATCGACGACGTGCAAGTCGAGTTCCGCCGCCAGCTGATCAAGGCCTTCGTCATTGTGCTGACGATCGCCCTGCTGCTCAGCGCGCTGATCCTGCTGATCGCCCGCAGCATCGCCTCGCCCTTGGCGCAGGTGGTCAATGCCATGGAGAACATCGCCAGCGGCGAAGCCGACCTGACCCACAACCTGGACAGTCGCTGGCGCGATGAGCTGACCGCCCTGAGCAGCCACTTCAACGCGTTCACCCGCAAGCTGCGCACGGTGATCGGCCAGTCCATGCAGACCGCCGGCCACCTGGACCAGGCCTCGCAATCGCTCGGCGAGATTGCCAGCAACAGCCAGCGCCACAGCCAACAGCAATCACAGCAGATGGAACTGGTGGCCGCCGCCATCCACGAAGTCTCCTATGCCGTACAGGAAGTGGCGAAGAACGCCGAGCACGCCGCCAACGAAGTACGCCAGGCCGATGAGCAGGCACGCCAGGGCCAGCACAACATCGACAGCAGCCTGCGCCAGATCGACCAGTTGTCCGAGACCATCAGCCAGGCTGTCGGAGTGATCCAGAGCCTGGCCCAGGAAAGCACCCAGATCGGCAGCGTGCTGGAAGTGATCCGCGCCATCGCCGAGCAAACCAACCTGCTGGCGCTGAACGCCGCCATCGAGGCCGCGCGCGCTGGCGAACAGGGTCGCGGCTTCGCCGTGGTGGCCGACGAAGTGCGCCTGCTGGCCCAGCGCACCCAGCAGTCCACCGCGCAGATCCAGGGCATGATCGAACGCCTGCAGGGCAACTCCGAAGCGGCGGTGAACGTCATCAATGCCAGCAGCCAGGCCGCGCAACAAACTGTGCTGCAGGCCCGGGAAACCGGTGAAAGCCTGCACCTGGTCATCGCGGCGCTGCGCAACCTCACTGAACTGAACGCCTCGATTGCCAGTGCCACCCTGGAGCAATCCCACGTGGTCGAGGACATCAACCAGAATGTCACCCACGCCGCCTCGCTGGCCCAGGAGAATGCCCTGGCAGCGGATCAGTCCAATGAGGCCAGCCGGCATCTGGGTGAACTGGCGAGCCAGCTCAATCGGCTATTGGGGCAGTTCCGCCTATGAACGGGATGAGCCACTCTCTTTTGGCGGGGGCCATCGATCAGGTGCACCCCTCGCGATACCTGCAAACCCGGCAAAAAGCCCTCGAGCTGTTTGCCCGATGCGGTTTCAGCCGGGTCAGCATGCGCGACCTGGCCGCTTACCTGGGGATCAAGGCCGGCTCCATCTACAACCACATCGATAGCAAGGAGGCCCTGCTGTTCGAATTGATCGAGGAACTCTACGAACAGTTGCTGCACGGCGCCAGCCAGGTGAACCGACGCAAATCCGCGCCCGCTGTGCGACTGCACGCGCTGCTGGAGGCGCACCTGCTGCTGCATGAGCGCATGGGCGCGCATTTTCGCCTGGCCGAGCATGACCTCCATTGCCTGGACAGCGAACAGCAGGCCTCGATCCTGGCGTTGCGCAGGCGCTACGAGGAGCACCTGGTGGTCACGATAGAGCAGCTCACCGGCGTACCGGTGAGCATCGCCCTGCGCTCGACCTTGAGCGGCATCGTGTCCCTGCTCAACCAACTGCCGGCCTGGATCGCAGACTCGCCGGCAAGCAAGGGAGCCCGTCGCAAGCTGCTGCATGACATGGTCATGGGTGCCCTGCAGGGTGCGTTGCAGGCGACGCCCTCCAGCGGTTCGAAATTCCAGGCTCCTGCATCTACAGCGTCATGATCGACCGCAGCAACGCCTGGCCTTCATACAAGGTCGACAGATAACGTTCGCGCATCTGCTCCACGGTCATTCGCGATGCATGGGTGGTCAGCGTCAAGGTGGCCAATAGTGGCCTGCCTGAAAATCAGGCTTTTAACGAAGCATCCGCGATTATTCCGGAAAAAGTCGTCTCTACCGGCCCAGTGAGAAAGACTGATCCCACGCCGTCCCATTGGACCGTTACGGCTCCACCGTCACATTCAACTTCAACGCAATTGTCTAACAAGCCACGACGAATGCCGTTCACCGCGGCGCCACAAGAGCAGGAGCCTGAACCCAGCGGGATACCACCCCCGCGCTCCCAAATTCGCAACCGGATGTGCTTCCGGTCAATGACCTGCACGAAATGCACGTTCGTCCTGAGGGGAAACAAGGACGTGGTTTCAATTGTCGGCCCAATCGACGCAATCTCAACAGCTGTCAGATCATCGACAAAATAGGTGCAGTGCGGATTTCCCATGCCACAGGCTGTTGGGCTACCCGCCAGTGGCAACAGCAAAGTATCCATTTCCAAAGCCAGAGGAACATCTGACCAGCCCAAAAGCGGTTTTCCCATGTCTACAGAAATGGCGCCAGTTGAGGTTCGCTCGCAAGTTAGCAAGCCACGGTTGGTTCGCAGCGTTACTGAAGTCATGTTGGAGCCACGCATCAACATATCCGCGGCCCCGCGCGTTGCGCTGCCACAAGCGTCCAGCGGTGAGCCATCGGCATTCCAGAACATCAAACGCGCATCTGCATCATCGCAGTCGAACACCACCGCGAGTTGATTGAAGCCGACTCCTCGGTTCCGATCCCCCATTCGCCGAGCCATATTGCTGGTAATTGGATTGGGTAAATTTCGCGAGTCGACGATAACGAAATCATCACCATTGGCATGCATTTTATGAAAGCTCAGCGGCATAAATTGACCTGGCGGCGAGACGTGTGATGAATTAACGCATTGAAGCGATCTACCCCTATTTGCATAACTATTGCAAGACTCATTAGGCGGATGCGCTAAGCAGACTGGATAGATCGTTAGATTTGATTCGTCACCGTCTACTTTTGACCGATAGCTGCCCTCGGCAACCGTCCACTTCGGGTCGACTGCAACCTTCCCCACAGGCAACACCATCGCCCTACAACGTCATAATCGGCCGCAACAACGCCTGACCTTCATACAATGCAGACAAATAACGTTCGCGCATCTGCTCCACGGTCATTCGCGACGCATGGGTGGTCAGCGTCAAGGTGGCCTGCAACTGCCCTGCGCGATCAATCAACGGCACGCTCAACACCCGCATGCCCACTTCGTATTCCTGATCCACCAGCACGTAGCCTCGCTGCGCCGCCAAGGCGATTTCGGCGCGGATCTGCTTTTCATCGGTGAGCGTGTACGGCGTGATCGCCTGTGGCGGGTTGCGTTCGAAATACGCGTCGAGTGCCTCGGCATTCAGGCTCGCCAGCCAGAGCCGGCCACTGCCGGTGCAATACATGGGCACCCGTGAGCCAGGCCGGATCGACATCGAGGTGATGTGGCTGTAGCGACTGCGCACTACATGCACGATGTCATCGCCGTCGCGAATGCCCACCGACACATGCTCCTGGGTGGTTCGCGCCACCTGTTCGACGATCGGCCGCAGCATGCGCGGCAGCACGGCCGAATCGACATAGGCCTGGCCGATGCGCAAGGTCTTGGCGGTCAGCCAGTAGTAGCGCCCATCGGTCTGCGCGAAGTCGTCATGCACCAGGGTCAGCAGGAAACGCCGGGCGGCGCTCTGGGTCATGTCGGCCATGCGCGCTACCTCCGGCACACTCAGGCGCGGATGCTCCTGGGAAAACAACTGCAACAGCGCCAGGCCCTTTTGCAGGCCGACGATCAGGTCCCGTTGATGGATGGTGGGCTGCTTCATCGCGACGACTCTTATTCAGGTAAGTAGTGCGATTATCGCATTGCTGGTGCGATTATCAACGCAAACGCCTGGCAGTCTGATTGTCCGCCTCCCTCCCCCGCTCGCACTATCGACCCCACAACACAGCCAATAAGCGGGTACATCAAATGATTCAGGGTTCGACTGAACTGGTCGCCATCGTCGGCTCGCCTGTGACACAGGTCAAATCGCCGGAAAACTTCAACCGCTGGTTCGCTGAGCACCGGCAGAACGTTGCCATGCTGGCCATCGACCTGGCGCCGACCGCTCTGCAGAACTTCGTCGAGACCTTGCGTGGCTGGCAAAACCTGCGCGGCTGCGTGGTCACCGTCCCTTACAAACAGCTACTGGCCGGCCGCCTCGACAGCGTCAGTGCGCGCTCGGCGGCTCTGGGGTCGGTCAACGTGATCCGGCGCGAGGTCGACGGCCGGCTGGTGGGCGATATCGTCGACGGTGAAGGGTTTCTCAGTGCGGCGCGCCAGCAGGGTTTCAATCCGCGGGACAAACAGGCGCTGGTGATCGGCACCGGCGGTGTCGGCAGTGCGATTGCTTATTCACTGTGCCAGGCCGGGGTCAGTCACCTGGTGATCAGCGATTTGAACGCGGAGCGCGTCGAGATGCTCGGCGAACTGCTGCGCGGTGCTTTTCCCGAGATCGTGATCAGCGCCGACCCCGCCTCGCTCGAACACTTCGACCTGGTGGTCAACGCCTCGCCGGTCGGCATGGGCGCTACCGGCGATGAAGGCCCTCTGCCGTTGCCGCAAGACCTGATGCAAAGCCTGCAGGCGTCGACGCTGGTCGCCGATGTCGTGACGTCGCCGGCCATCACGCCGTTTCTCGCCTTCGCCCGACACCGTGGTTGCACGATCCAGACCGGCCCGCAAATGGCCCTGGCGCAACTGGGCAACCTCGGCCACTTCATGGGCGTGACACCGCTGCAGATCTGATCTGCGGTCGTGTCCTCGAGAGGCGATAGACAATGAACATGACGACTACCCAGCTCCCTGCCGGTGCCGACCTGACCTACGACGTGATTGTCCTGGGCAGCGGCGCCGCCGGTTTCGCTGCGGCGGTGACCGCCAGTTGCCGCGGCCTCAAGGTCTTGCTGGTGGAAAAGACCGAAGCCTTCGGCGGCACCTCGGCGATTTCCGGTGGCGCGGTCTGGCTGCACGACACCGATCAGGCCCGGGCCGCCGGGCACCACCTGGGCGCCGAGCAGATGCGCCGCTATCTCAAGGAAGTGATCGGTGCCGGCTACAACCCGGTGCTGATCGATTCCTTCATCGACAATGGTCGTGAAGCCTTGAGCTTTTTGCAGGCCCACAGCGAGCTCAAATACAGCCTGCGGCCACTGTCGCCCGACTACTACCCGGACTTGCCCGGCGGCACGCAAACCGGTCGCGCCCTGGAAATCGACGAGTACGACGGGCGCAAGCTCGGCGAGCACTTCAAAGACCTGAAGCGGCCACCGGACGGCATGCTGCTGTTCGGCGGCATGATGGTCAATCGTGTCGACATCCAGCACTTCCTCAGCTTCAAGCGCTCGCCTAAATCGCTCTGGCACTGCCTGAAACTGATGGGCCGATATGCCAAGGATCGCCTCAGCCATCCACGCGGCACGCGCCTGACCGTGGGCAATGCCTTGATCGCCCGGCTGGCGACCACCGCCTTCGCCAATGGCGTCGACTTGTGGCTCGAAGCGTCGCCCGAAGCGCTGCTGATCGAACAGGCAAGCGTAAAGGGCGTGCAGATCACCTGGCGCGGACAAACCCGCAAGGTATGGGCCAGGGGCGGCGTGGTATTGGCCATGGGCGGATTTGCCGCCGGCGCTCAGGCCGCGGGGCAGCGACCCGCGACGGACTCGGAACACTGGAGCATGTCGCCAGCGGCCAACGTGGGTGATGGACAGCGACTGGCTGCCTGGGTCGACGCCGCCATTGGCGACAACCTTGCGGCAAATTTCTTCTGGGCGCCGGTCTCGGTGCTGCGCAAAGCCGACGGCAGCCTGGAGCGCTTTCCGCACCTGGTGACCGATCGGGCCAAACCCGGTGTGATCGCGGTCAATCGCGCCGGGCAACGTTTCGTCAACGAATCGGACTCTTACCACTGCTTCGTCGAAGGCATGTTCGCCAATGGCGGCGCCAATGCGCCCTGCTGGCTGATCTGTGACAGCGAAGCCTTGAACCGGTACGGCATGGGCCTGGCCCGTCCGCGACCGGTCGACAACAGCGCGTTGATCGAAGCCGGTTATCTGCTGCGCGCAGACAGCCTCGCCGAACTGGCGCTCATTGCCGGCATCGATGCCACGGCCCTGGAGCAGACCCTGACGCAGTTCAACGCCGATGCGGCCCTTGGCGTCGACCGTCAGTTCGGCAAAGGCAGCAGCGCCTACAACCGCTACATGGGCGACCCGCTTCACGGCCCCAACCCGTGCCTGAAGCCGCTGCACAAGGCGCCGTTCTACGCCATTCGCCTGTTTACCGGAGACCTCGGCTCGGCTCGCGGACTGGTCACCAACGGCCAGGCCAACGTGCTCGACCGCAGCGGCGCACCGATCCCCGGCCTGTACGCCGCCGGCAACGAAATGAATTCGATCATGGACGGCACCTACCCCGGTCCCGGCATCACCCTCGGCCCGGGCATCACCTTCGGCTACCTCGCCGCCAGTGACATGGCAGCCCGTCTTGAACGCAACACAACCCAACAAACCCACAGTGGAGAACAGCATGTACTACGAACTGCGCACCTACACGATTAAACCGACCCGCCTTGGCGACTGGCTAGCCCTGTACAAAAGCGCGGCACTGGCCGTGCAGCAGGAGCACCTGGGCAACCTGGTCGGTTTCTTCACCACCGAAATCGGTGAGGTCAACCAGGTGGTGCACATCTGGGCCTACACCAGCCTCGACGATCGCATGGCCCGGCGCACAGCCATGGCAGCCGATCGGCGCTGGCAGGACTTTGCCCGGCAGAACAGGGAGCTCGACGCCGTGGTGACGCTGGAGTCGCGCCTGCTGCGCCCCACCGACTTCTCACCGTTGCAATAACCGTCCCTGTAGGAGCGAGCCTGCTCGCGATGGACGTCAACGATGACGCGGGGTGCCTGGATACACGCGGTGGATTTCAGATCATCGCGAGCATGCTCGCTCCTACAGGAAAAAGCCCAAAAAGAGACACAATGGAGGTCGCCATGAGCACCTTGCCGTCGATGAATGTCGACGACCTTATCTGTGATGTCCTGGTCATTGGTTCCGGCGCCTCGGGCCTGGCGACTGCCGTCACCTGCGCCGAACTTGGCCTAGACGTCATAGTGGTAGAAAAAGAACCCGTTCTCGGTGGTACCAGTGCCTGGTCGGGTGGCTGGCTGTGGATCCCTCGCAACCCCCTGGCAGTCGCCGAAGGCACGGTGGAAGAACTCGAACAGGCACGGACCTACCTGCGCCATGAACTGCACAGCGATGTGCTCGACCCGCGCCTGGAGATGTTCCTCGAACAAGGCCCGAAGATGGTCGAGTTTTTTCAGCGCCACACCGAAGTGCAATTTTTCTCCGGCAGCAAGATGCCGGACTTTCATGCCAGCGAAGGTCATGCCAGCGGTGGTCGCTCACTCTGCGCGTTGCCGTTCGATGGTCGTCGACTGGGTCCCTGGATCAACCAGCTGCGGCGTCCGCTGGACCTCATCAGCCTTGGCGGAATGGGCATTGCCGGCGGCGCCGATCTCAACCATTTCCTCAATGCGACCCAATCGCCAAGGTCAATGCTGTATGCCGGCAAACGCCTGTTGCGCCATGCCCGTGACCTGATGCGCCACGGCCGGGGCATGCTCCTGGTGAACGGCAACGCCTTGGTCGCCCGGCTGCTGAAAAGCGCCCTCGACCGCAACGTCCGCCTGCTGACCGAGACGCCGGTGCATGAGCTGCTGCGTGAGGATCAGCGTGTGGTTGGCGCCCGCATCGAGCGCAGCGCACGCCTGCTCGACATCCGCGCACGACGGGGTGTGGTGATGGCCTGCGGCGGGTTCCCCCACGACCGGCAACGCATTGCCCGGCAGTTCGCCCATGCCCCTGATGGCAGCGCCCACTTGAGCGCTGCCCCCAAGGGCAATACCGGCGACGGCTTGCGCCTGGGTGAAAGCGTCGGCGCACGCGTCGCCTGCGACCTGGCGCATGCCGCGGCGTGGGCACCGGTCTCTCGCGTGCCGCGCGAGGACGGAGGCTTCAGTGGTTTTCCACATTTGATGGAGCGGGCCAAACCGGGTTTTCTCGCGGTGCGTCAGGATGGTCGACGCTTCGTCAACGAAGCAGACTCCTACCATGACTACATGTGCGCACTGTTCGACGCCTGCAAACCTGGAGAAACCCCGGTGTCCTGGCTGATCTGCGACCACCGCGCCCAGCGGCGCTATGGCCTGGGCTGGTCCAGACCCTTTCCGTTCCCGACAGCGTCGTATGTGCGCAAGGGCTATCTGTTCAAGGACGCGACCCTGGCGGGACTGGCACACCAGTGCGGAATCGATGCGCAGCAACTGCAGGCCACGGTCGATACCTT
This sequence comes from Pseudomonas sp. GM78, assembly GCF_000282475.1. Classification (GTDB taxonomy): domain Bacteria; phylum Pseudomonadota; class Gammaproteobacteria; order Pseudomonadales; family Pseudomonadaceae; genus Aquipseudomonas. The sequence goes on from NZ_AKJF01000017.1 coordinate 60,488, forward strand.
CAACCAGTTTGCCGAGGAAGGCTGCGATCCGCAGTTTCGGCGTGGTGAGTCGCTGTACAACAAAAACCAGGGGGAGATTCTCCAGGGTCCCAACCCGTCCCTGGGCAGCCTGCGCCAAGCCCCCTTCTACGCCGTAAAGCTGGTGCACGGCAGCCTCGGCACCTTCGCCGGTCTGCACACCGATGCCTGTGCCCGGGTACTGGACAAAAACGAGGCGCCGATTCAAGGGTTGTTCGCCGTGGGCAATGATATGAACAGCGTCATGAACGGTTATTACCCCAGCGGTGGCATCACCCTCGGGCCGGGCATGACGTTCGGCTACATTGCCGCAAGAACGCTTGCAGGCTCGACGGCTTGACGCAGAGCGCTCTGGCAGGCGTTGCGCAAATTGCAGGGGCGCCCTAGAACTTTTCCCTGATTGCCGGTCTATTTGGATAGGCACATCCGCTCGCAAGCGCGAACCCGCAGGCTTCGCGCAACCGGATGGCCACACGTCCAATTGTCAATCAGAGGTTGTCTTCGCTCATGAAATTCCATGACCCACGGAGGGTGCTCTTCGGACTGTTCGCGCTCGCGGTAATGGGCTCGGCATCAGCCACACCGATGAAGACGCCAACCCCTGTTGTCGCCACGCAAATCTCAGCTGTCGAGGCGCCTGCCAAGGCCGCCGACAACCCTTGGCCGACCTTGGCCAGCTTGACCGGCAAGCAGACCTTGCTCGCCCATGACGACCGCTACTGGCACGACGGCCGCTGGCACAGTCGCCGTGACGAGTGGCGCCGAGACGAATGGCGCAGGGCCCAGTGGCGCAGAGAACAAGCCCGCCGGGAAGCCGAACGTCGTGATTGGGAGCGCCACCGCGACCGCGACCGCGCCATGCACCACCGCTACGACGACGATCGCCGCTACTATCGTCGCTAGGGCCACGCCAAGGGGGCGAAGGACATGAGCATCACGCGAATGGACAACGTCCTGATCGTTGTCGACGATCTCGAAGCGGTGAAGGCATTCTTCATCGCGCTGGGCCTCAAGCTCGAGGGCCAGACCACCGTTGAAGGGCCCTCCGTCGGCAGCCTCATCGGGCTTGCAAACGTGCGAGCCACCCTCGCGATGCTGCGCACGCCCGACGGCCAAGGCATTGAACTGGACAAGTTCCACACGCCGGACCCCATCAGGTTCGGCCCCGTGGACACGCCAATGAACGCCCTGGGTCTTCGTCGCATCATGTTTGCCGTCGATGACATCGATGGGCTCGTTGCACGTTTGCAAGCCCATGGCGCCGAACTGATTGGCCAGATGCAGTACGAGCAAGCGTACCGACTCGCCTACATGCGTGGGCCTGAGGGCATCATCGTCGCGCTTGCCGAGCAACTCGGTTAAGGCGGGCGGGTTGTTCGCGCGCACGACAATCACTGCATGGCAGGCAGCGTCTGCCCCTTGCATGCCCATGGTGTATTGGTGAACGAGCATCACCCAGGGCTTTGTAGATACTATGTGTATACGTGGAGCTTGCAATTGGCGATTTGCGTATCTACTATGTTTCTACGTTATGGAGGTGTGTATGCAAGTCAAAATTCAGCAATGGGGCAACAGCGCAGCGATTCGCTTGCCATCCACGGTGCTCAAACAAATGAGCCTGGTCAGCGGCGATCTCCTGTCGCTCGACGTGTCTGCAGAGGTGATGACACTCAAGCCGGCGAAAGCCAAACCGCATTACCGGCTGGCCGATTTGATGGCGCAATGCGATTTGACCGCACCAGAGCCAGCTGACCTTGCCGCCTGGAATGCCATGACACCGGTAGGGCGCGAAGCGTGAAACGAGCCAAATTCAACCGGGCAGACATTGTACGAGTGAACCTGAATCCCACCGCCGGCCGTGAACAACAGGGCGATTTTCGTCCGGCGCTGGTCCTTACACCGGCGGCCTATAACGCCTCGGGACTCGCCGTCATTGCCCCCATCACGCAAGGCGGCGATTTTGCTCGCTATGCGGGTTTCGCGGTGCCATTGAGCGGTTCGGGCACTGAGACACAGGGCGTTGTGCTGTGCAACCAGATTCGTACCGTTGATCTTGAGGCCCGCAGCGCCAAGCGCGTTGAGTCGGTTCCCGAGGTGGTGATTGATGATGTACTGGCCCGTGTCCAGGCACTCTTTGAATAACGGGAAAGTGTATGACTCAAATGTCTGATCCCCATCAATGGACGTGCACCATTCGAGAAAACTCGGGCGTCGCACGACATAAACGGTAAACGTCTCAATCCAGGCGTTTTTCAAAGTAAACGCGATCGAACCCATCCTCCGACCGCCGCTGGACCTCGACGTAACCGAGTCGAGGGTAGATTGACAGATTGTCGGTCATCTTCACGTTCGTGTAGAGATGAACGCTGCCTAGCCCCAAGCGTAGCGCCTGCGCCTCGCAAAATTGAACAAGTGCCTTGCCGATACCTTTGCCGCGCCCGGCTGCTGACACGGCCACGTTTTCGAGAAACATGTGCTGGTCCACGGGAAAGAAGACGATGAAGCCTCGCAGCTCATCCTGTTCTCCGGTGGAGATGTACACCAGACCGGCCGCTATCTGCGCCCTGAAATCCGCCAGCATCGGCGCCGGTTTTCGTCCTATCACGCCAACATACTGCGCATACGCTTGCTCGGCACAAGCGCGCACGGCGACCTCGTCGTCTGGAATGGCCTGGCGGATCAACTGTCGTTCGCTCATGAACAATGGGCCAGGCGCGCTTCCAGTTCCCTTATGCGCGTTTGCAGGCGTTCACGTTCGACGTATTCGGCGCTGATATCTTCGAAGACGCTGATCAGGTGATCGGGCAAGCCGTCCTGGGGTTGGCGCTGCAGCGAGGTGCGCGCCCGGACCCAGAGGTAACTGCCATCAAGGCGGCGCAAGCGTTTCTCGACCACGTAGCGGTCAATTTGGCCGGACAGCAGCTGGCGCAGCAATTCGAGGTTGTTCGGCAGATCGTCGGGGTGGGTGATTTCCTGGAAGGTCATGTCGTACAGCTCATCGGCACTGTAACCGAGCAATTCGCAGAGGCTGCCGTTGACTCGCTGCCAACCGCCATCCAGGCCGATATAGGCCAGCGCGCCCCAGGCCAGCTCGAAGATTGCCCGGAAGCGCTCTTCACTGTTGCGCAGCTCTTCCTCGATCATCATGCGCAGGGTGTTGTCCATGCTGATGCCGACCATTTTCACGGTTCGCCCGACCGCGTCCCTGACCGTTGTCGCCCGCGAGGAAATCCAGCGCATCTGGCCATCGGGCTGGAAGATTCGAAAGTCGAACTCACAGCCACTGCCTTCGTTGATCGCGCGTTGATACATGGCCTGCATCGCGGCGACATCTTCCGGCGGCAGGTGGCGCCAGAATTCCTCATTGGAATGCACCGGCCAGCCATACACCGTTTCAACGTTGGGTGAATACATCAGCTCATCGCTGATCAGGTTCCACTCCCAGGTGACGATGCGTGCGCCTTCCTGGGCCAGCTTCATGCGCTCTTCGCTTTCCATGATCTGGGTGGTGTAGCGCCGGCGCAGGTCCGTCATCGGCAGTTCGACGGTCTCGGCACCTTGCACATCGCGCAGGGCCTCCTCACCGTAACGCAGCCAGATCCAGTTGACCTTGAGAAAGTCCGCCAGCTTGCGCAGGTTGTCGTAGTCGATCTCGCCCCCACGGGTCCACTTGTGTACCGAAGTGCGCGAAATACCCAGCGCCGTGCCCACGACCTGCAGCGTCAGCTTGTTGAGTTCGAGCAATTCCTTGAGGCGGAAGGCGAAGCTGTTTTCCGTCATGTTCGGTCCTGTGTGGGGTGCCGGGGACAGCAGTATACACAGGAGTCAAAACCTTTGACGGCAGCAGCCCGCCCCCCCTGGAGGAGCGAGCTCGCTCGCGATGGGCTCAAGCGCGCCGCGTTGAACCAGCAAATGCGCGTAATCGTTAACGACCATCGCGAGCAGGCTCACTCCCACATCAGAGATCGATCACCAGGCGCTCACCGCGCGCCCGCGAGACGCAGAGCATCAGGGTTTGCTGGGAGGCCTTTTCTGCCTCGGACAGGTATTGGTCGAAATGCTCCACCTCGCCTTCGAGGATGGCGGTCTCGCACGTACCGCAGACGCCTTCGCGGCACAGGCAGTCAACCTGGGCAGCCTTGACGTTTTCGATGGCCTGGATGATGGTCATGCCCTCCTCCACCCGCAGTTCGCGACCGGAACGGCCCAGCACCAGCGTGAAGGCACCACCGCTGACGGGCGCAGCAGCGAACTGTTCGAAGTGCACGCGCGCATCGCTAATACCGGATTTTTTCGCGCCGTCGATAACCGCATCGATCAGCGGTTTCGGGCCACAGACGTAGACGTGAGCATCGTCGGCCAGGCCGGAAAACAGGCCGGCGAGGTCCAGGCGTCGCTCGAGGCTGTCGATGTAGAAGCTGACGTTTTGCCCATGCGGACCGTCGGCCAGTTCGCCTTGAAACGCACCATGCTCCGGACTGCGGAAGGCGTAGTGCAATTCATAAGGCACGGTTTCGCCTTGCAGTTCATGCAGCTGGGACAGGAACGGCGTGATGCCGATGCCACCGGCGATCAGCACGTGGCGACCGGCCTTTGGGTCAAGCGCGAACAGGTTGTTCGGGGTGGAGATGGTCAGCACGCTGCCGACTTCCACTTGCTGGTGCATGTACGCGGAGCCGCCCTTGGACTGCTCCTCCAGGCGTACGCCAACCTGATAGTGACTCAGGTCGCGAGGGTCGCTCATCAGCGAGTAGGCATTGCTGAATACCTGCCCCTGGGCGCCCTTCATCTGCACGATCACATGGCTGCCGCCGGTGAACGCCGGCATCGGCTGGCCATCCTCGCGTGCCAGGGTAAAACGCTTGATCTGTGGCGTTGCCTGTTCCACCGCGGTCACCCGCACGCTGAACATTTCGTATGTGTTGGCCATGATTCACCTCAATTGCAACACGGGGCGACAGCGGCCGCGCCGCCCCGGTAAAAAACTCACCCGGCTCAGACCGCCAGGCAGAGATACTTGATTTCCAGATAGTCCTCGATGCCGTACTTGGAGCCTTCGCGCCCCAGGCCGGACTGCTTGATGCCACCAAACGGCGCAACCTCGTTGGAGATCAGCCCGGTATTGACGCCCACCATGCCGTACTCCAGGCGCTCGGCGACCTTGAACACACGGGCGATGTCACGGCTGTAGAAGTACGCAGCCAACCCATAGAGGGTGTCGTTGGCCAGTTCGATCACTTCGTCATCGGACGAGAAGCGCACCAGCGCGGCGACCGGTCCAAAGATTTCGTCCTGCAGCAGGTCCATGCCCGGGCGAATGCCGCCGAGCACGGTTGGCTCGAAGAAGTTGCCGCCCAACGCATGAGGCTTGCCGCCCAGCAACAGGTCGGCGCCTTTGGCGGTGGCGTCGTCGATCAGGCTTTGCACCTTGGCCACCGCCTTGTCGGTGATCAGCGGGCCGATTTGCGTGCCCTCTGCCGAGCCATGACCGACGTCGAGCTCACGTACGCGCTCGACGAAGCGAGCGGTAAAACGCTCGTAGACGGCGTCATGCACGTAGAAGCGGTTGACGCAGACGCAGGTTTGCCCGGCATTGCGGTACTTGGCGACCAGCGCACCTTCGACCGCCGCCTCGATGTCGGCGTCTTCGAAGACAATGAACGGCGCGTTGCCCCCCAATTCCAGAGACACCTTCTTGATGGTCTCGGCACATTGCCCCATCAGCAGACGACCGACCGGCGTGGAGCCCGTGAAGCTGAGCTTGCGCACCAGCGGGTGGCCGGTGAGCTGCGCGCCAATGGTCGGCGCATCGCCGGTGACCACGTTGATCACGCCTGGCGGTACGCCGGCGCGCTCGGCCAGTTCGACCAGGGCCAGGGCGGAAAATGGCGTCTCGTTGGCCGGTTTGATCACCATGGTGCAACCGGCAGCCAGGGCCGGCGCAGCTTTGCGGGTGATCATCGCGGCCGGGAAGTTCCACGGGGTAATGGCCGCACAGACGCCGATACCCTGCTTGATCACCAGCAGGCGTTTATCCGCCGCCGGGCTCGGAATCACATCACCGTAGATGCGCTTGCCTTCCTCGGCGAACCACTCGATGAACGATGCCGCATAGCGGATTTCACCCAAGGCTTCGTGCAGCGGCTTGCCCTGCTCGAACGTCATCAGTTGTGCCAGGTCTTGTTCGTGTTCGAGCAGCAACTCGAACCAGCGACGCAGGATCTGCGCACGTTCCTTGGCGGTTTTTGCCCGCCAGCCTTCCAGCGCGGCATTGGCCGCTTCGATGGCGCGCACCGCTTCGGCGCCGCCCATCAACGGCACGTGGCCCAGGTGCTCGCCATTGGCCGGGTCGTGGACATCCACGCTACGACCGTTGTCAGCGTCACACCAGCGCCCGTTTATGTAGGCCTGCTGGCGGAACAGGTTGCAATCATTGAGTTTCACGCAAGGTACTCCGCGAACGGTCGCAGGCCCCTGGGGGCCTGCGGCGCGTGCTTTATCAGTCGAGGTGGGACACGGCGATCAGGTTGTGGAAGTGCGCGATGCCGTGTTCGCTGATGCCACTGCGCTCCTTGTCCACCATGATCCGGCCCTGGCCGCGATAGCCGCGGGACTTCAAGCCCTTCTGCACGCTTTCCACCAGGCGCAGGTCTTCCGGACGGAACACTTCGCGGTACCAGTCGATCAGCTTCTGCTGTTCCTCGGTGATGTCCTTGTTGAGGAAGTAGATGTCGTAGTGCTGCAGGGTGGTCTCGGCGTCGACCGGGAACTCGTAGATCACGGTCATGAAGTTGGCGCCCGGCGGCACGTTGAACATGGTGCACGGCCAGGCCCAGAAGCCGGCGAAGGACGGATCGGTGACCGACTCGTCGACCTGGAACGATTGCTCGGACGACTTGGCGATGCCGTACTGTAGCGACCAGTTGCCATGCATGGTGTGCACATACTGACCGACGTCTACCGAGTCGGCAAAGCTTGGGTGCGCCGGACCGCAGTGGTAGCACTCCATGTAGTTGTCGACGATGGACTTCCAGTTGGCCGGCGTGTCGCTGACGAAACGTGCCGCCAGTTGCAGGTTGTCGATCACGCCGCAGGCGCTGCGCATACGGGCTTCTAGACCCGGCAACTGGTCTTCGACGCTACCGGCATCAGGGTCCATGTTGACGAAGATGAAGCCGGCATATTCCTCGACGCGCAGTTGCACCAGGCTGAAGTCACCTTTGTCGAAGGCTTCGACCTGATCGCAGTTGCGTACGTGGGTCAGCTCGCCGTCCAGCTTGAAGGTCCAGGCGTGGTACGGGCAGGCGATCACGTTCTTGGCCTTGCCACTGCCTTCGAGCAATTGGTGGCCACGGTGCGGGCATACGTTGTAGAAAGCACGCAGCACGCTGTCGCGACCACGGATCACGATGATGCTTTCACCGATCACTTCGCGGGTGATGTAGGCATTGTTTTCCGCCACTTCGCTGCGATGCCCCAGGCAGATCCAGCTCTTGGCGAAGATCTTTTCCTTCTCGTGTTCGAACACGGCCGCACTGGTGTAGAAGTTGGCAGGGATGGTGAAAGCGCGCGCAGCATCGCTGCAGAAATCAGCGGGCAAACGTTCGAAATCAGTCATGGGTGTCTCCAGGCTCTCAATGACCTGCGCCAAGCGCAGGACTTTAGTTATCAGTTAACTGCAACCCGATGGTTAACAAAACAGGCAAAAAAAAGGCCTGTCGGTCGCGCTGTCTTCGGGCAGACAGCACGACCCCAGGATCAATCAGGCCACGGCCACCGGCTCGGCAGCGTGGGTTACCGCAGGCTTGCCACCCGGTTGCTGCGCAGCCATGGCGGCGGCTTCCTCTTCGATACGGTGGGCCGGCACATGGCCGTAGTCCTGCAGCATCCACTTGAAGAAACCGTAGACCTTGACCAGCAGGATCAGGGTGAACGGGATGGCGGTCAGCACCACGGCGGTCTTCATGGTCGACAGCGATGCCTTGGCGAACAGCATGGCCAACGGCACCAGGGTCAGCGTGATGCACCAGAACAGGCGATGGGTCGGCGAAGGGTCGTCGCCTTCCTTCAGGTTGCGGGTACTGGTCGCTGCCACGGCATAGGCGGCAGCGTCCATGTGCGAGGCGCAGAACACCGCCATGATGAACAGGTACACGGCGAGGAACACCTTGCCCACCGGCAGCGACATGATCAGCGCCTGCACCGCGCTTTCACCGCCTTGTTCGGTGAGGATTTTCGGCACATCGATGGCGCCGGTGATGAACTGGTGCATGCTGAAGCTTTCCAGCGCGCCAAAGAAGAACCAGCAACCGACGCTGCCGCCCATCAACAGGGCGAACACCACTTCCTTGATCTGCCGACCGCGGGAAACCCGGGTCACGAACATCGCCACGCCTGGCGCGTAGGACACCCACCAGAGCCAGTAGAACACTGTCCAGTTGCGGGTGAATTCACCATTGCCGGCCGGGTCGGTGAACAGGCTCATGTGCACGTAGTTCTGGATCATCAAGCCAATGCCGTTGGCGGTGTTGTTGATCGCGAACTGGGTAGGCCCCACCAACAGCACCACGGCGGCGAACAACAACGCGCCGTAGCAGACGATCTTGCTGAGCTTTTGCAGGCCGCCGTCGATGCCGATGTAGGAACTGAGAGAGAACAGCACAGCGATCAGGCCGATCACCGTCACTTGCAGGGTGAAGGTATCGGGAATGCCGACCAGGCCCGACAGGCCTCGGGTCAGGGTCGACGCGGTGAGCGCCAGGGACACGGTCAGTGCGCCCATCATGGTCAGCAGGAAGATCAGGTCGACGATGCGCCCCACCGGGCCCGTGGCCTTGAAGCCGGTGACCGCTTCGACGATGGAGGCCAGGTTGAGGCCGCTCTTCTTGCGCACATGGAAGTGATACGCCATCGCCAGAGACGCCAGGGCGTAGATCGACCACGCGCTGATGCCCCAGTGGAAGAACGAATAGCTGACGCTGTACTCCAGCGCTTGGCGCGATTGCGCGGCGATGTTCAGGCCCGGCGTCTGATAGTAGTAGGCCCACTCCATCACCCCCCAGTAGAGGGTGGAAGAACCCATGCCGGCGCAGATGAACATGAACACCCACGTGGCGGTGGAGTATTCCGGCTTGCCGCTGCCAAGACGAATGTTGCCGTACTTGCTGAAGGCGATGTAGAGCACGGCCAGCGAGCTGCCGAAGATCAGCATTTGCACGGCGGTGCCAAAGGTACGGGTGGAAAATTCAAACAACTGGTTCGCAGCTTTCTCCGCCTCGGAGGGGAATGCCGCGAGCCCGACGACCGTGAGCAGTACCGCAATCAAGCTCATGGAGATCAGGAACACATCAACCTTTTTATTCTTGGGGGACATCAGGCGTCTCCTGGGACGTTTTTTTTATTTGGATCTCGCATCCGACGCAGGCAGTTTCGGAAGCAAAGTGCAGCATCAGGGCAGGTTGACGACTTACTCTTTAGTTAACCATTAGTTAACAGCTACCCAGTGGTTAACAGTTTGCAGATAATCAGCCCACAACGCAAGAGCAGCATGTCGGCTCGATGGCTTGCGCCAACCGTGGCGCAAGCCCATTTGCAATCAGCTCAAGTGCCGCGCCAATCAGCCTTCGATGATTTCAGCGATGGCCTGGCCAACCGCCTGGGTGGACAACGAGCCCCCCATGTCGCGGGTCACGGTGCCGCTGGCAATCACCTGCTCGATGGCCTTGAGGATCTCGTCGTGGGCGGCGCGATAGCGCTCGTCGCCCTGGCCAAGGAACTCCAGCATCAGTGCGCCGGACCAGATCATGGCAATCGGGTTGGCAATGTTCTGGCCGAAGATGTCCGGGGCCGAGCCATGCACCGGCTCGAACAGCGAAGGGAATTTGCGTTCCGGGTTGAGGTTGGCCGACGGCGCGATGCCGATGGTGCCGGCGCATGCCGGGCCGAGGTCGGAGAGGATGTCACCGAACAGGTTGGACGCCACCACCACGTCGAAGCGCTCCGGCTGCAACACGAAACGCGCGCACAGGATATCGATGTGCTGCTTGTCCCAGGTGATGTCCGGATAATTGGTTGCCATGGCGGCCGTGCGCTCGTCCCAGTAAGGCATGCTCACGGCCATGCCATTGGACTTGGTGGCCGACGTCAGGCGCTTGCGCTCACGGGTCTGCGCCAGGTCGAAAGCGTACTTGAGGATGCGGTCGACGCCACGACGGGTGAACACCGATTCCTGCAGCACGAACTCGTTTTCGGTGCCTTCGAACATGCGCCCGCCGAGCGAGGAATACTCGCCTTCGGTGTTCTCGCGGATCACCACGAAGTCGATGTCGCCCGGCTTCTTGCCAGCCAGCGGGCACGGCACGCCGGGGAACAGGCGCACCGGGCGAATATTCACGTACTGGTCAAAATCGCGACGGAACTTCAACAGCGAGCCCCACAGCGAAATGTGGTCGGGCACCTTGTCTGGCCAGCCGACAGCACCGAAGTACAGGGCATCGAAGCCCTTGAGCTGGTCGAACCAGTCATCGGGCATCATCTTGCCGTGCTCGAGGTAGTAGTCGCAGCTGGCCCATTCGAAGTGTTCGAACTCCAGCGCCAGGCCAAATTTACGCGCCGCCGCCTGGACCACCCGCAAGCCTTCCGGCAGTACTTCCAGGCCAATACCGTCACCGGCGATTGCGGCGATTCTGAATGTCTTGTTCATGCTGGCACCCTTGTTGGATCAGTGGTTGGATGTGATGCCGGCCATGCTATAAGTTGACGAAGCAAGTATAATCAGCGCAACTGTTGATACTTATTATCCGAACTGTGAACAATCTACCGAACCTGGAAGACCTCAACGTCTTCGTCCATGTTGCCCGGCGCTCCAGCTTCTCCAGCGCCGCCGCCGAACTGGGCATGTCCACCGCGTTCATCAGCAAACGCATTCGCCTGCTCGAGCAGAACCTCGGCGTGCGCCTGCTGCATCGCACCACCCGCCGGGTGTCGGTGAGTGACGATGGCGAGCGGATCTACCAGTGGGCGTTGCGCATCCTCGACTCCGTGCAGCGCATGGGCGATGACGTCAGTGCGCAGCACCGCGAGCCCAGCGGGCAACTGCGGATCGCCAGCAGCCTCGGACTGGGCCGGCGCTTCGTCGCCCCTGCCCTTTCGGAACTGGCCGAGCGCTACCCGCAACTGGACATCCGCCTCGATGTACAGGACCGCTTGATCGATCTGATCGACGAAGGCTTCGACCTCGACGTGCGGGTCGGCAACGAAATCGATCCGCACCTCATCGCCAAGCCGCTGGCGCGCAATCGCCGGGTACTCTGCGCCGCGCCGGCGTACCTGGAACGGCACGGCACACCGCGCACACTGGCGGAGCTGGCGACACACGATTGCCTGGTGATCAAGGAGCGCGATCACCCCTTCGGGGTCTGGCACCTGCAAGGGCCGGAAGGCGAGGAACAAGTGAAAGTGACGGGCTCGCTGTCGTCCAATCACGGTGAAGTGGTGCACCAGTGGTGCATCGATGGCCGAGGCATTCTGCTGCGCTCATGGTGGGACGTGTACGACAGCCTGGAGGACGGGCGCCTCGTGCAGGTATTGCCCGAGTACAGGCAGGCGGCGGACATCTGGGCGGTGTACACGGCGCCCCTCGCCACTTCGGCCAAGGTGCGGGTGGCTGTTGAATGCCTGCGGCAGTACTTTGCCGAGCGCTACAGCCTGCCGCAAACGTGAATCAGCAGGCTAAGCCCAGAGGCAACATTCAGTCAGTCCCCCGATCGCTGCGCACCCTCAGGCAGACTTCAGCGCAAACCGCGAAACCGGGCGACTCAGGCCGTAATGCTCGCGCAGGGTGGTACCCGCATAGTCCTCGCGAAACAGCCCACGCTTGCGCAGGATCGGCAGCACTTCATCGAGGAATACTTCAAAGCCCTCGGGGAACGCCGGCGGCATCACGTTGAAGCCATCGGCGGCGCCGCTGCGGAACCACTGTTCGATCAGGTCGGCAATTTGCACCGGCGTACCCACCGGCACCCAATGCCCGCGAGCACCAGCCAGGCGGTTGATCAACTGGCGCAGGGTCGGTTGCTCGCGGTCGACGATGTCGATGATCAGCTTGAAGCGACTGGCTTGGCTCTCGCCGCCTTCAAAGTTGATCAGGTGACGTGGGAATGGTGCATCCAGGTCCTGACCGGACAGGTCCACACCCAGCAGGCGGCGCAGCTGGCCCAGCGCGACGTGCGGCAGTACCAGGTCGTTGAGTTCGTCGAACTTGCGCTGGGCTTCGGCTTCGGTGCTACCGATGTAGGGGCTGATACCCGGGAGAATTTTCAGCTGGCGAGGGTCGCGCCCCACTGCCCTCGCCCGCGCGCGGATATCGTTGGCGAATTCGCTCGCGCTGTGCAGGGTCTGGTGGGCGGTGAAGATCGCTTCGGCATGCTTTGATGCGAAATCACGGCCATCCTCGGACGAGCCGGCCTGCACTTGCACCGGCCTCCCTTGCGGGGAGCGTGGCGAGTTGAACGGGCCCTTGACCCGGTAGTGCGTGCCCACATGGTTGATCGAGTGCACTTTCGCACCGTTGGCGAACACCCCCGCCTCCTTGTCCAGCACCAGCGCATCGTCCTCCCAGCTGTCCCACAGGTCACCCACCACCTGCACGAATTCTTCGGCCTTGGCATAGCGGTCATGGGCCGACGGATGTTGGTCCAGGCCGAAATTGGCAGCGGCGGCCGCCAGGGACGTTGTGACGATGTTCCAGCCGGCGCGGCCCTTGCTCAGGTGATCCAGCGCGCTGAACGAACGGGCCAGGTTGTAGGGCTCGCTGTAGGTGGTGCTGGCCGTGGCGATCAGGCCGATGCGTTGGGTCACCGCGGCAATCGCCGCCAGCCAGGTCACCGGTTCGAAACGAATGCGCAGGCCTTCGCGGTCGCTTTCGGCCAGGGATGGCGAATCGGCGAAGAAAATCGCATCGAGCTTTTCCCGTTCCGCTCTCAGTGCAAGCTGTTGGTAGTAGCCGATGTCCATGGACGTTTCCGGCACTGACTGCGGGTGACGCCACGCGGCTTCGTGATGACCATTGGGGTAGATGAAGAGGTTGAGGCTGAGCTGGCGTTCGGTCATATCCCTGTTCCTGAAATAGAGAGCTTGAGTCAGTGAATCTGAAAAAGGCAGGACAACACGCGACTCAATGCAACTCTGCAAAGTCGCTCAACACGTCATCGCGCAGGGCGATGAAACGGCTGTCGCTGCGATTGCGCGGGCGCGGCAGATCGACGTCGACAATGCGCCGGATACGCCCCGGATTGGGCTGCATCACCACCACCCGGTCGCCGAGGAAGACCGCCTCGTCCACATCGTGAGTGACCAGGATCATGGTGATTTTTTCCTTGGCCCAGATGTTCTGCAGCTCGCCCTGCAGACGTGCGCGGGTCAAGGCGTCGAGGGCGCCCAGTGGCTCATCCAGCAACAACACGCTCGGACGATTGACCAGCCCGCGGGCGATGGCCACGCGTTGCGCCATGCCGCCGGAAATCTGGTGCGAGTAGGACTCGATGAAGTCCTGCAGGCCGACCAGTTCGATGTGCTCGCGCACGGTGTCGCGCTTCTGCCCGGCGCTCAGGGGCGAGTTCTTCAGGCCGACCGCGACGTTCTGCTCGACGTTGAGCCAGGGGAATAACCGGTGATCCTGAAACACGATGCCGCGCTCCAGGCCCGTGCCCTTGATCGGTTTGCCATCGAGCAGGATGCGTCCGTCGAACTCTTCGTCCAGGCCGAGGATCAATCGCAGCAGCGTGGATTTGCCACAGCCGCTGGCGCCGACGATGCTGATGAACTCGCCAGGGGCGATGTCGAGATAGATGTTCTCGAGTACCTGCAATTGCGTCGAACTGCCCGGTTGGGAGGTGAACCGCTTGCTGATGTGTTCCAGGGTCAGACCGTTGCTCATGTTGCGATCCTTTTCAATGTGGCATCAGGGAATCAAAGTGGCAATCAGCGCGCAGCGATGCCGTACAGGCGCTGCATCCGCCGCTCAAGTGTCCGGGCCAGGGCGTTGAGGCCCCATCCCACCAGGCCGATCACCACCATTCCAAACAGCACCAGGTCCATCATGAAATGTTCGCTGCCATCGATCAGCGTGTTGCCGATCCCCTCCCCCGATACCAGCAGGTATTCGGCGCCGATGGTCGCCAGCCAGCTGTAGACCAGCGCGAGGTAGAGCCCGGTGAAAATCGATGGCAAGGCGGCGGGCAGCATCACCCCGACAATGGTCTGCCAGCGGCTGAAGCCGTACACCCGCGCCACTTCCAGCAGGTTGGACGGGACGTTGCGCAAACCGTCGCAGGTGTTGACCACCACCGGCACCAGCGCGGCCAGCGACAGGAACACCACCTTGGCCACATCGCCCAGGCCGAACCACACCGAGATCAGCGGGATCCAGGCGAACAGGGAGATTTGCTTGAAGGTGTTGAAGCTCGGGCCGACCAGACGTTCGAAATGCCGCGAGAGACCCAGCAGGCAACCCAGTACCAGACCCAGCGCGGTGCCGATAAAAAAGCCGCTGAGGTTGCGCGCCAGGCTCGCCGAAATGGCCCGCCAGAATTTGTCCGAGGTGATTTGATCCCAGGCCGTCGCCGCGACTTTTTCCGGCGAAACGAACAGTCCCGATTCGCTCCACCCCAGGTTCGAAGCCAGCCACCACAGGGCAATCGCCGAGAGGGGCAAGACCCAACCGCGATAGCGGTGGCTACTGTTAGCTGATGACAAAGCTGCACTCATGACTGGTGTCCCCCAACCGTTGGCCGACCGCGATTGAGGCGTTTCTCCGCGTAATCGAAACCGCGATCGATCAACAGACCCAGCGTCCCCACCACCACGACGGCCGCCATCACCAAATCCAGTTGAAACAGCTGACGCCCATAGACGATCAGATAACCCAACCCTTCACTCGAAGCCACCAACTCGACCACCACCAGCGACAACCAGGCTTTGGTGAAGCCCAGGCGAAACCCGGTAAACAGCGTCGGGATCGCCGCCGGCAAGACGATGGAGGTGACGCTTTGTCGACGGCTGAAGCCGTAGGTCCGGCCGACTTCCAGCAAGCCTTTGGGCGCCTGGCGGAACGCCTGCAAGGTACACAGGGTGATCGGCACCAGGGCGGCCTTGGCAATCAGCACGTACTTGAGCGTTTCGCCGATGCCGAACAGCAGCAAGGCAAACGGTAGCCAGCCCAGTACCGGAATTTGCACCAGTGCGTTGAAGGTCGGTAGCAGATAATCCTCCAGCGTCCGCGACAGTCCCATGGCCAGGCCCAGCGCCACGCCGAGCAAGGCGCCGAGACTGAATCCGACGACAACCCGCTGCAGGCTGGCCGACGCGTTCAGCCACAGATCGCCGTTGCCGACCAGGTCCGACAGCGCCTGGTAAACATAGGCTGGCGGTGGCAGCACCTGCTCTGAAAGCCAGCCACGTTCCACTCCCACGTACCACAAACCCAGTAACAGCAACGGCAACAGCCAGGGCAAGGCCTTGTCACCCAGGCTCAAGGACCAGGCATTGCTGCGCGACAATTTGCTGCGCGGCACCTCGACCTTGCGCACCGGGCGAGCGGGTGCCGGTGGAAGACGCTTGACGTTGTCGCTCGGCAATGCCGGCGCCCCATACTTCTCGAGTCTTGCGCTCTGTGCCCTGGCCATTTGCCTAGCTCCCTTGCTTGCTGGTCGTCGTGACCGCTACCGCGTTACCCGCCGGCTGCTTGCCATCCGGGCCGTAGGGCGTCCAGTAGTTTTCCAGTCCCTTGGCCTTGAGGGCTTTGTGCAAATAGCTGGTCTCGAACCAGCCATCGATACTGACCGGGCGACGGATGAGTTTTTCTTCCTTGGCCTGGTCCGCCACGGCCTGGTAGCGGCTGAGCAGGAAGTTGTCGACCAGAGGCGAAGCCCTGTCCCTGAGGGGGACCCCGGTGAAGTCGGCACGCAATGAATCGGCGGGGTCGTTGCTCTTGGCCCATTCGGCGAAGACTTCGTCGCGATGGCTGTCGTCCGATGTCCACTTCGCCGCATCCACCAGCGTGTCGACGACCTTTTGCACCTTGTCCGGGTGCTCTTTCTCATAATCACCGCGAACCACCAGCGCCGTCTGCCGGGTGTAGCGCACGTCCTGTTCGGGATTGTTGTAGACGATGTCGATCAGGCCTTTATCACGCAGCTTGAACAACTCACGCCCGCCGAATGCGGCGTCCACGCCGTTGGAAATCAATGCCGCCTGAGAGCTGCCGGTATCGAGATTGATAGCCTTGATATCGCGCTCGGTCAGCCCGTGTTCCGCCAGCAGATTGATCATCACCAGGTGGCCGTTGGTGCCCCGGAAGATCGCGACTTTTTTGCCTTTGAGGTCCTCGATGGTTTTCACAGACGAGCCCTTGGGCACCGCCAGATAAAGATTGGCGCGCACACCCAATGCCGCCAGCAACCTGGTGTCCAGTCCGTTGGAACGCCCGACGACCGCCGGCAGATCGCCCTGGTAGGCGAAGTCCAGTTGCTGGTTGGAAAAGGCTTCGTTGACCGCAGGCCCGGCCCCCTTGAAGAAGTACCACTGCACTTCGGTCCCGGTGCCGGCGAAGGCTTTCTCCAGCAGCTGCTGATTGCGCACGATGCCCAGCGTCGAACCGCTGAAGGTCACCGGGTCACCGCCGCCGGCTGTCGCTACACCGATGCGCAACACATCGGCCTCGGCCACGGGTATCACCAAAACTGCAGCTAGTGCTGCCGCGATGCTGCCTTTTTTGAACAGGCGAATGCCATTGAGCTTCATGTCAGCCTTCCTTGTACCGATGAGAGTCGCTCGTCAGGCGGCGAGGTGTTTTTTGTCGGCTTCGGTTTTCGGCGAACGCGCATCCACGCTCGGCTTGAGCGCCTGGCTCAGGCGACCATCGACCCCCACCGGAACATCACCGTCGATGGTGGTGCGGCGCACGATGCGCTGGGCATCCCCGTAATCGTTGATCGCGATGTGCTGGGTGGCGCGGTTGTCCCAGATCACCACATCGCCCTCCTGCCAGCGCCAGCGCACGGTGTTGTCGACATGGGTAATACGGTCGTGAAACAGGCGGATCAGTTGTTTGGAGTCGCTGGCACTTACCCCCTGGATCTGTTTGACAAAGTGCCCCAACAACAAACTTCTTTCACCCGACTCCGGATGTACTCGAACTAAGGGATGTTCGGTTTCGTAGATTTCCGCGGTGAACTGTTCACGATAACGCTTGAGTCCCGATTCATCGGTATTACGCGGCACTGCGTAGTCATACAAGTTGGTGTGCAACGCGCGAAGATTATCCGCCAGTTGTTTTAACGGGTCTGGCAGATCGGCGTAGGCCGCTGCCGTATTGGCCCATACCGTGTCGCCGCCAAAGGGAGGAATAACCACACCTCGCAAGATGGAAATCTTCGGGTAATTGGCCACGAAGGTCACATCGGTGTGCCAGGAATTGGCGCGGGTTTCCCTGGCATCCAGATGCAGGATCGCGGCGCCCTGCTCGGCGGAACGCACGGTCGGGTGCGGCACCTGATCCCCGAAGCGGCGGGAAAAAGCCTCGTGTCCGGCGTCATCCAGATGTTGGTCGCGAAAGAACAGCACTTTATATTTCAGCAATGCCTGATTAATGAATTCGAATGCCTCGGCGCTGATATCCCCTCCCAACTTCACGCCTTCCAGTTGCGCTCCAATTCGACCAGCGACCGGTTTGATTTGAATAGTCATCGAGCTACCTCCTGTCTCACGAGTTGTTGTGGGACAGATCATAAAGACATAAAAGCAGTGATGACTAATCACAAATTATTCTAAAGATAGATTAAGTGCTATATAACAAACGCGATATTCAATTCAGATAAAAGCTATAAACCTCCTGTTATTAGCTAATAACTTTTTAAAAGCAATATGAAACGAAAGTGCAAACCACCCCACTATTTTGGCTCCCCGCCCTCAAATCAACAGCTCCAGCGTATCGAACAACTCGACATCTTCCGGCCGTGCCGAGCGGGCGCGGCGGCGGATGACCTGGAACAGGCAATCGACGAAGCATTGTGCGGCGACACCCAACTGGGCGTTGCGTGGATTGACGATACCGATGGTGTCGGTAGAGAAGCTTTCCGCCAGTGCCAGCCGCGCTACCCGTTCGCGATAGATCGGCACGATCAGCATCGGCTCGGGAAAATAGCTGAGCATGTCGGTCTGCTCGATCAACGATAAGGTCAGCTGCGGCGAATGCGCGCGGTGGATGTGCTGCATGTCGATCTGCGCGCCGTGCTGCCAGAACAACTCGGTCATCAGGCCTTCGTGGCTGGCATCCGGATAATTGACCACCCAGTCCTGATCCAGCAAGTCGTGGATGGAACGGCTGTCGCGGCGTGGATGAGCATGGCGGGCCACCACGGCCATCCGGTAGGAACAGATCGGCTCACAGACGAACTCCGGGCGCGGCAGCAACGAAGACACCAGCCCCACCGCAAACTCCATCGTGCCGTCGCGCAATCGTGGCAAGGTTACCGCCATCAGCCCTTCGAAGATTTCCAGGCGCACACGGGGCATTCGTTGGCGGAACAGCGTGACGACCTCGGGCAACAGGGTCATGCCCATCCACGGCGAAATACCCAGGCGCAAATGCCCCTCGGCCTGGTCGCTCAGGTGCGCCAACTCCAACTGCGCACGCTCGAGTTGACTGAGCATCTGCCGCGCATGCTGCAACAGCGATTGGCCATAGGGCGTCAGCACCACCCCGCTGGCATTGCGCACCAGCAAAGGCAATTGCAGATGTTCCTCCAGCTCACGCAGGGCCTTGGCCACGGCCGTCTGCGAGACGTCCAGTTGCCGCGCCGCCGCGCGAATACTCCCGCAATCGGCAATCATCACCAGCGCGCGCAATTGATGCAGCTTCATCCTTTCCTCCTGGCTCCGCAGGTGTAAACCCTGGGTTTTCAGCCCCGCTTTTTTGCGACTGCCGCCGCTTTCGCCAACTCATTAGGATCGCAGGGTATCAGTCGGACATCCAAAAACGACCAATAAAAACGAGGAACCTGTGATGCTCAACCTGCCTGCGCTGCCCGGCATTCGCGCGCTCGAAGACGAGATGATCGCCCTGCGCCAACACATCCACGCCCACCCGGAACTGAGTTTCGAAGAGTTCGCCACCGCCGACCTGGTGGCCAGCAAACTCCAGGCATGGGGCTACCAGGTACACCGTGGCCTGGGCGGTACCGGCGTGGTCGGGCTACTTCGTCACGGCCAGGGCAACAGGATGATCGGCCTGCGCGCCGACATGGACGCCCTGCCGATCATCGAGCAGACAGGCTTGCCCTACGCCAGTCGCCACGAAGGCGTGATGCATGCCTGCGGTCACGACGGTCATACAGCGATGTTACTGGCAGCAGCCAGGTACCTGGCCGAGAGCCGCGCGTTCGATGGCTCGCTGGTGTTGATTTTCCAGCCCGCCGAGGAAGGCGACGGCGGCGCGCAGCGCATGCTCGATGACGGGCTGTTCGAGCGGTTCCCGTGCGATGCGGTGTTCGCGATGCACAACATGCCGGGGCTGCCGGTGGGCAAACTCGGTTTCCTGCCGGGACCGTTCATGGCCTCGACCGACACGGTGACCATCCGCATCGATGGCGTCGGCGGTCACGGTGCCATGCCGCACAAGGCGGTTGATCCAGTGTTGGCCGGCTCCGCCATCGTCATGGCGTTGCAGAGCATCGTCGCGCGCAATGTCGATCCGCTCGACACCGCCGTGGTCACCGTCGGCGCGTTCCACGCCGGCATCGCCGCCAATGTTATTCCCGATCACGCCGAGTTGCAGTTGAGCGTGCGCGCCCTCAAGACCGAGGTACGCGATGCACTGATTGCACGCATTACCTGCGTGGCGCAAACCCAGGCGGCGAGCTTCGGCGCCCGCGCTACCATTGATGTCGACGAGGCACAGCGTTTTCCAGCGCTGTTCAACCATGCCGAAAGCACCGAATTCGCCCGTCAAGTGGCGCTGGACTGGGTCGGTGAAGACGGTCTGATCCGGGACATGAAACCGCTGACCGGCAGCGAGGATTTCGCCGTGATGTTGCAGCGCCGCCCCGGCTGCTACCTGCTGATTGGCAACGGCGACGGTGAGGGCGGCTGCATGGTGCATAACCCCGGCTACGACTTCAACGACGACTGCCTGGCCACAGGGGCCAGCTATTGGGTTCGTCTGGTTGAAACCTTCCTGGCCTGATTCGCGCTCGACAACCGGGTATCGCCCTCGCCTTCTGGAGTTCGCCACATGTCCACGCCCATTTCTACCGTTGCGCCGGCTGCCACTACGGTGCGTCGACCGATCGGCGCACGTGCCATCGCCGCCATCACCATCGGCTCCGGCCTTGAGTTCTACGACTTCTCCGTCTACAGCTTTTTCGCCACCCTCATCGGCCGGCAGTTCTTCCCCGTCGAAAGCACGCTGGGGCAACTGCTGCTGTCGCTGGCAACCTTCGGCGTCGGCTTCGGCATGCGCCCCATCGGCGGCCTGGTACTGGGCGCCTATGCCGACCGGGTCGGGCGCAAACCGGCAATGATGCTGACGCTGTGGCTGATGGCCCTGGGGTCGCTGCTGTTCGCCATCGCGCCCACCTATGCGCAGATTGGTATCGCCGCGCCAGTGATCATCGTGCTGGCGCGCTTGATACAGGGCTTCGCCATCGGGGGTGAGGTCGGCGCCTCGACCGCGATGTTGATGGAGCACGCCGACGACAAAAATCGCGGATTTTATGGCAGTTGGCAGCTGTTCAGCCAGGGCCTGAGCTTCCTGCTCGGGGCGCTGGTGGCCCTGGCGCTGAGCTCAACCTTGTCTGACGAGGCACTGGAAAGCTGGGGTTGGCGCTTGCCGTTCGTGCTGGGCATCCTGGTGATTCCGGTCGGCGTCTACATTCGCCGCCATCTCAAGGAAACCGCTGCCGACATACCCCAAGGCGCTGAAAACCGGTCTGGTATCCGGCTGATATTCACCCGCCATCGCCAGACCATCCTGACCGGTGTGCTGCTGGTCATCGGCAGCACGGCATCCAGTTACATCGTGCTCGATTACATGACCAATTACACCGTCACGGTGCTTCACCTGCCGATGCAGATGGGCACCGCCGCTGCCTGTCTGGGTGCGCTGGTGCAGATCAGCCTGTCGATCTGGGCCGGCCGATTGAGTGACCGCATCGGCCGGCGCCGCACCATTGCCTTGGGCGCGATTCCGATGTTGTTGCTGATCTATCCGGCGTTCATGTTGATGAATCACGTTCCCGCGTTGGGCACGCTGTTGCTCGTTTCGCTGGTCACCACCCTGCTGTTGGTGCTGATTACCGTGCCGACGTTGGTGCTGGTGACCGAGCTGTTTCCGCGGGCGATTCGTGCCACTGGGCTGTCGATCGTTTATTGCCTGGGGGTTTCGGTGTTTGGGGGTTTTGCCCAGTTCTTCGCGACCGGGTTGATTGGCCTGACGGGTAATAATAATGCGCCGGCGTTGTATGTGATGGTGTGTTTGAGTCTCACGTTGATGGGGTTGGTGAGGGTCAGGGAAACGGCTGGCAGAGCGTTGGATTGATCTGGGGCTGGCAAGCCGGCAGCGCCGCCGCCCTGACGTGATATCGCTGTCCCGGTGTTTCAACTCACCAGATACCTGTTCAACGCCTCCCCCAGGGCTTCGAACGTCCTGGCGATGCGCCCGACCTTGCGCAGGTCGTTGTGCATGGCGATCCACACGTCGACCTCGAAGCCAAAGCTGCCCGGCAGGACCTGGATCAGGCCATGGGTCGCGGCGACCGTGGCCGGGCACAAGCCGAAACCCAGGCCGGCCTTGAGCGCAGCGAGCTGGGCAAGGTGGTTGTCGGTGGCAATGGTGAATGACTGATCCGCGTCACACAGCCCCACGTCGACCAGCCGGCGCAGGTCGGCAGAGCGTCGGTCGGGCCCAATCAACGGGGCACGTCGCAGCGCTTCGATATTCGCGGGTTCGCCGTAGCGCTCAAGGCACTCGGCGCTGGCGTATATACCGATGCGCAAGGCCCCGGTGCGTCGCGCGACGATCCCTGCTTCGCTTGGGCGCAACAGGCGCACGGCAATGTCCGCCTCCTGGCGGGAGATGTCCTCCAGCGAGTCGCTGATGCTCATCTCAAGCTTCAGACCAGGGTGTTGGTAGTGAAATTCACGGATCAATCCGGGCAGTACCTCAACGCCCAGGAAGTCGCTGCTGGTCAGCCTGACGGTGCCGCGGGACACCTCCGTTTCGCCGCTCGCCATGCGATTGAACGCCTCGGCCGCGATCGCCATGGACTCGACATGATGGATCAACCCCTTCGCCGACGCAGTGGGCGTAAGACCCGTGGGAGTACGGGTGAACAGACTCACACCCAGTCCTGACTCGAGATTCTCCAGCCGTCGCCGCGCAGTCGCCTGGGCAATGCCCAGCATCCGTGCCGCGCCGGACAGGCTGCCACTGCGTAACACAGCCAGAAACACCCGCTGGCTTTCCCATTCAAGGCCGCTCATACATTCCTTACCAACGGTTGCTCCATTTGTTGTCTTCTGCCGCACGCGAGGAACAGCGATCATGTGCCTCTCATTTGTCACGCAGCAGTATAAGGAGCAGCACCATGGGTTTCACCGGTCAATGCCGATGCGGGCGCGTCCATCTTCAATTGCGCACCGAAACGCTTGCGCCGCTGTACGCCTGCCACTGCCTGGATTGCCAACGCTGGAGCGGCAGCGCGTTCGCCTTGCACATGCTGTGCAGCGCACAGGCGGTGGACGTGTCCGGCGACACGCTCAGCTACAGCCATGCCCATGACGGACAGATCTCCACCCAGTATGCCTGCGGCACCTGTTTCACCCGGCTGTTCAATGAAACGACGGCAGCCCCCGGTATGCGTGTGGTGCGTGCGGGGGTGCTCGATGGTGCCGAGCGCTTGACGCCCATGGCGCATATCTGGGTCGCGCGCAAACAATCCTGGGTCTCGCTGCCGGAGGGCATCGCGCAATGGCCACAAAGCCCGACACCTGAAGCATTCGCAAGCGCCTTGAGCGAACAGACGTTGACTTCGACGCCGCCGCCAGCGGCTTTAGATTAAACCGGGCGATCATTCGCACAGATGGCATAATCGCAACCTGTTTATAACAGGGGCGTATCAATGACTGTCGAAAGCTACGACCAACTCGCGATCTTCGCGGCCGTGGCCCAGGAGCGCAGCTTCACCCGCGCCGCCGCCCGGCTCGGCATGTCGCAACCGGCGTTGAGCCGGGCCATGCGTCAGTTGGAAGAGCGTCTGGGGGTCCGGTTGCTTGCCCGTACCACGCGCAGCGTCTCCCCCACCGAAGCCGGTGAGCATTTGCTGCGGGTGATCGCACCACGGTTCGAAGAAATCGACAGTGAACTGGCGTTGCTCAGCGAGTTCCGTGACAAACCGGCCGGCAAATTGCGCATCACGGCCGGTGAGCATTCGGCGATCACGCTGTTGCATCCGGTGCTGGCGAAACTGCTGCCCGACAATCCCGACCTGAACATCGAAATCATCGTCGACTACGGCCTGACCGACATCGTCGCGGAGGGTTTCGACGCTGGCGTCCGGCTGGGCCAGCAAGTGGCCAAGGACATGATCGCGATGCGCATCGGCCCTGACATGCGCATGGCGGTGGTGGGCTCCCCGGCGTATTTCAGCCGATACCCCAGGCCGCTCATCCCGAGCGACCTTACGGTGCACAACTGCATCACCCTGCGCATGCCGACTTACGGCGGCCTGTTCCTCTGGGAGTTCGAGAAAGGCGGACAGGAACTGAAGGTACGGGTCGAAGGCCAGCTGGTTTTCAACAATATCGCCATGCGCCTGGAGGCGGCCCTCCAGGGGTTGGGACTGGCCTATATGCCGGAGGACCTGGTGCTGGAGCATGTCGCGCAGGGCCGGCTGATTCATGTACTCCAGGACTGGTGCGAACCCTTCTCTGGCTACCACCTCTATTATCCGAGCCGGCGCCAGAGTTCACCGGCCTTTACCCTGCTGCGCGAAGCTCTGCGCTATGAGGGTTGATTGACGAGGACAGTATCGAGCGCTTCACCGGCGCGCCTGGCAGCAGCGGCATCACCCTGGTCAGCCAATAGCCGGATCAGCTGACGCAACTGCGCAGCCGTCAGGCCGACCCTGAGGCTGGCCGCCATGTGCGAGCGCAGTTGCGGCTCGACACCGGGCGTGACGGCTAAAGCCGCGACGGTGGCCAGTTCTCGACTTTGCCAGTCCAGGTTGTCGCGCTCGAAGATGTCGCCGAACAGATGCGCCTGCAAATACTGATTGATGACAGGGACGAAGTCGAACAACGGGCCCTGGACAGGTGCACCGGCGATGCGCGTTTGGTTAGTTTTGCCCGCCTCTAGCAGTTCCTCGCCGACAGGAATATTCCGACTGGGCTCGCGCCCCGGATCGTCCTGAATACCGCGTTGCTTGCGCGCCTCCACCACCTTCATGAGCGCGCCAAGCGCATTGAGACTGCGCGGAAAACCGCTGTAGGCGTAGAGTTGCACCAGGATTTCCTTCGCCTCGCTGACCGTCAGGCCCGCATCCAGCCCCTGATTCAAGGCGGTATTGAGCCCGGACATGTTGCTCGTGGCCATGGCGGCGGCAATCAACGGGATGGCCTGTTGCCTGGCTGACAGCGTCTGGGAAACGGCTTGGGTCGCCGGCTCGGCTTTCGATGCCTGCGAACCTTGGGCGTGGTATTGCTCGTCGCTGACTTTCTCCAGCCATTGCACGCTCTTGCCATCCACCGAACCCGTCACGGCCAGATGGGTCATGGCGCTCGTCGCCGCGGCGCCATGCCAGTGCTTGACGCCTGGAGGGCAGACGATCACGTCGCCGGGGCGAATTTCCTGCACGGGCTTGCCCCACTCCTGGACCAGCCCCACGCCGGAAGTCACCACCAATCGCTGTCCCGCGGGGTGGGTATGCCAGGCCGAGCGTGCGCCCGCTTCGAAGCTGACATACGCGCCGGACGCATTGATCTCATCCGTGGCGGGAAACAAGGGATCGACCCGTACCCGACCGGTGAAATTTTCCGAAGCGCCCGTTACCGCAGCCTGAGTGCCCGCCCGGCTGATCTGCTGCTCGATGCGGCGGGACTCATTGGCAGTGTCTGCGCCGGCGTCGGCAAAGGGGGCTGCCGCGCACACCGCAATGCCTATCAAGGTGTATTTCATGAGCACGTATCCCTTCAAGTCAGAGCGTTCTTTGGTAAAACGCGGTCAACTGGTCCATCGCAATGTCCACATACGCAGGCACCCAGTAAGTGTCGATATGGGTCGCGCCCTCGATGGTGAACAGTTTTTTGTCCTGGGTACCGGTGGCCTTGGCCAAGGCTTGTTGCGACATGTACAGGCTGTCGGCCTTGCTGCCGGCGATCATCAGCAACGGCTTGTCGATCAGCTCGATCTGGTCCGTGGCATCGAAGCTCATCAGGTCCATCAGGCTGCTCTGGGTGTAGCGGAACGTCGAGTTGGGGTGAGCGTGGGTCTTGCCGTAGTACTCGAAGCCCTGTCGATACAGATCGAACGGCAGCTTGGCGATCTGTTCATCGGTCAGCTTGGCATCACCGACGTAAAGCACTTCCCCACCCGCCGCTTCCTGGGCGCGGGCCACCGACGCCTGCTGCAGGCGTTGCTGAATCGTCGACAGCTGCGAATCTTGATAGCCATTACGCCGGACCAGCCCCGAGTTGAACATGCTCAAGGTCGCAATCGACTGGAAGCGCTTGTCGGTTTGCGCCGCCGCCAATGAATACCCGCCACCGCCGCAGATACCCAGCAAGCCCAGGCGCTTGCTGTCGACGCCGGGATAGCGGGCAATGAAGTCCGCCATGCCATGGATGTCTTCGATGCGATGGGCCGGTTTGTCCACATTGCGTGGCTCGCCACCACTGGCCCCTTGATACGCCGCATCTGCCGTGATCGTGATGTAGCCCTGATCCGCCAGGCGCTGGGCATACAGGCCCGCGACCTGCTCCTTCACCCCGCCATTGGGGTGCGCCACGACGACCACCGGGTATTTTTTCGCCGCATCATAGTTCGCCGGGGTGTAGACGTTGGCGGCAATGTCCAGGCCATCCAGCTTGTAGCTGACCGGATGGATGTTGACCTTGCCCGGCTTGTTCCTGGTCAGGGCGCCACCGTAGGTCAAGGTGAATGGGTTCTGCCTGTAATCCGCAGCTTCGGCTTCGACGCCCGACATTCCGATCATGGCCGCCATCAACGAGGCCTTCAGCGTGGTTCGCAGCATGGGAATACTCCTGACATTTCAAGTGAGTGAGAGAGGTGGCCGACAGCGCCACGCGCTGGTTCAGTCCAGATTTTTTTCAGCGAGAAACTGCGAAACCAGATCAGCGATCTCGACGTTATTCATGTCCGAAAAAGGAAAGTGGCTATTGCCCTTGATACCGATCTGCGGCAAGTGGACGAGCCTGACGTCGCCGCCATGGCGATTCACCGCATCACGCCACAGGCGCGCCATCTCGAGCCGCGCGCGCCAGCTGTCCTGGGCCGGCAACCGGACCGGTTGCTCGGGGATGTTGTCGCCGTAGAAAATAACGATGGGGATGCGGGTCAGCGCCTTGAACTGCTGCGCCGATACGGCCTGCCCCGCGAGCGTGTCGAACGCGCTGGCAATCGGCGCGGGCACCTCGCCCTCGGGAAACACGAAGCTGCTGCCCGGCTCGAACGCCACGATGGCTCGCACCTTCGGACTTTTGATCGCCGTCAACCAACCCGGACCGCCGCCCTGGGAATGGGTGAACAGGATGGCCGGTCCGGTCTTTTCCAACAGAGCGGAAATACCATTGGATACGACGTCAATGTCGTAAGGCCCGGTATTGGGCGTCATCGACCGAAAGAACTGCTCCAGTGCCGCCTGCCCACGGGGAAACTGGCTGCCCTGGAAACTCTCGGGCCACAGGCCGATGCGGAACTGGTTGAACCACAACTGCTCGTCCGGCAGCGGCTTGATCGTCGTTTCAACCAGGCTACGCCCCGCATCGCCGCGGCGCGGCTGGTCGATCAGGTACGTGGAGAATCCTCGTCGCAGGAAAATGTTCTGGAAGCCTTCACGGCCATCGGCCGTTGTCTCCCAGGACTTCGCGGACTGCCCCGCGCCATGCAGCATCAGAATCGGCAACGGACGCGCGTCGACGGGCACCTGATAGAACGCGTACACATGGTCGCCGTGATAGGTCTGGCCATCGGGCATCAACGGTTTATAAGGGTCGAAGATTCCCGGCTGGGTGATCGAGCCGCCGCCGGCAACGAGGCTGCCCTGGCCCTTGATCACCAGTGGCCCCTGCCCCTCAGCGCTAACAAAGGCACTGGCGCCGAGGGCAAAACACAGACTGCCGGCCTTTGCCGCGGCGGGCACGCACTGACGGATGAAACGCTGGATCATGGCTTGCTCTCGGTTTGATAACCCGAGAGCAAATTACCTTTCAGCGATTAATCGATAAACCGCCTTAATCACATAGCACTGATACCAGAATCACATAAGTTCGATGAGTCAAACGACAATCAAATCCCTCTCGGCAAAAGAGCTGATTATTTTCTGGGGAGCGATGCGATCATTTGATCAAAGGCCGTGACCAAATATCTCCCCTCAAGCTTTTCTACGGTGGGCATTTTTGAAGGAAACCCGAATCGCACTCTGCCGGGAAGCACTTCATCCATAGCGCAGTACCAGGTCAGTAGCGCCTGTTGAAGGCGCACATGCAGCTCGAATTTACTCCGTCGCCGGGTGGGGTCTGCGTTGGCTCGTTCGCGCGCAAGCTGAGGATCTATTCGGCCAACAATGTAACAGTCAGCAAAGCCGATACGTCCTTGTGCGATCGTTTCCCTGGTCGCGTCCAACTCTATTCGCCAGTCGTGTTCGCTCGCCTCGCCGATCTGCCAAAGGCTCCAAATATAGTGCAGCTTGAGAGGGTCACTGTCACACAAAGCCCACGAAGAAATATCTTCCATGGCCAGCGCCTTTTGCCAGCGATCCACGTTTCGCTCTGCCCAAAAAGTGGCTGCTCCGACGGGATCCTTTATCCGATCCGGCTCGTTTTCAAAACGACCGTTTTCAGCAATGACATGTTGCCCTCCATGCTTGGCGCACCACGTGGTTTTACCGCTGGCGCTGATACCCTCGACAACCAAAATCATCGTTTCGACTACTCCGTTAGTTGCATCGTCCTTGTAGTCCCAAGCATCTGGGGCTTTCTCATGATCGCTGGCGCCTGTTTGCCGCTGCGTAACGACTCGGCAATGGGCAAAGCCCCATTTTTTACATAGCTCGCCAGCGCTGCCCTGCGATTAAGGCGACTCCTGATTATTGACACATTATGACCGGCGGAAGGTTTTGGCGGAAATCTGCCGTTGCCAATCAGCAGCAAAGGGTCGGTTGCTGCCTTGGGTGGAAGGTAAGACACAGGTTCCTTGAAGGGCCGAGAAACCTGACAGGCGTGTTGGATATACACCTGGCCAGTGGTCGCATATCAAGACTCGAATCGACTGAGCGTCGTGTACTTATCAAACGGCAGGTAACGCCCCTGCCGGTCTCGCATCACCTTGATCATCGCAATGTCGGGATCGCTGGAAAAGAACAGGCGCCCACCGCTCGCCACGAGGTAATCGAGCAAGCGCTCCTTTTCCCCGACCAGACTTTCCGGGTTGCGGTCATTGGCGGTGGTGACCTCCAGGCCCAGCCAGTGGGTACCGGGTATCAGGTCGCCGGCAAAAACCACGGGGCCTCCTGGCATTGCGATTTCCGGGATCAATTGGCCCGGCGTATAGCCCTCGCTGAGGTGGAACCGCCAGCCGTCCCCCAGTTCCTTGCAACGCCCTCCTTCGAGCAGCATCAGGCGGCCGCTGGCTTCAAGCCTGTGCACGATCTGCCGGACGAACAGGGAACGGTCATGGGGATGGTTGTGACGGGCACGAAACCAGTGACGTTCCCCGGTAATGTAGCGCGCTGCGGGGAATAACAACCGTGGTGTATCGCCATCGTCGATCGCCGCGCGCAGCTCGGGACTGAGCTGCGCGTGCAGATGGCTGAGCACCACTGCATGGATGTCGCCCTCAGTCATATCGTTTTGCGCCAGGCTCTCCAGCAACCCGGGGGCATGCTTCTGGCAGGTGCAGGTCCGGCGCGGTGGCGCGAGCAATGCATCCGCTCCCGCCAGCACCAGAATGTTCCTGTCCCCCTGCTGGACCAGCAAACCCCGTGAGGCAAGTTGCACCAGATTGTCATGATCGGGCCTGATCCAGTCGGCCCAGACCTGCCTGGGCGTATGACCGAACATCACCCCACCGTCCAGCTTGCGACTTCTACCAACCAGCGTGGATAAACGACGGTTCACAACCATCCCCTCTTTCAGTTCGCGTCACCCGACCGAGTCCAGTCATCACCACAATGCAAGGACACCACCCACTGCAATGAGCTGCGCCGTCAGCACGAACGCCAGGATCAACGGTTTGATACCCGCCTTGCGCAAGTCCTGCAGACGGGTGCTGAAACCCAGCGCGCCCATGGCCGAGGCCAGCAGCAGATCATCCAGGCCGACGAGAATCTGCCGGGCACCCTGCGTCAGCGGCATCCATGAATTGATCGACATGCAGATCACAAAGCCCAGCACGAATACCGGCACCTTGACCGACGCCGTGGATTCATTGCCGGTTCCGCCCCGCGACCACCACAGCCCGATGCCGATCAATACCGGTGCCAGCAGCAACACGCGGATGAGCTTGGCAACGATGGCCGCTTCGGCAGCCTGCGGGTTCATTGCTTCGCCTGCGGCCACGACCTGGGCGACTTCATGCAGGGTGGCGCCGGTAAAGACGCCAAAGGCGTGGCTGTCGCCCAGCAACCCCGGCGCAAGGCTGAACACCCACGGATAGGCCAGCATGCCGAAGGTGCCGAACAGCACGATACAGGCCATGGCAATGGCGACCTGGTCGTTGCGTGCCCGCACCACTCCCGCGCTGGCGAGGATCGCAGCAGCACCGCAAATCGCGTGACCGGCGCCGATCAGGATGGCTGTGCCGCGATCCATGCGCAGGACGCGAACACCCAGCCAGATGGCCAGGGACAGCGTGGACAGGATCAACAGCACATCGATGACGAAGGCCTGCACGCCCAGCGCCTGCACCTGTTGCACGGTGAGGCGAAAGCCATAGAGCGCGACGCCGACGCGCAGCAGTGATTGCTTGCAAAGCTGAACGCCGCTGGCCAGCGCATAGTGGACAACGTTTGGCGTCAGGTTACCCAGCGCCAGGCCGATTAGCATGGCCAGTGTCAGTGCGCCAAGACCACTGCCGTGCAGCATCGGCGCAGCGGCGAACCAAAGGGCGAAAGCGGCCAGTGCGAGGCTGCCTGCCAGCCCGGGAAAAAGGTTGAAGGGAGAACGAAGGCTTGCGACGAGCATGAGCAAATCCCGGCCCGATCGGGCCAAAAAGAATTCGAAGGAGTCGGCGAGACGCGAAAAAAAACCGCTGCCGAAGCAGCGGCAAAGTGCACAGCGTCGTGAAACGGAGAACTACTTGCCGTAGCGGCGCAGGGCTGCCGGGCTGTAGTTTTCTTTTGAAGCCAGCTGGTTGAAGACCATCTTCTGCTGGGTTTCGTTGGTCATGTAGTTGGTGGAGTAGCGACCCGAAATGAAGTCATAGGTGGCTTCCATCGCCTGGAACGGCACATCCACGTCCGGCAGCTGAATCGGGTAGCTTTCGTACATGCGCCACAACTCGCCACGGCTGTCGTACATCTCCGAGCTTGCGATCTGCCAGTTGTCTTCGTCGATGTAGAAGCGGCGCTTGCCGTACACATGGCGGGCGCCAGGCTTGAGGGTCGCCTCGACTACCCAGACGCGGTGTTTCTCATAACGCACGTACTGCGGGTCGATAGCGTTTTTCTTCAGCAGGTCGGCGTACTTCAGCGACTTGCTCGCCAGCTTGTAGCTGTTGTACGGGATCAAGCGTTCCTGCTTGCCGATCAGCTTCCAGTCGTAGCGGTCCGGGGCACCGTTGAAGCCACCCACGCCATCGGAGGTCAGTTGGCCATAGCTGTAGCGGGCACTGTTGTCGTAGGCCACGGTCGGCGCACGACGCACCCGGCGCTGGCCGGGAATGTACTGCCAGGCACCGCGTGGCTCGGCGACCTGGTTGACCGGCTCGTGGACCATGGTGATTTCACCGGCCACGCGCGACGGGCTCAAGGCGCGGATCATGCTGAAGTACAGGGCGTTTTCTTCCGGTTGCAGGTCACTGACCGCCGAGCGGAAATGCACGCTCTGCTCATAGGTCACCAGGGTGCTGGCACCGCTGTCTTCGACGGTGGCCGAGGCCATCTCACGCTGTACCGAGCTGCCGATGTAACGCGCCAGGTGGTTCCACATGACTTCCAGCGGTTCGGTCGGCATCGGGAACGGCACGCCGGTGTTGTAGCCGATGATGCCGTAGCCATTGTCGGCCAGTGTCACCTTGCCGGCGTTGTCATGGGTGGCCGCGTTGACCTTGTCAGGCATGTGCGTGGTGCGATGCGACGGGTAGACATTGATCTTGTACGTCGCTGGGAAACGCTTGAGCATCGCCATCTGCCCCGGCGTCAGCAGCTTTTCGTATTGGCCGGCGTTAGCCGCGGTGACCACCATCAGTGGTTTTTCGCTGGCGAAAGGATCGGTGTAGTCGCCATTGGCACTGGCACTCAAACTGCCCGGTTTCAGGCCGCCGTCCCAGGCCGGGATAGTGCCGTCAGCATTGGCCGCACGCTCGCCGCCCATGGCATTCAAGGTCGTGCCCAGCTTTGAAGTGTCGGTGTCCTTGGCGTACAGCGATGTGCTCAGGCATGCCGCAGCCAGGACGGACATTACGAGGGGTAGTTTTTTCAGTTTCATGGTCATCAGAAGCTCACCTTAAGGTTAACCGATGCAAAGTCACGGTCGTCGAGGGTGCTGAAGTCGCCACCGAAGAAATCGTTGTAGTTGAACTCCAACGAGTAATTGGTGCGGTATTCAAAGAGCAGCGAGAGACCCACTGCTTTCTGTCCTTCCTGGAAATTGGGGCCATAACCGTTCACGTCATGGCGAAAGTTGATGCTCGGGGTCACGACGGTCGACGGCAGGACGCCTTCGTAAGCCAGGGCACCGCGCAGGCGGTAGCCCCAGGACCAGTCGGTGTAGAAGCCGCGGTTGTCGTTGCAGTTGTCGGCGTTGAGGTTGGCGATCTGGCCAGCATTGAGGTTGGCCGTGCCTGGCGTGACGCAGAAGCTGGCCGGAACCGCCGGGTTGAACGCGGTGGTGGTCAACTCGCTGCGGCCATAGGCACCGCTGCGGCCGAAGCGCTCGTTACCCAAGTCTGAGATGTGGTTGACTGCACCTTCCGCCGCCCAGGAAAACTTGCTCGCCCCCAATACGTTGGACACGCTGTCGGTGGCGCCCAGCGAGAACTGCGACACCGGCATGCGCTTGTAGCCTTCGATCGGAGCACCCAGGGCCGGGGCTACCCCCGGACTGGTGAACGGCGTGTTGGGGCTGCGCAGCAGGAACTGAACGGTGTCGTTGCCGTTGAAACCCAATGGCTGGTTCGGCCGGTAGCTCAGCTCGCCGAACACCGCGGTGCTGCCGACCACGCCGCTGAGGCTCAGGCCGAACAGACGGATGTCCTCGGGATAGACCGAGTTGTAGCTGGCGGTGGAGATGTTCGCCAGCGAACCGCCTGGGCCGGAAATCGGCCTGCTGACTGCCGTACCGTTGAACGAAGCGAAACGGCTGGCGTAGTTGGCGTAATACAGGCCCAGCTCGGCATCGTTCAGGCTTTCGATGACCTTGTGCAAGGCCACACCGTACTGGCCGCCGTCATGGGCGTAATCCGTCTGGCCGCGCGGCACGAAGGTGCCGGCTTGCAAGGCGGTCGCGGTGGTCTTGTCGCCGGTCAGGCCGGCAACGATCGGGCCGCAGCCTTCCGGGGCAAAGTCGGCGGACTGGAAAAAGGTGCCGCAGCCGTCCAGCACCGAAGGCCGGAAGTTGTATTGATAGAAACCCTCCAGGCTCAGGGTGTCGTTCAGGCCGAAATTGAACGAGACCATCTCGACCGGCAACTGCCCTTCCTTGAGTTCCACGCCCGGACGGTTGAACGCCGAGACGTCGAGCGGGTTGATGGCATTGATGCCGTTCTGGAAGAACAGCGCTTCACCCCAGCTCAGCACCTGCTTGCCGACCTTGACGCTCAGTGGGTGATCGGCCACGTCGAAGTTTTTCCAGACATAGGCGTCCAGGGTCTCGAAGCCCTGGAACTTCGCCATGTCCGGCCAGCCGGAGTCGTCGAATTTCTTGAAATCGCCGTTGCCGCTGTCCAGCGCGTGGTCATACCAGTACTTGAGGCGAATGAAGGCGCCCTGGTTGCCATCGTTGAAGTCGAACTCGGTCAGGCCCTTGTAGACCTGGGAAATCGTGTCGTGCTTGGAAAAATTCAGCCGGCCGTCGTCACCGTTGGTGTCGATGCCCTTGCCGTTCTTGCCGATGCTCCTGGCATCCGGGGCGTACAGCATGCCCGGATCCGGGTTGCGCAACGCCCAGCTCTGGCCGTAGGTCAAGGTGGTGTTGGTGGTCAGCGACCAGTCCTCATTGACATCGAAGGTCACGGCGTAGGCCTGCGGGCAGGCGAAGGTCGCCAACGCGACGCCGACGGCCAGCAGGCAGGGCGAAAAACGCCGGTGTTGCAGGGTGGAGATGGCGGTACTGCTCAACATGCATGTCACCTTTTTTTGTTTTTAATGGTGAAGCGCTCCCCGCACCGGGGCCTTTAAGCCCCAGCGTGAGTCAGCGTGGTGTGGCGTCTTAGATAGGGTTGCGGGTGCGCTCGTGCAGCACTTTTGCGGGGATGCCCAGCAGCAGGACCGTCGCGCCGAACACCAGCAGGCCGGCGATCACGTCAAAGGCGACAAACAGGCTGCCGGTCTGGGTCTTGACCGCACCCACCAGCACCGGGGCGATCATCGCGGCGATGCCACCCAGGCTACTGATAAGTGCAATTCCGCCGGCAGCGACGGGGCCGCTGAGGTAGGCCGGTGGAATGGTCCAGAACAACGGCACGGCCGACAGGCAGGCAGCGGCACCCAGGCTCATGAACAGTACCGACAGCTCAAGATTGCCCTGGAAGAGGCCGAGCAAAACAAAGCTGACCGCCCCCACCAGCATGGTCAGCGCCAGGTGCCAGCGACGTTCCAGGTGTTTGTCGGAGCTGCGGCCGAGCAAGTACATGGCGACCAGGGCGATGCAGTACGGCAGGCTGCTGATCAGACCGATACGGCCGATGTCGGCAAGACCGAAGCTCTGGATCAGGCTCGGCATCCAGTACGCCACGGTATTGGTGCCCGAATAGATGCAGAAGAACACCAGGCCCGCCAGCAGCACCCGCGGATCACGCAGCAACTGACGAAACGAGGCATGGGGGTTGCCCTTGATCTCGTTCTCTACTTCCAGCTGTGCCTGGACGATGGCCTTCTCTTGAGCGTTGAGCCAAGGAGCGTCCTGCGGTTTGTCGACCAGCCAGAACCAGGCGAACAGGCCCAGAAGCACAGCAGGGATGCCTTCGAAGACGAACAACACTTGCCAATCACGCAGCCCGGCCCAGCCATGGAAATGGGTCATGATCCAGCCGGCGAGAGGCCCGCTGACGATCCCGGCAAAGATCCCGGCCATGATGAAGATCGACGTGATGCGCCCACGGCGTGATGCCGGGAACCAGTAGGTCAGGTACAGAATCACGCCGGGGAAAAAACCTGCTTCGGCGACGCCCAGGAAAAAGCGTGCGACATACAATCCGGTCGCGGAGCTCACCAGGCTGGTGCCGATGGTCACCAGGCCCCACAGCACCATGATGCGCATGATGGTCAGCCGCGCCCCAACCCTTTGCATGTAGAGGTTGCTTGGCACTTCGAACAGCAGATAACCGACGAAGAACACCGCCGCACCCAGCCCGTAGGCGGCGTCGGACAACGCAAGATCTTCAACCATGCGCAACTTGGCGAAAGAAATGTTGATGCGGTCGATCGAGTTGATCACATAGGCGACAAACAGGAACGGCAACAGGCGCCAGGCAATCTTGCGGAAAATCTGCTGTACCTCGTGTGCAGCTGCCTCGCCCGTCAGGCACGGACTTCGTTCAACCACGCTAGTCATTGCTTGTGCTCCTGCGACAAACGCATTGGAAACATTTCTTGTTGTTATTGTTCTCTCGCCCGACGACGAGACTGGGAACAAGGGCAAGGCGACCTGCCCTGTCCACTTTCATTGCGCAGCGGATAACGCACGCAGTTCTTCATCAAGCATCGGCACACCCAGCTCGCAGGCTTCAATGCCCTGCAGGCTGACGATCTTCAGCACTTCCAGCACCTGCTCACGGGTCGCGCCCAGCTGCAGCGCGGCCTGAATGTGGCGCCGCGTGCCATGGCCATACAGGTGAGTGATGGCGGCATCACCGGCGATGCACAGGAACTCGATCCACAGCGGCGGCAGAATGCCGTCCTTCCACAGCCCGAAGCCCATGCCGAGGAATTTCTCCAGATAGGCCGGATCCCACTTGTAGAGGGTCTCCCACAGCGGATTGAACATGCCGTTGGCGCGCACGGCATCGCAGACCGGCGTCGCACCCGCCGCCACCGGTTCATCGTCTATACCGGCATTGGCCAGTTCCTCGGCGAGGATCGGCACCCCGAGCGCACAGGCATGGATACCGACCACGCTGGCCAGCTTGAACACTTCAAGAATCTCGGCCCGGGTCACGCCCAGGCGCAGCGCGTCACGCACATGGCGGCGCACGCCGGGGGCATACAAATGGGTGGCGGTGACGTCGATGTTCAGGCGGATCAGCGCCACCAGTTTCGGATCGAGGATGTCGTTGACCTGGCTGTCCTCAACCAACTGCATGAAGCGCTCGGTCCATGGCCCATCCCACTCCGCCATGCGGTCCAGGCGTTCATCGAACAGGCCGGCGGCGCGCAGCGCGTTGTAATTGGGGGTATCGCTCATTGTCGTTCTACTCGCTTTGAGATGAGGTCAGATCACGCCGCCGCCATTGGGGCTGAGCACCTGGCCGACCAGGTAATGCTCGCCCGCCAGATACAGTACGGTGCCGGCATACTCCTCGACCGTGCCAAAGCGACCCAGCGGAACTCCTTGCCACAAACGGTTGCGGGCGTCTTCACCAACGGCGTCCAGATACTCATTGAACGCCGGGGTGGCAACGCCGCCCGGGGCCATGGCGTTGACGAAGATGTTGGCGCCAGCCACCTCATAAGCCACCGATTTGGTAAAGGCGATCACCGCGCCCTTGGTGGCGCAGTAGTGCGGACTGTGCGCGCTCTTGCTGGACAGACCGGCAATCGACGCGATGTTGATGATCTTGCCCTCTCGCTGCGGCTCCATCAGCCGCAGTGCCGCGCGTGTGCAATAGAACATGCCGTGCACATTGACGCCCCAGTAGCGGTGCCATTCCTCGTCGCTGATCGCGCTGGTGAAACCCAGGGAGCGACGCGGTTCGGGGCTCGACATGTAGCGGTACAGTGCATTACGACGCTGGGTATCGACCTCACGGTTCGGCGTCAGTGCGGCATTGTTGACCAGCACGTGCAGGGTGCCGAAGCGCGTCACGATCCGGTCGAACATGGCATCCACTTCGGCACTCGACGACACATCGCAGCGCACCGCCAGGCATTCGGCGCCCTGTGCTTCAACGGCATCCCGCGCCTGCGCCAGCGACTCCTCGCTGACATCACAAATCACTACCTTCGCGCCGGCCTTGGCAAAAGCCACGGCGCACGCCTTGCCCAGGCCAGGACCAACGCCGGTCACCAGGGCGACTTTATTCACAAGATTCATTGCACACTCCATGGAAACGGGTGAATCAGGCGACCGGCAGCGTTTTCGCCACCGGCCTGCGTCCGGTCACGCGTAACTCAATACTGTCCCGGCACGGTAAAACCACGCTGACCCGGCTTGCGGTTCGGCGCCATGCCCAGCCTGGCGATGGTCTCGTCGGCACTGGTGTAGGTTTCGCCGATCTTGTAGATCTCGCGCGCTTCCTTGCCGCTGGCAATCTCGCGCCCCAGCTCCCGGGACAGACGCACGGTCTGTTCAATCTGCTGCACCGAGGTCATGCGTTCGCCCTTGCGACCCCACAGGGTGTCTTCGATGCCGACACGCACATGCAGGCCCAGGGCAATTGCCATGGCGTTCATCGGCAGCACGGCGCGCATGGCGCTTTCCATGGACAGGACTGCGCCGGGCGGTGTGCGTTTGACGAACTCGATCATGTCGGACGGATCCAGACCCGCCGCGCCGCCACCGATGGCGACGTAGTTCAAAATCAGCGGCCCGGTGTACAGGCCCTTGCGAATCAAACGTTCAACGGTTTCCAGTTGGTGCACGTGACCGAGCATGAAGTGCGGCTGGATGCCGGAGGCCTGCAGGCGCTTGAGGTGCTCGATGAAGAACGACGGTCGCGCGTCGGAAACCATCTCCTGGTAGGCGTTGAAGTACGCAGGCTGTTCCAGGATGGTGCCGGCGATGTCATCGGCCGTCAGCAGCTCGCAGATATTCATCTGGCTGGTGTT
Source organism: Pseudomonas sp. GM78 (assembly GCF_000282475.1). Taxonomy (GTDB): domain Bacteria; phylum Pseudomonadota; class Gammaproteobacteria; order Pseudomonadales; family Pseudomonadaceae; genus Aquipseudomonas. Next base: position 98,161 of record NZ_AKJF01000017.1, read on the forward strand.
GATGGCGATGGTCACCTGGTCTGGCTTGGGCGACAGGTCGGCGAGCATGTGCCGGGTGTCGTAATCGAGCCAGGTGGCCGCCTGCCCTTCGCTTTCCGGAGCGAAGGAAATCGATCCACCCACCTGCAGGACCATGTCCGGCACCGCCTGGCGCAGCAGCCCGAGCATCTCGTTGAACTTGCTCAGGCGCTTGGAGCCCTTGCCGTCTTCTTCCCGTACATGAACGTGCAGCACGGTGGCGCCGGCGTTGTAGCAATCGATCGCTTTCTGGACCTGATCGTCCATGCTGACCGGAATATCGTCCGAGTCGGCAGGCGTCCATTGCGGACCATAGGGCGCCACTTGAATCACCAGTTTTTCCTGGTTTTCCGGGAACAAGCTGTCATCAAGGAAATGCATCGTAACTTCTCCGTCCTGTCTTATCGTTATTGAACGAATGAGCGGTGTAGCTGCTCGCATGACTGAAAAGTTACTGCTTTCGCGCGGGATGTTTTTATCATCCTGGCACCAGCTTTTATCATTTCGGCACATTCAGGTGATTGGCAAAAATCAAAAATGTGGGAGCGAGCCTGCTCGCGAAAGGTGCGTGTCAGTCAACATCACTGGTGAATGACAGATTGCTTTCGCGAGCAGGCTCGCTCCTACAGGGGGAATTGAAAACCGGTGCGCGGCGTACAGCAGATCAGACGGTTGTGCGTGTCTGGGCGGGCGCGACCATAGCCGAGCGCCCCTTGCGCCACTCACGCGGCGTACAGTCGAACCAGCGCTTGAAGGCACGGGTGAAATTGCCCTGGGTCTCATAACCCAGGCGGCTGGCGACTTCGGCAATGGGTAGATCGGGGTCAATCAACAGACGGGTGGCCATATCCTTGCGAGTCTGCTCCAGGAGCAACTCGAAACTGGTCTGCTGTTCGCTCAGGTGGCGATAGAGGGTGAAGCGATGCACGGCAAAGAATTCAGCCACCCGTTCCGCCGAACAATCGCCCTGCAACAGCAACGCTTCGATGACCTGGCGTACCCGGCTGGCCAGGTCTTGTCCTTCTCGGCCCTGCAGCTCGTCGAGGTGACCGCGCAGGAAATCTTCCAGTTGGCGATCGTGAGCAGCGCGCGGTTTGTCCAGCAAGGCCTGGGGAAACAGCACTTCATGTTGCGACTGTCCGAACCACACCGGACAGCGGAAAAAATGCTCGTACAACCCTGCCGAGCGCGGCTTGCGATAAGCGATGCGAACCAGCGCCGGTCGCCAGGTGTGGCCGACGATGAGTTCCATGATGGTGACGATGGCGGCCAGGTAAGCCGTCAGCAACTGATCGCTGCCGGGCACGTTGCCCACAATGGAAAGGCGCATGCCGGCGTAGCCTCGCTCCTCGACCAGGCTCACGTGCAGACCGCGATACCACAACCCGCAATAGCGGATCAGGCTTTCGGTGGCGGCGCGTACCGTGGCGGCGTTGAGCACGAGAAAGCGCAGCGGACCGGCGTTTTGCAGGTTGGCCCGCTGGCCGAGCAACAAGCCCAGATGATCGCAGCCCGATAGCCTGGCCGCTTCCTCGAGAATCCTGCCGTGGGTGATGACAGGCAACGGGCTCAGGTGCTGCTTGAACGAGTCGGGATAAATGCCGAATCCGCCCAGCAATGGCCAGGGATCGACACCGTGCTCCTGGAGCACCACCGGCAACGAGACGAGCGCACCCACCGGAATGGACTTATCCGCAACCCGTGGGCTCGCTCGCTTCATCGCCAGGCTCCGTGAATGGCGCTAGAACTGCTCGGGATCGAATGCCTTGAGGGTTTCGGCGCCCGTGTTGATACGCTGCAGGTGGATCGTCGTTTCGGGCAGTATACGCTCGAAGAAGAACCGGGCTGTGGTCTGCTTGGCGCGGTAGAAATCGCCATCGGCCGAACCTTGCGCCAGGTGGTGCCGGGCGACGACGGCCATCTTCGCCCACTGCAGGCCGAACGCAACCAGGGCGGTCAGGTGCAGGAAGTCCACCGCACCGGCGGCAGTGGCACTCGCATCGGCGCTGCCCATGTATTCGACAGCCATCACCAGATCCGCCAAGGCGAGGCGCAAGGCCCGTACCCCCATCAGCTCGTTTCCATGCTGATTGCAGAAATCGTCGACCAGCTTCAGGAAACGGCGCATCGCCCGGCCATCGTCGAGCCTGAGCTTGCGAGCCGCGAGATCCATGGCCTGCACGCCATTGGTCCCTTCATACAACGGGGTAATCCGCGCATCGCGCTGAAATTGCTCCATGCCCCACTCACGGATATAACCGTGCCCGCCGAAGCACTGCATCGCCATTCCCGTGCACTCCACACCCTTGTCAGTGCAGTAAGCCTTGATCATCGGGGTGAGCAGGCCTAGCAGGTCGCTGGCGGCCTCGCGCAGTTCGGGGTCCGGATGTTTGTGCGCCAGGTCGACCTGCAGGCCGGCCCAATAGGTCAGCGCCCTGCCCCCTTCAACGAATGCGCGCTGGGTCAGCAACATGCGCTGCACATCGGGGTGCATCACAATCGGATCGGCTGGCTGCCCAGGCGTCACCGCGCCACCCGGCGCTCGCCCCTGGAGGCGTTCACGGGCATAGCGGGCGGCATTCTGGTAGGCCACCGAGGCCAGGCTCAAGCCCTGGACGCCGACCGCCAGGCGCGCGCTGTTCATCATCACGAACATCACGCGCAAGCCTTGATGCGGCAGGCCGATCAGGTAACCGGTGGCACCGTCGTAATTCATCACGCAGGTCGGGTTGCCGTGGATGCCCATTTTCTCTTCCAGGGAACCGCAACGTACCGCGTTGCGCTCGCCCAGCGAGCCATCGGCGTTGACCAGGAATTTCGGCACGATGAACAGGCTGATGCCTTTCACACCCGGCGGCGCATCCGGCAGGCGGGCCAGGACCAAATGGATGATGTTCTCGGCCAGGTCATGCTCGCCGGCAGAGATGAAAATCTTCGTACCGGTGATGTGGTAACTGTCATCTTCCTGCGGCTCGGCACGAGTCCGTAGCAACCCAAGGTCAGTGCCGCAGTGCGGCTCAGTGAGGTTCATCGTGCCGGTCCAGCGGCCCTCGATCATCGGCGGCATGAACAGCGCCTTTTGCGCCTCGCTGCCGCCATTGGCGATGGCATTGACTGCGCCATGGCTGAGGCCGGCGAACATCGAAAAGGCCAGGTTGGCACTGGTCATGATTTCCCGCACGGCAATGCCCAGCAGGTGCGACAGCCCCTGACCGCCGAATTCGGGCGACGCGGTCAGGCCGGTCCAGCCACTTTGCGCATAAAGCTGGTAAGCCTCGCGAAAACCTGGTGCGGTCGTCACTTCGCCGTCGGCCAACGTGCAGCCCTGGTGATCACCGACAGCGTTCAACGGCATCAGCACTTCACTGGCGAGTTTGGCGGCTTCCTCGAGGATCGCGGCGACGACATCCGGTGTGGCCTCGGCGAAGCCCGACAGGTCGGCGTAGTGGTCCACTTGCAGCAGTTCATCGAGGACAAAATGCATGTCCCGTAGCGGTGCGTTGTAAGTTGCCATGGTCGCCTCCTTATAGACGTTCGATCACGACGGCCAGCCCCTGGCCGACGCCGATGCACAGGCTGACCACGGCGTAACGGCCGCCACGGCGTTCCAGTTCGCGCAGCGCGGTCAGCGCCAGGCGCGCACCGGAAGCCCCCAGCGGATGGCCCAGGGCAATGGCACCGCCGTTGGGATTGACACGCGGGTCGTCGGCGCGCAAGTCGAGCAGGTGCAGGCAGCCCAGTACCTGGACGGCGAAGGCTTCGTTGATCTCGATCAGGTCCATGTCCGCCAGACTTAAACCGGCACGCTCCAGCGCCTTGGGAATGGCAAAGGCCGGGCCGATGCCCATCACCCGAGGTGCAACGCCACTGGCAGCGCCAGCTAGGATTCTCCCTCGCGGCTGCACGCCATGGCGCTCACCCAACGCGCGGCTGCCGATCAGCAAGGCAGCAGCACCATCGTTGATACCCGAGGCGTTGCCAGCGGTGACCACACCACCCTCGAACAACGGCTTGAGCCTGGCCAGATCCTCGGCATTGGCCTGCGGACGCGGGTGCTCATCGGAGGTCACGGTGACCGTGCCCTTGCGACCGGCCGGCGCTTGCACGGCGAGGATTTCATCGGCGAAGAAACCCTCGGCCAGCGCCTTCGCGTAGCGTTGCTGCGAGGCCAGGGCAAACGCGTCGGCCGCCTCGCGTCCAATGCCGTAATCCTGGGCAACGTTGTCGGCGGTCTCCGGCATGCTGTCGTCACCGTATTGCGCATTGACCTTCGGATTGGGGAAGCGCGCACCAATGGTGGTATCGAAGAGCTTCGCCTCACGGCTGTACGCCGATTCGCTCTTGCTCAACACGAAGGGCGCGCGGCTCATGCTTTCCACACCACCGGCCAGATACAACTCGCCTTCGCCACAGCTGACGGCACGTGCCGCATCGAGCACGGCGGCCAGGCCGCTGGCGCACAGGCGATTGACGGTCTGCCCCGGCACGCTGACCGGCAGCCCCGCCGCCAGCAGCGCGTTGCGTGCGACGTTGCGGCTGTCTTCGCCAGCCTGATTGGTGCAGCCGAGGATGACGTCCTCGATCTGTTCGGCAGAAAACGGCGAACGTTCCACCAGGGCCCGCATCAGCTGGGCGGCAAGATCATCCGGGCGAACCGGCGCCAGGCCACCGCCATGACGGCCGAAGGGAGTCCGCAAACCATCGTAGATATAAGCGTCGAGCATTCTTATTGTTCCTTCCCGTAGTGAGTATCAGGTGTCAGCGGTGAGCAGCGACAAGTCCAGGCGGGCGCGGCGCATCAACCAGGGGCTGGGGCGATAACGCGGGTCGCGGTAGTAGTCGTGGAGGTTGTCGAGGATCTGCAGCACGGTGTCGCCGCCGAGTGCATCTCCCCACGCCAGCGGGCCCAGCGGATAACCCAGGCCGAGGCGAATGGCACTGTCGATGTCCTTCGGATTGGCCACGCCTTGCTGCGCCATGTCGCAGGCGATGTTGACGATATGCGCCAACACCCGCTGCGCAACGAAGCCTGCGCTGTCGCGGATCACGCTGACCGGTTTGCCGTCGGCAGCCAGCAGTGCGTGGGCTGCATCGCGCCAGCCCGGCGCGGTGATGGTCGTGGTCATCAACACGCGGCGGCGTTCCAGCGGCAGCAGCGTGTCCAGGGCCAGGGTGCGCATCGGGTCGAGCCCTTCGGCGATGGCGGCGTGAGTCGCGTCCGTACCCAACGGCAACACCAGGCACAGCGCGTCGGGGCCTGGCCGCAGGCCCGTGTCAATGCGCGCACCCAGGCGCTGGAGCAGACCTATCACGGCATCACGGGCCTGGGGCCGCGCCATGCTGACCCACACCATCGGCAGCTTCACGTTGGGCGCCGGTGCCTCGTCGGGCACCTGCTGCACACCCTCGACGTAGTGGTAGAAGCCTTGCCCTACCTTGCGCCCGAGCAGCCCGGCGTCCAGCCGTTGGCGCGTGATCAACGTGGGTCGATAACGCGATTCCTGGTAATACTGCTCGAAGATCGATTCGGTAACCGGGTGCGAAACGTCCAGCCCGGTGAGGTCGAACAGCTCGCACGGCCCCATGCGAAAACCGGCCTGCTCGCGCAGGATGCGATCCAGGGTCAGCGGGTCGGTCACCGATTCGCTGAGCACCCGCATGGCCTCGGTGCCATAACCCCGACCGCCATGGTTGACGATGAAACCCGGGGTGTCCTGGGCGCGCACGGCGGTATGACCGAAGCGCTCGCCGAGTGCCAGCAAGGTCGCCCCGACCCAGGGTTCGCTCTTGAGGCCATCGATCACCTCGACGATCTTCATCAGCGCCACCGGGTTGAAAAAGTGGAAACCACCGACTCGCCCCGGCACGCGACATTGCGCGGCGATGGCGGTCACCGACAGCGACGAAGTGTTGGTGGCCAACAGACAGTCGTCGGCTACCACGGCTTCAAGGTCGGCGAACAAGGCACGCTTGATCTCGAGGTTCTCGACGATCGCTTCCACCACCAACTGGGCATCGGCCAGTTCGGCCAGGGCGTTCGCCGCCAGCAGATGTTGCGCGGCGGCCTGTACCTGCTGCTCGCTCAACTTGCCCTTGGCGCAAAGCTTTTCGAGGGTTGTCACGATCCCTTGGCGGGCGGCTTGCGCGGCGCCTTCGCGACTGTCGAACAGGTGCACCGTTACGCCGGCCAACGCCGCGATCTGCGCGATGCCGGCGCCCATGACACCCGCACCGACCACCGCCATGCGATTAATCTTTCGTGCATTCATGCTCAGTTCCCCGAGTAGACCGGCTGGCGTTTCTCGAGGAAAGCGCGCATGCCCTCCTTCTGGTCGGCGGAATCAAAGAGCAGCTGGAAGGCCTTGCGCTCCAGCATCAGCGCGGTATCCAGTGAGGCGTCCTGGCCCGCCAGCAAGACTTCCTTGATCTGCATGACGGCCAATGGCGGCATGCCGGCAATCTGCGTGGCCAGTTCCAGCGCACGTGCCTGCACCTGGTCCTCCTCCACCACCTCACTGGCCAGGCCCATGCGCAGGGCCTCATCAGCGCTGACCGGCAGGCCGGTGAGCAGCATGCGCATCGCCTGGAACTTGCCGACCGCACGGGTCAAGCGCTGGGTGCCACCGGCACCGGGCATGATGCCGACGCGGACTTCCGGCTGACCAAAACGGGCGCCACGGCCGGCGACGATCAAGTCGGCATGCATCGCCAGTTCACAGCCGCCGCCCAGGGCGAAGCCATTGACCGCAGCGATCACCGGTTTCGGGCACTGGGCGATCGCCGCCCACAGCCGTTGCGTCTGGCGCTGCATCATGTCGATGGCACCCCGCTCCGCCATGTCGCGAATATCCGCGCCGGCGGCGAACACCTGGTCACCGCCGGTGAGCAGGATGCACCTCACTTCGGGATCGACGCCCAGCACGCTGAAGTGTTCCGCCAGTTGCTCACGAACCGCCTGATTCAGCGCATTGCGCGCCTCAGGTCGATTGAGGTGTATCCGCGCCACGCCCGTCATGGGGTGATCGACATAGGTCTCGTTCATAACTGCCTCTTGTTATTGTTCCGCTATGCGGAACCATGTTTTGCAATTAAAAATAAGCCTACGCAAGTTATCCTGCGTTTTGCAATCAGACATGCAGTGAAAACGACAAGCGTTGAATTTTTGGCTGGCGCTAGATGCTCCGCTATGCGAAACTAGATTCTATTTTATTGACTATCGCTTTTCGCCTATGCCAGCATCCGGCCGGCGATCGGCGAGCCACTGTCCGACGCATGAGGATCGACCATGACCAAACCCACGCCTTTCGACACCGAACTCGACCAGCAAGACCTGGAACAGGACCGCCAGTTCGTCACCGCCCTCGCCCGCGGCCTGGAGCTGTTGCGTTGCTTCCGCCCGGGCGAGCGTTTGCTGGGCAATCAGGAGCTGGTCGTGCGCAGTGGCTTGCCCAAGGCCACTGTGTCGCGCCTGACCTACACCCTGGTGCGTCTGGGTTACCTGCAATACAACGCCAGCATGGGCAAGTACGCCCTCGACACCGGCGTGCTTGCCCTCGGCTACGCGCACCTCAGCGGGCTGGACATTCGCCGGGCGGCACGACCGCTGATGGCCGAACTCGCCGAGCAGACCCAGACTTCGGTGTCCCTCGGCGCGCGCGATCGTCTGAGCATGGTTTACATCGACAACTGCCAGGGCAGCGGCCCGTTGACCCTGCGCCTGGACATCGGCGCCCGCATTCCCCTTGCGACCACTGCCATGGGCCGCGCCTATCTCGCCGCCTTGCCGGAACAGGAGCGCGATCTGCTCCTCGACCAACTGCGCGCCCGCGACCAGGAACAATGGCCGGTCATTCGCGAACAACTGGAAAAAGCCTTCCGCCAGTACCAGGACCAGGGCTTCTGCCTGTCCCTCGGTGGCTGGGAGAAGGACATCAACGCCGTAGGCGTTCCACTGATCAAACCCGACGGCTCCGGTGTCGTCGCCTTCAGCTGCGGCGGCCCGGCATTCGCCCTGCGCCAGCACATGCTGGAAGACGACCTGGGGCCACGCCTTTCGCACATGGTGCGCAATGTCCAGGCCAATCTGGGCCGACAATTCCAATAAGAGGTCATGCATGATCAACGATCAGGAAACACTCAACCTGCTGCTCGACAACCTGTCGCGCTTCGTCCGCGAGCGCCTGGTGCCCGCCGAATCCGAAGTCGCGGAAAACGACCGGATTCCCCGGCACATTGTCGATGAGATGCGCACATTGGGCCTGTTTGGCCTGTGCATTCCGCAGGAGTACGACGGCCTCGGCCTGAGCATGGAAGAGGAAGTCCTGGTCGCTTTCGAGCTGGGCAAAACTTCGCCCGCGTTTCGCTCACTGATCGGCACCAACAACGGCATCGGCTCCCAGGGCCTGATCATCGATGGCACCGAGGAGCAGAAGCTGCGCTACCTGCCGCGGATGGCCGCCGGCGAACTGATCGGCTCATTCGCCCTCACCGAGCCGGGCGCGGGTTCCGACGCGGCCTCACTGACAACCCGTGCCGAGCGCGACGGTGACGTCTACATTCTCAACGGCACCAAGCGCTTTATCACCAATGCCCCGCAGGCCGGCATCTTCACCGTGATGGCGCGCACCAGCAGCGAGATCAAGGGTGCCGGCGGGATTTCCGCGTTCATTGTCGAGGCCGGCACGCCTGGGGTTTCCCTGGGCAAGGTCGACCAGAAGATGGGCCAAAAAGGCGCGCACACCTGCGACGTGATCTTCGAAAACTGTCGTATTCCGGCCGCCAACCTGATCGGTGGCGTGGAAGGCATCGGCTTCAAGACCGCCATGAAAGTCCTCGACAAGGGCCGTCTGCACATTGCCGCCATTTGCGTCGGCGCCGCCGAACGCATGCTCGACGATGCGCTGACTTACGCTCTGGAGCGCAAGCAGTTCGGTCAGCCGCTGGCCGAGTTCCAGTTGATCCAGGCGATGTTCGCCGACAGCCAAGCGGACATCTACGCCGCCCGCTGCATGGTCATCGACGCCGCGCGCAAGCGCGATCTCAAGCAGGACGTGTCCATGGAAGCGTCGTGCTGCAAGATGTTCGCTTCGGAAATGTGCGGCCGCGTGGCCGATCGCGCCGTGCAGATCTTCGGCGGTGCCGGCTACGTCAGCGAATATGGCATCGAACGCTTCTACCGCGATGTCCGCCTGTTCCGCATCTACGAAGGCACTACGCAGATCCAGCAACTGGTGATCGCCCGCCACCTGATTCGTCGCGCGGGGCTCAAATAACATGCTGACTCGTGAAGATGTACTCGCAGGCCTGCCGGATTACCTGCACCAGATCCTCGACCGCCACGCTTCCAGTCACGATGACGCCCCGGCGCTGCACGAGTCCGGACAGACGCTCAGCTATGGCCAATTGCGCGAGGCGGTCGTTCGACTGGCCGAGCAGTTCGAAAGCGACGGCATCCGTGCCGGCGACCGGGTCATGTTGGTCGCGGAGAACAGCCGTCTGCTGGTGGCTTCCCTGCTCGCCCTCAGTCGCCTGAACGCCTGGTCCGTGGTGGTGAATGCGCGACTGTCAGCGGGCGAAATCGATAACATCCGCGCCCATTGCAGTGCCCGCCGGGTCTTGTACGGCAGCGCCATCTCGAAGGACGCCGCCGGCCATGCCGACCGCGCCAACGCCGCGCTGCGCATGGAGACCCACCTGGGCAGCTACCACCTTGGCCCCTTGAACGAAGACTGCCAGCCTGAGTTCGTCGAGAACGACCCGTCGCGCCAGGTGGCACTCATGATCTACACCACCGGCACCACCGGCGCGCCCAAAGGCGTCATGCTGACCCACCGCAACCTGCTTTACATTGCCCACTCCGCCAGCCTGCTACGCCAGTTGTGCAGCGAAGATCGGGGCTACGCGGTACTGCCGATTTCCCATGTGTACGGCCTGTCGGCGGTTTGCCTCGCCAGCCTGTTTGCCGGTGCAGCATTGCAACTGGAAGCGCGCTTCGACCCACAGGAACTGGCTCGCGCCCTGCGTGACGACGGCATTACCCTGATGCAAGGCGTTCCCACCATGTACGCCAGGCTGCTGGAACTGGCGGACGCTGGCCAGATCGAGTTGCACGCGCCACAGCTGCGCTTCATGTATGCCGGCGGATCGCCGCTGGACATGACCCTGAAAACTGCCGTTGAACAGCGCTTCGGCCTGACGCTGCACAACGGCTATGGCCTGACCGAAAGCTCACCCACGATCAGTCAGACGCGCATTGAGACCCCACGCAGCGATACCTCCATCGGTCTTCCAATCCCTGGCCTGGAAATTCGCTTGATGAACAACGACCGCAGTGCCTGCGTAGCGCAGGGCGAAGTCGGCGAGTTGTGGGTACGCGGCCCCAATGTGATGAAGGGCTATTACCAATCGCCGGACAAGACCGGAGAAGTCCTGACGGCCGATGGCTGGCTCAACACCGGCGACCTCGCACGTCAGGACGGCGATGGCGCACTCTTCATCGCCGGGCGCAGCAAGGAGTTGATCATCCGTTCAGGCTTCAATGTCTATCCACCCGAAGTCGAGGCTGTCATCGCGGCGTTCCCCGGTGTGGTGATTGCCGCTGTCGTCGGCCGACCGGTGGAAGGCAATGAGGAGGTCGTGGCGTTCCTTCAGGTCGCCAATCGCGAAGCGTTCGATACCACCGCCTTGAAGGCCTTCCTGGCCGAACGCCTGTCTCCCTACAAACGCCCGAGCCATATCCACCTGCTCGACAGCCTGCCGGCCACTGCGTCGGGCAAGATCCTCAAGCATCAACTGAAGACTCAGGCCGAAGCGCTCTGAACCCGGCCGTGACGAGGCCTGCGCAAAGAACGCCTCGTCACGGATCTGAATGTTCATTTACAGAAGTACCCCATGAAACGACTGTTCGAAATTCCCGCAGACCGCCTGCCCGTCGAAGGACAGCGCGTCCTGCTACGCCATGAAGAAAAATCCGTGTTGCTGTTCAATGTCGCCGGCACCTTGCATGCCATCGACGACAGTTGCCCCCATAGCGGCGCCTCCCTGTTCGCCGGCAAGCTGCAAGGGAACATGCTGCAATGCCCGGCCCATGGATTGCGCTTCAACCTGGATAAAGGTTGCCCGGGTACCCAGGGAATGGAGGTAAGGGCTTACCCGATAAGTTGGCATGGCGAGGTTTGCAGAGTGGATCTGTCCGGATCTTGAGCACCTGGGTAGCAGTCATTCCCGAGCGTTAGCCCAGTGGGTCAGATCCACAGGCTGGCACTGATCACCAGTGCCAGCACCGTGGTTACCCTCGCCATTTGCATCATGCGCCTGCTGTCGCCCTCCTCGCCAGGCAACCCTGTTACCGCGCGGTATTCGGCGCGGGCTCATCGCTGACTCGCAGCAGCCCCCAGATGCCGCCCAGATTGCCGAAGGCCGCATAGTCCCGATACAGGTAGTCGCCAGGTACCGCGTTGGCGCCGCCGGCGCTGGGGAACATGAAGCTGAAATGCGCGGCCGGCAGTACGCTTTCCTGGGCGCCGATGTACATGGCCATGGGGTTGTAGCCAAAGCGCACCGAACCAATACCCGCGTCTTTCATTGGGTAGCCCCAGAGGTCCACCCTTTCAGCCTGGAACGGGTTAAACGCCCAGACATGCCCGTCGAGCTGGAAGGTCGCGCCCCGGCTACCGCCCGAAGGCATCAGCACATGGGTGCGGAACGGCTGCCCGGGCTTGACCCGCAGTATCGGCGTTACCGGATCGCCGCCGACCAGGGCATTGCTGTAGGCCATGTGAGCGTTGGGCACAGCGCCCAAGCCATTGCCACCCGCCTGGCCGAACGGTGCGTTCGGTGCACGGGCGAAGCGGTACCACAGGGGCTCGCTCTTGTAGTTGATGGCCATGTCCGAGTTGTCTTTCGGGTCGTTGGGAATGCCCGGCCCTTCGGACGACATGTTCTCCACTGGCAAGCCGTTGGCCCAGCGCATGTTCAGGGACTTCTGCCAGACCATGACGAAGTCGCGATAACTGCTGACGCCCGGCGGCTGCACCGTGGCCGACGCTCTGGAAGCAGCATCCTCCTGCCAGGTGGCACCAGCCGGCGCCACCGACATGGCCGCCACCAGGCCTTTTTGCGGTTGTTTGATCGGGTCGGCCGACATCAGGTTCAGGCCACCAAACTCGATGGGGGTCGCCTCGATCGTGTCGACGTTGCGTCCCAATTGTGACGCGACCGGCTGACCGGCGCGCTCCAGGTGCCCGGCGTAGTACTGATAGGTCCGGCTTGGCCACGCACCGGTGTTGCTTGCCCTTGGCGCCACCGTCTGCACCGGATTGCTGCCGACGTTGAAGCCGTCCGACTTGCTGACGTCGTAGGTCAGCAACTGGGCGTGCAGGCCAATGTGGCTGGAGGGCCGCATCAGGTTGTTGTTGAAGGTGGTGGAGCCTTGCGCACCGGAACGGTCACGCTTGACCGTGCCTTGCATCACCGCGTAGTTCGGCAGGTCCGGCATCATCAGAGGCAGGCGGTTCTCCAGGGTGATGTTGATGCAATCGCCGGCGGCGGCGCGCAGTACCAGTGGCTCGACCGGCACCCCGGGCTTGAGCTTGCCACTGACCGGGTCCAGGTCGGCCTTGCGCACATACAGGATGGCGGTCGGATCGTGCAACGGGCCGGACTGCCCGCCAATGGTGAAGGTCTCGCCATCTTCAGGATCGAAGATCGTCACCAGCGGCACAGTCACCGGCCTTGGGTTGTAGACCAGGGTGCCACCGAGCGGGTTGAGCGGGCCGCCGACATGCTGGCCGGTACCTGCCGGGTCGCCAATGGTCAGGCCCAACGGGTTGGCGAGGACATCGTTGGCCAGGGCCGCGACCACCTCGTAGTTACGCTGTACCGTCGGCCGGGTACCGATGCCATTGGGATTGGGGCTGATGCGCGGGCACACGCCATTGAAATTGACCGTGTTGCGCGCGGCCACCGGCCTGGGGTTGTTCGGAAGCGGGAACAGGTCACTGCGGCTCTGCGAATAGTTGCGCATGATGCCCCACAGGCCACTCCAGTAGCCCTCCAGGGAAGCATCCATGGAATACAGGTAATCGCCGGTATCGCTGGCCGCACTGGACATCATCGCCACAGGTGCCATGAAGCCGAACTGCTCGGAAATCGCCACCATTTGCGATGCCTTCCAGCCGGTATTGGAGCTATTGCCGAAGCCGCTGCCCGAATGCAGCCATTTCACGCCGTGCACCGTGACGTTGTGCTCCTCTTCGTGGCCGCCGGCATTGACCCGCAGGCGCACGTTGTCGCCGGTGTAGGTTCGCAACGTCGGCGTGAACGGATCGCCCGGCAAGTCCCCCCGGTTGATATGTTTGGGCAATAGCGTGACCCCGCCGGTAGGGCCGGTCGCCGTGGTGATCGCGCTGGGGGCCAGGTTGAGTGCAGGGATTGCCCGATCGGTACGGTTTTGCAGGGCATGGGCCAGGTCACCGGCCAGGCCATCGGCTTGCATGCCGCGCTTGCCGTCTGGCGCCATTTTGTTCGGGTCGTAGATGCGCAGTCCCAGGGGCTCGTGGCGGTAGTTGACGACGAAGATGCCAGGATCCGAAGCCGAGATCGCTTGCGGGCACGGCCGCGACGGGCACGTAAGCAGTTGGCCACTTGCAACTTCCACGACAGACTCCAGCAGGTTGGCGGCCGTCTTGCGCGCAGGCGGGTTGATGGCGTAGCGGAAGCTGTCCGCCGTGGCCGGGAAGGCGTCCGCATCGGGAATACCATCGGGGCCCGCGCCGACGTAGACACCGGCCTCATAGGCATGCTGGAAGTCGCTGAACTCGAGGAAAAACTCACGAAAGCTATCGTTCTTGTTGTCGCCGTTGAGATCACCGGTCTCGATCACGGCTTGCCACGACGTCGGGCCGCCGTCCTGGCGGCCACCACCGTTGTACAGGGTCTCGCCGGTTTCGGCGTGGTACCACCTGGAACCGGCAGGCTCGGCAAGCACGGTGGCGTACATGCCAACTTGCTGGTGGGTCGAAGGGCCAAGGTGGTCATGGGTAAAGATATTGCCCAGGCCGCGATCGATGTTGTGCACGTTCAGCACAGGGTCGGCGAACCAGCGTTGCAGCGTGGTGCGCGCACCCAGCCAGTCAGCGCGGTTGAACCGTCCGAAATATGGGTGCTGTTTGGCCACGGGACAGTTCCCGGTGCCTTCACGTGGGTCGCCGTCCCGACAATTGTTGAACCGGCGAATGGCGTGGATACGCTCGACCACGGTGGAGGGTGAGAGCACACCATCCTCGTAGTTCCATCCATTGGCCGAGCCGTCGGCGGCAGTCAGGTCCCACTTGGGCAAGTGAATGTGCTGGCCGATGACGTCGGTTGGCGTACGCACCTGGTAATCGTCGAGCTCGTAGACTGACGGCACCAGATTAGTGTGCTGGTACATGGTGCAGTCGAAGGTGTTCATGCGCATCACCAACGGTTCCGGTGGACGCTGCTTGTTGATCACCGGCCACGCATCCTCCCACAGGGTGAGGATGCGGGTTTGCGGGAAGTGATAGCCGATCTTGTTGAACACGGCGTCGAACTGGATATTGGCGCCTTTGTAGACGCGCGGGTGATCGGCACTGAACATCGAGGCGCCGCTGAACGTCTGGGCGTCGAGACGCTCACCACTGTTGAAATAGCCTGCTCCGGCGCTGCGGGTCAGGCGTTTTTGCCGGTCGTCCATACAGGGTTCGAAAAAAGGCGCGCCCGCCACCGGAGGGGCCCCGTTGGTCAGGAAGTCACGCGGCAGCAGTTGGCCATTGGGCAGCACGGCGAAGCTGGCATGTGATGGCTTGGCATGGAAGGCCATGGCCGACTGTTCGACTTCGGTACCCTCCTCCGGGAAATACACCGGTTTGGCGCGCTCCAGGGCCTTGCTCATGTCCAGCAAACTGGTGGTCACCTGCGCGTCGCCGCCAGCCGCCCAGCCATCCAGGCCATGACGAGGCAGGCCGCCATCCCAACCACCGGCCTGAGCCGGATCCAGCGCCGCCCACAATGCCTTGCCGCTGTCCTTCAAGGCCGTGGCGGTTTGCGCATCGAGCATGTCCAGAGGTTGCGTCGGCGGCCGTTGACCGACGGTGCTTTCGACGCCGCCGATCCAGAATGGGTAGCCTGGATTTTTCAGGCTGCCATCGGCGTTGCGGTTGGCTTCACTGCGATCGACCAGGGCCACCGAGCCGACGACTCTCGGTGCAGTCGGTGTTTCGCTGTCGTCACCCGGCTCCTGGTCTGAGGTCAGCGTTTCACTACTCAATTTCGCAATTACTGCCACCTTGCCCGGCATCGGCGGCAAAGCCTTGCCCGGCAAGGGCACAACCGCCGGAATAGGTGTGCCGGCGACGATCTCGCCATCGGGCAAGGCCCGGGCACCCGAGGCCGGCAAGCCACTGCGCAGGGCAAACGGCTGCGCATGAAAGTCGTTGTTGCCCTCTTGGGTTACCGCCAGGCGCGTACCCTCCTCGAACACATCATGGATGCGCCACATGGCCCACATGCCTTGGGCGAAATGCGGGTAGAAATGGCAATGATAGATCGCATCGCCGACCACCCGATTGCGGTTGCCGGAGCCTCCATTGGCGATTTCGTAGGTGTAACCCGAGCCCGGGCCGACGCCTTGGGCATCCATGTAGTCGGAGTTGTCATCGTTGGGGTTGAACAACCACTGGTGGCCGTGCAAATGGAAAACGTGTTGCTCGTAACCCACGCTGATATTGCGAAACTTCACCGCATCGCCCAGGTAGCTATGGGCGACGTTGGAAGGCTCGGCCGGATACAGCGCCATGCTCGCCTTGATACCGACACTGTCGGCCGGCGCTACCTGGCCGGGCGCCAGCTGCTCGAGGCCGGCGTTGGCCGGCACGTCCACCTGCATCGCGATATCGCCGGTGGTGTGGGCGCTGAGGAAGAATTCTTCATAGGCGCAGGACAAGCAATCATGCATGGGGCCGACACCCACGCGGTTGGCGATGACCTCGGCGCCCATGCCTCCGGAACCGTAGTTGACCATGAAGGCGTCGCGCGTCGGATCGAGCATCTGACCGAACGCCAGATCACCCCAGAACCCTGGAAACGCCTGGATGACAGCGGATTGGTCGTGGAACACCGCAGCGAAATCGCGGAACGGCTCCAGGCGATTGGGCAGGCTGGGGTTGCGCTTGCCTTGGCTTTCAAGTGGATAGGTGGTGGGTGGAAAACTGCCATCGGCATTCGGCCCCATGACCACTGCGTCTGCATTGCTGGCAATGATCTCGCTGCCGTCGACCATGCTCAGGATCGGCTTGCCTGCCTTGCCTTCCGCGATCCAGGGCTCAAGCATCGGGTAGCGAGCCTGGTAGTCGATGATCGGCTGGCCGGCCGGTGTCCGCCCGCGCGTCGCCAGGCGCATGTCCTCTTCGGTGACCGTGTTGTGATAGGCCTGCCCGCCTTTGGGCAGCACCACAACCTGGGCGAACAGGCCGTTGCCGACGTTGCCGGAAGAACCCTCGCTGCCGAAGGTGGCGCCGTAGCTGGTCGCCGCGAAAGTGCCTTCGCGTTCGGCGTAGAGGGTGTAACTACGGCTTTGCCCGGGTGCCAGCAAGGTGTTGTCGTTACGCCCGCTGTTGGCGGAAATATCGTTGATCGAGCCAAATGCCTGTAGACCGTTGACCTGGAAACCCACATGGCGGTCGGCGACTTGAGCGTCGACGTGCAACTCGCCGTTGGCGGCGTTCTCGTGGTCGATGCCCTGGCCATTGGGGTTGGCCTGGAAAGCCAACAGGTTTTGCAGGTTGACCGTCAGACAATCTCCGGCAGCAACCCGCAGTACCAATGGACGCGGCCGCTTGTCCGGGCGCAAGGTGACTTGACCTGGCATGGCGCTACCGCCCTGGGTGATCAATACCCCCTTGGTGTCAACCACATCCGCACGCAGGGCGAACATCATGCCGTTGGGGTTATGCGCACCGAGCCGGTTGAACATCAACGGCTGGTCCATGGCCACGACATTGGCCACCAAGGTGCGCTGGCACTGCACCGCCGCCTCGGCCAGCTCGCCACCGGCGAGCCATACGCCGGCGAGCAAGGCCAATCCTTGTGGCTTCCTCAACCAGCGCCGGATGCCATCAAAGTCGATTTGAGAGTGCAGTTGCGAGCAGATCATTTGGATAGTCCTCCAAGTCAGCACACACTTAGACGAACTTCGGCTTCGCAAATATCGCGCCAAAAACAAATCAAGTTTGAATTCAACTAGTTGGAAAGTTACAACCCACAACCGGGGAAATATTTTCCCCCACTTAGCTCCCCCACCCACCCCGAACTTATTTCAAATTATGTATGAAAAAACCGCATATCTCGCGCGCGCGAATAACTGCCACGGATACTTACTCAACAACAAAAATTCGGGATTTTATTGCCTGCAGCAAATAGCAGTATCAATTATGAAACAGCATACAAGCTGTAACAGCAGAACTTCCACGTCGAACAAAGTCCCCCACCAGTGGGTGCATTCCCCCACCAGCCTAAGTTTCGACAAGGGTTAACTTCCCTTGAAACTGAACCCAGCTTAATCCACGAGCGCTTGACATACTTTGACACACTTTCACCACAGACAACTACCGAGCCCGCTTTTTCGCTCAGTAAAAGTGGAGAATCCAGGTACAAAGTTGCAGCATGAAATGCTATCGATCCTCAATATTTACTGAGTAACGTGCGCCGCTTTAATACGGCAGCACTCACTACCAAAGCGGACACCAAACCAACCCACTTCGACTTGAGTATTTCGCTGAAGATATTGCTCATACGCGTTTTTGATAATTAAACAGGCACGATCATTGCTGACGCCGATTCAGAACCCTTCGACCGGGCTGCCCCCCAGCCAGTGTCATTTCGAGAGGACTGAATCATGCACAACAGATTGGCCCTACTGACAAGTTCGATCCTGCTTGCGTCACTCTGTGGCGGCACGGCGCAGGCAGCACTCTACGCTGTAGACCCGGGTGTCCCTGGAGAGCGCCCCTACCCCCTCGATAGCGGGAACAAGACCGGGTACGCCGCCTGGTATCAGGACACCCATGGCCGGATCCTGGACCTGTGCCTGAGCAAGGCGGTCAGCTCTCGCACAGCACCCACACCCGGGGCGCCTGCGTACATGTGCGTCCTCAACCCGGCACCCGGAGAGTTTGATGACACCCAACCCGTCGTCTTTCCGACCAACTATCCCGATGAAACCTTCTGGTACGCCGCGGACGGCGCCATAACCGACGCTGCCAGTGGCATCGACCTGACCTACGTTGCGGCCATCGAAGCGGCGTTCAACGGCGAGATCGCGGACGGTCACCAACTGAGCTTCGCCCGTATCCGCATTCGCGTGGATGTTCCCGTAGCCGGCGTGTACACGGTTACCCACCCCTATGGCGTCGAAGTGTTCAACGTAACGCCCGAAGAGTTCGCCGACACCGGCGGCACCCGGGCAATCAACATGACCCGCGATATCGGCATCGGTCCATCCGGGGACTATACCGGCGCGCTGAAGGGTGACATCGGCCCCTTCCTGCGCAGTCTCAATGGTCCCTACACCGAGACCAACCCGGAAACCGGCCAGCAGGAGAAATTCATCGGCGACCCGAATCTGGAGGAGCAAGTGACTGGCAGCCCCTTCAATACCAACTACCTGCGTGTCCAGGGTCCCAACGGCATCGATACTCGCAGCGACACATTCTCCGTTTCCGGCAAGCTCAGCGCCGTGGATCTGCCTGCCCCAGCCTTGGTCAAGCGTGCCAGCTACTCGCGCGGCAACTCCTCCGGTGGTGTGGTCGCGCATCAGGATGTCTTCACCATGGCTCCTCCGCCTCCCGGTACGGTCAACTTCCTGGACAGCACAGGCGCTACCGTGACCATGACGGAAGCCAATTCGACCGGCAGCTGGTATGGCCAGTCGACAGTCAATCCGTCGGTACCGGCGACTTTGCAAGTGACCGCCGACAACCACCTGGCGGTCCCTACCCTCCTGGCGCCAACCACCGTCCCCGTGCAACTGACCGATCTGGTCACCATCAGCCGCGCCGAATACAGCCGCAGTACCGGTCGACTGACCATCGAGGCCTCGACCAGCGACCGCATCACGCCACCAAACCTGACCGCCTACGCCGGCAAGAGTGGTGCGCTGATCGGTGAACTTTCCGGCGGCGCCGACAAGTCGCTGTCGCCTAACGCCGGCACAGTCCCTCCGGCGACCATTCGGGTGACTTCGGCGAACGGCGGCAGCGATACAGAAGAAGTGGTCATCGTCCAGTGACCCATCCGAATTCGGATCAAGAGCCAGGAGGTAACATGAACAAGTGGCCACGTTTCATATTCAACACACTGAGCCTGTCCATCGCCATGGCAGGCGGTGCCAGCGCCGCCCTGCAGAGTTTCGATCCGGGACCCTACACCCTCGCCACCGGCCGGTTCCCGATGTGGTATCAGGACTTCAACAGCGTGAAGCTGGAGCTCTGCCTGTCCAAGACAGTCAGCTCCCGCGCACCGGGCACCCCTGACGCCCCCGGCTACATGTGTACCATTCCCGCCGAAGGCGGCTTCAATCCCGCCGAGCCCATCATCTTTCCCAATAACTGGCCAGGCGAAAGCTTCTGGTTCACCGCTGACGCCAGCGTCGGCGACAGAACCTACGGCATCGAGCAGTACGTCGCCGCACTGGAAGCGGTGGCCGGCGAAGGCGAGATCGTCGATGGGGAACAGCACAACTTCGCCCGCATCCGTATCCGCGCCGCCGTTCCCACCGCGGGCATGTACACCGTGCGCCATCCGTACGGGACCAAGGTGTACGTCGTCTCCACGACCGGGCGACGGGCGATCAACGACACCAGTGATATCGGCATCGCCACGCTCAATTACTCGGGCGCCTTGCAAGGAGCACTCGGGCCGTTCCTGTACAGCGCGACCGCCCCCAACAGCCTGACCAATGAAGCCGGTACGGAGATCGCCCGCTACTTCACCGAAACCAACCCGGAAACCGGCCTGCAGGAAAAATTCGTCGGCGACCCGAACATCCCTGACCAGGTGCGCGGTAGCCCGATCCTTGATGAACAGGGCAACCCGCAGAACTATGTGGAGATCTCAGGTCCTGCGGGCACACTGCGCACCAATCTGCTCTCGATCTCAGGCAAGATCTACGACGACCGTACCCAGACGCCGGTGGAGGTGGAGCGCGTCACCTACCAGCGTGACAGCAACGGCTCGCAGGTCGAAATATTTGCCGACTCGTTCCGTACCAACAACAGTACCCAGGCAGTGGCGCCGGCTGCATCGACAGTGTGTTACCGCACCACTCTCATCCTCACCGGTACGCCACCGGGACCGTGCCTGCCTGGCGCGAATTTGTTGACGGATAACAACGGCTATTTCTACACCCACTTTACGACACCCGCTGCCCCGCCATCAGTGGTGGTGCTGACAGCAAGCGAATTGGGTGGCGCGAACAAACCCACCTCGGTATCACGTACGCCAGTCGATGTGGTGAAAGTCAGTACGGCTCGATACGACCCGGCCAATCACCGCCTGACCATCACCGCGAGTTCCAGCGACAAGGTCCTCAATCCCGGCCTCGTCGCCCAGGGATACGGTCCTCTGCCAGTAGATGGAACGCTGGTGGTCAATGATCTGACCCAGCCACCGGAAAGCGTCACCGTGAAATCGGCTGCTGGCGGAGCGGACAGTGAGCCTGTGACCGTTACCGGCATCGTCGAAGTCCCTGCCGACAACGAAAAACCCCTGGCCGTGGCGGATAACATCAGCACCAGTTCGGGCGTACCGATCACCATCAACGTGCTGGCCAATGACAGCGATCCCGACAACAACACTCCGCTGACCATCGGCAGCTTCGTACCGCCGGCGGCAGGCCAGGGTACGGTGACGCTCAATGGCACCACCAGCCTGACCTACACGCCACCGGCGACCAATGTCCCGCTGCAGGCGACCTTCAGCTACATCGCCCTCGACAACAAAGGCCTCGCATCGGAGCCAGCAACGGTCACGGTCAACGTGAGCCCGAACCAGGCACCTGTCGCCAATAACGACACCGCAGCCACCCAAGGTGGAACGCTGACGCTCAACGTATTGCTCAACGACGCCGACCCCGAAGGCAACGCCCCCTTGAGCGTCATCATCCTCACCCAGCCGGCGGCTGGCCAGGGCAGTGTCAGTACCGACGGCACGGTGGTGACCTACACCGCACCGCAGAACATCACGAGTGCCTTTTCCACCACCTTCACCTATCAGGTCCGGGATTCGCTCGGAGCACTTTCGGCACCGGCCACCGTCACCGTGCAAGTCACACCCTTGGTAACGCAGGAGAACTTGGTGCTGACCTCCGCCGTGGCACGGGCGCGCGCCAACGACCGCTTCACCTGGGACCTGTCTGGGACAACCTCGGCCGTGGTCGGAAACACCATCACCGTTCAGGTCTCCACTGCCAGTGGCCTGGTTACGTTGGGCAGCACTACAGTGCCGGTCACCGGCCGCTGGCGGCTGTCGGCGACCACCACGACCGTAGTGCCCAGCGCCAACCCAACGGTCACGATCCGATCATCGCTTGGAACCGTGCGCACGGCACCGTTGGTGGTCCAGTAGCGACTCGCCCCACCTTCGTCACCGGAGGTGGGGCGCACCCAATGAAAGCGTCTTGATTCGAATCTGAAAGGAACCGACCTGGTGGATCACTCGCAAGCCACTCTCAATGAGTGGCCAGGCAGCTAAGTAGCCACCCTCGGAAACCTGCCTGCCGTAGTGCTTCCCCCGGAATGCGCTACTAAGGTGGCGAAGCTCGGCCAGCCTCACCTTCTCCGATTGCTCAGTCGCCCATCGACCCCAAAAGCCACTGGCAAAAGATCTCGGCAGAAGCAGAGCGCTTGCGATGCTTGAGCGACACAAGGAATTCACCATTGCCTGTCACGCATTCAAAAGGTGTCACCCGCTGCAGTTCTCCCTTGGCCAGCGCCTCATCCGCCATGAACGTCCACGCCAGGCCGATGCCCATGCCTTGCTGAACGGCGCGATAGGCCAATGTCAGCTGGTTGAAGACCGGGGCTTTGTCCCGCGCTACATAGTCGATGCCAAAGTGGCCAAACCATTGGCGCCAGTCCAGGCATTGCCAGGCGCAGGTGTCGATCTGCACCAGGTTGGCTTGCGCCAACTGCTCCAGCGTCTTGACCGCCGAGACATCCAGTGAAGGATGCGCCACGGCATAGACGATTTCCGGCAGCAGGAAATCGCTGTCCAGCGAGGGCCATTCGCCAGAACCGTAGAGAATGCCCACGTCAAAATCATTCAGGCTGGCCTCGTCGAACTCGTTGATCGCATGCACGTGCACGGCGATGTCGGGGTAGGCCTTGTTGAATTCGATCAACTTGGGGAACAACCAGAACTGGGCCAGGGCATGGGTCGCCAGCACCGAGACGGCGTTGGATTGATGCACATTGCGAATTCGCGTGACGCTTTGGTACATCGTGGTGAGCAGCATGTTGACCGTCATCAGCAGCTCCTCGCCGGCGCCGGTCAAGGTGACACCCCGCGGTTTGCGCTCGAACAGCGCAACGCCCATGCCGTCCTCGAGCAGGCGCATCTGTTTGCTCACGGCGCTCTGGGTCAGAAACATTTCGCCAGCGGCCCCCGTGAAGCTTTTGTGGCGTCCCACAGCCTCGAACGTGATCAGGGTCTCCAAGGGGGGCAAGGTACGCAGGTAACGGTTGATGAGGATTCTCCAGGCTTGGTGACTGCACACCGACATTCCCATGCGGAATGGGTGACCCACTTTTTATCGCAGGTGGCGCTTATATAGCATGGCTAGAATGCCGCTAAACAGCCTGTCAGAGCCGAGAAGATGAACAGTGGGATTGTATTTGCGATATTGGCAGGTGCCATTTGGGGTGGAGTGATTATCGGCCCTTCGTTGCTGCCCGAATTCAACGCCGTGCTGATCAGCAGTGTGCGGTTTACCCTCTATGGGCTGATCTCGCTTCTCGTGGCTTTGCCCATTGCATCGCGCCTGCTCGCCCGTTTGACGCGCAAGGATGTCTTTATACTGCTGCGTTTGTCATTGACCGGTAATGTCCTGAACTACGCGCTGTTGGGCGCTTCCGTACAACTGAGCGGGGTGACGGCGGCGGCCCTGATCAACGGCATGATGCCGGTTGCCATTACCTTTCTGGGGCGTGGCGATGCGGGGTCCCTGCCCCTGACAAAGCTCAAGCTGCCCCTGTTGCTGGTATTCCTGGGCATCGTATCGGTCAGTCTGGAGCACTCAGGCGCGCGGGCGGCGGGTACGTCACTGTCTTCCCAGTTGCTGGGCCTGGCCTGCGGCTTCAGCGGTGTGGTCTGCTGGTCGTGGTACGCCACCCACAATGCCCGTTATCTCAAGCAAAGCCATTTCAACAGTAGCGAATGGTCGACACTGCTGGGCATCGTGACGGGCATCGTGGCAGTCGTGTTCGGCATCGCTGCCTTGATGTTGTTCCCCAACCTGGTACCGGCTCAGGTTGAAAGCAGCCGCTGGATGGCGTTGCTGTGGGTCTGCCTGTTCCTTGCACTGTGTGGTTCGTGGCTGGCCAACGGGCTGTGGAATGCCTGCTCGCGTCGAATGGCCACGTCGTTGAGCGGGCAGATGATCGTGTTCGAAACGCTGTTTGCCTGTGTCTACGGTTTTCTGTTCAGCCAGCGGGTGCCTGGTTTGATGGAGGTTACCTCGATCGTGTTGCTGGTGGGTGGCGTGGTCTGGGCGGCGAAGCGTCACCGCGTGGTCCCGGTGAAACATGCAGAACCGTAGCCGCTGCAGGCAAATCCCACAGTCTAAATAGCTCCGCACCCTTTTCAGCCCTCCCTTTTCAGCCCTCCCTTTTCAGCCCCTCCAACACCCTGATCCATCTCATCGATCATGCCCAACAAGGAATGCGCAGAACCACTCTTGACCCGCCCACCTTGGAAATAGTTGTACAAAAAAATTGACTTGTACAGGCCGCATCCTATCCTTCAAATAGCTATACAAAACTCATGTACCTGTACAAGAAAAAGAAACAGGGGAAATTCCATGCCTGCCAGCAATGGAGACACGACGTGGCTGATTTCTTGCGATGTTTCGCCAGCGAATTTGCAGCGCTGGACGGCAGCAATCTGCACAGGCTCGAGCAGCTGTACAGTCACGACGTACGCTTCAGTGATCCGCTCCATGAGATCCAGGGCCTGCCAGCGCTGCAGGAATACTTCACTGAGCTATACGCCAACGTCAGCGAGCTTGGCTTCACGTTCCACGGCCATGACCAGGTGCAGGACGGCGTCGGTTACCTACGCTGGACCCTGCATTATCGCCATCCCCGCTTGCACCATGGCCAACCCATAGAGGTCGTTGGCTGTTCGTACCTGCTGTGGCACGAAAAGGTGTATCAGCATCGCGACTACTTTGATGCAGGCGCCCTGCTCTATGAGCACTTGCCCCTGATGGGCACCGCGATTGGCTGGCTGAAAGGGAGGTTGGCATGAAACGCATCTGGCTCACCGGAGCCAGCAGCGGCATAGGTGCCGCCCTGGCGGAGATCCTGTTGACCCAAGGTCATTTCCTGGCTGTCAGCGCCCGCAATGCAGAGGCCCTGGAAAAACTACACGGGGGTTATCCGCAGCAGGTACTGCTTTTGCCCGGCGACCTGACCGAGCCAGGCGTAGTTCAAGCCATGGGTGAGCGAATCGGGCAAGCCTGGGGCCACCTGGACCAGGTCATCCTCAACGCTGGCACCTGCGAGTATGTGGACTCAGGCGCCTTTGAAGCCTACATGATCGAACGTGTGATGCGGGCCAATCTGTTTTCCGCCGCCTATTGCGTGGAAGCTGCCCTACCGCTGTTGCGCAAGGCTGCGCGGCCGCATCTGGTGGCCGTGTGCAGCTCGGTGACCTACCTGCCGTTACCGCGCGCCGAAGCGTACGGCGCCTCCAAGGCGGCAATGCGTTACCTGTTTCAATCGTTGCGCATCGACCTGGCACACGAGGGTATCGACGTCACGCTCGTCAGCCCGGGCTTCGTCGATACGCCACTCACGCGACAGAACGATTTTCCGATGCCGATGCGTTGGCCGGTCGGCAAAGCTGCCGTCTACATCGCCACCCGACTGGAAAAACGACCCCTGGAAATTGCCTTTCCCGGGCCATTCATTGCCGCCCTGCGCGCACTGGCCTTATTGCCTCAACGCCTGCAACTGACGCTGGGCAGACGCATGGCGCGTCCGGTCACGCAAGAGCCATCATGAAAATCGCCATCATCGGCAGCGGCATTTCCGGCCTGACCTGCGCCCACCTGCTCAACCGTCGGCACGATGTCACGGTATTCGAGGCCAGTGACTGGATCGGTGGCCATAGCCATACCGTTGACGTTGAGGTTCAGGGCGAACGCCATGCCATCGATACAGGTTTTATCGTCTTCAACGACTGGACCTATCCCAATTTCATCCGTCTGCTGGATCAACTCGGCGTGGCCTCGCAACCCACCGAGATGAGCTTCTCGGTTCGGGATCCGCAGACCGGCCTCGAATACAATGGCGGCAACCTCAACCAGGTGTTTGCCCAGCGGCGCAATCTGCTTTCACCCGGATTCTGGGGCATGTTGCGCGAGATTCTGCGCTTCAATCGCCAAGCCCTGCGTGACCTCGACGAACAGCGCATAACCGCCGACACCACGCTGGGAGACTATCTGCGGCAAAACGGCTACGGCCAGCGTTTTATCGAACATTACATAGTGCCCATGGGGTCGGCTATCTGGTCGATGTCACTGGGCGACATGCAGCGTTTTCCGCTGCAATTCTTCGTGCGCTTTTGCAAAAATCACGGGCTCCTGTCAGTCACCCATCGGCCGCAATGGCGTGTGGTCAGCGGCGGTTCGCGTCGTTACGTAGCCGCGCTGAGCGAAGGCTTTGTCGAGCGAATCCACTTCAATTGCCCGGTATATCGGGTGGAGCGTGACGTGGGTGGGGTCACCCTGCACTGTGCGACAGGCAGCACGCGTTTTGACAACGTCGTGTTCGCCTGTCACAGCGACCAGGCGTTACGGCTGCTGGCCGCTCCCAGCCAGGCCGAGCGGGAGATACTCGGCGCACTGCATTACGCCGACAACGATGTGGTGCTGCACAGCGATACCCGCCTGTTGCCGAACCGTCGCCGAGCGTGGGCGAGCTGGAATTACCGCCTCGGCGGCTCGGCCCGGCAGCTGGCCGCTGTCACCTACAACATGAATATCCTCCAGGGGCTTTCGAGCAACACCACCTTTTGCGTCAGCCTGAACCAGACTGCGGCCATTGACCCGGGCAAAATCCTCAAGCGCTTGCGCTACGCCCATCCGCAATACAGCCAGGCAGGCCTGGTCGCACAGGCACGCTGGCAAGAATTACAGGGTGCCCGGTTCAGCTATTACTGCGGCGCCTACTGGGCCAACGGTTTCCACGAGGATGGCGTGGTCAGCGCCTTGCGAGTGGCAGCCGCTTTCGGAGAACAGTTGTGAACAGCGCGTTGTACCGCGGCTGGGTCAGCCACCGACGGCTGCTGCCGCGCGCCCATGGGTTTCGCTACCGCATGGGTATGCTCTACCTCGACCTGGCGGAACAACCGCAGGTGCTGGGCTTATCCTGGCTCGCCGGACATTCGCGCTGGGCCGCCTTCGCCTTCCGCGAAACTGATTACCTGCCGCTAGCAACGCGTCAGGGCATGACCCTGAGCGATGCAGTGCGCCAGCGCGTGGAACAGGCCCTTGGCCACGCGCCGCAGGGAGGCATCTGCCTGCTCACCCAGCCGCGCAGCTGGGGTCTGTCTTTTAATCCAATCAGCCTGTTTTATTGCTTCGAGCCCGACGGCAGCCTGGCCGCCATTCTCTGCGAAGTCAGCAATACCCCCTGGCGCGAGCGTTACCACTACGTACTGCCGACCCAGGCAACCGGTGAGTCATGCCACAGGGTCGCCAAGGGCTTTCACGTCTCGCCCTTCCTGCCTCGAGACCTGGAGTACCGCATGCGCTTTTCCGCTCCCGGGCAAACGCTGCACGTGACCATGCAGGATTGGCAGGGTGAGCAAAAAATATTTGAAGCCGGCCTGGGCCTGGAGCGTGTCGAACTGACGCGCCAAAGCCTGCATCGCCACCTTCTGGACTTTCCCTGGATGACCGGCAAGACCCTGCTCGGCATTTACTCGCAGGCCCTGCGTCTGCTGCTCAAGCGTCTGCCGCTGTTCTCCCACAAAGCCGCCGCCGGTGAATACCGCACCGCGAACCTGGAGTCTCGCCATGACGAACCCTAGCCTGACCCCGATAACGTGTGGCGCTGCTGCCAACGGGATAGGCGCCCGTATGCTGAAGAAAGGCGTCTTGCGTCAACTGGCGCAGCTGCGCCACGGGCATCTGGTGATCATCGTCGACGGTGAGCCACTGAGCTTCGGCCAGCCTGGTGCGGCACCCCATGGCGAAATCGAAGTGCACAATGCGGCGCTCTGGCCAATGCTGGCGGTGAATGGCTCAATTGGCGCTGGCGAGGCCTATATCCATGGGTACTGGAGCAGCCCCGACCTGACGGCCGTGGTCCGGGTATTCGTTGCCAACCTCGACGTGCTGGATGGAATGGAGCGTGGCCTGGCACGTCTACGCCGTCCACTGGTAAAAGCACTGCACTGGCTCAACCGCAACACCCGCCAAGGCTCGCAGCGCAACATTCGCGCGCACTACGACCTGGGCAATGCGCTGTTTGAACAACTGCTGGACCCCAGCATGATGTACTCGGCAGCCATGTTCCGCTCCAACAGCGATAGCCTCGAACAAGCTCAGATGTACAAGCTGGAGCGCATCTGCCAAAAGCTCGATCTCAAACCCGGTGACCACCTGCTGGAGATCGGCACGGGCTGGGGCGCCATGGCCATTTATGCGGCCACCCGCTACGGCTGCAAAGTCACGACCACCACGCTGTCGCGTGAGCAGTTTGCCTACGCCCGGCGCCTGATCGAAGAACAGTCCCTGGAAGATCGCATCACCCTGCTGCTGCAGGACTATCGTGACCTGACGGGCAAATACGACAAGCTGGTGTCGATCGAGATGGTCGAGGCCGTCGGCCACCGCTTCCTGCCCACCTACTTCAAACAGTGCGCCCACCTGCTCAAGGACCACGGGCTCATGCTGTTGCAGGTCATCACCATTCGAGACCAGCGCTACGAGCAGGCGAAAAAAACCGTCGACTTCATCCAACGCTATATCTTCCCGGGAGGCGCCTTGCCTTCGGTGAGCACCCTGCTGCACACCATCAGTCGCGACACCGACCTGAACCTTCATCACATGGAAGATTTCGGCCTGCATTACGCACGCACGCTTCGCCTGTGGCACGACAACCTGAGGCGCAGTCGACACAACCTGGAAGCGTTGGGCTACGACCAGGCATTTTTCCGCCTGTGGGAATTTTACCTGTGCTACTGCGAGGGCGGCTTTCTGGAACGAAGCATCGGCACTGCGCACCTTTTACTCGCCAAACCCGGGGCACGGCCGCAGCCGTTCGGCCTGGAGGCGTGAGCGTGCGAGGCCGGTTGTTGCTCAACGCAGGGCTTTTCCAGATCGGTTGGTTCGCCTGCGTGCTGGGGGCGCAACGGCCGTGGCTGTTGCTGATTGCAATGACCTGCCTGGCCATACACCTGCTATGGATTTCCAACACCCCTGAGGAGTGGCGTTGTCTGCTCAAGGTGTCCGCCTGCGGCTGGGTCCTGGACAGTGCTCTATTGCACCTCGGGGTATTCCGGTTTCCCGGTGCCGCGCTCATTTTGCCGCTCTGGCTGGCAATACTCTGGGTACTTTTCGCCAGCACTTTGCGTCACAGCCTGAGCTGGACAGCGCGTCCCTGGTGGGTGGGTAGCCTACTGGGGGCTACTGGCGGGCCTCTCTCCTACTGGGGGGGCGCCAGCCTGGCAGACGTGGAGCTACCGCTGGGTGTTTGGCCCAGCATTCTGATACTCGCATTGATTTGGGCGATGTTGATGCCGGCATTGCACTGGATGGCCGGACAGCCTGCTCGTTGACTCAAGACTGCTTGCGAAAGAACAAGGTGATCTGGCCAACCTCCACATCGAACTTGGTCATGAACGAGCGATTGATCAGGGTGTTCTTGTCCATCAAGTACATCCAGTCGTCCAGATGAACCTCATACTCCTTGCCATCCACCGGCAACCTCAGCACATAGCTCCAGCGCAACGCATTACCTGCCACCTCACCACGCGCCTCGCCCACCACGTCGCCAGCGGTTCCACGCCATTGGCCAGGTCCGGCCGGGGTTAACGTCCACACCCGTTTTTGCCGAGTACCGTCGCTGTACGTAAATGACTCGTCGAGGATCAGCCGGTTACCTTCGGAGTGGCCGATGACCTCTACGTGGAAGCGTTTGGTGACCTCGCCTGAGCGCTTCTGAAACATGCCCCAGGCTTCAACCCGCCCCTCGAAAAATTCGCGCAAATCAAGCTTGGGCGATTCCTGGCTGTAGGTCTGCACATCCACCCGGCTGCAACTTGCAAGGCCGATGCACAGCAACAGTAGCCATATCCTCAACATGCGCAGATCCTCAACGGTTTCAGGGTTTCGGGGTGCCCAGCAATTGGGCGCGTAGCTGCGGATCGCGGGTTCGGGGGTCAAGCCAGATGGCGAAAAAGGCTTCGGCGAACGCCTCATCCCTCACCACATGCCGCAGAGTCTCTGCGACGTAAAAACGTGCGCCCTCTCGGGGCAAATAGACGCCTGTGATGCGGTCACCGGCGCGCACATCGACAAACGCCTTCTGCATCTCGCGCTCCCAACGGGCCATCAGTTGCGAATTCGGCGGGGTGGGCGACAGGCGCCGCATTTCCTTGATGCTGGCCTCGACCAGATCCTCGCGACTGATCGAGCGACGGTAGGTCAGCTCCAGCGCAAACGGCACATCCGCGCCTGGCGGATTACCGGCAAGCAGGCGCGGGCTCCACAATTGCGCGCTGTAGATGGAGAAACCGAATACGCGCATCTCCCCGCCCCCCATCCGACGCGCATCGGGCAGGGCCTCGCGCCAATCAGCCAACAGTCCTGGACTCTGGAGCATCAGAACAAGACAGACCGCGTGGCGGATAAAGCGGTCTGTCTTCATACGTGCAAAGGCCTCGATGCGCCTCAAGGGACCTTTAAAAGCTATACCAAATTATAATTTTGTACAGCTAATACCCCTAAGTGCGGTCTGTGTTGGAAGGCGGTCACCGACGAACTCAAGCACTTATGCAAATCACTCCCCCGCCACCTCCCTGACAATGTCAAAGAAGGTCGTCAGGATGCGTCGGGAACTCTGCGCCCGAAGGCAAACCAGGGTTTCGGTGAAGCGATGCTGGCAATCGACGATCGGCAATCCGCGAATGCGCGAATCCGAACCGAGCTCGGCCGCCGAGACGACGCCCACACCCATGCCGATGGCCACGGCCTCGCGCGCCGCTTCACGCCCCTCCACCTCGATGGCCTTGCGAACGCGCAAGCCCGCCGTCGCCATCGCCTCTTCCAGGGATAGCCGCGTCACCGAGCCCTGCTCGCGCAACACCAGGGGCGTGTTGTCCAGGTCGGCGAGGCAGATGGATGTTCGCTGTGCCCAGGGATGGTCATGGGCGACGAAGGCGAGCATCGGGTCGCTGCGCAGCGGCAGCTTGAGCAACCGGTCATCTTCGATATTGCGCCCCAGCAGGGCGATGTCGGCCTGGTGGCCGAACAACCGCTGCAGGACCTCATCGGTGTTGGCCGTTTCAACTTTCACATCCACACCCGGGTATCGCGCACAGAAGCGCGCGACATAGGGCAGTACATGCACCGGCGCGTCCACAGCCAGGTTGAGGGTGCCCGTCGACAGCGTGCGGTAGTCCATCAACATGTCGTGGGCATCGACGCTGATGTCGAACAGGCGCTGGGTCAGGCCGAACAAGCGCTCGCCCACTTCGGTCAGGCGCACCAGGCGTTTGTCACGGTAAAACACCATCACACCGTAGTAATCCTCGAGCTTGCGCACCTGGTCGGACACCGCCGGCTGGGACAGGCACAGCTGCTCGGCCGCGCGGGTGAAACTGCCATGGGTGGCCACGGCGTGGAAAGCCTTGAGCTGGGTATGGGAAATGGTCATGGGTGGCCTTCCTATAGTTTCAACTTATTCATGCATACGATAAATCGATTTTATTTATGAACAATGAACTGCAAGGATGGATTTCGCAAATGCCTTAGCCGCTGAGCCGCAGCGCTAATCACTCAGGAATGCCTAATGGAAATCGAACGTTTCGCCACGGTAAAACGCCGTTCGGACATGGTCCGGCATGACAACGTCCTCTACATCGGAGGCCAGGTTGCCTCGGACCTCAGCGGCGGTATCGAGGCACAGACCCACGAGGTGCTTTGCGCGATCGAGCAGCTGTTGCTCAGTGCCGGCAGCCACCGCAACCGGGTGCTTTCGGTGCGCATCCTGCTGGCCCATCGCGAGGACTACGAAGGGCTGAACAGGGTCTGGGACGAATTTTTCCCCGAAGGCCACGCCCCCGCACGCGCTTGCACCCTGGCCAATCTGATCGACCCCGGTTGGCGCGTGGAAATGATCGTGGTCGCTGCGTGCGGCTGATCGCTTCCTCAATCCCACCGCCCTACCCCGATCCCCTGATGGAGACACCCCATGCGCCCCTACTGGCTCGACCAGGCCCTGAAAAGCCAATCCGACACGCCCTGCCCGCCCTTGCGCCAGGACACCCAGGCCGATGTCTGCATCGTCGGCGGCGGTTACACCGGTCTGTGGACCGCCATCATGCTCAAGGAACAGAACCCCGAGCTGGACGTGGTCATCGTCGAAGCGGACATCTGCGGCGCCGGTGCCAGTGGACGCAACGGCGGCTGTGCGCTGTCCTGGTCGGCCAAGTTCTTCACCCTGGAGCGCTTGTTCGGCGTCGAGGAGGCGGTGCGCCTGGTCAAGGAATCGGAACAGAGCATTTACGCCATCGGCGACTTTTGCAAAAAATACGCGATGGACGCCGACTACCGTCTCGATGGCACGCTCTACACCGCGACCAACCGCGCCCAGGTCGGCTCGACGGACGGGGTGATCGCAGCGCTGGAGCGCCATGGCATCAATTCCTTCAGCAAGCGCGCGCTCCCTGAAGTGCAACGCATGTCGGGTTCAACCCGGCACGTCGAAGGCTGGTTCTCTCCCGCGGCGGCCAGTGTGCAACCGGGCAAGCTGGTGCGCGGCCTGCGCCGGGTGGCCCTCGAACTTGGTGTGCGAATCCACGAGGGTTCGCCAATGACCGGCCTCGAACACGGGCTGCCGGCCACCGTCAAAACGCCGGGCGGGCGCGTCGTGACCAAGCGCGTGGTCTTGGCCATCAACGCCTGGATGGCCCGAGCTTTTCCGGAGTTTTCGCGCTCGGTGGCGATTGTCTCCAGCGACATGATCATCACCGAGCCACGTCCCGACCTGCTCGAAAAAATCGGCCTGACCAGCGGGGTCACCGTGCTCGACTCGCGCATCTTCGTGCACTACTACCACAACACCCCGGACGGCCGGATCATGCTCGGCAAAGGCGGCAATACCTTCGCTTATGGCGGGCGCATCCTGCCGGTGTTTGACCAGCCTTCGCCCTACAAGGGGTTACTGCGCAATACCCTGAGCGAGTTCTTTCCGGACTTTGCCGATGTCGGCATTGCCGCCACCTGGAACGGCCCGTCCGATCGCTCCGTCACCGGGCTGCCGTTCTTCGGCCGCATGGGCGCAAGCGGCAACGTGTTTTATGGCTTCGGCTATTCCGGCAGCGGCGTCGGGCCCTGTCACATGGGAGGGCAAATTCTCTCGTCGCTGGTGCTGGGCGTGGACAATCCCTGGACACGCTCACCGCTGGTGCAAGGTCCACTCGGCCACTTCCCGCCAGAACCGATCCGCTACCTGGGCTCGCTGATGGTGCGCAACGCCATCCGGCGCAAGGAGCATGCCGAGGACCGCAACCTGCGCCCCCGTCGGCTGGATGTGCGCCTGGCGAAATTCGCCGCGGCGGCCGGCAAGTCGGACAAGGCCTAGCGCAGCGACAGATCTGCGATATCGGTTTGATGATCAACCCCGCCTGGCGCTTGCCAGGCGGGGTTTCTGAGTTTCAACCGTCTGATTTCGGCGTAAGTGCATCGCTGCGCCTCTATTTCAACTTATAAGCCCAGCTTGTTTGTGACATGTGATAAATCGATTTCAGTTATTTTTGTGCAAGTGTTTTGATCACTCCATGCATCACTCCCCCACAAAAACAACACCGCCGGAGAAGATCATGACCAAAGCTGAATTTCCGACCCCGCAGGCACTGGCTACACCAGTCTTGGGTGAACCCTACCTGCTGACCCCAGGGCCATTGACCACGTCCAGGGCCACCAAGGAAGCCATGTTGCGCGACTGGGGCTCATGGGACGTTGCCTTCAATCAAGTCACGGCCGAGGTTCGCCAGAACCTGCTGGGCATGGCGGGTGTAACGGATGACAGCTTCGCCTGCGTGCCGTTGCAAGGCAGCGGCAGCTACTCGGTGGAAGCGGCCCTGGCCACGGCCATCCCGCGTGACGGCAAGGCACTGGTGCTGATGAATGGCGCCTACGGCCAACGCGCCACCAAGACCCTGGAATACCTCGGTCGCGCCTTCATCACCCTGGACAAAGGCGATTACCTGCCGCCGCAGCCCGAGGAAGTCGACGCCCTGCTCAGGGACAATCCGGACGTCACCAACGTCTTCCTCGTCCATTGCGAAACCAGCTCAGGCATTCTCAACCCGCTGCGCGAAATCGCCGATGTGGTGAAGGCGCATGGCAAGAGCCTGATCATCGATGCCATGAGCTCCTTCGGCGCCGTGCCCCTGACGGTCAATGACATTGCGTTCGACGTGGTGGTGTCCTCTGCCAACAAATGCATCGAGGGTATCCCGGGGTTCGGTTTCGTCATCATCCGCCGCTCAGTACTGGAGGCCGCCAAGGGCCGCGCCAACTCGTTGAGCCTGGATCTGTACGAGCAGTGGGTGTACATGGAGCGCACCGGCCAATGGCGCTTCACCCCGCCGACCCACAGCGTCGTGGCGTTCCATAAGGCCCTGGAGCAACACGCTGCCGAAGGTGGCGTGCATGGCCGCCTGGCGCGCTACACGCGCAATCGCGATGTACTGGTTGCAGGCATGCGCAAACTTGGCTTCAAAACGTTGCTCGAAGACCGTTGGCTGTCGCCGATCATCACCACGTTCTTCAGCCCGGAACATCCGAACTTTGAGTTCAAGCGTTTCTACGACGAACTCAAGGCCCGCCAGTTCATCATCTATCCCGGCAAACTCACTGTTGCCGACAGTTTTCGTATCGGCTGCATCGGCCAGATCGACGAGTACATCGTCCATCAATTGCTGCGCGCCATCGCCGACAGTCTGGTGGCGATGAACGTCGACATGCATCTGCCGGCAGGCTGATCGCCCTTTAAAGGTCTTTGTCATTCGAGCACGGGTGCAATGGGTAGCACCTTTGGACAGGGATCTTTTTTTCAACATGGACTCGCTGACTGAGCACCAGGCGCAGCCGGGCAAGCGTCAGCGACCGCGTCAAGTTAATGCTTAAAGCTGGATGCCACCTCACGGCCATCTCATCGATGTCGTGTGCGTGGACTGACTTTCTGTACCGAAAACAAAAACAAAACCCATTACTTTGCGCTGTCTGGCACCACATACGGGATCAGAACACCATGAACAAGAACGCTACAAGTCCTCTCGCAACCGGCTGGAAATCGCTCCAGCGTTGGCGTGTGCAAGTTTTCCTGATTACCTGGGTGGCATATGCCGCTTTCTACTTCACCCGCAAGGCGTTTTCCGTCGCGAAACTGGGCATTGGCGAAGACCCGGACTTCATGCTCGAAAAAGCCATGATGGCCAATCTCGACGCCCTCTACCTGACGGCCTATGCCGTGGGGCAGTTCCTGTGGGGCAACTTCTCCGACCGCTTCGGTCCCAGGGTCGTGGTCCTCAGCGGGCTGGTCATCTCGGCGTTGGCCGCGTTGCTCATGGGTACCTACGCCACCCTGCCGATTTTCGCCTCCTGCATGCTGGTCCAGGGCCTTGCCCAGTCCACCGGCTGGTCGGGGCTGTGCAAGAACGTCGGCAGTTTCTTCAGCACTGGCGAACGTGGCCGCGTCCTGGGTTTGTGGAGCACCTCCTACGCCTTCGGTGGCCTGGTCGCCACACCGTTTGCCGGTTGGTGGGCCTACAACCATTACCACGACTGGCGCCTCGCATTCATCAGCAGCGCCGTAGTGGTTCTGGTGGTGGCGGTGCTGTTCTTCTTCCTGCAACGCAACAAACCGGAAGACGTCGGCCTTCCTCCGGTCGAGATCGAAATCGAACCCGTCAGCAATGTCGTGGTGCCGCGCGAAAGCATGTGGGCCGGCTTACGCACGGTGATGAAAAATCGAACCGTGCTGGTGCTGGGCCTCGCCTACTTCATGCTCAAGCCAGCGCGCTACGCCATCCTCCTGTGGGGGCCGGTGATCATCTACGAACGCATGCCCGAGATCGGCAAGGTGGCCTCCGCCATCGTTCCCACCTCGTTTGAACTGGCTGGCCTGATCGGCCCGATCCTCATCGGTATCGCCTCGGACAAGTACTTCGGCGCCCGTCGCATCCCCGTCTGTGTCCTGAGCCTGGTGGTCCTGACTGTCTGCCTTGCGCTGTTCGTTCCGGCCATGCAAAGCGGCAGCCTCTACATCGTGGTCGGCCTGCTGTTCATGATGGGCCTGTCCCTCTACGGGCCGGACTCGATGCTCAGCGGCTCGGCGGCGATCGACTTCGGCAGCAAGGACGGCGCGGCCTCCGCGGCAGGCTTCGTCAATGGCTGTGGCTCGGTGGGTGCGGTGCTCGGCGGCCTGCTGCCGGGTTACTTCGACACCATCACCGTGTTCCTGGTGTTCACCGGCGCCGCACTGCTGGCCAGCCTCATGCTGGTGCCATTCTGGAACAGCCGCCCGAAAACGGTGGAAAACACGGTGTTGGCCTCGACACCCGTACAGCCGGTCATCCTCGGCACCAATTCCTGAACCCGACCCCCCTTAAACACTGATCACTGGAGCAATCATCATGAATTACAAACAACCTTCGCAATTGCAAGCCGTGGTTCTGGACTGGGCGGGCACCGTCGTGGATTTCGGTTCTTTCGCACCGACGCAGATTTTCGTCGAAGCCTTTGCCGAGTTCGGCGTCGCGGTGTCCCTGCAAGAAGCCCGCGGGCCGATGGGCATGGGCAAGTGGGACCACATCCGCACGCTGTGCAACGAGCCGCAGATTGCCGACCGCTACCATGCCGTCTTCGGCCGCTTGCCAACCGACGATGATGTCACCGCCCTCTACGAGCGCTTCATGCCGCTGCAGATCGAGAAGATCGCGCTGCACTCGGCGCTGATTCCCGGCGCGCTGGAGACCATCAACGGCTTGCGCGACAAGGGTCTGAAAATCGGCTCTTGCTCCGGCTACCCGGCCGTGGTCATGGAAAAAGTCGTGGAGCTGGCGCGCAAGAATGGCTATGTCACCGACCACGTGGTGGCGACCGACGAAGTGCCCAATGGGCGTCCGCACCCGGCTCAAGCCTTGGCCAACGTCATCGCGCTGGGCATCAGCGACGTCGCCGCTTGTGTGAAGGTCGATGACACCTGGCCAGGCATTCTCGAAGGGCGCAGCGCGGGCATGTGGACCGTCGCGCTGACCTGCTCCGGCAATGCGCTGGGCCTGACCTATGACGAGTTCAAGCGTTTATCCCTGGAGCAACTGGCCGAGGAACGCGCGCGCATCGTCAAGATGTTCGAAGGTTCGCGCCCGCACTACCTGATCGACACCATCGTCGATTTGCCGGCGGTCATCGAGGACATCAATGCGCGTCTGGCCCGTGGGGAAACCCCTCAGGGCTGCTGAGCCTGTCTGGCTTGTGCAACGAACTGACAGTGGCCGTCCCGAGGACGGTCACGACCAAAAACAACAAGAGAACACCACCATGATCTACGCCCATCCTGGTACTGAAGGCGCTATCGTTT
>NZ_AKJF01000018.1 GCF_000282475.1 Pseudomonas sp. GM78
CTGGGTGTCTTTAAGCTGCATGTCGGCTTTCCTTAACAGCACCGCGCACGCGCGGAGCAAATTATGATTGTAGAAAGGCGCCTCAGTAGGCTGCCGTCAGGGAAATCATTCACCGGGCTGAAGCACATAAATAGCGCACTGATTCAAATCGTGCGGTTCAGCACCCAGACAAGAGCGTTTGAAATCTCAAACGAATCCTAGGATCAAAGGGGGTAAAGGACAATAGCCTGTTCGAAAAAAAGAACGAAAACGCCGCATTTGCTGCTATTTTCTGATCAACGTAGCAAACACAGGTTACGCTTTTAAAAAACGCAAGCGATTCAGCAGCATGGACGCCCGCATTGCATATGCGTATCATGGCGCCCGCTGCACCAGTAGCTCAGCTGGATAGAGTACTGCCCTCCGAAGGCAGGGGTCGTGGGTTCGAATCCCGCCTGGTGCACCATACGTAGAAACGAGAAAGCCTCAGGCCGTAGGGTCTGGGGCTTTTTTGTGGGTGTCGTCTACAGGATTTCAGTGAGTGCATCACATTTTTTGTGAGCTGACGGTAAGCCGGTTGCTCCGCGTTAATGCTCGCCGCTGAGGGGGCGAGGCGCACCCGTGGTTACGCCTTCAATTCACTGGGCGTGTGCGTTTTGAGCCAGTCGGCCAGGGCGGCGTTCATACGTGTTTGCCAGCCTGGCCCCGAGGCCTTGAACTGCGCCAGCACGTCAGCTTCAAGCCGGATCGTAATCCGTTCACGCACTACATCCGCCTTTGGCCTGCCGCGCCGAACAAGGCGAGCGCCCTTGAATTCGTCGGCGTGCTCAAAGAAAGCATCTGTGAGTTCCGGTGCATCATCTGGGTCAACCCAGACGGCTTCGGTATTGAGTTTGTTCGCGCTCATTGGCTTTCCTCATGGAGATGATGCGGCGAGCCTCGCCGCGAGGCGTCCAGACCATTACAACCATTCGACCGATCAAAAGGCCAACGGTGATAAATCGGACCTCTCCGTATTCCTGTCGCGCGTCCTCGGCGGTGAAGTGGTGACCGGCAAAGACGGCAGCAGCGTCGGCAAAATCAACCCCACGCTCGATCAGGGTCTTGTCACGCTTGGCAGGATCGAAGGTTATTTGCATTGATTTATTGTATGCACACTAAATCAGGCATGCAAGGTATTTCCGTCATGACATTAATAAGGGCGTCGGTAGTGCCCCTAATAAAAAAACCGCCGAAGCGGTTTTTTTCATTCTGTCGTCCAGTCAAACTCGTCGTATTCATCATCCTCATCGTCCTCGAATTCTTCCTCTTCAAGAACGTCCTCTTCCTCAGCATCCCCCTCTTCCTGCTGGTTCAGTAGAAAATCCTTACGACTTTCAGTGATTGCTCGCCGTAATTCCTCGCCCTTTTCCGGGCAGTTGAGCATTTGGGCGATGCGGTCGATTTTTTTTGTCACGGCATCCTCCAACGCATCGACTATGGCCCGATAGTGCGCGCTTTCGGGCCTTGATGCCAAATTGTCGAGCGTTATGCCGGTCAGTTTTTCTGTAGGTCCTTGAGTCGGGCGGTGAGGTTTTCGTCGGGGAAGTGTTTTTGCAAGTCGGCCAGCAGTTTATCGGCGGCTTGCTTGTGTCCGTCTTTTTGCAGGCGGAGCACTTCACGCAATTGTTCATTTAGGGATTTCACCGGGGCCGCGGCGCGCTTGCTGGCTTTGGCTTCGTCCGCCATGTCGGCACTGAAGGATTCTGCTTGCGCCGGGGCCATCGATTCCGCCATGGGTGCGGCGGGAGCAGGGGCGGAGAGCGCGCCAACCGGGGCCTTCAGGGAACGGGCCGCCGCTGGCGGCGCTACTTCGGCTTCCTGTTTGGCGATCGGTGCCGAGGCTTTGGGCGCGGGCGCGAAGTTGTAGCCTGGCACTTGCTCAGGTGTGCGTTGCACCAGCGAGAGCATCAGCGCGATGCCAACGAGGCTGGCGAATGCCACTTGCCAGCGGGGTTGCTGGCAGGCGCGAATCCAGCGTTGCCACAGGCCTGGCTTCGGCGTGGGCACGGCGTTGCGTGCGGCGGCCAGTATCAAGGCGTCGAGATGCGCCGGTGGTTCGCCGGTGGCCTGCTCGCGGTAATGTTCGAGCGTTTGGTGTTCCGTGGTGTGCTTGGCGTCAGTCATGTCAGTACCTCCTCGGCCAGCAGCCGACGCAGTTTTTGCTGGGCGTAACGCAAGCGGCTCTTGACGGTTTCCAGCGGTGTTTCGGTGAGGGTGGCGATCTGTGGCAAATCGAGATCGCTGTAGGCGCGCAGCAGGAACACTTCGCGCTGGTCGGCCGGCAAGGCTTGCAGGGCGGCTTCGAGGCGCTGGCTGTCGCGGCTCAGGCTCAGCAGCTGCTCAGGGTCGGCCGCCTCGTCGGGCAGGGCATGGGCCTGTTCGTCGTAGCTGTCGTGCAGCGGTTGATGGGCGCCGTGTTTGCGCCAGTGATCGATCAAGCGGTTGCGGGCAATCTGGTAGAGCCAGGTACGAAAAGTCGCCCGACCTTGTGGCTGACTGCCGCTGCGGATCAAGCTCAACCAGGTTTCCTGGTAGACCTCCTCGGCGAGTTCAGCCCTGCCACTCAACCCCAGCAGAAATCGGTACAACCCCTGGCGATGGCGCGCGTACAGAATCTCGAACGCCGCACCGTCGCCCTCGCGATAACGGGCCAGCAGCGATTCGTCGCTGCTGGCCTCAAGGCTGCTTGCCGGTGCAAACAGCTGGCTGATGAACCCCTTTAATCGGCTCACTATTCAATCCGTCGTTCGGTGGCAGTTGGATTCGACGCCGTGGTGGTGCGCAGGCTCTGCGCCAGTTCCACCAATTGTATGAACTCGCTGCGCAGGCCGAAGCGGTCATCGCCCCGAGCGCCACGGGCCAGCGCTTCAGTGTCCTTGAGGCTGAATTCGCCGGTGTAGCGTCCATCCTTGAGTTGTTGGGAAAACGCTGCCACTGCCGCGGCAAAACGCAGGTCATCGCTGGCCTTGCCATTCGGGGAGTCAACGATCGGGCGCTCGATCAGGCGACTGTTGCCACCTTCCGGCAATTGATAACGCACACGCAGCATCGCCAATTCGCCCTGTTTTTCGGAAACAGCGGCGCCCGGTTGAGCGTAGCGCAGCGGCTCCAGCCAACCCTTCTCACCCTTGGGGAC
Organism: Pseudomonas sp. GM78; assembly: GCF_000282475.1. Taxonomy (GTDB): domain Bacteria; phylum Pseudomonadota; class Gammaproteobacteria; order Pseudomonadales; family Pseudomonadaceae; genus Aquipseudomonas. Next base: position 3,158 of record NZ_AKJF01000018.1, read on the forward strand.
AATTTCGTACAACGCAGTCACTGTGTGCCCTGCACCGATTTCACCGGCATCAACCTTGTCATTGCTGAAATCCTCACGCTTCAATGCACGGTTTTCATAACCCAGCAGGCGATATTCGCTGACGTGCGCGGGGTTGAATTCCACTTGCAGCTTGACGTTTTTCGCCACGACGGCAAGGGTCGAGCCGAGTTGATCCACCAGCACCTTGCGCGCCTCACGCAGGTTGTCGATGTAGGCGTAGTTGCCATCGCCGGCATCGGCCAGTTGCTCCATCAGGTGTTCATTGTAGTTATCCACACCGAAACCCAGGGTGGTCAGGGATACGCCCGTCTTGCGTTTATCCACAGCCATTTGCTTGAGGCTGTCGAAGTCGCTGACGCCAACATTGAAGTCACCGTCCGTGGCCAGCAGCACACGGTTGATGCCCTTGGGGATAAATGCCTGTTGCGCCTGTTGATAAGCCAGTTCGATGCCCGAGGCTCCGGCGGTGGAGCCGCCCGCGGTCAATTGGTCGATGGCTGTACGAATCTTCGCTTTTTCCCGTCCGGAAGTGGATTCGAGTACCACGCGCGATTCCCCGGCGTAGACCACCAACGAAACCCGATCCTGTTCACGCAGTTGATCGACCAGCAGTTTCAGGGTGCTTTTGACCAACGGCAGGCCCTCGCGGCGATCCATCGAGCCGGAAACGTCCACCAGGAACACCAGGTTCGCCGGCGCCAGTTCCGCGACCGCGCGATCCGAAGCCTTGATGCCGATGCGCAACAAGCGCGTGTGCGGGTTCCAGGGTGACGCTGCCAGCTCCGTGGTCACACCGAAGGGCGAGCCGTCGGTGGGCAAGGCGTAGTCGTAAGGGAAGTAATTGACCATCTCTTCCAGCCGCACCGCCCCTTCCGGTGGCAGTCGCCCCTGGTTGAGCAAACGGCGGACATTCGCGTAAGCGCCCGTGTCGACGTCGGCGCTGAAGGTCGAGACCGGCGCCTGGGCGACGCTGTGGATCGGGTTATCCGTGAGGGCCTGATATTGCTCGCGCTGCTCGTCGCGATAACCCTGTGGATAAGCCTCTCCGGCAGGCATTGGCGCGAAACTGGTCATGGGCGCCGCGCCTACGCTGCGTTTAGCCACCGCGGCATCAGCCATGGCGGTTTCATGTTGCACCAAGGCTTCGCTTTTCAGCTCAGCCTGAGCCGGTGGCGGTACCGTTGCAGACTCAGGCTTCGAAGAAACGCCGCAACCGGCAATCGCCAGCAACAGCCCGGCGGTGAAACCCTGGGCGACCGGACGTAGAACATGCAGAGGGAGAGACATGGGGCTGACCTCAGGAGGAATTTGATCCATTCATCCTGTGAGACGGACAGCCCGATCGGTTCGGGTTAACCCGCGCGAAAAAATTTTAGCGGTGGTAACGCCGGACCACGCTGCTGTTTTTCAGCACATGACCTTTGATTTTCTCCAGCAGCTGGGTGCGCGTCAGGCCGGCTGGCAGGGCATCCGGGGCCAGGTCCAGGGCGAAGATCTGGATGATGTAATGATGCGCGCTGTCGCCAACGGGTGGGCAAGGACCGACGTACCCCGTAGTGCCTTTGCTGTTGGTGCCGCCGACACCCTCGAGCCCGGATTTTGTGCCGACACCTGCCGGAATCTGGTGAGTGCCGGCCTTGATGCCGTAATGCACCCAATTGTCGACGCCCTGGCCTTTTTGGCCATCCGGGTCGTGCATGACGATGGCGTAGCTGAGCGTGCCTGCAGGGCCCGCGCTCCAGTTCAGCGCCGGCGAAACATTGTGTCCGCCACAACCCTGGGCGTCGCTGGCGGCGGCCGAGGTGAACAATCGGTCATCCGAGACGCCCGGGATGTTCAGAGTGAAATGTTCCTGGGCCGCCTGCGCCGGAAATTGCACGCAAAGGGCGACTGCTACGGCCGCCAGCCAAGGGGTCAGAGAGGTCAATCGGGTCATACCGGGAGTACCTGGTGCGGGTGGGGCCGAGGTCGGCGAGCAAACTATAGCCGGACCGTTCGCGCGGTGGCAGTGGGAATTGGCTGAACCTCGAATTAAGCGCCAGACTCTTAATTGAAACGCCTGTCTGGAGAGCGATCATGACCCTGCATCGCGTTGCCCGTCTCGCTGATATACCCGAAGACCGTGGCCTGGAAGTCAGCATCCAGGACAGCAAGATCCTCCTACTGAAAGTCGGCGATCAAGTGCGCGCCTATCAGGGCGAATGCCCGCATGCCGGCGCGCCGCTGGTCGAAGGCGCGCTCTGCCATGGGCGGCTGACATGTCCATGGCACAAGGGCCAGTTTCGGATCGAGGACGGCGGACTGTGTGAACCGCCCGCCCTGGACAGCCTCAAGCGCTACCCTCTTGAAGTGCGCGGGGACGAAGTCTGGGTCGACGATCAGCCACTGCGGGACGCCCACACGCCACCGGCCGATGACGAGCGCACCTTTGTGATTGTCGGTGCGGGTGCCGCGGGCACGGCGGCGGCATCGGCCCTGCGCGAAATGGGCTTTGGTGGACGGGTGCTGTTGATCGACCGTGAAACCGGCGCCGGGTACGACCGCACGGTACTGAGCAAATTCGTGATTGCCGGTGAGACGCCGCTGGAAGAAATCCCGCCCCTGCGCGAGGAAGACTTTTATCGCGAGCAAAGAGTCGAGCGAATCAACGCTGAAGTGGCGAGCCTGGATGCGGCGAACAAAACACTGCGACTGGTCGACGGCCAATCGCTGAACTACGACGCCGCATTGCTGGCGACAGGCGGCATCCCCGATCGACTGCAATTGCCCGGCGCGGACCTGCCGCAGGTGTTCGTCTTGCGTTCCAAGGCAGATGCGCAACAGATTCTGCAGACCGCCAAGGCCGGTCAGCGGGCGGTGATCATCGGCGACAGTTTTATCGCCATGGAGTCTGCTTCCTCCCTGCGCCAATACGGCCTGGAGGTCACGGTTCTGGCGCGCCATCCGGTGCCTTTTGCCAAACAGTTCGGCGACAGCGTCGGCAAGGCGATCCTGGCCCTGCACCAGGCCAACGGCGTGGTGTACCGATCCGAGGGGCAGGCAGCGCAGATCGAAGGAACGACGCGAGTCGAAGCGGTGCGCCTGGATAATGATCAGCGTTTGCCGGCGGACCTGGTGCTGGTCGGAATTGGCGTCACCCCCGCCACTGCGCCCTTTGCCGATCTGCCGAAGGAAAAGGACCAGTCGCTGCTGGTCGACGGCGGGATGCGCGTAGCCGACGGACTCTGGGCGGCTGGCGATATCGCGACGTTCACACTCAACGGCCAGCCCCAGCGCATCGAGCACTGGCGCCTGGCGCAACAACAGGCGCGGATCGCGGCGGCAAACATGCTCGGTGGCGATGAACATTACCTCGACGTGCCGTATTTCTGGACCTGGCACTTTGGCAAAAACTACGACTACCTGGGCCACGCGCAAGCCTGGGACGAGGTTGAGTTCAAGGGTGATCCTGACAACCCGCCATTTATTGGTCTGTTTGGTAAAAATGGCGTGGTGACGGCGGCCGTGGCCTGTGATGAAGAGCGCACGATGGCGATGCTTGCCGAGCGGATGAAGCAGCCGTTGTCCGTGGATGAGGCGTGGCGGCTGATCCGCGGTTAAAGTGGACCTGTAGGAGCTGCCGCAGGCTGCGATCTTTTGATTTTTGGCGTCAGTTGTATCGCCGAAGATCAAAAGATCGCAGCCTGCGGCAGCTCCTACACGGGTTTAGGGCTCCTGGACTACACCAGGGCTACTGAACTTGCTCATCAGGAAACCGACAAACTCCTCGACGGTCATTTTCTGGCCGTTGAATTCCACCTGGTTATTGGCGAAGTGCAGTTGGGCGATGACGTTGTTGCCGTCCAGTTTCGCCAATTGCGAGCCGACCGCCATGCCGCTGAACATATCGGCGGTGGCAGTAGCCTGATCGGCAATGAGCTTGGTGTCGGTCTGGCCGTCGATTTGCGACTGCACGCTGAGTATGTCGACGAGCATCGGCTTGGACACTTTCAGGTTGACGTCCAGCAGCGCGATCATCTGGCGGACCAACTGGTCGGCCGGCAGGTCGATCGATTGCGGCTTGGTCAGGTCAAGCACCAGGTTGGCACGACTTTCGCCATTGGCGGTGTTGAACGACAGGTTCTCCAAGGCCACCTGCGGGCCGGCCGCCAACAATTGTTCCAGGCCGGTTTTAAGCTGCGCTTCTTCTGCCGGGGTCAGGTTCAGCTCGGGGACCGGTTGACCGGCTTCGGCAGCCTCGGCTGCAGCCTGCTCATAGGGCTGCAATTTGGTCTGGTAGATCTGCATCAGCGACAACGTCGCCGGGATGTCGAGGTTCTTCAGGCTCATGGCCAGTTGGGCGGAACCCACAGCCTTGCCGTTCAGGGACACTTCACCGACCTTGTAGTCGGCGCGCCCGGAAGCGCTGGTGCCTGACTCCTCGGTATGGTTCTTCATTTCGAAATTCTTCAGGCCCAGCACCGACTGTTTGGGGCCAAAGGTGGTTTTACTGTTGCTCAGCTCAACGGTGTTATCGCCGGTGTAATAGCCGTAGGTGCTTTTTGTCAGGTTGCTGGCCAGGGTGAGACCGCTCAACTCGACCTGCACCGGTGCCTGGTCTTCGGAAACCGTGGTCAGATTGAGGCTGTCCATGTAGCCGTCGGCCTTGACCTTCTGCGCCTGGGCGCTGGCCGCGACATCAACCTTCAGACCGGAAAATTTCAGGCTGGACTTGTCATCCAGTGCAGTTTCCAGCGGCAGCAATTCGAGCGTGCCGTTGGTGGAATTGTCGTAGCCAATATTGACCACGCCTTTGAGCGGCGAAGCGTCCTTGGTGGCGGCGAACCATTTTTCCGTGAGCGGGGTCTTTTCCAGTTCGTAGTGACTGGTGGCCATGACCGGCAACCACTTCAGCGACACCAGGCGCGAGAACGGCAGCGGGCCGTGTTCGATGTGGTCGGTAAACAGCAACTCGACCGGAGCCTCGCCGAACATTTCGCCTTCACCCTTGAGGCGGTAATGCGCAGTGCTGCTGAACACATGGCGTTCCAGGGACACCAGCTCCAGCGAGGCCGTGCCTTTGTAACCGACCATCGCAGCCTGCAATTGCTTGTTGGCATCCGCCAGGGAGGTGTTGAGCACACCTTCGATTTTGGTGCCGGTGAACCAAGCTCCGCCGGCGCTGATCGCACCAATGGCGACAACGATTCCCAGGAGCACGCCTGCTGATTTATTCATGAATGACCCGTTCAATGTCCGTTGTTGAGGTGTGGTCGTCTTCCCTGAACCCATGACGGGTTGTGGTCACGACTGCGCTGAAAGTGGGGTGCAGATTAGCATCAGGCACGACGGGCGGCCCAATGGATAAAGGTGAAAAAGTGTCGCCTGAAAAAAAGATCGCAGCCTTCGGCAGCTCCTACAGGGGCAATGCGAATCTCCTGTAGGAGCTGCCGAAGGCTGCGATGTTTAAGCGATCAGGAATACTGAACCTCGATCTCATCAAGCTGATGATCAAAGGTTTTCAGCCGCGCCGTCCAGGTGTAGATCAACACTTCGAAATCCCGGTTGATCACCGCCCCACCTGTCACTTCCCCCCCGCGCGGGTCGCAGAAGTCCAGCTGATAGCGCTCGCGGGCCATGGCTGTGGCGACGTCAGCCAGCTCGCGGGCATTGTTGAGCCAGTGCCGACCGTCGTCGGCCACTTGTTTGTCCAGCTCAAGGCATTGCTTTTTCAAGCTCTCGAGGCTTTTTTCCAGCGGTGTGCCCGTGAGCTCGCCCATGACTTCCTGGAAGGTCCTGCCCGGTTGCCAGTAGCTGCCCCAGAAATACCGGTCGAAGACCGATTCGACACGCCGTAGCGCCACCTTGGTGTCCCAGATCATCACCAGGGTCTTGCCTTGTTCCAGCTGTCTTTTTTTGATTCGCTGGCCCTGGACCGAGGCCCAGGCCACCACCGAAATGGACATCACGGCGATCAACAGTGCGACGCTATCGAGGAACGTCAGCGCCGTGTCGATCTGGTGGGCCAGCATAATGCCGTAGAAATAGGTGCCCGTGAGCAGCACTAACGCCACAACGGCGCACCAGAAGCCGAGAGCATAAGGGTTTTTCATTATTGGTTTCCCCATGACCTGCGCATGCCTTGTGCGAATCCAGGGCGCTTTTTCACGAACGCCCGTTCAACACTTCAAAGCATAGCAACGGCCTCAGGGTTTGCCGGAGTTCGACGCTTGCGTTCGTCCGCTTTCCCAACCGCCGCCCAGGGCGAGGAACAAATCGATCTGGCTGATGGCAACCTGAGTGTTGGCAGCGGCCAGTTGCGCGGTGACGTCGATGTAGGTGCGGGTCGCCTGCAGGTCCGCCAGGAACGAGGCGCGACCGGCCTGGAAGAAGCGATGGGTCTGGTCGGCGGCGAGCTTCGCCGACTGCTCGGCGTCCGCCAGGGCCTCACGGCGTTGCAGCAAGGCGGTGTACTGGGCCAGGCCGGTCTGGGTTTCACGAATGGCGTTGAGTACCACGCCATCGAAATGCGCCAGCGTGGCCTGGGTCACCGCTTCAGCCTCGCGAATTCGCGCCCGGGCGCCGTTGGTCGGCACGTTCCAGGTCAGCGACGGGCCAAAACCCCAACGGTTGGTGGACGGCTCGCCGAGGTTTTCCAGGATTCCGACCGTACCGATGGTCGCGCCGATGCGGATGTCCGGGTACAGCTCACCGGTGGCGATGCCGATACCGGCGGTCGCGGCTGCCAGTCGACGTTC